>NZ_JBSJZG010000003.1:0-613812 GCF_054798195.1 Microbacterium sp. GXF0217 | reverse complement strand
GAGACGAGGATAATTTGGCATTTGACAAGTGCACGCTGTTGAGTTCTCAAGGATCAGACGCTCCCCCGACCCAGCCTCACGACCAGGCCCGAAGGGCAACTTCTCTATCTTACCTCGCTTGATCCGTTTGTCAAATCGACGCGCCGAGCGAACTCGGCCCGCGATCCGAGGATCACAAGGCATCCCGTAAACAATCTCGCACCGGAGTGTGTGAACTGTTTTCGGGAGGTGTTCCGCCACTTGAGGGGAGCTGACCTGCTGGTCTCTCTCAACCCTGTGGGGCGAACAGGTAATAACTTACGCTGGATCCGGGGGTCGGGCAAATCCAGGCGGACCCCCGGGCGTGTCGCCTGGATTTCCGGGGCCTTCGCGCTGGGAGCGGTCGTACGATCGGGCCATGCAGACCCTCCCGTCTCGTCTCTCCGTCGACGCCCTCGCCTCTGCGAGCGTGCTTGCGCTGTGTCGCGCCGCCCGGCATCCCGCAGTGGATGAGACGCGGATCGATGCGCGCCGCCTCGCCGCCGCGTACCGGAGCGATCGATATCTCACCGTCGACAGCCACTCCCCCGAGGTGTGGTCTCCGATGTCGGGGTTCTGGCGCGTCGCCGACGGCTGGGTCCGGACCCATGGAAACTACCCTCATCACGCGCACGCTCTTCGAATTGCGCTCGACCTCGGCTCGGATGCCGGGGCCGATGCCCTCGCAGCCGCGCTGGCGGACCGCTCGATGCAGGACGCCGTCGCGCGCATCGCGGGTGCGGGCGGCCTCGCCGTCCCGGTACGGCCCGAGAACCCGGACACGGACCGAGCACTCCAGGACACCCCGCTGGTCGAGTCCGTCGACACCGGCCAGCCGGCCAGACAGCGGTCCGTCCCTCGGCGCGGTCTCGACGGCATTCGTGTTCTCGATCTCACGCGAGTGATCGCGGGTCCCGTGTGCACCCGGACGCTCGCTCTTCTCGGCGCGGACGTCCTTCGCGTCGATCCGCCGGGGCTCGCGGAACCGACCTGGCAGCACCTCGATACCGGACACGGCAAACGCTCGACGATTCTCGATGCGCGTTCCGCCCGCTTCCAAGAGCTCCTCGGCGCGGCCGATGTCCTCGTCCTCGGATACCGGCCGTCCTCGCTCGCCCGCCTCGGGCTGACACGCGAGGATCTGGCAGATCGGCATCCGGGTCTCATCGTCGCCGAGCTGAGCGCCTGGGGGCACGAGCATCCTGATCGACGCGGATTCGACAGCCTCGTCCAGGCCGAGTCCGGCATCGCGATGGTCGAGTCCCCGGACGGAGATCGCCCGGGGGTGCTTCCCGCACAGGCCCTGGATCATTCCGCCGGCTATCTGCTCGCCGCCGGGATCTGCGATGCCGTCCATGCTGAGGACGGCATCGCACGCGCGGTCCGCACCTCACTGCGACGCATCGCCGCCGAGTTGCTCGGGATGCCGCGCACCGCCGAACCCCACCCGGCACCGCCGGTCGACCCGGCCGCGCACACCCAGGGGTTCCTGGTCGACGGCCACGCGGTCACGACTGCGCGATCCGCGATTCCCGGCCTCGAGTTCGAGGCGCCCCGAGCCTGGGGACGGGACTCCGCGGTCTGGTGATCAGCGGGCGCTCCGCCGAATCCCGATAACCACGCAGAGCACTGCGGTGAGCCCTCCCCACACCGCGCATGCCGGCGGGAGGACCCGATAGGCCAGGTGCTGCACCGTGAATTCATCGGTGAACGGACCGAACGCGATCATCCCGGCGACCCATGCGACCACGAGCACAGCCGGCAGCGACAGCCACCACGCGACGCGCACCCCACCAGGCAGCAGTCGGACGAGCTCGGCACGCGGCATCCGATGGCGCAGCCAGACGAGCATCCAGACGCCGACGATGAGCAGGCCGACCACGCTGGAGCCGTGCTGCAGCCATTTGAATCCGGGCAACGGGCCCCACTCGGCATCCAGAATCGGAAGCAGTTGGCTGCCCCAGCGCCCCTCGTGCGTGAACAGGTCCCAGAGGATGTGCGATGCGACGCCGATCAGCAGGGATGCCGCCAGCAGCAGCGGATACCCGCGCGACTCCCCCGCGCCGAGCGCCTGTCGCACGGCCGTCGATGGCTTCTGCTCCCACTCACGCGGAAGGCGGGCAGCGATGAAGGACGGTGCGAGCTCCCCCGCGGCCGGCCGCAGCAGGAGCCGCCAGAGCAGGAACAGCGCGAATGCGATGACGCCCGTCCACAGCAGGTTCGCCCAGGTGTGGGTGAAGCCGTACCCTAGACCGATGCCGCGGAGGAACAGCGGAAGATCCGGCGTCATCGCGCCGATCGCGATCGCTGCGGGGATCAGCGGCGTGCGCACGAACGGCAGCGCGATGACCGCGTGGCTCGGCGTGAACGGCACGGGTCAGCCGATGAACACGCCCGCGAGCGTCTTCTTCCCTCGCCGGAGCACTGAGACGCCGCCGGGCAGGGTGCCCTGCACCACGGCCGACTCGTCCTCCACGCGAACGCCGTCCAGCGTCACTCCGCCCTGGCCGATGGCCCGACGCGCCTCACCGTTGGAGGACACCAGCTCTGTTGCGACCAGCGCCTCGATGATCGGAGTGCCGGCGGCCACCGTCGCGTTCGGCAGCTCCGCCAGGGCGGAGCGCAGCGTCTCAGCATCCAGTGCCGTCAGATCGCCCTGACCGAACAGCGCGTCGGATGCTGCGATCACGGCGGCGGTCGCATCGACGCCGTGCACGGTCGCGACCACCTCGAGCGCGAGGCGCTTCTGAGCGGCGCGACGGAACGGCTCCGTCTCGACCAGCGCTGCGTACTCCTCGATCTCAGCCTTGGTCAGGAAAGTGAAGACCTTGAGACGCTCAACGACGTCGGCATCGGCCGTGCTCAACCAGAACTGGTAGAACGCATACGGACTGGTCATGTCCGCGTTGATCCAGATCGCGTTGCCCTCGCTCTTGCCGAACTTGGTGCCGTCGCTGTTCGTGATGAGCGGTGTGCCGATCGCGTGCACCGACGTGCTCTCCACACGATGGATCAGGTCGGTTCCGCTGGTGAGGTTGCCCCACTGATCGCTGCCGCCGGTCTGCAGCACGCAGCCGTACTGGCGGTACAGCTCAAGGAAGTCCAGTCCCTGAAGGATCTGGTAGCTGAATTCGGTGTAGCTGATACCGGCATCCGAGTTCAGGCGCGCGGCGACGGCATCCTTCTTCAGCATCGTGCCGACACGGTAGTGCTTGCCGATCTCGCGCAGGAAGTCGATGGCGGACAGCGGTGCCGTCCAGTCCAGGTTGTTGACCATGCGCGCGGCGTTGTCGCCCTCGAAGCTCAGGTAGCGCTCGACCTGCCCGCGCAGACTGTCCACCCACTCGGCGACGGTCTCCCTGGTGTTCAGGGTGCGTTCTGCCGTCGGACGCGGGTCTCCGATGAGGCCGGTCGACCCTCCGACGAGTCCGAGCGGCTTGTGTCCCGCCAGCTGCAGCCGACGCAGCAGAAGCAGCTGCACGAGATGCCCGAGGTGCAGACTCGGAGCGGTCGGGTCGAAGCCGCAGTAATACGTGATCGGGTCCCCGGCGAGAAGGGCGCGCAGCGCCTCCTGATCGGTGGACACGTGGACGAGGCCGCGCCAGACGATCTCATCCCACACGTTCTCGAACGCGGGATCGATCGCCTGCGGGGCAGTCGTCAGAGCGGAATTCGACACGCGTTCCAGGCTATCAGCGCGGCACCTGCCGGACGATCAGGCGTGCACGCCCCACCACACCAGGAACGCCGCGCCCAACGCGATCACCCAGCTGACCAGGCTGCCGACCAGGAAGTACTCCGCGCGCGCCCCGGTCTCGCCGTCCTTGGAGATCTCGGGGAAGCGCACGATGCCCTTCGCCGCCAGCATTGCGGCCAGGATCGGGTACGCGGCAGTCAGGGTGAGCATGAACACGATCACGCGCTCGAGCGGTCCGATCAGGCGTCCGCCCTTGAACCCGCCGCGCTGCGTCGGCTGCGCCGGCTCGACTGCGGCCGAGTCGGAATCGTCCGCCGCGACGTCGGCTGCCGTCGTCGGCGCACCCGGGGCGATCCCCGCGTCATCCGGTCGCCAGGTGTGCTCGCCGGACAGCGCAGCCCTGACGACGAGATTCGCCGATTCCAGCAGGAACACCACGACGCCGATGACGAGCACGGCGAGGTCGAAGGGGATCGGCCCGAACGGGGAGCCCATCCGCCAGGACAGGCCGATGATTCCCGCATCCGGCCGCGCACCGGCCCACGCCACCGAGACCGCGACGATGAAGGCGAGGCCGACCGCAGGCCAGAAGCCGAGCCGGGAATCACGCTCCCTCGGCATGGCCCGTACCCAGGCCGCTCCGACGACGATCGCGACGATCATCGGCAGCAGCGCATCCGCGACGCTGCCGAGCACGAGCAGCACGATGAGGGTCACGAGGTAGCCGATCCAGCGCGGCGGCACGAACTGGCGGACGAGATCGACCGCTCCGACGGCCAGCAGCAGGAATCCGGCGAGGATCATGAGGCCGCCCCTCTCAGCTGCGCGACTCCTTCGATCAGCGCGGCTGCTCCGGCGCTGCGCAGCGACTTGGACACGCTCGGCTGGGTGATCCCCTCGGTGCGCGCGAGCTCGGCCTGCGGGGTACCGGTGAGACGCCCGTATGTGAGCCGTCGCTCCCGCTCGCTCATGTCGCCGACCAGTTCGTCACGGGTCAGCAGGTAGGCGTTCGATGCGGCGATCAGCGGCTCCATGACCTCATCCTGCCCCGGGGCACCGACGATCCATGTGCGCATGCGCGGCACGGCGCGCTGCTCGCGGGCGTGCACCGTCTCGATCGCCTCGCGCGCCGCGTACCAGCCTGGTCCGTCCGAGAGGGCGCCGTGCGCGGAATCAATCGCGCGGATCTCTCCCACCCCGATCCCGAAGCGGAACGAGATCCCGTCCGGAAGTGCGAGCTGAAGCATGAGCAGCGACGTCAGCGCATCGCCGAGCCGTGTGTAGACCGCCTGCTGCTCGTCGCCAACGGTGGGCGTCAGCGGCTGCGTCGCGAGCGGGAGATCCGCTTCCACGCGCGCGATGGCTTCATCGAGCACGCGCTGGGCGGATGCGCGGTCCTCGAGACGACGGGAGCCGACGATGTCGGCGATCACAGCGATGACCATGGCATAACCATAACACGCATGTGTTCGTTATATGCGCTAATAAGTTATTTGATTCAAATATGCGCCATGAGCGCATTCACTGATGGGTACGCGTCACAGCCCCAGAGCGTGCGCCGCCTTCTGCGCACGGGCGATGAGCTCGGCGCGCTGCTCCGCGACGCGGACCCCGGCCGTCCCGCCGGTTCCGGTCCGCGAGGCGACCGACCCCTCGATCGACAGCACTTCCCGCACCTCGGGGACGAGGTGCGGCGAGACCGAGAGCAGCAATTCGTCCGAAGCATCCTCCAGGCCGATCCCCTGCTCCTCGCACGCGCGCACGAGCGCACCGGAGATCTCGTGCGCGTCACGGAAGGGCACGCGGCGCTTCACGAGCCACTCGGCCACATCGGTCGCGAGCGAGAAGCCCTGCGGGGCCAGCTCGGCCATCCGCGCGGTGTCGAAGCGGAGCGTCGCGATCATCCCGGCGAACGCGGGCAGAACGACCTCGAGCGTCCGCACGGAGTCGAACACCGGCTCCTTGTCCTCCTGCAGATCGCGGTTGTACGCGAGCGGAAGTCCCTTGAGCGTCGCCATGAGGCCGGACAGGTTGCCGATCAGCCGACCGGACTTGCCTCTGGCGAGCTCGGCGATGTCGGGGTTCTTCTTCTGCGGCATGATGCTCGAGCCTGTCGAGTAGCCGTCGTGCAGCGTGACGAAGCCGAACTCGCGCGTGTTCCAGAGGATGATCTCCTCGCTCAGACGCGAGAGGTCGATTCCGGTCATCGCGGCGATGAACGCGAACTCGGCGACCACGTCGCGCGCGGCCGTGCCATCGAGGGAGTTCTCCGCCGGGCGATCGAGTCCGAGCTCGGAAGCGACCAGCGCCGGGTCGAGCCCGAGCGTGGAGCCGGCGAGCGCTCCCCCGCCGTACGGCGAGACGGCGGCGCGGACGCGCCAGTCGACGAGGCGCTCGAGCTCGCGCACCAGCGGCCAGCCATGCGCCTGCAGGTGGTGGGCGAGCAGTACGGGTTGCGCATGCTGCAGGTGAGTGCGTCCGGGCAGGATTGCCTCGGGGTGGGCCTCGGCCTGGGCGACCAGCGCGTCGATCACGCGCAGCAGGTCCCGGGCGATGACCTTCGCGTGGTCGATCAGGTACATCCGCACGAGCGTCGCGATCTGGTCGTTGCGGCTGCGACCGGCGCGGAGACGGCCGCCCAGCTCCGGTCCGAGTTCGACGATCAGCGCCTGCTCGAGAGCGCCGTGGACGTCCTCGTCGGTGGGATGCGGGACGATCGCCCCGTCGGCGACCTTGCGGGCCACGGCATCCAGGCCCTCGTGCATGCGACGGGCCTCATCGGGCTCGAGGTAACCGGCCGCCTCGAGAGCCGTGGCGTGCGCATGCGAACCGGCGATGTCGTAGGGGGCGAGGACCCAGTCGAAGTGCGTGGAACGGCTCAGCTCCACCAGTTCAGGCGACGGTCCGCTCGCGAATCGTGCGCCCCAGAGCGCGCCCTCGTTCGTACCGTCGTGCTTCGCCTCGCTCATGGATTCAGCCTACCGATCCCGCGGGGCCGTCCTGGTACGGCGACCTTCGCCGTACGGTCGAACAACCACTCCAGCGGCCCGCGCCCGATGAGCAGCGCCCATGCCGTGCAGCCGACGATCGTGCCGATCGTGAGCGGCCAGAACGGCTCCATCGCGCGGAAGGCGACAAGATCACCAGTATCGCCGAACGTCGCCAGTGCCACCACCGCCCAGATGAGCAGTTGAGCCGCGTACGCCGTCAGCGGCATGGCGCCGGTGGCGCGCAACGGGAGCAGGAGCATCCGGACCGCATCCAGCCGGCAGATCAGCAGACAGGCTCCGATCACCGCGATCGCGAAGCCGCCGGTGCCGAAGACCTCGAACATCCCCGACGAATGCGGAACGGCGGTCAGGACCCGCTGGAGGTACAGCGAATCGGACGGCCCCGAGAACCCGGCGTACCCCACCACGGCGAGAGCTGTTCCGGCTGCCAGCATCCAGAGCTGGGTGCGCAGACGGCTCACGTCGGCACGCGCGATGCCGAGCCCCGCGAGCACGAAGGCGATCCACACCGGGAACGGGTAGTTCCAGCCCAACGCGGCCGAGAACTCGCCGCCGAACGGCCCTGACCACAGCGGCAGTTCGTCCAGCAGCGGCTGCACGAACGCCATCACGGCGCCGATCCCGGCCGCGGCCCACAGCACGGTGCTCGACGACACGGTCGTGAACGGCAGGACGAGCAGGAAGAGGATCGCATAGGCGGGCAGGATCACGTACACCGGCACGCCGGTGAGGATGAGCAGGATGCCGGTGAGCCACAGCATCCCGGCACGCACGGCCAGCCGACCGCGCGCGGTGCGCATGCGGTCACCCGTGAGCGGGACGGCGCCTCCCGTCACCAGGCCGACCGAGACGCCCGCGAGCGTCGCGAACAGGATGGACGAACGGCCGTCGACGATGAAAAGCCAAGTCGACGGGTCCGTCCAGTCCCAGTGATCGGCCGTGACGAGCAGATGCGCCGCGAACATGCCGATGACCGCGAGACTGCGGGCGAGGTCGACGCCGCCGATGCGCGCGGGGCCGTTCAACCGCTCCCACCGGTCGGACAGCCCGCGCGCCATCCGTTCAGCCCTGCCGGAGCAGCCAGACGAGCAGCGCCTTCTGCGCGTGCAGTCGGTTCTCGGCTTCGTCCCACACCACGCTCTGCGGGCCGTCGATGACGTCGGAGTCCACCTCGTAGCCGCGATCGGCCGGGAGGCAGTGGATGAAGATGGCTTCCGGATCCGCGATCTGCATGGTCTCGGGGGTGACCTTGTAACCGCCGAGATCCCGGATGCGCGCGAGCTTCTCCTCCTCCTTGCCCATCGACACCCACGTGTCGGTGACGACGACGTCCGCGCCGGCCGCGGCCTCGTTCGCGTCGGTGTAGAGGGTGATGGAGCCACCGGTCTCGGCGGCACGACGATCGGCCGCCTCGATCACGTCAGCGCGCGGCGCGTAGTCGTCGGGCGACGCGATGCGCACGTGCATGCCGGCGGTGACGCCGGCGAGCGCGTACGAGTGCGCCATGTTGCTCTGTCCGTCGCCGAAGAATGTCAGCGTCAGCCCCGTGAGGTCGCCCTTGTGCTCTCGGATCGTGAGCAGGTCGGCGAGCAGCTGGCACGGGTGGAAGTCGTCGGACAGCGCGTTGACGACCGGGACGCGCGTCCCGGCGGCCATCTCCTCGAGCCCCGCCTGCGCATACGTGCGCCACACGATCGCCGCGACCTGGCGCTCGAGCACCCTGGCCGTGTCGCTCGGGGTCTCCTTGCCGCCCAGCTGGCTGCTGGCGGTGCTGATGATCAGCGGCGAACCGCCGAGGTCCGCGATGCCCACCGCGAACGACACGCGGGTACGGGTCGACGACTTGTCGAAGATCACGGCGACGGTCTGGGGGCCAGCGAGCGACTTATCGGCCCAGCGGTCCTTCTTCAGCTCGACGGCGAGATCGAGGATCTCGGCCTGCTCTGCGGGAGTCAGGTCGTCATCACGCAGCAGGTGACGGGTCATGCGGATACCCCTTCGGTCTCGGATGCCGCGAGCGTCGCCTGCACGTCGGCAAGCGAGTCGGCGAACAGCGTCTGGAATTCTTCGATCTCGGCATCCCCGATCGTGAGCGCCGGAGCGATGCGGATCGTCTCCGGGTTCGCGGCGTTGATGATCAGTCCGCGGTTCTGAGCGGCGGCGACGACCGCTCCGGCGACGGGCGCGTTCAGCGCGACGCCGATCAGAAGCCCCTTGCCGCGGGTGCCGGTGACGAGCGGCGAGCCGATCCCGTCGATGACGGTCCGCAGCTGCGCGCCGCGCGCGGCGGCGTTCTCGACGAGACCCGCGCGCTCGATCTCGGCGAGAACGGCATCCGCCACCGCCGTGCCCAGCGGGTTGCCGCCGAACGTCGAACCGTGCGATCCGGGTGTGAACAGCGAGCTCGCCGCACCGAACGTGACGAGGGCGCCGATCGGAAACCCGCCGCCGATGCCCTTGGCGAGCGTGATAGCGTCCGGGGTGATGCCCTCGTGACTGAATCCGAACCAGGCGCCAGTGCGTCCGGCGCCGGTCTGGATCTCGTCGATGATCAGCAGGGCGCCGTGCGCGAGCGTCAGCGAACGCGCCGCGGCGAGGTAGCCCTCCGGCAGTTCGACGACGCCAGCCTCGCCCTGGATGGGCTCGACGATGACAGCCGCGACACGGTCGTCCATCGCGGCCTCGAGTGCCTCGATGGTCGCCGGGATGTGCTCGACACCGCCGGGCATGGGCTCGAACGGAGCGCGCATGCTGGTCTTCGCCGTCATCGCGAGCGAGCCCATCGTCCGACCGTGGAATCCGTTCTCGAGAGCGATGATCCGCGGGCGCTCCGCGCCGCCGTGCAGGCGGGCGAGCTTGAACGCGGCCTCGTTCGCCTCAGCGCCGGAGTTCGAGAAGTACACCCGACCGTCGATGCCGGCGCCGGCCAGGCGCTTCAGTCGAGCGGCGAGCGCCAGCTGCGGCGGGGTCGCGAAGTAGTTCGACACATGGGCGAGGGTCGCCGCCTGCCGCGAGATCGCCTCGACGAACACCGGGTGCGCGTGACCGAGCGAGGTGACGGCGATCCCGGCGAGGAAGTCGAGGTAGCGACGGTCGTCGCCGTCGTACAGGTGCGAGCCCTCACCGCGGGTGAGCAGCTCCAGCCGGTCTCCTGCGTTGAGCACCAGATCGCGCGCGGCGTCCTCCTGCCAGCCGGTCATGCCTTCTTCTTCTCTCCCAGGACCACTTCGGTCCCGATTCCCTTGCTGGTGAACAGTTCGACGAGCACCGAATGCGGCACCCGCCCGTCGATGATGGCCGCGGCGTCCACGCCCTTCTCCACGGCATCCAGACACGCGCGCATCTTCGGGATCATGCCCGATTCGAGCGAGGGCAGCATCTCGATGAGATCCCCGGACGTGATGTGCGACACCAGCGAGTCCCGATTCGGCCAGTCGGCGTACAGCCCTGGCACATCTGTGAGGATCACGAGCTTGCGCGCTCCGAGCGCCGTCGCCAGGGCGGATGCCGCGGCATCCGCGTTGACGTTCAACGACTGACCAGGGTGATCGAGGTCGGGAGCGATACTCGACACCACGGGGACGCGGCCGGCCGACAGGTGATCGAGGACGGGCGTCGGGTCGACCTGGACGACGTCTCCGACGCGCCCGAGATCCACCTCCTCGCCGTCGATCACGACGCCACGACGACGACCACCGAACAGACCGGCGTCCTCACCGCTCAGTCCGGTGGCGATGGGACCGTGCGAGTTGATCTTGCCGACCAGCTGAGGGTTCACCTGGCCGGTGAGCACCATCCGAACGACGCTGATCGCCTCGGTGTTGGTGACGCGGTAGCCGCCCTTGAACTCGCTGGGGATCTCGAGCCGGTCGAGCATCTGCGAGATCTGCGGTCCGCCGCCGTGCACGACGACAGGCATCACGCCGACGTAGCGGAGATAGGCGATGTCCTGCGCGAAGGCGTCCTGGAGCTCGTCCGAGACCATCGCGTTGCCACCGTACTTGACGACGACGATCTGGTCGCGGAACTTCTTCAGCCACGGCAGCGACTCGATGAGAGTCGACGCCTTCTCGGCCGCGATGTCCGGCGTGGTGTCCTGGAGATCGGTCATGAGGAGTACGCGCTGTTCTCGTGGACGTAGTCGTGGGTGAGGTCGTTGGTGAGGATGGTCGCCTCGGCGTCGCCGACCTTCAGGTCGATGAGCACGTCGGTCGCGCGCGGCGCGAGATCGACCTCTTCCCGCGGACGGTCCGGTCCGCCCTCGGTGCACACGCGCACGCCGTTCATCCACACATCGACGTCGTACGGGTCGAACTGCGCGCTGGTCGTGCCGATCGCCGCGAGCACGCGACCCCAGTTCGGATCGTTGCCGAAGACGGCGGCCTTGAAGAGATTGTTGCGCGCCACGGAACGGCCGACATCCACAGCCTCCTGTTCGGTGGCCGCGTTCGTCACGCGGATCGTGATGTCGTGACCGGCGCCTTCGGCATCGCCCTGGAGCTTGACGGCGAGCTCCAGGCAGAGCTCGCGCAGCGCAGCGGTGAAGTCCGCCAGCTCGGGCTTCACGCCGCTCGCGGCGTTGGCGAGCAGGGTGACCTGATCGTTGGTCGACATGCAGCCGTCCGAGTCGAGACGGTCGAACGTCGTCCCGGTCGCCGACCGCAGCGCGGTGTCGGCTTCGAGCGCTTCCAGATCGGCATCCGTGGTGAGGACGACGAGCATCGTGGCGAGGCCGGGGGCGAGCATGCCCGCGCCCTTGGCCATTCCGCCGATCGTCCAGCCATCGCGCGAGATCACTGCCGTCTTCGCGACGGTGTCCGTCGTCATGATCGCGTGGGCCGCGCTGTCGCCGCCGTCGGTGGAGAGCTCGGCGATCGCCTGCGTCGTGCCGGCGAGCACCTTGGTGCGGAACACCTCGTCGCCGGTGCCGATGAGACCTGTGGAGCACACCAGCACATCGCCGGCGCTGATGTCGAGCAGCTCGGCAACCTTCTCGGCGGTCTGATGCGTCGTCTGGAACCCGAACGCTCCGGTGAAGCAGTTCGCACCGCCGGAGTTGAGGACCACGGCCTCGACGACACGATCCTGGATGACCTGTTGCGACCAGATGATCGGGTTGGCCTTGGCACGGTTGCTCGTGAAGACGGCGGCGCCGACCTTGCGCGGACCGCGGTTCACGACGACGGCGACGTCCGGCTTGCCGGTCGACTTCAGACCTGCGGCGACTCCTGCCGCCTCGAATCCTGCGGGGGCGGTGACGCTCACGGTGCGACTCCGTTCACGGTGAGGGCGCGAGCTTCGGGCAGCCCGAGCGCGATGTTCATGGATTGGATGGCAGCACCGGCGGTGCCCTTGACGAGATTGTCGACCGCGGTCACGACCGTCACGCGGTTCGCTGCGCGGTCGATCGCGAGTCCGATGAGCGCGGTGTTGGCGCCCAGGACGTCGGCCGTGCGCGGGAACTGTCCTTCGGGCAGCAGTTGGACGAACGTCTCGTCGCCGTATGCGCTCGCCCAGGCATCCCGGATCTGCGCATCGGTCGCGCCGTCGGCGATGGGTGCGGTCGAGGTCGCCAGGATGCCGCGCGACATCGGGACCAGCACGGGAGTGAACGAGATCCGCGGGTCGGCCGCACCAGCGGCGGCGAGCGCCTGCTGGATCTCGGGGATGTGCCGGTGCGTACCGCCGACCGCGTACGGGTTGGCTGTTCCGAGGATCTCGCTGCCGAGCAGGTTGGTCTTCAGGCTCTTCCCTGCACCGGAGGGACCGACGGCCAGGACCGAGACGATGTCGGAGGGATCGATGACGCCGGCGGCGACGCCCGGCACGAGGCTGAGGCTCACGGTGGAGGCGTTGCATCCGGGGGCGGCGATGCGGGTCGCGCTGCGCAGCTGCTCGCGCTGCTTCCCACCGCCCACCAGGAGCTCTGGGACGCCGTACGTCCACGCGTCGTGGAAGTGGCCGCCGTAGAACGCGTCCCACGAGGACTTCGAGGTGAGGCGGTGATCGGCGCCGGCGTCGATGACGAGGGGCACGTCGCCGAGCGCATCCGTGTACTGCCCGGACTGCCCGTGCGGCAGTGCCAGGAAGACGATGTCGTGCCCGGCGAGGATCTCGGGCGTCGTGTCCTGCAGCTCGAGGTGAGCGAGCGACCGCAGGTGCGGCTGATGCTGGATCAGCGGCTGCCCCGCGTTGGAATGCGCGGTGACGGTGCGGATGTCTATGTCGGGATGATCGGCCAGCAGGCGCAGGATCTCGCCCCCCGCATAGCCGGAGGCGCCGGAGACGGCGACGGTATACGTCATGGTTCCACCTTAACGGTCGGGATGGTCGTCGACGGAGGCGGCGACGCTCACGGCCGTGCCCGGTGCAGGCAGAAACGCGAGGTCGCCTAGAGTCGGCGGTCGCCGCGGCGTCGGCGCACCGGAGCGACGCTCGGGAGGAGCGTCAGCGAAGCGGGTGCGACCGAAGGCATGGCGCGACGATATCGCCCGCGGCGAGCTCGACGCAAATCGGCGGTGTCACACGTGTCCCTGCTCGCGCTGCGCCTGCACGAGGGAGGCGCGGCCGTCACACCACCTGCGGTGTGCGCACGGCATCCCGCAGCGGCGCGGCGAAGAACTGCAGCTCCAGCGCGCTGGAGCGCTCGAAGGCCCGGAACATCCGCGCTCTGGTCTCGGAGTCGGCCGCGGCTGCTCGCTGCGCGACGAAGGCGATCGCCTGCGTCGTCGCCTGTTCGAAGGCGGGGTCGGCGTAGGTCGAGAGCCACGAGGCGTACGGATGCCGCAGATCGCGCGCGTATTCGCCGAAAGCGCCCGCGTGCAGGCGCGTGCCCAGGTCGGTGTACAGCCAGAAGCAGGGCAGGATCGCCGCGATCAGTTCCGCGTAGTCGCCGCCGAACGCGGTCGAGCGGAGGTGGTCGAGGTACGCAGTCGTCGTCGCTGAGGGTTCGGCGCAGAAGGTGTCGGAACCCACGCCGCCCTCTGGCGTCAGCCAGGAGGCGTGCAGCTCGAGTTCTCCGACGATCGACCCCTGCGCGGAGTTCGCCCAGAACGCCTGCTCTGCCGGCGTCGGTGCGAGTCTGGCCGCCTCAGCAAGCACACGCGCGTACTCGCGCAGATACAGCGCGTCCTGGCCGAGGTAGAACAGGAAGGGCTCGCGTTCCAGCGTGCCATCGGCGAGCGCCCTGATGAAGGCGAGTTCGTCGATGCCGTCGCGGATGCCGCGGATGCGCGTCCACCACTCGTCCGCGACATCCGCGGCCGACGGGCCGACGTCGATTCCTCCCCGATTCCACAGACCGGCGAAATGACTGATCGGACCGTGCCCCTGGCCGACGTCGAGGCGTTCACCGGCCCGGAGAGATTCTCGCAACCAGGAGCGCGCCGACGCGACGGCCCCGGCGGGTGTCTCTCCCCTCGCGAGGCGAGTGGCGACGGCCGACGACAGCGAGCAGCCGGTGCCGTGTGTGTTCGTCGTCGCGATCCGCACGCCGGTGAACTCGTGCACGCCGTCGTGCGCGACGTCGACGAGCGCATCGGGGGCCTCATCTCCGGTCAGATGCCCTCCCTTCACCAGGACGGCGGCGCCGGTCTGCGCGGAGAGCGCGCGTCCGGCGGCGAGCGCGCCGGCCCAGTCCTCGACCGGCCCGCCGATCAGCACCCCGAGTTCGGCGATGTTGGGCGTGATGACGTCCGCTCGCGTCAGCAGCTCCCGCAGTGCGTCCTCGGCGTCGGCGTCGAGCAGCCGGTCGCCGCTCGTGGAAACCATCACCGGGTCAACCACGACGACCGGCGGGCGCTGCGCGTCCAGCCAGGCGATCACCGTGCGGATGACGTCGGCGTTCGCCAGCATCCCGATCTTGACGGCGTCGATGACGATGTCATCCGAGAGCGCATCGAGCTGAGCGTTCAGGAACGCGGGCGGCGGAATGTGGACGTCGCGCACGCCCCGGGTGTTCTGCGCGGTCAGCGCGGTGATGGCGGCCATGCCGTACCCGCCGTTCGCGGCGATCGATTTCAGATCGGCCTGAATGCCGGCTCCGCCGGATGGATCGCTGCCTGCGATGCTGAGCACGCGGGGCGTGCCTGCATTCGACGACTCGGAAAACGGACGCAGAAGATCGCTCATGCGCGACATCCCTTCGCTAGTACGAACTAGATCAGGTTCGACGGGTCTGTTCTCAGCCGCGGTCGCGGCACCCCGTGTCACTGCCCGCAGTCTATGCCCTGGCCAGGACCAGGACGTCAGGGAGTCAGAGAGGCGGACAGAGCCGCCACCCGCGTCGCCGCCTCGGCCAGGCGGTCGGCGAACGCGGGATCGGATGCCGAGCGCGCCGCGAGCGCGTCGATGATCTGTGTCGCCGTCTCGGGGCTCGAGCCCGCGATCGTCAGCACCATGTCCGCGCCCGCATCGACCGCCATGACGGCGTTGGCGACCGGATCGGCGTAGGCCGGATCGCCGGAGGACAACAGCATGCCGAGATCGTCGGTGACGGCGACACCGGTGAAGCCGAGCTCGTCCCGGAGTATCGCGTACCACTCCGGCGACAGCGTCGCGGGGAGATCCGACACCGCCGTGAATCTCAGATGCCCCATCATGACGAGCTCTGCACCCGCGTCGATCCCTGCGCGGAACGGCAGCGCATCGATCGCCCTCCACTCTTCCAGGCTCAGCGCGGTCGTGGGGATGGAATGGTGCGAGTCCCCCTCCGCGGCGCCGTGTCCGGGGAAGTGCTTGAGGGTCGTCGCGGCGTGTTTCTTCTCACCGGTCACGACCGCGGCGACCCGCTCGGCGACCGCCTGCGGATCGGTCCCGTACGACCGTCGGAAGATGAACGACCCGTCGGAGCGCGGCACATCGGCGACGACGCCGAAGTTGATGTCGATCCCGCCCTGTTCGAGCAACTGGCCGCGGGCGGAGAACGCAGCCTGCGCCGCCGCTGGGTCCTCGCTCTTCAGCGTCCGGGCGGAGGGCAGGTCATCCCACGGCAGACGGGCGACGTCGCCGCCCTCCTCATCCGTCGCGATGAGCGCCCCTGGCGACGCCGCATGCACGGCATCCGTCAGGGAGCGCAGTTCCTCGGGCCCGGCGGGGATGTTGTTCCCCATCAGGATCAGCCCGCGGGGAGCGCCCGCGACGTAGGAAGCAAGGGCCGCCGGATCCGTCCCGTCGGCGTAGCCCATGGTGATGAGAGCGGCCTGCTCTCTGCCCGGCATCTCCGCGACGCGTTCCGCCGCCCGTTCGAGCTCGGTCTTCGGCGTGGGTGTCGGCGTCGGCGTCGGCTCCGGTGACGCCGTCGGAGAGGGTGCGGAGGTCGCACTCTCCGGCCCCGGCCCGGCGGCCGGTGCGCATGCCGCCAGCCCCGCACCCAACGACACCAGCACCGCGGCGGCCGCGAAGCGCCGCTGCGAGATCGTCATGCGTCCATCCTGCCCTGCGTCGACTGGGCGTTCCCTCGATCATCGAGCAGGCGCGGCTCCGCCCGCTCGACGATCGAGCACGCAATCACTCGCGCAGCGTCGCCCCGAATCGCTCGGTCGCGACGGCGACGCCCGCGAGCTTCGCCTCGGTGGCCTCTGCCGCGGTCAGCGTCCGATCCGGCGCACGGAAACGCAGCGCGAACGTCAGGCTCTTCGAACCCTCGGGAAGCCCTTCGCCGCGGTAGTCGTCCACGAGCCGCAGGGATTCCAGCAGTTCGCCTGCGCCCTCGACGAGCGCCTCGCGGAGGTCGCCGGCGGCGAGAGCCGCCGGGACGACCAGCGACACGTCCTGCGTCGCCGCCGGGAAGGTCGACAGGCTCTCGGCCACCACGCGGCCGCCGGCGAGCTCGAGGATGCCGTCGAGATCCAGCTCCAGAACGACCGCGCGCCCTGGGAGGTCCGCGTCGGAGGCCACGTCAGGATGCAGCTCGCCCACGTAGCCGACCTCGGCGCCGCGCACGCTGAGCACACCGGTGCGCCCCGGGTGCAGCGCGGCGCGCTGCCCCTGGACGACGTCGATCTCGGTGCCGGCGGCCACAGCGAGGACCTGAACCACGTCGAGTGCGTCGCTGAGGCCGTACGCCTCGGCGGCGCGCCCCGGCTGGCGCGGTGTCGCGTTGCCCGTGAACAGGGCTGCGATGTGACGACGCTGCGGCGGGATCGAGGCGTTCAGGGCGGCGAGCGTCTCGTCGGACGGACGCGCACCGAGCGGCGGAACCTCGTCGGTGCCGTAGACGACATCGGCTTCGGGGAGGAACACGATGCCGGCCTCGAAGATCGCGACGTCGGTCAAGCCCCTCGCGACGTTTCGATGCGCTGTCTGCAGAAGGCCCGGAACCAGCGAGCGCCGCAGGAACGGCGCCTGGCCGTCGAGAGCGTTCGCCAGACGGATGCTGGCGACATGCTCGCCCGACTCCGATCCGTGCAGATCGTTGTGCGCCTCGGTCGTGAACGGGAACGACGGCGTCTCGACGAGACCCGCAGCGGCCAGCGCATTCGCGACGCGACGACGACCGAGCTGCATCGCCGTCAGCCCGCGGCCGGACGGCGGCGTGGGCAGCACGGACGGGATGCGGATGAGACCGTGGATGCGGGCGACCTCCTCGGCGAGCGTCCACTTGTCGGTGAGGTCTGGACGCCAGCTCGGCGGGATGACGAACCATCCGTCCGAGGTCTCCGCGACCTCGGCGCCGATCATCTCGAGGGCGTCGACGATCTCGGCATCCTCGTAGTCCACCCCGATCAGGCCGGGTACGAACTCGGCCGGAAGGTCGATCCCCGCGATCTCGACCTCGGAGTACAGCGCTCCGCCGATCTCGTCCAGGGTGCCGCCGGCGAGCTCGACCATGAGGTCGGCGACGCGACGAGCCGCGACGAACGGGATGAGGGGGTCGACACCGCGCTCGAAGCGCTTGGACGCCTCGCTGGGCAGCTTGTGCCGGCGCGCGGTGCGCGCGATCGACACCGGGTCGAAGTTCGCGGCTTCGATGAGCACGTTGCGCGTCTCATCCGACATCTCGGTCGTCCCGCCGCCCATGACGCCGGCGAGACCGATCGGACCGGACTCGTCGGTGATGAGCAGGTCCTCGACGTGCAGCGTGCGCTCCTGACCGTCGAGGGTCGTCATCTTCTCGCCCTGCTGCGCACGGCGGACCGTGATCCCACCGGAGAGCTTGTCCAGGTCGTAGCCGTGGATCGGGTTGCCGAGCTCGAGCATGACGTAGTTGGTGATGTCGATGAGCACGCCCAGCGAGCGGATGCCGGCGAGTGCGAGCCGCGACACCATCCACGGCGGCGTCGGCCGGGTCGGATCGACATCGCGGACAACGCGGACGACGAACTCCTGCACCGCGGGCGCTTCGCGCAGCGGCTCAGCGGTGACGGCGAGCGGGAAGCCGGCCCCTGGGGCCACTTCGTCCCACTCGTGCTCGGCCGGGTCGCGGAAGTCCGCACCCGTGGCGTGCGCGTACTCGCGTGCCACGCCGCGGAGCGAGAACGCGTAGCCACGGTCCGGCGTGACGTTGATCTCGATGGCTACGTCGTCCAGGCCCAGCAGGGCGAGGGCGTCGGTGCCCACCTCGGGGTCGAGACCCAGCGTCGACAGGACCAGGATGCCGTTGTGCTCGTCCCCCAGGCCGAGTTCGCGCGCCGAGGCGATCATGCCGTCCGACACGTGTCCGTAGGTCTTGCGTGCCGCGATCGGGAACGGACCGGGGAGCACCGCGCCGGGCAGCGTCGCCACGATCTTGTCGCCGACGGCGAAGTTGCTGGCGCCGCACACGATACCGCGGACGCCGCCGTTCGCGTCGCCGACGTCGACCTGGCACCACCGGATGGTCTTGCCGTTCGACTGCGGCTCCTCATCGAATGACAGGACCTCTCCGACGACGACGGGGCCGGAGATCTCGACCCGGTGGATCTCCTCCTCCTCGAAGCCGACGGCCACGAGGGACGCGAAGACGTCCTCAGGGGTGGCATCCGCTGCCACATCCACGTACTCACGCAACCACGAAAGCGGGACGCGCATCACACCACCATCCCGAACTGCTCGCTGAAGCGGACATCGCCCTCGGCCATGTCGCGCATGTCCTTCACATCACTGCGGAACATCAGCGCCCGCTCGATGCCCATGCCGAACGCGAAACCGCTGTAGACCTCCGGATCGATGCCGGCGGCCCGCAGCACGTTCGGGTTGATCATTCCGCAGCCGCCCCATTCGATCCAGCGCGCGCCGCCCTTGAACGTCGGGTGCCACAGGTCGACCTCGGCCGACGGCTCCGTGAACGGGAAGTAGTTGGTGCGGAAGCGGGTCTTCGCCTCCGGCCCGAACAGGGCGCGCGCGACGTGGTCGAGGGTGCCCTTGAGATGCGCCATCGTGATGCCCTGATCGACGACGAGCCCCTCGAACTGGGTGAACACCGGCAGATGCGTGGCATCGAACTCGTCGGTGCGGTAGACCCGCCCAGGGCACAGCACGTAGATCGGAATCTCGCGCTCGATCATCGAGCGCACCTGGACGGGACTCGTGTGCGTGCGCATCACGAGGTGGCGCGAGGTCGGGTCGACGTAGAACGTGTCCTGCTCCTGGCGGGCGGGGTGATCCACGTCGAAGTTCAGAGCGTCGAAGTTGAACCACTCGTGCTCGAGCTCCGGCCCCTCCGCGATCTCCCAGCCCATCCCGACGAAGATGTCGCACACCTCGTCCTGCAGGAGGGTCAGCGGATGCCGTGCACCCACGCGCGTGCGCGAGGACACCGCGGTGATGTCGACGCGCTCGGCCTCGAGACGCGCAGCCGTCTCGGCTGCGGCGAGCTCGGTCTCTTTCGCGGCGAGCGCCTGCGAGACCCGGCCGCGCCCTTGGCCGACGAGCTTGCCGAACGCCGCCTTGTGCTCGGGGGCGACCTGGCGCATCGAGGCGTTGAGGACCGCCAGGGGCGACCCCTCCCCGACATGCGCCGCACGCGCGGCCTTCAGCTCTGCGGTGCTGGCGGCGGCGGCGATCGCATCGAGCGCTGCTGCGACGGCGGTCTCCACCGCCTCGGGCGTGATCTCAGGTACGTCTGACACGAGAATCGAGTCTACCGGCGCGCGATGAGCGCGCCGTGCCGTCGATCACCGGAGGCCGGAATCCAAACCGTCCCTGCCGGCACCCTTCTGCATCGCGATCGCCTCGGTGAGCGTCGACTCGTCATCGGCCGCCGGGTTGTGCGCCGTCGCGATCGCCCGCAGCTTCGTCGAACGACGCGTGCGGATCTCGAGGTACTTCGCGATGCCGGAGAGGATCAGACACATGACGATGTAGATGCCGCCGATGATGAACGCGGACTGCAGGATCGGCCGGCCCTGCTGGGAGCTGAGCAGCTTCGCGTAATACAGCAGCTCGGGGTAGGTGATGATGAACCCGAGCGCGGTGTCCTTCATCGTCACGACGAGCTGAGCCACGATGACGGGCAGCATGACGCGGACGGCCTGCGGGAGCAGGATGAGCCGCATGACACCGCTCTTGCGCAGACCGATCGCGTAGCCGGCCTCCTTCTGCCCACGCGGCAGCGACTCGATGCCGGCGCGCAGCACCTCCGCGAGCACTGAACCGTTGTAGGCCATCAGCGCGAGTACGACGGCCCAATAAGGGTCCATCTTGATGCCGAGCGACGGCAGACCGAAGTACAGCAGCATCATCAGGACGAGCACGGGGATGGCTCGGAAGAGTTCGGTGATCGCCGTGATCGGAATGCGCACCCACGCGTGATCGGAGAGCCGTCCGATCGCCAGCACGAAGCCGAGAACCAGACTGAGCACGGCCGCGAGTGCGAAGGCCGCGAGCGTGTTGACCAGGTGGACGCCGATCTGCTCCCACACCCGGGTGAACGTGAAGACGTACCACTTGCTCGCGTCGAACTGCCCAGAGACGTAGAGGCGATAGACCAGGAAGCCGAGCACGGCGAGGACGACCAGCACCGTGACGACGCCGAGGATGCGGTTGCGTGCGATGGCCTTCGGACCGGGCACATCGTAGAGAACGGAAGTCATCGTGCGATCCTCCATCGCCTCTCAAGAGAGTTCTGCACCCAGCTGAGCAGCAGCACCAGGACAACGAAGATGATGGCCACCCAGAGCAGGACTTCCATGGGGTTGCCAGGGCGCGTGTGCGAATCGTTGATCGCGGCACGCACCGACGCGAGTTCGGCGACGGAGAATCCGGCAGCGACCGTCGTGTTCTTGAGCAGAGCGATGAAGACGCTCATCATGGGCGGCACCACGGAACGGAAAGCCTGCGGCAGCACGATCAGCGACATCACCTGGCCGAACGGCAGGCCGATCGCGCGGGCGGCCTCGGCCTGGCCGACCGGAACCGTGGCGATTCCGGCTCGCAGGACCTCGGCGACGTACGTGGCGGTATAGATGCCGATCGCGAGGATGCCGAGAGTCAGATTGCTCAGCTTCGGCAGACCGAGCTGCGGGTACCCGAAGACGAAGAAGAAGAAGACCAGGGTGAGGGGCGTGTTCCTGACGAGGTTCACGTACACCGTGCCGACGCCGCGGGCGATCGGAACAGGCGAGACGCGCATCGCGCCGACGATCACGCCGAGCACGAGCGCGATCGCTCCGCCGGCGAAGAACACGATCAGCGTGTTCAGGAGCGCTGCGCTCCACAGGTCGAGGTTGCCGAAGACGACGTCCACTGCGCCCTGCCCTTCTCAAGTAGGTGAGGAGGGGACGACCGGATGGCCGTCCCCTCCGCGGTCAATCAGTCGACAGCGGGCTGCTCGACCTCGATGCCGCTAGAACCCAGGTTCGCGTCGAAGATCGCCTGCCAGATGTCGCCACCGTCCGTGAAGAGGGTGTTGATGTGCTCCTGCAGCGCGGTGTCGCCCTTGGGCAGGCCGACGCCGTAGCGCTCTTCGGTGAACAGCCCGCCGACGACCTTGACGTCGTCCGGGTACTGCGCCGCGTAGCCGATCAGGATCGCCTGGTCGGTGGTGACGGCATCCACTTTGCCGGAGATCAGGTCCTCGACGCAGGCCGAGTACAGGTCGTACTCCTGCGTCTTGATCTCGGGGTAGTTCTCCTTGATGTTCTGGATCGGGGTGGAACCGGTCGCCGAGCAGACGGTCATGCCGTTGAAGTCCGAAACATCCTCGACATCGGTGATCTCGCTGTCCGCGCCGACCAGGAAGCCCTGACCGGTGATGAAGTACGGACCGGCGAAGTCGATCTGCTCCTTGCGCTTGTCGGTGATCGAGTACGTGCCGACGTAGTAGTCGATGTCGCCGTTCACGAGCGCCTGCTCGCGGTTCGCCGAAGCGATCGGCTGGAACTCGATCTGCTCCTCCTCGAAGCCGAGGGACGCAGCGATCCAGCGCGCGATGTCCACGTCGAAGCCGGTGCGCTCCCCCGTCGTGACGTCCAGGTAGCCGAGACCGGGCTGGTCCTCCTTGACGCCGATGATGACGCCGTCGCGCGCCGTCATGGCATCGAACGTCGGGCTGCCTTCCAGCGTGACGTCCTCAGCGACCTCGAACCAGGTCGTGTCCTCGCCGGCGTCGCCGCCGCCGGTGTCGCCGCCGGGGTCGGACGGCGTGCCGCTGTTGCAGCCGGTCAGCGCGAGCAGCGCTGCTGCCGCGATCCCGATCCCTGCCAGTGTCCGTGTGCGTCGCATGTGCGTCTCCTTCGTGTGCTGTGTGTGCAGGATGGTCAAGTCGGATCAGTGCGTGAGGAGCTTCGAGAGGAAGTCCTTCGCGCGGTCGCTCTTCGGGTTCGTGAAGAACTCCTCGGGCGTCGCCTCTTCGACGATCTTCCCGTCCGCCATGAAGACGACGCGGTTCGCGGCCTTGCGCGCGAAGCCCATCTCGTGCGTGACGACGATCATCGTCATCCCGTCCTTGGCGAGTTCGACCATGACGTCGAGGACCTCGTTGATCATCTCGGGGTCGAGCGCGCTGGTCGGCTCGTCGAACAGCATCACCTTGGGGTTCATCGCCAGCGCTCGTGCGATCGCGACGCGCTGCTGCTGGCCGCCGGAGAGCTGCGCCGGGAGCTTCGATGCCTGCTGGGCGACGCCGACGCGGTCGAGCAGCAGCATCGCCTCCTTCTCGGCATCCGCCTTCTTCATGCCGCGGACCTTGATCGGCCCGAGCGTGACGTTCTCGAGGATCGTCAGGTGGGCGAAGAGGTTGAACGACTGGAAGACCATGCCGACATCGGCGCGCAGGTGCGCGAGGCCCTTGCCCTCGGCGGGCAGTTCCTTGCCGTCGATAGAGATCGTTCCGCTCGTGATCGTCTCGAGCCGGTTGATGGTGCGGCACAGCGTCGACTTGCCGGACCCGGAGGGCCCGATCACGACGACGACCTCGCCCTTGCCGACAGTGAGGTTGATATCGGTCAGCGCCTGGAACTCGCCGTAGTGCTTCTGGACATTGTCCACGACGACAAGGGGCGCACCAGTCTCGGTCATGCTCCCCACCCTAGGAGTCGGGAGCCCCCGGAACCAGAGCCGAATCGCCCGAGTTACACAGTTGTAACCGGGCGGAATCGTTCAGCGCGCGGCGGCTGCGCGTTGCGTGAACGCGCTCTCGTACAGGCAGACGCTCGCCGCGGTGGCGAGGTTCAGAGATTCCGCGCGTCCGAAGATCGGCAGCTTGAGCGCGCGATCGGCCAGCGCGAGCGACTCGTCCTCGAGTCCGCGGGCCTCATTGCCGAACAGCCAGGCGGTGGGGCCGTCCAGCACGCCCTCCGCACGGGCGGCCAGCAGGTCATCGCCCTTTACATCGGCCGCCAGCACCGTGATCCCGGCGGCGCGTGCCCGCGCCACGACATCCACCAGGTCGCCGCCGACCGACACCGGAAGGTGGAACAGGGACCCCGTCGTCGCACGGACGACCTTCGGGTTGTACGGGTCGACGGTGCGTCCGGTGAGGACCACGGCATCCGCGCCGGCGGCATCCGCGGCCCGGATGATGGTCCCGAGGTTGCCCGGATCGCGCACTTCCTCACAGATCGCGATCAGCCGCGGGGATGCCGCGAAAATCTCCTTCACGGCGGTCGGGGTCTGCTGGACGACCGCGACGAGCCCCTGCGGAGTGACGGTGTCCGCCATCGCGTTCAGGACGTACTCAGTGACGTATTCCACTACGACGCCGTGCTGGGTCGCCTTGGCCCGTATGTCCGGATGCTTCTCCCACCCGTTCGGCGTCGAGAACAGCTCGACGATCGCGTCCGGACGGTAAGAGAGCGCTTCGCGCACCGCCTGCGGGCCCTCCAACAGGAACAGGCCCGTCTCGGTGCGGGCACTGCGCTTGGTGAGCTTGGCGACAGCGCGAACACGGGGGGACCGGGGATTCTCCAGCACGATCTCAGTCTAGGGACACCGGGACCGCTCCCGCGCGCATCGCGGAGCGCTGTTCACTCGGCGTCCACGCAGATGAGCGGGTTAGTGTGCCCTGGTGCCATCCGCCGTCCCCCGCTCTCCGAATCGTCGGCGCGCCGCCGTCGGTTCGGCCGCTGCCCTCACGCTCGCGGCGGGCCTTCTCGTGCACCGTTACGGCTCGGGGGATGCCGGCGACATCGTCGGCGACGCGCTGTATGCGACGCTCATCTACCTCCTGCTGGCACTGCTCGCCCCGCGCAGCCCGCGGCGCCTGATCGGCGCGCTCGCGCTCATCTTCTGCGCGCTCGTGGAGTTCCTGCAGCTCACCGGCATCCCGCGCGAGGCGGCGACCGTCTTCCCGCCGGCCGCCCTGGTCCTCGGTGCCGGGTTCGACCAGCGGGACCTGCTGGTCTATGCGGCGGCCGTGGTCATCGTGATGATCATCGACGTCGCGCTCTCGCGCGCCACGCGACCACGGTCGCACACGGCGTAGAGACGATGAAACGGGCGCCCTCCCGAAGGAGGACGCCCGTTTCCGAGAGGATGCTTACGCAGCCGTCTTCGGCGCGTTCACGTCCGAAGGCAGAGCCTTCTTGGCCGTCTCGACGAGCGAGGCGAACGTGGCCGGCTCGTTCACCGCGAGCTCGGCGAGCATGCGACGGTCGACCTGCACACCCGCGAGGCCGAGGCCCTGGATGAAGCGGTTGTACGTGATGCCGTTCTGGCGGGCCGCAGCGTTGATGCGCTGGATCCACAGACGGCGGAAGTCGCCCTTGCGCTTGCGACGGTCGCGGTACGCGTAGACGAGGGAGTGAGTGACCTGCTCCTTGGCCTTGCGGTACAGACGCGAACGCTGACCGCGGTAACCGGACGCGCGCTCGAGGATGACGCGACGCTTCTTGTGGGCGTTGACCGCCCTCTTGACTCTTGCCATTTTCCTGTATTCCTGTTCGTGCGTTCGGGCGCGTCAGCGACCGAGAAGCTTCTTCGCGACCTTGGTGTCAGCCTTCGACAGCACCTGGTCCTGGTTGAGGCGGCGGGTGCGACGGCTCGACTTGTGCTCGAGGTTGTGGCGCATACCGGCCTGCTGCTTCTTCAGCTTTCCGCTTCCGGTGATCTTGAAGCGCTTCTTAGCACCCGAGTGGGTCTTCTGCTTCGGCATCTTCTCTTCCTTCGTATGGCGCCTTCTCAGGCGACGGTGTTCACCCGCGCAATGCGGGAGTCTGTGGGGGCGGGTGTTACTCCGCTGCGGCCTTGTCCGCGGCATCCGCGGTGTCCGCGGTCTTGCCATCGCGGGCGGCCTGCTTGTTCGCGGCGCGCTGAGCGTCGCGGACGGCGTTCTGCTCGGCCTTCGCTTCGGACTTGTTCTTCAGCGGAGCGACGACCATGACCATGTTGCGTCCATCGATCGTGGGGTTCGACTCCACGGTCCCGAACTCGGCGACATCCTCCGCGAACTTGCGGAGCAGACGCACACCCTGCTCGGGACGCGACTGCTCTCGTCCACGGAACAGGATCATCGCCTTCACCTTGTCGCCGGCCTTCAGGAAGCCCTCGGCACGCTTGAGCTTCGTCGTGTAGTCGTGAGCCTCGATCTTCAGACGGAAGCGGACTTCCTTGAGGATCGTGTTCGCCTGGTTGCGGCGAGCTTCCTTCGCCTTCTGGGCGGCCTCGTACTTGAACTTGCCATAGTCCATGATCTTGACCACGGGCGGCTTCGAGTTGGGGGCAACCTCGACCAGGTCGAGGTCGGCTTCCTGCGCAAGGCGCAGCGCCGCCTCGATACGGACGACGCCGATCTGCTCACCCGCGGGACCGACGAGGCGGACCTCGGGGACGCGGATGCGCTCATTGGTGCGGGGATCGCTGATGCGGAACTCCTTAGACGATGGTTTCGGCCACCAGGATGCGGTTGGCATCCCGGGCGAAATCAGAATCGTCTCCCACCCACCGGCGTTCAGACACCGGCTGGCACCCTGTCTGCCGGCCGCTCTTTCGAACGGAACCGGTGGAGTGCAAGACCCGGTAGCCTGGAACGGCAAGCGCGGGTGGGAAGTGAATCCTCTTTCGTACCGGAACAAAACGTTCCGGAGCCCGGCACAGTCTAACAGAAGGCAAGGCGAAGTGACGACTCAGGCATCAGGCGACGACCACAGGCATGACGAGTGGGCTCGGCAGGAGGATGCCGCGACCGCCGCATCCCGCGATATCGCCGATGTTCCGGCGGTCGAGGTGATCACCACGACCGCGGTGCACCTCATGAGCGCGGCGGCCGTGAAGCTCGGCCTCGCCGACGACCCCGACACGCAGCTCGACCTCGACGAGGCGCGCAAGCTCATCAACGCGCTGGCCGGCCTCATCACCGCCGGGGCGCCGGAGATCAGCGACATGCACGCCCGTTCGCTGCGCGATGGACTGCGGTCGCTGCAGCTCGCGTTCCGCGAGGCATCCACCATCCAGGACCCGATCGGCAAGGGGCCGGGCGAGAAGTGGACGGGGCCGGTCACGTAATTCGGTCAGCCGGCTTCGGCCCTGCGGGCTCCGGGGCGCCGCCTTCGCTCGCAGAGTGGGCCCCTCCCGCTTCGCGGGCCCCTCCCGATGCTCGCTCCGGTCGGCGCCCCTGCGCCCTCCGGACCTGCGTCCTCACGATTCCATGATCGGTGGATGAGGAGGAGGCTTTCACGACGTCCCCGCTGACTCCGGCTGCTCGCTCGTATCCGTCGCTGAACTGGTGAACGGGGAGGGACGGGCGGAGCGTCGCTGTCAGGCGGAGCGGCGGAGTTTCACCGTCAGGGAATCGGCGAGGACGGCGATGCGGTCATCGGCGGCCCAGCGCTGCGCGAGGCGCGCGAGCACAGCATCCAGAACGTCGCGCTCCAGCCCGTCGACGAGCTCGAGGATGACGACGAGCTCGGGCCCGCGCAGCCGCGCATCGGGGTCCCCCGGCGCCACCGCGACATCGATCACGGCGAGCTCATGCGCGACGCTCGCCTGCAGCGCCGCGTACACCTCGGGCGAGAGGAAGCTCGGCTCCCAGGCCTGCCCCTGCGCAACGGCCCAGACGGCCGGACGGCGCAGCACGAACTCCGTGTCGCTGGTCGGATCGAGCACGATCAGATCGGTGTCCTCGGCGGAAGCGGCCAGCGCTGCCCTGACAGCCTCGACCGGGATCGGCCGGGCCGAAGCATTCCACCGCTGCATCGCCTGGACGGAGGAGAACACGGGCTGCACGCGCCGTCCGTCCGGCGCCGCGACCGTGACGATGGACAGCTCCTGCGTCTTGTCGACCGCGAGCCCAGAAGGAGCGACGCCCTCTTCGCCCTTCTCGGCGATCAGCGGGATCAGGACGCGCGCCGCACGGAAGGCGTCGACGACCTCGACCTGACTGCCCGCTCCCGCGCGGAAGCGGACAAGCGCATCGAGCAGCGCAGGATCGGCCGAACCGTCGTCCGCAGCGTGCGGGTTCGACTCGAAGCTGCGCCCCTCCCAGGGAACGCCGGCCGAGTCACCCTCGTTCGGGTGGTCGCAGGAATCAGTCCCCTGCGACATCCAGCGCCTCAGCCAGCGTGAACGCGCCGGCGTAGAGTGCCTTGCCGACGATCGCGCCCTCGACGCCCAGCGGCACGAGCTCGCGCAGCGCCGCGATGTCGTCGAGGCTGGAGATGCCCCCGGAGGCGACGACGGGCTTCGGGGTGCGCGAAGCAACCTCGCGCAGAAGTTCGAGGTTCGGCCCGCGCAGCGTGCCGTCCTTGGTCACGTCGGTCACGACGTAACGGCTGCAGCCCGCCTCCTCGAGACGGTCGAGGACCTCCCAGAGGTCCCCGCCCTCTTCGGTCCAGCCGCGCGCCGCCAGCGTCGTACCGCGGACATCCAGCCCGACGGCCACGGCCTCTCCGTAGCGGCCGATGACATCCGCCGCCCACTCCGGGTTCTCCAGAGCCGCCGTGCCGAGGTTGATGCGGGACGCACCGGTCTCGAGCGCGGCCTCGAGGCTCGCGTCGTCACGGATGCCGCCGGAGAGCTCGACGTTCACGTTGCGGAACTGCTTGATGACCTTGCGGAGGATGCTCGCGTTCGAGCCGCGTCCGAACGCGGCGTCGAGGTCGACGAGGTGGATCCACTCAGCGCCTTGATCGACCCATTCGGCCGCGGCATCCAACGGGTCGCCGTAGCTGGTCTCGCTGCCCGCCTCGCCCTGGGTGAGCCGCACCGCCTTGCCGCCGGCCACATCGACGGCCGGGAGAAGGATCAGGCTGGGTGTTGACGCGAAGTCGTTCATGTCGTCCTCGGGTGGGATGGATGCGCTCCGTTGGCGGGCACGAGACACGAGACTAGTCCGCCCGGCGGCACGGTTCAAAACGGTGACCTCCGCGTGACGGCATGCGTCATCGACTCAGAGCGTGCCGACCCAGTTGCGCAGCAGCTGGATGCCGGCCTCGCCGGACTTCTCGGGATGGAACTGCGTCGCGGAAAGCGGCCCATTCTCGACGGCGGCGAGGAACGGCGAACCATACGTCGCCCACGTCAGCGCGGGCTCGGGGAACGGCGGCATGACGTCCAGTTCCCAGTGCTGCGCGGCGAAGGAGTGCACGAAGTAGAAGCGCTCGTCCTCGATGCCCCGGAACAGCACGCTGCCCTCATCCGGCGTCACCGTGTTCCAGCCCATGTGCGGCAGCACGGGAGCGTCGAGTTCGGTGACGGCCCCGGGCCACTCCCCCAGTCCCTCGGTGTCGACGCCGCGCTCGACACCGTGCTCGAAGAGCACCTGCATGCCGACGCAGATCCCGAGCACGGGGCGCCCACCGGCCAGGCGCCGCTCGATGATCTCATCGCCGCCGTGCGACGCGAGCGCCTCGCGCACGGCGGAGAACGCACCGACGCCCGGCACGACGAGGCCGTCCGCCTCGAGCGCCTCTGCCCTGTTCCCGGTGAGCACGGCATCCGCACCGGCCGCGATCAGCGCCTTGACGGCGGAGTGGACATTGCCGGACTCGTAATCGAAGACGGCGACCCGGGGGCGACTCACAGCGCGCCCTTGGTGGACGGGATGCCGACGATCTGCGGGTCGAGCGCCTTGGCCTGACGGAACGCGCGTGCGAAGGCCTTGTACTCGGCCTCGGCGATGTGATGAGGGTCACGCCCGCCGAGCACGCGCACGTGGACCGTGAGCCCGGCGTTGAAGGTGATCGCCTCGAACGAGTGGCGCACGAGCGACCCGGTGAAGTGCCCGCCGATGAGGTGGTGCTCGAAGCCGACGGGCTCGCCGGTGTGCACGAGGTAGGGGCGGCCGCTGATGTCGACGACGGCCTGAGCGAGCGCTTCGTCGAGCGGGACGAGCGCGTCGCCGTAACGGGAGATGCCCGATTTGTCGCCCAGCGCATCGCGGATCGTCTGTCCGAGCACGATAGAGATGTCCTCGACCGTGTGGTGAGCGTCGATGTTCGTGTCGCCGGAGGCGCGCACCGTGAGGTCCGTCAGCGAGTGCTTGGCGAACGCCGTGAGCATGTGATCGAAGAAGGGCACCGACGTGTCGATGTGGCTGATGCCCGAACCGTCCAGGTTCAGCTCGAGCTCGACGGACGACTCGGACGTGCTGCGGGTGCGGCTGGCGGTACGGCTCATGAGGCCGATTCTATCGATGCCAGTGCGTCCAGGAACGCCGTCGTCTCGGCCTCGGTGCCAGCCGTGACCCGCAGGTGTCCTGCGATTCCGACGTCCCGCACGAGAACCCCCTGGTCGTACAGCGCCTGCCAGGTCGCCTTCGGATCTGCCACGCCGCCGAAGAGCACGAAGTTCGACCAGGAGTCGTGCGGCGAGTAGCCCAGCGCTTCGAGCGTCGCCGTGATCCGGTCGCGCTGCTCGACGATCTCGTCGACCATGGCGAGCATGGTGTCGGCGTTGCGCAGCGCGGCGATCGCCGCGGCCTGCGTGAGAGCGCTCAGGTGATAGGGCAGTCGGACAAGGCGCAGCGCGTCGATGAAGACGGGATCCGCAGCGAGATAGCCCACGCGCGCACCGGCGAATGCGAAGGCCTTGCTCATGGTGCGGGAGATCGCCAGACGCGGACGCCCGCCGAGCAGCGTCAGCGCGGACGGCGCATCGCGAGGCGCGAACTCCTGATACGCCTCGTCGACGACGACGATGCCACGGGATGCTTCGTACACGGCCTCGACGACATCGAGGCCGAGCGGCGTGCCGGTGGGGTTGTTCGGCGAGCACAGCAGGACGATGTCCGGGTCGGCGGCGGCCACCTGCGCCGCGGCATCGTCCGGCGTCACCGTGTAGTCGGGCTCGCGCGTCCCGGCGATCCAGGTGGATCCCGTGCCCTGCGCGATCAGCGGGTACATCGAGTAGGTCGGGGCGAAGCCGAAGGCGGTGCGCCCCGGGCCTCCGAACGCCTGCGCGATGTGCTGCAGTACTTCGTTCGATCCGTTGCCCGCCCAGATCTGATCCGCCGACAGTTCGTGGCCGAGGTACTCGGCGAAGCTCTCGCGCAAGGTCGTGAACTCGCGGTCCGGGTAGCGGTTCACATCCCGAAGAGCGACCGCGATGTCGTCGAGGATGTCGCTCGCGACGGCATCCGGAACCGGGTGGGTGTTCTCGTTGACGTTCAGCGCGACCGGAAGCGGCGCCTGTGGAGCGCCGTACGGGGTGAGGCCGCGCAGATCATCGCGGAGGGGAAGGTCATCGAGGGAGGTCACCCGCCCCATGCTACCGAGGCCCTCCGGCCGGCCGAGGCCGATGTGACGAACCGTCTCAGCCGGCGTACGCCGCCGGGATCGCGAGCTCATCTCCGATCATCAGCGTGCCACCTTCGAGAAGGTTGAGCTTCTGCAGACCGTCGACCACCTCGCGGGGATCGACACCGGGTGCGATTTCCTCCGCGATCGACCACAGCGTGTCGCCGGGCATGACGGTGACGGTCTCGAACGATGCGGTCACCTCTTCACCGCCGGCATACGCGGATCCTCCGCTCAGCACTGCGAACGCGAGACCGACCGCCAGAGGTAGCGCCGCGAGAGCGAGCAGAACACGGCGACCCCGTGCCGTCAGACGCAGTCGGGTGACTGCCGCGGACGGACGGATGGACGGTGCGGTGACGCTGATGCTGCTCATGATCGCTGCTCCTCGTGCTTCCTCTCCCGATCGGGAGATGTTGGCGTAGCGTTCGCATTCCCCACTCGGCCGGGAGTGGGGGATGCGAAGCTACGTACCGAATGTATCTTCGAATTCGAATCTTTGTCAAGCATTATTCGAAACCGGATCTTCGAATCCACCGACACGCTCGAACAGATCTTCCCCGAACAGGGGAACCTCGGATACGGTTTCGCTAACGACACCTCACCACGGGCCTCCGACATCGATGCCGGGCACCCGATAGGTCAACGAAGGAGCAGCCATGAGCGACGCATCAGCCCCCGGCACTGAGGCACCGCGCACTCGTCGACGCAAGAGCCTGAGCGCCAAGCAGATGGCGATCCTCGAGGTTATTCAGACCTCGATCGCGCGGCACGGCTATCCGCCGAGCATGCGCGAGATCGGCGACGCAGTCGGGCTGAAGTCGCTCTCGAGTGTCACGCATCAGCTCGGCCAGCTCGAGCTCAGCGGCTACCTTCGTCGGGACCCGGGCAAGACGCGCGCCATGGAGGTGCTGATCGATCTGCCTGGCAGCGGCACCGAGAACCCCGCCGACACGGCACCTCCGGTCGGTGATGCGGCGCTCGTGCCACTCGTCGGGCAGATCGCGGCCGGCGTGCCGATCACGGCCGAGCAGCAGGTCGAAGAGATCTTCCCCTTGCCGCGTCAGCTCGTCGGCAAGGGCGATCTGTTCATGCTCAAGGTCAACGGCGAGTCGATGATCGATGCCGCGATCTGCGACGGCGACTGGGTCGTGGTGCGCACGCAGAACACGGCGGAGAACGGCGAGATCGTCGCCGCCATGCTCGACGACGAGGCCACGGTCAAAACTTTCCGCCGCCGCGACGGCCACACCTGGCTGCTCCCCCGCAACTCCGCGTTCGAGCCCATCCTCGGCGACGATGCGACCGTGCTCGGCAAGGTCGTCGCGGTACTTCGCGCCGTCTGAGCAGCGACTCGGTGGTCTCGTCGTATCCACCTGCTGACAATGCGGACGCGGGCCGCGAAGAACCTGCGCTTCGCGGGCGGATGCCGGGATCGGCTGTCGCTGCACGCTCCAGGGTGAACGGGGCGGTTGCGTGACACCCTGTGTCGCGTCACGCGCGTCTCGTAGGCTCGGAGCATGCCCCAGCCGTTCGGATCCTGGCCCTCCCCGTTCCACGCCGCCGATATCGCGGCATCCGCTCCCCGTATCGACGGCGCCTGCTTCGCGGGAGACGAGATCTGGTGGGGCGAGTCCGTACCGGCACAGGGCGGCCGGGTGACCGTGCGCAGCTCCACCGGGACCGAGGTGCTCCCGTCACCCTGGAGCGCTCGTTCCCGCGTGCACGAATACGGCGGCGGGTCCTGGACGGCGGATGCCGACGGCATCCTGTACTTCGTCGAAGCCCGAGGGCAGCAGGTGCACCGATTGGAACCGGGCGGCACGCCGCAGCCCCTGACCGCGCCCGGACCGGCGCACGGCGGTCTGCGGCTCCAGCACGGCAGGCTGCTCGCCGTGCGCGAGGACCTCACGTCCGACCCGCACCAGCGCGCGATCGTCGAGATCCCCACCGACGGCTCGGCCGCGGCAGACGCATCAGCGGTGATCGTGCACGCTCAAGGTCCTGGATTCTTCGCACACCCGGCGCTCTCCCCCGACGGCGCACGGATCGCGTGGGTGCAGTGGCAGGGCGATCGGATGCCGTGGGAGAGCGCTCAGGTGCACATCGCGCGCATCGGCGACGACGCAGCTGCCGTTCTGCCGACCCGCGCGGCGCTGCAGCCGGAGTGGGCCGACGATGCGACGCTGATCTACTCGGACATCCCCGACGACCGATGGACACTGCATCGCGTCCGCGTGGACGGTGCGACGCCGTCCACCGCCGCGGCAGTCGCCCCGGCCGATGCCGACACCGGCTACGGGCTGTGGGTGCTGGGCAACCGCTGGTATCGCCCGCTGGACGATGGGCGCATCGTCGTCGTGCGCACCAACGGTCGCGATGAGGTCGTCGTGATCGCACCGGACGGCGGCGTCCGCGCACTCGCGGTCCCCTGCGACGGTCACGTGAGCATCGACGACGCCGACGGGACGCAGGTGCTCGTGACCGGGACGGGCTCGACCGTCTCCCCTGGGCTGTGGTCCGTCGACGTCGACTCCGGCGCCGTCGTCGCGATCGCCGGTGGCCGACCCGTCGATCCGGCCTGGATGCCGCCAGCGCGGCCGATCGTCGTGGACGGCGCCCACGGCCCCGTGCACGCGTTCGCTTACGCGCCGGCGAACCCGGAGTGCGCCGCAGCGCATGACGAGCTGCCGCCGTACATCGTGTTCGTGCACGGCGGTCCGACCGCCCATGTCACCGGCGCCGCGTCCGCCGGGATCGCGTTCTACACGAGCCGCGGCATCGGCGTCCTGGATGTCAATTACGGAGGTTCGACCGGATACGGACGCGCCTATCGGGAGCGTCTGGACCACAGCTGGGGCGTCATCGACGTGGACGATGTCCTCGCAGCGGCGCGCGGACTCGCGGACGCGGGACTCGCCGACCCTGCACGCATCGCGATACGCGGCGGTTCGGCCGGCGGATGGACAGCCCTCGCCGCGCTGGTCCGGGGCGGCGTCTTCGGCGCCGGAATCAGCCGGTACGGCGTCACCGACCTGCGCGCCCTGGCCGCAGACACGCATGACTTCGAGAAGGAGTACCTGAACGGGCTCGTCGGACCGCTGCCCGAAGCGGAAGCCCTGTACGTCGAGCGCTCGCCGCTGACCAACGCCGCGCGGATCGATGTCCCCGTCCTGCTGCTGCAGGGCGCGGATGACCCGGTCGTACCGCCATCGCAGTCCGAGGCGATCCGCGAGGCCCTGGCCGCGCGCGGGATAGACCACGAGTACGTGGTCTATCCCGGCGAGAGCCACGGGTTCCGCAGCGCGGAGACGATCGTCGACGCGCTCGAGCGCGAACTGGACTTCCTCGGCCGGGTGTTCGACTTCCGGCCCGTCCGGTAGTCGCTACTCGCCGACGCGGTTGCGCAGGCGCATCGCGCGCTCGGCCTCGCGGGTGTCCTGACGCTCGCGCAGCGTCTGGCGCTTGTCGAACTCGCGCTTGCCCTTGGCCAGTGCGATCTCGACCTTGGCACGGCCGTCGGAGAAGTACAGCTTGAGCGGGATCAGGGTGTAGCCGCCAGCCGAGACCGCATGCTGCAGCTTGTCGATCTCGTGGCGGTGCAGCAGCAGCTTCCGGGTGCGCTTGGAGGCGTGGTTGGTCCAGTGCCCCTGCGAGTACTCCGGGATGTGCACGGCATCCAGGAACGCCTCGTTGCCCTTGATGAACGCGTAGCCGTCACTGAGGTTCGCGCGACCCTGACGCAGCGACTTCACCTCGGTGCCGGTGAGCACGAGTCCCGCCTCGTACGACTTCTCGATGGTGTAGTCGTGACGTGCGCGACGATTGGTCGCGACGACCTTCTCCCCGCGTTCCCTGGGCATGCTGTTCTCCCGTGTCTGCGCCGTGCGGGCGCACGGCAGCCTGTCAGCTTATCAGGTGCGCAGCCAGCGACGGATCGCGAAGCCGGCCGAAAGCGCTGCGAGCACGACGCCGATCACGATGAGGATCGGCACCACGAGCGCGGCATCCTGCATCGTGACCCAGGTGGTGATCGATGGCACCCGCCCGCGGAGATATCCGTCGACGCCGAAGTGCATTCCGGCGAGGACGGCCGCGCTCGCGAGCACGGAGCCGAGGAACGCCGCGAACACGCCTTCGAGGACGAACGGCGTCTGGATCACTCTGTTCGATGCGCCGACCAGGCGCATGATGCCGATCTCCTTGCGCCGGGCGTACGCCGACAATCGGATGGTCGTCGCGATCAGCAGCACCGCCGCGATCAGCATCAGGGCCGCGATGCCGACCGCGATGTAGGTGGCGACCGTCAGGGCGGAGAAGAGCGGATCCAGGTACTTCAGCTGATCCACCACCTCCTCGACGCCCTGCACGCCGGTGAACGACTCCGCGATGACGCGGGACTGGGCGGGGTCCTTGAGTGTCACCCAGAAGCTCTGCTGCATCTGGTCCTCGGTGAGGACGCCGGCCTGCTCCTCACCGACGAGTTCGACGAGGTTCGCGTAGGCCTCCGCCTTGTCCTCGAAGCGGACGCTGCCGATGAGCGGTGACAGCGCGTCGCCGTCGAGCTCGGCCTGCACGGCATCCAATTGCTCCTGTGTCGCCTCGCCGTCCAGACACGTGTCGGTCTCGGAGACCGGCGAGCACATGTAGACGGCGACCTGCGCGCGTTCGGACCAGAAGGCCCGCATGGTGGAGATCTGCTCCTGCATCAGGATCGCCGCCCCCACGAACGTCAGCGAGACGAACGTCACGAGCACGACGGAGATGACCATGGAGGCGTTGCGCCGAAGGCCCACGAGAGCCTCGGTCAGGATGAGTCCGATCCTCATGACGTCGGCCCCACTTCGTTGTCATCCTTGTCCACGAGGCCGAGACGATCGGCCACCCCCACCTCGGCGATGTCGACCTCGGGGAGGACGATCGGGTGCGTGAGGGAGGGCGTCTGCTCCGCCGCGTCCACGGCGGCCGCGTCGGATGCCGGAGCGGATGCCGGCGGTGATGCCGGTGCCGTCGTGACCGGGCCGGTGGCCGCTCGGTTCTTCGTCTCCCGCATGCGGGCCAGCGTCTCGGCATCCAGCGGCGGGATGGAAGCCGTCTCGCGCTGCACCTCCTGAACCGCGGTGAGCGCTGCGGCGGCGGCGGCGCCGCGCTCCTGGGCGGGAGCCAGCAGCGGAATGGCCGAGGTGTCGCCGTAGCCGCCGTGCACCTCGTCGCGGACCATCTCGCCGTCGCGCAGCTCGATCACGCGGCGCTGCATCTGGTCGACGAAGGCGGCCTCGTGCGTGGCCATGAGCACCGTGGTCCCGCCCGCGTTGATGCGTGCGAGCAGCTGCATGATGCCGACAGAGGTCGCCGGGTCCAGGTTTCCGGTCGGCTCGTCCGCCAGAAGGATCTGCGGTCGATTGACGATCGCGCGCGCGATCGCGACGCGTTGTTGCTCGCCGCCGGACAGTTCGTGCGGCATCCGCTTCTGCTTGCCGTCCAGTCCGACGAGCGCGAGCGCTTCGGGCACGGCCTGCTGGATGAACCCGCGCGAGGAGCCGGTGACCTGGAGCGTGAACGCCACGTTCTGGTAGACGGTCTTCGACGGCAGCAGTCGGAAGTCCTGGAACACCGAGCCGATGTGGCGGCGGAAGTAGGGCACCTTGCGGTTCGCCAGCGAGCGGAGGTCGCGACCGAGCACGGCGACGCGGCCGGTGGAGGGGACCTCCTCGCGCAGGATGAGCTGCAGGCAGGTCGATTTGCCGGAGCCCGAAGCGCCGACGAGGAAGACGAAGTCCCCGCGCTGCACTTCGAAGTCGACTCCCGACAGGGCGGGGCGTTTGGTGCCCCGATAGCGTTTGGTGACGTTCTCGAACCGAATCATGGCGCTACGAGCCTAAGCGCGGCCAGGGCGCTGCCCGCGAGCGACACCCCTCATGCGCCCGCGCGGGGCGGCAGATGTCGCACAGGACTGATATAGATGAAGAAGGACACCGGAGGGGTCGTCCTGCGCCCGTGCCGCGCACAGCAACGGCGCGAGAACTCGAGGACATCATGAGCACGCCTGCCGGTTGGTATGACGACGGATCGGGGCGCCAGCGCTGGTGGGACGGCACGAAGTGGACCGACCAGTTCGCTCCGGAGTCGCCCGCGACGGATGCCGGGGTCCCGCCCTACGCCTCGAACGCGCCCGTCGGTTCGCCCGCGCAGGGGGACTCGGCGCCGTATGCGGCCGCTGCGCCTGCCGGATCCGGCGTGAAGCCGAAGCCCCACATCCTGGGGTGGATCGCGCTCGGCGTCGCAGCGCTCGGTTTCCTCCTCGCCTGCATCCCGGCGACCGTGATCGTCGGCCTCATCCTGCTTCCGATCGCTCTGATCCTGTCGATCGTCGCGCTCTTCATGAAGGGCGCCAAGTGGCCGGCCATCACCGGACTCATCCTCGCCGTCGTCGGCGGGATCATCGGCACGGTCGTGCTCGTCGTCACCCTGGTCTCGGTCGGGATGCAGGCGATCGAGGACATCTCGGACACGACGGTCTCCGCGTCGCCGCAGGACGAAGCAGACGACTCTGACGATGCGGCTGATGACGCCGTCGAATCCGGCGCGCGACCGACCGTCGACGAGGTCGCAGGCGCGATCGAGGCGTATCTCGCAGCAACCGGAACCGAAGACACCTACTCGGACGCTCAGATCACCTGCTTCGCTGAGGCGTTCGTGGCGTCCGACACCGACGACGCGACGCTGCGCGCCATCGTCGAGGCGAACGGGGACTTCACCCAGCTGGACGCCGCTGAAGCCTTCGCGACCCTGCTCGGCGAGAACATCACGACCTGCGCACTCGTCCAGTGAGGCACTGACATACGAAGGCGGCCCCGGTGAATCACCGGGGCCGCCTTCGTGCTGTGCGGATCAGTCGTCGTCGCGGCGCTTGCGCCAGCGGATGCCCGCGGAGATGAAGCCGTCGAGGTCGCCGTCGAAGACGGACGCCGGGTTGCCGGACTCGTACCCGGTGCGCAGGTCCTTGACCAACTGCTGACCGTAGAGGAAGTACGAGCGCATCTGGTCGCCCCAGCTCGCGGTGATGTTGCCCGCGAGCTCTTTCTTCTTCGCCGCTTCCTCCTCCTTCTGCAGCAGCAGCAGGCGGGTCTGCAGGACGCGCATGGCGGCGGCGCGGTTCTGGATCTGCGACTTCTCGTTCTGCATCGACACGACGATCCCGGTCGGAAGGTGCGTGATGCGCACGGCCGAGTCGGTCGTGTTGACGGACTGGCCGCCAGGGCCGGACGAGCGGAAGACGTCGACGCGGATGTCACCCTCGGGGATGTCGACCTCGGTCGCCTCCTCCATGAGCGGGATGACCTCGACCGCGGCGAAGGACGTCTGGCGCTTGTCGGCCGACCCGAACGGGCTGATGCGCGCGAGACGGTGCGTGCCCGCCTCGACGCTGAGCGTCCCGAAGGCGTACGGGGCATCCACTTCGAAGGTCGCGGACTTGATGCCGGCGCCTTCCGCGAAGGAGGTGTCCATGACCTTCACCGGATACTTGTGCTGCTCCGCCCAGCGCAGGTACATGCGCATGAGCATCTCGGCGAAGTCTGTGGCGTCGTCGCCGCCGGCGCCGGAGCGGATCGTGATGATCGCGCTGCGTTCGTCGTACTCGCCATCCAGAAGGGTCTGCACTTCGAGCTGGTTGATGATCTCCGTGAGGGAGGCGAGTTCGCTGCGCGCTTCGAGCGCAGAGTCCTCATCGCCCATCTCGTTGGCGAGGTCGATGAGCACCTCGAGATCGTCGAGCCGCTGCGCGATGCCGGTGATGCGCGCGAGTTCGGATTGGCGGTGGCTGAGCGCACTGGTCACCTTCTGCGCGCGCTCGGTGTCGTCCCAGAGATCGGGCGCACCGGCCTCTTCGCTGAGTCGCGCGATATCGTCGCGGAGACGGGAGACATCGACGACCTCGCTGATGTCGCCGAAGGTTTGCCTGAGCGCCTGGATTTCGGCGGAGAGATCGAGTTCGAGCATGACACCCCAGCCTATCCTGCTTCGCGACGCCGTGAGAGGCCGGGTGCCGCGAGTAGAGTTGCCGACGATGAGCAGTGCATCCTCGGTCCTCAGGCAGTTCGGGCCGATGGTGTACCTGCCGACGATCCTGTTCTCGCTCGGCGAGGGCGCCGTGCTCCCGCTGATCCCGGTGATCGCTGCGAACATGGGCGCCGACGTCGCCTCGGCCGCCCTGGTCGCCTCTGCTCTCGTCGTCGGACAGCTCTGCGGCAATCTCCCGGCCGGCTGGGCCGTGGCGCGCATCGGCGAGCGCTACACGATGGTGATCGCCGGCCTGATCTCGATGCTCGCCGTTGCCGGCATGATCTTCGCACCCGTGATCGGCGCCTTCGCCGCCGCGGTGTTCCTCCTCGGGTTCTGCGCCGCCGCCTTCGGGCTCGCCAGGCACGCGTTCATGACGACGCGCGTGCCGATCGCCTTCCGCGCCCGCGCGCTGTCGCTGCTGGGCGGAAGCTTCCGCCTCGGAGTCTTCATCGGTCCGTTCATCACCGCGGCCCTCCTGCAGGTGTTCGATGAGACCGCTGCGATCTGGTTCTTCCTGGTGTGTCTGGCCGCGATGGTCGTGCTCGTGCTGTTCGGGCCCGATCCGGAGAAGACCGCTCCCCCGTCCGCCGCGAACGGCTCGCTCGCCGAGGACACCGGCGAAGCGGTGTCCGGCTCGATTCCGACGACCGATCGGCCGGGTGTCCTGCGCACGATGTGGCATCACCGCGGCGTGCTCAGCCGGCTCGGGCTCGCCGCGGCATCCCTGTCCGCCGTCCGTTCCGCGCGGCAGGTGGTGCTGCCGCTGTGGGGAGTCTCGCTGGGTCTGGATGCTCAGACGATCGCACTCGTCGTCGGCGTCTCCGGCGCGATCGACTTCGCCCTGTTCTATGCGAGCGGTCAGGTGATGGACCGATTCGGCAGGCTGTGGGCCGCGATGCCGGCCATGGTGCTGATGGGCTCAGGATTCCTGGTGCTCTCGTTCACGCACGACGGCGAAGCCGCGGTGCTCTGGTTCGGCATGCTCGCCGCCGTGCTCGGAGTCGGCAACGGCCTGTCCAGCGGCATCCTGCTCACGCTCGGCGCCGACGTCGCGCCGCGCGCGGAACCCGCCGCCTTCCTCGGTTCGTGGCGGACCCTGACGGATGCGGGTGGCGCCGTCGCGCCGCTCCTCGTCTCCGGCGTGACCGCGATGGCCTCGCTGTCGGTCGCGACGGGGCTGATGGGGCTCGTCGGCCTGATCGGCGCGCTGGGTTTCGTGCGGTGGATCCCGAAGTTCAGCCCTCGGAGACCTGGCTGACGGTCATTGCAGCGCCGTCCGACTGGTCGCCGATGCTTCCAGGGCCATGCCGTCCGGCACGAAGGGCGAGAACAGCGGCGGATGCCAGGTGGCCGCGACCGTGACGCGTGCGGTCACGCCGTCCGGTGCGTCTGCGGATACGAGTGTCGCGGTCCCCGGCATCGCCGCCACGACGGCCTCGGCCTGTTCGCGCACGCCCGCCGGCGTGAGCTCGGCCCGTGCGGACTCGCCGTCGACGACGAGGGTGAACCCGTCCGACCCGGCGAGCGCCGCGGCATCCGCCAGCGAGTCGAGGCGTTTCTGCGCGATGTACAGGTCCGTCGCGCACACGCAGGCGAAGACGACCGCGATCGCGAGCAGGGCGTATCCGAGCATAAGCGGGAGGATGCTTCCCTCCTCACGCGACAGGGTCTGCGCGCGTCCGGTCGTCATCCGCCGCCCCACACTCGCGAGATCTTCTGCGCCGCCGCGGCCTCAACCGGGATCGCCGTGGCCTGGTCGAGCCCGAGGACCGGCGGCACGAACGGCAACGAGACCCGCGTCGTGACGGTGACGATCACGGTTGCGCCTGGGGCAGGGCACACAGCGGATGCCGGCGTGCAGGCGACCACCACCTGAACGGCCGCGGGGTCCATGCCGTACTCCTCGACGACCTCGGCGACGATCGCGTCGCCTCGTGCGGCGGCGGACGGGGCATCCGGACCCTGGCCCATCGCACGCGCCGTGTGGCGGGCGGCGGCCTCGGCTCCGAGGGTCTGTTCCTGCACGGTACCGAGCGCGAGCACGAGGTAGACGAGCGGGACGAGCAGGATCACGCCGACCACGATGAACTCGAGCGCGGCCGATCCGTCCTCGTCACCCGCCCAACGACTCGATCGGCGCATCCGCTTCCACCTCCAAGGCGAACGGGATCCCGATGAGGCCCAGCACGGGCAATGCCGTGCGGACCCGGACGGTGACGACATCCTGACCGGCCTGCTCGCCGGCGCTCACCGTGATGTCACCGGCGTAGTCGCCGCCGATGGCCGTCGTGATCACCTCCGACGTGCGGGCGGCGCCGTCGCCGAGAGCCGTGTCGGCGAGCGCCGCGTAGTGCGCGCCCTCGACGGCGGCGTCGTGCACCACGTTGCGGATATAGATCGCCAGCCCCAACTGCAGCACGGCGAGCGTGAGCACGGTGAGGATCGAACCGACGAGGACGAATTCGACGGGACTCGAGCCGTCCTCATCGCGCGTGATTCGCCGGAGCACGACTCAGATCCCCGAGACGCTCGCGATCGCCTGCTCGAAGAGCGACGTCAATGCGGGGCCGGCCACTGCCCAGATCAGGACGACGAGGCCCGCCGTCATCAAGGTCACGAGAACCCAGCCGGGGACATCCCCGGTCTCGTCCTCGACGAGCATTCTGGTGCGCCCCGCCAGGCGCATGCGCCACTGTCGAAGTCTGTTCATGTCGGTTCCTTTCGTGGGGGCGGTGCCCGGTCAGCCGAGACCGAGCCGGAGGATGAAGAGGCCGGGGAAGATCGCGAACAGGACCGAAAGCGGCAGGATCAGGAAGACGAGCGGAAGAAGCATGTAGATCTCCTTCCGACCCGACTGCTCGATGAGCCCGCGCTTCGCGTCCTCCCGGGCATCCGTGGCCTGCGCATGCAGGACCCCGGCGAGGGGCGCGCCGTGCTCGAGCGCGGCGACGAGCTGATCCACCGCGCGGGACAGCCCAGGAAGCTGCAGGCGGGATGCCGTTTCCCCCAGGGCGTCGGCGAGCGGGGATCCGGTGTTCACATCCAGCACGACGCGCCGCAACTCGGCGGTGAGCTCCCCTGAGCCGACATCCGCAACGCGGCGGATCGCATCCAGGAGGCTCTCGCCGGCGGACAGGCACAGCGCGAGGAACTCGAGCGTCGTCGGCAGCTCCTCCTCGAGCCGGGACATCCGCGAGCGTGCTCGCGCGGTGAGCAGCATGTCCCAGCCCGCGGCGCACCCGACGGCGGTGAGGATCGGCAGCACCACGGTCGGCGCGGTCATCCGACCGGCGAGGGCGAGCACGATGACGATGAGCGCGCCGGATGCGAGGCCGGTCAGCCCCCACGCCAATTGCCTGCCGCGGAAGGCGCTCGACTCGAGAGTGCTTCCGGCCTGCGACAGGCGCGTCCGCAGCGCCTCTCCCCCGCCGACCAGGCGCTCGAAGAGGCCTCGCAGTCGCTCCCACCCGGTGCGCCCTGTCGCCGACAGCACACCGGCACTCGGCAGGATGCCGCGCGGCAGCAGCGCATCGGGGACCACGTCGCGCACGTACGGCGCGATCCGGACGCTCAGTGACGCCGCGCGCCACCGCGGCAGAGCGCCGAGGACGAAGAGCACACCGGCGGCGAACAGGCCGCCGAGCAGCACCGCGATCGCGAGGTCGGTGATCACCATCATCCGAACCACCGCTTCGGCTCAGGGAGGCGTCCGACCCGCATCATGATCCGGAAGGCCACCACCGAGACCGCGGCACCGGCGACGATCACGAGCACGCCCTCCGGCGTGCCGTAGGCGTCAGCGCCCTCCGGGCGCATCACCAGCAGACCGAGGATGACCCAGGGCGCGACGACGCCGAGCACCGCGGCCCCGTGGATCCAGGACTGCCGGGCCTCGACCTCGCCGCGCAGGGCCGCGTCGGCCCGCACGGATGAGGACAGCGCCCGCAGCACACCGGTCAGATCGGTGCCGCCGACCTGACGCGCCATCCGCAGCGTCTCGATGATGCGGTCCGCGATCGGATCAGCCAGCGTCGCCTTCAACCGGTCGAGGCTGGTCTCGAAGCGTCCGGTCGCCCGCAGATCCCTGGCGAACACGGCGAACGCGGGGCGGACCGCGTGCGGCGCCGAGTCCGCGAGGCCCGCCACGGCATCCGGCAGGGACAGCCCCACCCTGATCGCGGCGATCAGCAGGTCGCAGACATCCGGCCAGAGCTGGCGGCGCGCCTTGCGCAGCCGCAGTCGCCGACCGCGCAGGTAGGTCACGGGAGCTGCGGCCGCTGCTCCCGCCGCGAGCACGGCGAGCGCCGCGAGCCCCGTGAGCAGCCAGACGACGGATGCCGCGACGGCGGCCACCGCGACCATCACGATCATGAGGGTCCGCGCGCGAACCCCGCCGAGTCCTGCCTCCTCGAGCAGCGCGGTGAGCGCATCCGTGCGCTGCCTGGGCTCGACCACGCGTTCTCGATGCGGCCAGAGCCACGGCGATGCGCACAGCAGCAGGCCGGCGGCGAGGACGGCTCCCATGAGCAGCGTCATGCGCCCGACTCCGCTCGGTAGACCGTCCGGGTGATGATGCGACCGTCGACGAGCTCACCGGTCGGGGCGATCACCTCGGCCACATGGCGCCGGCCCGCGGCATCCCGTGCGCAGTGCACGACGAGCGACACCGAGGACGCGATGGCGGGTGCGATGAAGGAGCGATCGATGTTGCGCCCGGCCAGCAACGGCAGGATCGAGAGCTTCTCGAGCGCCTCAGCGGCCGAGTTCGCGTGGATCGTCGCCGCACCTGGCACTCCGGTGTTCAACGCGAGCACGAGGTCGAGCGCCTCCGCGTCACGGACTTCGCCGATCACCAGACGGTCAGGGCGCATGCGCAGCGCCTCCTTCACGAGGCGGCGAAGAGTGATCTCACCCGTGCCCTCGAGGCTCGCCTGCCGCCCCTGCAGGGCGACGAGGTCCGGTCCTTCGACGGCGAGCTCGAACGTCTCCTCGGCGGTGACGATGCGCTGCATGTCGGAGCAGGCGGTCAGAAGGGCTCCCAGCAGCGTGGTTTTCCCCGCGTGCGTCGCACCCGACACGAGCACACTCCGGCCGTCGTGCATGGCAGAGCTGAGCATGTCTGCCACATCCGGAGGCATGGCTCCCTGGCGGACGAGGGCATCGAGCGTCCGGTGGCGCGGCAGGAACTTGCGGATGTTCACCGCCCAGCCTCCGCGGACCACATCGGCGATCACCACGTGCAGGCGCGAGCCGTCGGGAAGCGACGCATCGACGAACGGCTGACTGATGTCGACCCGGCGCCCCGTGGGCTGCAGCATCCGCTCCACGAGGTCGCGGAGCACCGCATCCGTGAGGCGCAGCGGAATCCGCTCGGCGACTCCGCCGCGAGCGACGTGCACCTGCTCGGTGCCATTGATCCAGATCTCCTCGATCTCCGGGTCCTCCAGCAGCGGCTGGAGCGGCCCGTATCCGTGCACCGAGGCGAGAACCTCCCGCACCAGAGCGATCTCGTCGTCCACCATCGCCTCACCGCGGGAAAGGGCGAGGTCGTTGTGACGACGCACCTCGGCCTGCGCGACGCGTCTGGTCTCGACGGGGTCGATCGAGGGATCGGTGCGCTCCGCACGCAGACGTCGACGCACGCGGTCTGCGACGACGGATGCGGGATGGCTCACGCGTGCATCCTCGCAGGATTCGGACGCCAGCCTAGGAAGTTATCCACAGGACTCGTCCCGGCCGCATCATCCGAACGGCTATCGCATCGCAGCGCGGTGGACGACGCGGGGTCATCACGCACCATCGAGAATCGGATCATCACCCGTCCTCCGGAGGTCCGTCATGCGCCGCAGACCACACCTGCTCGTCCTCGCGACGGCGGTCGCGCTCGCGCTCGTCGCGTGCAGCGCCCCGGTCACGACCGCCGAGCAGACACCCGCCGAGGAGACCGGCATGCCGGACAGAACCCCCGAGTTGCGCGACGTGGATGCGTCCCCGATCGCGGCCGCGTGGGCCGATGACGTCCCCCGAGCAGCGAGGCGATGCCGCCGCCGCGCAGACGCTTGCGACCGCCGTTACCTCGCCCGCTCCCACCGACCCGAATGCCGCGCTGCTCGCGGCATCCGGATCCGGAGATGCGGATGCCGCAGCCCTCGCCATCCGGGCCGGAGCCGATCTCGAGACGAGGGATGCCGACATGCGACGCACGCCCCTCATGCACGCCGTGCTGAACGATCACGTGGCGCTCGCCCGGCTGCTCGACGCGATGGGCGCCGACCCCGGCATCCGCGATGCGAACGGCCGCAGCGCACTCGATCACGCACGCGAGAGCGGCTTCGACGAGATCGCCCTGATCCTCGGCGGATGATTCCGGGAAACCAGGGGGGAATCCCCCGGATCCCCCGCCCCCGAGACGTCCGAAGCCCCGGCTAGACTGGCATCGCGCAGCGCGGGAGTGGTGAAACTGGCAGACACGCAGGATTTAGGTTCCTGTGCCTTCGGGCGTGTGGGTTCAAGTCCCACCTTCCGCACGCAGAGGGCGCTGTCGCGCGCTCGACCGCCGATCGGCTCACACGACGGGACATCATGCATCACATCGCGCTCATCCCCTGGCTCGACCCGGCGACCATCATCGGTGCGGCGGGCCCCTGGGCCCTGCTGGTCGTGTGCTTCATCATCTTCGCCGAGACGGGTCTGCTGGTCGGCTTTCTGCTGCCTGGGGACACCCTGCTGGTCATCGCGGGGCTGCTGTCGCACCCCCAGCCGTACGCCGCGAACGGCGTCTTCGGCATCAGCGTCTGGTGGGTGGCGCTGCTCATCGGCCTCGCGGCCTTCATCGGCGGCGAAGTCGGCTACCTCATCGGCCACAAGGGCGGTCCCGCGGTCTTCGAGCGCAAGGAATCCGGCCTGTTCAGCCGGAAGAACGTCGAGCGCACGAACGCGTTCTTCGAGCGCTACGGGGGTCTCACGATCATCTTGGCGCGCTTCGTACCGATCGTGCGCACATTCGCTCCCGTCGCCGCGGGCGTCGGACACATGCACAAGGGAAAGTACACCCTCTACAACCTCATCGGCGCGGTGCTCTGGGGCTTCGGGCTGACGATGTTCGGCTACGCCATCGGGTTCATCCCACCGGTCGCGAGGTTCGTCGAGCACTACATCGACCTGATCCTGCTGGCCGCCGTCGGCGGCACCGCGATCGTCACGCTGTGGCACTACTTCTCGGAACGTCGCAAGGTCCGCAAGGAGCTCGCCGCCGGCGGCGACCCCGAGGTCGACGCCTCAGAGGCCGCAGCGCTCACGCTCGACGCCGAGGTCTTCGACCGCGCCCCCGACTTGGACGGCGACGGCAAGCACTGACCGCGCTCACGAGGCTCAGCCCGCGTCGCGCTTCTTCGATCGCGACTTCTCGACGCTGGCGCGCAGCGCCTCCATGAGGTCGATGACCTCGCCGCCCTTCGCGGTCTCCTCGCCCTCCTCGCCGAACGTCTCCGCCACGTCGAATGTGTCGCCGGCCTCGATCTTGGCGTCGATGAGGGTGCGCAGCTCCGTCTGGTACTCGTCGACGAACGATTCAGGGTCGAAGTCGCTCGAGTAGCTGTCGACGAGGCTCGCCGAGAGCTCGAGCTCCTTCTTCGAGATCTTCACGTCCTCATCCAACGAGTCGAACGACGCCTCCCGCACCTCGTCCGCCCAGAGCAGCGTCTGCAGCACCAGCACATCACCGCGCACGCGGAGGGCGGCGAGCCGTGTCTTCTGACGCAGCGTGAACCGAACGATCGCCGTGCGGTCGGTCTGTTCCAGCGTCTTGCGCAGCAGCACGTACGCCTTCGGCGACTTCGAGTCCGGCTCGAGATAGTAGGCCTTGTCGAGGGTGAGCAGATCCACCTGCTCGATCGGCACGAACTCGACGACATCGATCTCGCGGCTGCGCTCGGCGGGGAGCGCATCGAGGTCGTCCTTGGTCAGCACCACGCGCTGCCCGTCGTCCTCGTAGGCGCGGTCGATGTTCTGGTACGGCACGACCTCGCCGCACACCTCGCAGGTCCGCTTGTAGCGGATGCGTCCACCGTCCTCATCGTGCACCTGGTGCAGCGGAACATCGTGGTCCTCGGTGGCCGAGTACACCTTCACCGGGACGTTCACGAGCCCGAACGTCAGGGCGCCTTTCCAGATCGACCTCATGACACCAGTGAACACCGCGAGCCCCGTCCGTGGCCAGAGGCTTGCGGCTACGATTTCGGCATGCCCAGCAACGCGCAGCTCGTCGAGGTCGACGGTCGGCGCGTGCGGTTGACGAACCTCGACAAGGTGATGTATCCCGCGACGGGGACCACCAAGGGCGAGGTCATCGCGTACTACACGGCGGTCGCGTCCCGCATGCTCCCGTTACTGTCCGGCCGCCCCGTCACCCGCAAGCGCTGGGTGGAGGGCGTCGGAACAGCGGATGCCCCGGCTGACGCCTTCTTCACCAAGCAGCTTGAGCAGGGCACGCCGGGCTGGGTGAGCCGGAGGACGATCGAGCACTCCGACGGCCCGAAGGACTATCCGCTGATCGAGGACCTGCCATCGCTGGTCTGGTTCGCCCAGATCGCGGCGATCGAGCTGCACGTCCCGCAGTGGCGCTTCACGCCGGACGAAGACCGCGGCAACCCGGACCGGCTCGTGATCGATCTCGATCCGGGGCCCGGTGCGGATCTCGCCGCCTGCGCGCATGTCGCCGGCCTCGCCCGCGCCATCCTGCAGGACATCGGTCTGGACCCGGTTCCGGTGACGAGCGGGAGCAAGGGCATCCATCTCTACGCACGTCTCGACGGTACGCAGACCAGCGATGCGGCATCCGCCCTGGCGAAGGAGCTCGCCAGGTCAATCGAAGCGGATCACCCCGACATCGCCACGAGCGTCATGGCGAAGGCCGCGCGCGACGGCAAGGTGTTCCTCGACTGGAGCCAGAACAGCGCATCCAAGACGACGATCTCACCGTATTCGCTGCGCGGACGCTCGCATCCGACCGTCGCCGCCCCGCGCACGTGGGACGAACTGTCCGCACCCGGGCTCCGCCATCTCGAGTTCGACGAGGTGCTCGATCGGATGGATGCCGGCATCGATCCGTTCGTCGGCTTCGGCCCAGTCGCATCGCCGCAGCACCTCGCACCGTACTTGTCCAAACGCACCGCGGGACGCACACCGGAGCCGATGCCGGAGCTGCACGCCGTGGCGCCGTCGCCCCCAGGAGCCCCGCCGCGGTTCGTGATCCAGGAACATCACGCGCGGCGGCTGCACTTCGATCTGCGCATCGAACGCGACGGCGTGCTGGTCAGCTGGGCGGTGCCCAAAGGCATCCCCGAGCTCGGCGAGCGCAATCATCTCGCCGTCATGACCGAGCCGCACCCGCTGGAGTATCTCGAGTTCCACGGTGAGATCCCCGCGGGCGAGTACGGTGCGGGGAGCATGACGATCTGGGACACCGGAACCGTCGAGATCGAGAAATGGCGCGACGACGAGGTGATCGCCGTCTTCCGCGGACGCGGCCCACTGGGGAACGCGCGGCTGGCGCTGATCCGCACCGACGGCAGCGGCGAGAAGTCCTCCTGGCTGCTGCACCGGATGAAGGATGCCGGGGCGACGGCGCCCCGGCATCCGGTCGTCGCCGCATCCCCCGTCGCGCATGCGGAGGCCGAACCCGGCCGCGTGCCGGAGCCCATGCTGGCCGAGACGGGGACTCCGGGGCTCGCTCGCGGTCTCGGCGATGCGTGGACCGAGATCAAGTGGGACGGCATCCGTGCCCTGGGGGTCTGGCGGAACGGCCGCCTGCGCCTGTATGCCCGCAGCGGAACGGACATCACCGCGCGCTACCCCGAGCTCACCGCGGACGGCGCCCCGCACTTCGCGGTGTCGGATGCCGTGGTCGACGGCGAGATCATCGCACTGGATGCGTCAGGGCGCCCGAGCTTCAGCCGTCTGCAGAACCGGATGCACCTGACGAAGCCGCGCGAGATCGAACGCGAGGTGGTCCGCACACCGATCGCGTACCAGCTGTTCGACCTGATCCGCCTGGACGGGCATGATCTGACCAGAACGCCGCTGCGGGATCGGAGGCGACTGCTCGAGACGCTCGCCGAGAGCGCCGACGGCCCCCTCGGGGTCCCGCCGGTGTTCGATGACCTCGACGCCGCCCTGCAGACCAGCGGCGAACTCGGGCTGGAGGGCGTCGTCGTGAAGGACGCCCGCTCGGCGTATCGGCCGGGCGCGCGATCCGGTTCCTGGTTGAAGATCAAGCACACCCGCGCGCAGGAGGTCGTGATCGCCGGCATCCGACCGGGGAAGGGCAACCGCGCGGGCAGCATCGGGTCCCTGCTGCTCGCCATTCCGCACGACGGCGGGCTGCGCTACGTCGGCCGCGTCGGCTCGGGGTTCACCGACCGCATCCTGACGGACCTGATGGCCCGGCTGGCTCCGCTGCGCGTCCCGGACAGCGGGATCGACGGCGTTCCCGCGCCGGATGCGTCGGATGCCGAGTGGGTCAGCCCTGAACTCGTCGGCGAAGTCGAGTTCGCGAACTGGACACCGGACGGCATCCTGCGGCACGCACGGTGGCGGGGGCTCAGGCCAGACAAACGCGTCGACGAGATCGTCGTCGAGTCCTGAATCAGGCGTGCGCCTGCTCGCACCGGGCGGCATCGTCCGGCTCGATCTGGAACGTCGAGTGCTCGACGTCGAAATGCTCGGCCAGGCAGCCCTGCAGCTCGGCGAGCAGCGCCCCGGAGCGCCCCTGCGCGACGATCTCCGGGGCCACGCTGATGTGCGCGGTGAACACGGGCGCCCCGCGCGTCAGCTGCCACACGTGCACGTCGTGCACGCCGGTGACGCCGTCGAACGCCTGCAGATGCGCGCGGATGTCGGCGACCGTCATGCCCTTCGGCGCCGACTCCGCAAGCACGGAGAACACCTCGCGCAGCAGCGTGACGGCGCGCGGGATGATCAGAGCGGCGATGAACAGCGACGCGATCGCGTCCGCCGGCATCCACCCGGTGACGAGGATCACCAGCGCGGCGACGATGACGGCGGCGGATCCGATGAGATCGCCCAGCACTTCGAGGTACGCGCCGCGGACATTGATGTTCGTCCGCTGCGCGGAGCTCAGCAGCCACATCGAGACGCCGTTGGCGACCAGACCGACGACGGCCACAGCCAGCATCAGTCCTCCGGCGACCTCGGCCTCACCGGGATCGAGCAGGCGCGAAACGCCCTCGACGGCCACGACGACGGCCAGGACGATGAGGATGACGGCATTGATCAGCGCTCCAAAGACCTCGGCCCGCTGATAGCCGAACGTGCGCCGGTCGTCAGCGGGTCGCGCGGCGACGGCACTGGCGACGAGTGCGATCACGAGCGCCGAGGCATCCGTGAACATGTGCGCGGCGTCCGCGAGCAGCGCGAGCGACCCCGTGAACACCGCCCCGACGACCTGCACGATCATGATCGCAGCCGTCAGGCACAGCGAGATCGTCAGGAGACGGCGGCTGCCTGCTCCACGGATCCCGGTGGGATGGGCGTGATCGTGCATGCCTCCAGCGTACGAGCGCCCACAGCCGTCAGCGGCGATTTCCCGCAGTCGGGAATGGTGACGATTCTCAGTAGCAGCCGCCGTCAGAGCGTCGCGAGCAGCGGGATCAGCGCGTCGAACGCACGCGCGCGGTGAGACTGCGACTGCTTCTCCTCGGCGCTGAACTCGCCGACCGTCCGCTGCGCGCCGTCCTGCCCATCCGGCACGAAGATCGGGTCGTACCCGAATCCTCCGGAACCCGATGCTGCGTGCGCGAGCCTTCCCGGCCACCTGCCCTCGACGATGTGCTCATCGCCGTCCGGTGTGACGAGCGCGATGGTCGACACGAACTGCGCGGCGCGGTGCTCGTCTGCGATGTCCGCGAGCTGGTCGAGGAGCAGATCGAGATTCGCCTGAGCATCCTTCTTCTGACCGGCCCAGTAGGCGGAGAATACGCCAGGGGATCCGCCGAGCACATCGACGCAGATCCCGGAGTCATCGGCGAGGGCAGCGAGACCGGTGTGCTGAGCCGCTGCTCTGGCCTTGATCAGCGCGTTCTCGGCGAAAGTGACGCCGTCCTCGACCGGCTCCGGTCCGTCGTAGCCGACGACCTCGAGATCGGGCCGCGTGCGCGCGACGATCTGGGCGAACTCCGCGACCTTGTGCGGATTGTGCGTGGCGAGGACGACGCGCACCGTCACTCCCCCGCGAGAGCCGTGAGCTGCCGGCTCTTCAAGTCCTCGCAGCCGGCGACGCCGAGCTCGAGCAGAGCGTCCAGCTCGCGCTTATCGAACGGAGCGCCCTCCGCGGTGCCCTGCACCTCGACGAAGAGCCCCCGGCCGGTCACGACGATGTTCATGTCCGTCTCGGCGCGGACGTCCTCCACGTAGGCGAGATCGAGCATGGGCTCGCCGTCGATGATCCCGACGGACACGGCCGAGACCGAATCGAGCAGCGGCTTGGCGTTCTTGGCGATGAACTTCTTCTCCCGCCCCCACTCGATCGCGTCGGCCAGCGCGACGTAGGCGCCCGTGATCGCCGCCGTGCGGGTGCCGCCGTCGGCCTGAAGCACGTCGCAGTCGATGACGATCGTGTTCTCGCCGAGCGCCTTGGTGTCGACCACGGCGCGCAGGGCGCGACCGATCAGGCGGGAGATCTCGTGCGTGCGTCCGCCGATGCGGCCCTTCACGCTCTCCCGATCGTTGCGGCTGTTGGTCGCCCGCGGGAGCATGGCGTACTCGGCCGTGACCCATCCCTTGCCCTTGCCGGTGAGCCACCGCGGGACGCCGTTGGTGAAGGATGCGGTGCACAGCACCTTCGTTCCGCCGAAGCTGATGAGCGCCGATCCTTCGGCATGACCGCTCCACCCCCGCTCGATCGTGATCTCGCGGAGCTGGTCCGTGGCGCGGCCGTCGGAGCGGACGATGTCAGACATGGGATTCCTTCGTCTCGAGGGATTGTGCTTCGGGAAGTGTGATGACGCCGGTCTGCACCAGTTGGACGTCGCGGACCTCGCGACCCATGAGCCGGTTCGCGAGCGCGGTGAACTCGTCGGCGGAATCGCCGGTCGCCTCGTAGACGTACGTGGCCACGGCATCCGAGGAGGCGAGCAGATCGCCGCGGACGAGCTGGCGGTACACGTCGGCGGCCGTCTCTTCGTCGCTGGAGACGAGCGACACGCCCTCTCCCATGACGTAGCCGATCGCGCCGCGCAGGAACGGATAGTGCGTGCAGCCGAGCACGAGGGTGTCGACGTCGGCCTCTCGCAGCGGTGCGAGGTAGTCCTCGGCCGTCGCGAGCACCTCAGGCGAGCCGGTGATGCCCGCCTCGACGAACTCGACGAACCGCGGGCACGCGGCGGTGAAGACCTCAAGACGCTCGTTGACCTCGAGCATGTCCTGGTATGCGCGGGATCCGATCGTGCCGACGGTTCCGATCACACCGATGCGTCCGTTGCGCGTGGTCGAAACGGCTCGACGCACGGCAGGGCCGATCACTTCGACCACCGGGACGTCGTAGCGCTCGCGAGCATCGCGCAGCATGGCGGAGGATGCCGTGTTGCACGCGATCACGAGCATCTTCACGCCCTGTTCGACGAGCGTGTCGAGCACCTCGAGACCGTAGCGGCGGACGTCGGCGATCGGCTTCGGACCGTACGGAGAGTGGGCCGTGTCGCCGATGTAGACGAACGATTCGCGGGGCAGCTGGGCACGGATGGCCCTGGCCACGGTGAGTCCGCCCACACCCGAGTCGAAGATTCCGATGGGCGCGTCGTTCATGACTCACCAGCCTACCGTCCTCCCGCCGGAGTCCTTCGTCCGCTCACTAAGCTGAGCGCATGACCTCGTCGACGGCGCTTCTGACCGACCGCTACGAACTCACCATGCTTGGCGCCGCGCTGCGCGACGGCACGGCTGCGCGCCCGTGTGTGTTCGAACTGTTCTCGCGGCGTCTGTCCGGTGGACGCCGTTTCGGCGTCGTCGCCGGGACGGGACGCCTGCTGTCGCTGCTGCGCGAGTTCCGCTTCGGCGACGAGGAGCTGCGCTTCCTGCGCGACGCACAGGTCGTGGATGCCGAGTCGCTGACGTATCTCGAGAACTACCGGTTCACGGGGTCCATCAGCGGCTACCGCGAGGGAGAGCTGTACTTCCCCGGGTCACCGATCCTCACGGTCGAGGGCAGCTTCGCGGATGCGGTCGTCCTCGAGACGCTGGCGCTGAGCGTGCTCAATCACGACTCGGCTGTCGCGACCGCCGCATCGCGGATGAGCATCGCCGCCGGTGACCGCCCGCTCGCGGAGATGGGCTCGCGCCGCGCCGCGGAGCAGTCCGCTGTGGCCGCCGCACGGGCCGCGTACATCGCCGGTTTCGGCTCCACCAGCAACCTCGAGGCCGGACGGCGGTGGGGCATCCCCACGATGGGCACCGCCGCGCACTCCTGGACGCTGCTGCATGAGACGGAGGAGGACGCGTTCCAGGCGCAGATCGCCAGCCTCGGAACCGACACGACTCTGCTCGTGGACACCTACGACATCCGCGCCGGAGTCGACACGGCGATCCGCGTCGCCGGCACCGGACTCGGCGGCGTGCGCATCGACTCCGGTGATCTGCCGATCGTCGCGGCCGAGGTACGCGCGCAGCTCGATGAGCTCGGCGCGACGGGCACGCGCATCACGGTGACGAGCGACCTCGACGAATACGCCATCGCCTCCCTCGCCGCCTCGCCGGTGGACGCGTACGGCGTCGGAACGTCGGTGGTCACCGGGTCGGGCTATCCGACCGCGAGCATGGTCTACAAGCTCGTCGCCCGACAGGATGCCGCGGGTGGGTGGATCGGCGTCGCGAAGGCGTCAGCCGACAAGGCGTCGCAGGGCGGTCGCAAGGCGGCGTTCCGCACGCTCACCGACGGAGTCGCGACCGCCGAGACGGTGGTCGTTTCGGATGGCTTCGAAGAGCTGGACACGCCAGCCGAGCACCCGGACTCCCGCCCCCTGCAGGTGCTGTTGGTCGAACGCGGCGAGATCGACGCCACGCACGAAGGAGTCGCGGGGACGGCGGCGGCTCGCGCGCATCACCTGCGCGTGCGCGAAGAGCTCCCGGTCAGGGCGCTGGCGCTCAGCAAGTCGGATCCGGCGATCCCGACGGTCCTGATCGACGCGGTCTAACCGACCATCGACTCGTAGATCTCCTTGCACGTGGGGCAGACCGGGAACTTCTCGGGGTCGCGCCCCGGCGTCCACTTCTTGCCGCACAGCGCACGCACCGGCTTGCCGGTGATCGCCGATTCGAGGATCTTGTCCTTCTTCACGTAGTGGCTGAAGCGCTCGTGGTCGCCCGGCTCGATGTTCTCCTGGTTCAGGAGCTCTTCGAGTTCGCGATCAAGCGTTGCCACGCCGCCCTGATCGGGGCTGTCCAGCGGAGTACTCATGGGCCGATTCTAGCCGGGAGCGCGACATCGCGGGCGGCGATCATGCCGTCTCGACGAACTCCATCAGCCGCTCGCCGCTGCGCTCGAAGATCCGCCCGCCGATCGCGGTGCCGATGAGCAGCACGCCGAGGCCAGTGCCGATGCCGGCCCAGAACGCCGTCCACGTGTGCGCATCGCCTTCGATGACGGCGAGCGAGAACAGCCAGACCGTGGGCGAGGCGAGCAGGATGGCGCCGACGAAGACGCCGGCCTGGCCGAATGCTCCACGGGATGCCCCGCGCTGAGGCTGCTGGAACGGGCTGTCCCCCGGACGCGAGACCGCGTAGGGCGCGATCACCGAGACGACGCTGGAGAGCCCGAGCCCGGCGAAGAACAGGCAGATGGCGAGACCGCTGAGCGGAAGCAGCAGCCGCCAGTCGCCGGTGAGTGCCAGGGTGACGGGCACGGCGACAGCGAGTGCCGGAACGGCGACGAGGAAGATCGGGATGAGCCGGCCGAATCGGTCCGGCAGGCCGCGGACGCCGCTGGCCACGTGCACCCAGAAGGCGGTCGAGTCGTAGGCGATGTCGTTGTGCGGCAGCCAGCCGAAGAACAGGGCCATCACCGGCACCGGCACCAGCACCGCCACCTCGAACGGCACGCCCGCGACGAGCAGCGGGAACACTGTGAGCACCCCGGCGATCGGAACGACGACGATGTTGACGATGTATCGTCGGTCGCGCAGCCAGTACACGAGGCTGCGTGCGGCGATCGCGCCGAAGGCGTTGGAGGGGAGCAATCCGAACCATCCGAGTCCGGCGCGCTCCCGTGCCGTGACCGGGCGCTCGGTCGTCGTGAGCAGGTGACGCACCAGCCAGGTCCAGGCCGCGGCGACGCCGGCGAGTGTGGCGGCCGCCACGATGCCGCTGATCCACGCCGCAGCCGTGTTGCCCGAGGCGAGCGCGAACATCAGGCCGAGCGGCGCAGCGACCGGGGTCGCTCCCACGATCGTCGTCGCCGAGTCGACCACCGCGGGAACCTGGCCATCCCACTCCAACGACGCGAGGAACACCGCGACGGGGAAGGCGATGACGACGACCGCGAGCGTGAACAGCGCGGTGAGTTCGCGCGAGCGCCGCTCGGGCAGCCAGAGGGCGCTGACCGCCATCCCGACGCGCGCAGCGAGCACGGTGGTCGCGAGTCCCAGGAGTCCGGTGACCACGGCTGCGTATGCCGGCACGCCGAGTCGGATGCCGACGATCACGACACAGGTCGTCACCGCCATGAGCGCGAACGAGGGAACGCTGATGAGAGAGGCGAGCGCGAGGAGCCACGGCATCCGCCGCTCGTCGACGCCGAAGACGGCGAACCGTCGTGGATCGAGCTGGTCGACGGCGCCGGTGAGCATCGGTCCGATGAGGAAGGCGAGGAACAAGGCGGCCCCGCCGAGCACGATCACGGCTCGCGCCACCGGTGTCGTCGCATCTCCGAGGCTGAGCACGGCGATGCAGACGATCACGGTGGCGGCCACGATCGCCAGCAGACCGATGATCGTCCGCACGGCATGGTGACCGCGGAGCGCACCGAGCAGCAGCGCGAGCCTCAGCCGGAGAACGTGTGCAACCACTCCAGGCCCTCCACCTCGCTGCTGGAACCGGCGAGTTCGACGAAACGCGACTCGAGGGTCTGACCGGCGCGGACCTCATCGACGGTTCCCTCGGCGAGGACCTCGCCGCCGACGATGATCGCGACTCGAGAGCAAACCCGTTCGACGAGGTCCATGCCGTGGCTGGAGAGGATGACCGTGCCTCCGTGCGCGACATAAGCACGGAGGATGTCGAGGATGACGCCGGACGAGACGGGGTCGACGGACTCGAACGGCTCATCGAGCACGAGCACGCGCGGCGAGTGGATCATGGCGCCGGCGAGCATGATCTTCTTCGTCATGCCGGCGGAGTAGTCGGAGACGACACGGCTGAGAGCGCCCGTGAGATCGAACGCCCGCGCGAGGTCGGCGGCGCGCTTCTCGATCACGCGCGCGTCGAGTCCGCGCAGCAGACCGTAGTAGTGCAGCAGCTGCCGCCCGGTGAGCCGATCGAAGGTCCGCAGGCGGTCAGGCAGGACGCCCATCACTCGCTTCGCGGCGAGCGGATCCGCCTTCTGATCGATGCCCGAGACGTACACCGTGCCGCCGTCGGAGCGCAGCAGACCCGTAATGATCGAGAGCGTGGTCGTCTTGCCGGCGCCGTTCGGACCGACGATGCCGTAGAACGACCCGGCAGGCACGGTGAGATCGATGCCGTTGACGGCGCGCTGGTCTCCGAAGTCCTTGGTGAGTCCCCGGACGCGCAGTGCATCGACCGCCGCAGGAGCGTCGATGTCGACGAGCGCCTCATCGACGTCGGACGCGGCGTCCGGTTCCGCCACGTCGTCGACGTCCGCGATCTCTTCCATCTGCTCGTCGACGGACTCCGCCTGAGCGGCCGGATCGGTGTCCTCTGCGACGCTCTCGAGGTCGGCTTCGGCTTCGGCTTCGGCTTCGGCTTCGGCTTCGGCTTCGGCTTCGGCTTCGGCTTCGGCTTCGGCTTCGGCTTCGGCTTCGGCTTCGGCAGCATCGTTCTCGGCAGCGGTCTCGTCCTTAGACGCCGCCTCGGTCTCGGAGCTGACCTCGTCTTCGAAGGCCGCGTCGGCCGTGTGCACCGAATCGATCTGCGACTCGGCCGTCTCTGGCTGTTCGACGACCACCGTGGGCTCGGCCTCGGCGGCTGCCTCGACGGCAGACTCGTCGTTCGGCGCATCGATGAAGGAGGAAGCCGACTCGGCATCCTCCGGCGCGTTCGTCGGCGTTGCCACGGCCGCAGGGGGCGTGACGGTCTCGGCAGCAGCGGCCGCCGAATGAGCGGCGACGGCGCGTGTCGCCGCGGTGCGCGGCTTCCGCGGCTTCGCGACGCGCTTCGCCGCCGGCTTGTTCACGGGTGCCGCTGTCGGCTCGCCCTGTTCGAGCACGCCGCCGACGTTCGGATCCGCCTGCGCGGACTGCGCTGCGGCCTCCTTCGCCGCGGCAGCCTTCTCGGCGGCGACCTTGGCCGCTGCCGTCTTGGCCGCTGCCGTCTTCGCAGCACTGCTGCGTGCGGCGGACGTCCGGGCAGCGGTCTTGGCGGCCGTCGCCTTCGCCGCCGCGGTCTTCGCCGCAGCCGTCTTCGCGGCATCGTTCGCCGTCGCCGACTTCGCGGCCGCCGCCTTCGATGCCGTCGCAGCATTCGCTGTGCGCGCCTTCACCGCGGCGGTCCTCGCCGCGGCATCCGGCGCAGTCTTGCGAGCCGGGCGCGCCTTCTTGGCCTGAGCCGTGGCGGTCGCCTCGTCCAGCTGGTCGTCAGGGGAAGGAGTCACTGTATTACGGTATCAACGGGGACCGACTTTGCCCGGTTCCAGCGCAACATTCGGCGGGATCCGTACCAGGCCAGGCGCAACCTGTGAACTGGGTGTGCACTCGGTCACGAAATGACAACGGCACCGGACCCGACCAGGGCCTTTGCAGGAGCCGTCGCTAGCATGAAGGCGGCACGAAGAGGTGTCGGGTCGGTGAACCGGCCGTGAACACAGATTCTTTTAGGAGCTTTCGTGACTCTTCAGACCGTTATTCTCGCAGCCGGCATGGGCTCGCGCCTCGGGCGCGCGCTGCCCAAGCCCCTCACCGAGCTGAGCGACGGCCGCACGATCATGCAGCAGCAGCACGAGAACATCCGTGCCGCGTTCGGCAAGGACGCACGCATCACCACGGTCGTCGGCTACCGCGCCGAGACGATCATCGAGGCGTTCCCGCAGGTCAACTACGTGCACAACGAGCGCTACGACGAGACCAACACGTCCAAGAGCCTGCTGCGCGCGCTGGGCGCCACCGGCCGCGGCGGAGTGCTGTGGATGAACGGCGACGTCGTCTTCGACCCGATGATCCTCGGCCGTGCTCTCGAGTACATCGAGCGCGACCAGTCGTTCGTCACCGTCAACACCTCCAAGGTGAGCGATGAAGAGGTGAAGTACACGGTCACGTCCGAGGGCTTCATCAAGGAGCTCTCCAAGACTGTCACGGGTGGTCTTGGCGAGGCCGTCGGCATCAACTACATCTCCTCCGCGCAAAAGAAGGCGTTCATGCGCCAGCTGCAGCGCGTCGAGGACCAGGACTACTTCGAGCGCGGCCTCGAACTGGCCATCGCCGAGGACGGTCTGCTGCTCGAACCGATGGACGTCTCTGACCTGTATGCGGTCGAGGTCGACTTCGCCGAGGACCTCGAGCGCGCGAACCTCTACGTCTGAGTTCTGCTCCGACACAGCGTCGAAAGCCCGGCACCTCGAGGTGCCGGGCTTTCGGCTTTCTCGCGGCATCGGTCCATAGGATCGGGACATGGCCGACAAGGTGCACAAGATCCATTCGCTCCCGGACGGCGCTCCATGGGACAAGGGCGTGCCGCCGGTGGGATCGACCGAGCATCCGTTCGCGATCCGCGGCATCGACAGGGTGCTCGCGATCCAGCGCCCGCTCGTGCTCGCGCACATCCGCAGCATCCGTCTGCGCAATCCGAACGCCATGCCGTCCGACATCATCCGGATGCTGGAGCAGCGGTATCTCGCGGCGGTGACGGCCGGCGGTGCGACGGTGGGTGCGACCGCCGTCGTGCCGGGCATCGGCACGGGCGTGACGCTGGCGCTGTCCGGGGTCGAGACTCTCGGGTTCGTCGAGTCGACGGCATTGTTCGCGCAGTCGGTCGCCGAGGTGCACGGCATCCCGATCGAGAATCCGGACCGAGCGCGGGCGCTTGTCATGACGCTGATGCTCGGCAAGGAGGGCGTCGATCTGCTGTCGCAGCTCGCAGGCCAGGCAGCAGGTCGCGGCGGCCCCCGATCGGCCTACTGGGGCGAAGTCGTGACGAAGTCGCTCCCCCGCGCAGCAGTCGGACCGATCGTCGATCGTCTGAAGACGATGTTCCTCAAGCACTTCGCCGCCGCCGGTGGTGCCTCCTTCCTCGGGAAGGCGCTGCCGTTCGGAATCGGCGCGGTGATCGGCGGGGCGGGCAACAACATCCTCGGCCGTCGTGTGCTGGTGACCTCGCGTCGCGCATTCGGTACGGCACCCGACCTCCTGCCGCCGGAGCTCGAACCGGTGACCGGTGCCGAACGGATCGAAACCCGGGTCGCCCGCGGCGCGCGCTATGCGGGGTCGGCTGTTGCGGCGGCAGCGGGAACGACCGCACGGGGCGTGGGATGGGCAGGCCGCCGGATGACCGAGATCGGCCGGTCTCGGCATGCGAAAGCGGATGCGCCGGCGATCGAGGCGGACACCGACCGCTAGGACCGGGCGTGTCGCACTCTCCCTGCACAGCAGCGGTGCCGTGCAGAGTTGTGCGCCGCTCGGGGCGCGCCGTCCGATGCACCCGTTTCGGCGTCGGATGCCGTTCGTACTGTCGACGGCATGTTGAGACCGATCGAACCCGCAGAACTCCCGCCTCCCGTCGCGTACCGCGTGCCCTGGACCATCGACAGAACGGATGCCGCGCACCCCGGCGTCACGAACGAATCACGCGCCCCCGCTGACTTCGTGCGCGTGTTCCATGCCGATGCCGACGGCGAGGAGCGCACTCAGCTGTGGGGCCAGGTGCTCTCGGGCGAGCGGGTCGAGTTGTGTCTGTGCGCCGCGGATCTCGACGAAGTGGTCGTGACCGTGGCCTGGTTCCGACAGGAAGACGGGCTGGAGTACGTCTGGCGGTTCGACACCTGATGACTGTGAGAGCTTCGTCCTCCTCCTTTGTTGCCGAGCTCGACGGCGAGCCGCTCGACGCCCGGTCCGCCCACGGAACCCGCCAAAGGATCGGCCGCCCCGTTGTGCGAGGCATCCAACGTCGGCCGGCCTGGCGCTACTAGGGTGGAATCCGTGACGGACACGCCTGACCTCTCCACGACCGCCGGCAAGATCGCCGACCTCCGAGCTCGATACAACGAAGCCGTAGTCGACGCCGAGACGAAGGCGAAGGAGAAGCAGCACGCCAAGGGCAAGATGACCGCCCGCGAGCGCATCGAACTCCTCGTCGACCCCGGCAGCTTCGTCGAACTCGACGAGTACGTCCGCCACCGCAGCACCGCCTTCGGGATGGACCGCAACCGCCCGTACGGCGATTCCGTCGTCACCGGCATCGGCACCATTCACGGCCGGACTGTCGCCGTGTACTCGCAGGACTTCACGACGTTCGGCGGTTCGCTCGGGGAGGTGTCCGGCGACAAGATCATCAAGGTCATGGAATTCGCCCTCACCAGCGGCATGCCCATCATCGGCATCCTCGACTCCGGCGGAGCACGCATCCAGGAGGGTGTGCTCGCGCTGAGCAAGTACGGCGAGATCTTCAAGATGAACACCCGGTCGTCCGGCGTCATCCCGCAGATCTCGATCATCATGGGACCGGCAGCCGGCGGCGCCGTCTACGGTCCGGCGCTCACCGACTTCGTCATCATGGTCGACAAGACCAGCCAGATGTTCGTCACCGGCCCTGACGTGATCAAGACCGTCACCGGCGAGGACGTCGGCATGGAAGAACTCGGCGGCGCACTCACCCACAACACCCGCTCCGGGGTCGCGCACTACCTCGCCCAGGACGAAGATGACGCGATCGACTACGCGCGCACCCTGCTCAGCTTCCTCCCGGACAACAACATGGCCGAGATCCCGGGCTACGAGAGCGAATTCGAGTGGGAGACCACGGATGCCGATCGCACCCTGAACACGATCATCCCCGACTCGCCGAACCAGCCGTACGACATCCACACGGTCATCGAGCACATCGTGGATGCCGGAGAGTTCATCGAAGTCCAGCCGCTGTTCGCCCCGAATATCGTCATCGGCTTCGGCCGCGTCGAGGGGCGCTCGGTCGGAATCATCGCGAATCAGCCCTCGCAGATGGCAGGGACACTCAACATCGAAGCCGGCGAGAAGGCCAGCCGCTTCGTCCGCTTCTGCGACGCGTTCTCGATTCCGATCGTCACGCTCGTCGACGTGCCTGGGTACCTTCCGGGCACCGACCAGGAGTGGACCGGCGTCATCCGCCGCGGCGCCAAGCTGATCTACGCCTATGCCGAGGCCACGGTGCCACTGGTCACCGTCATCCTGCGCAAGGCCTACGGCGGCGCGTACATCGTGATGGGGTCCAAGCAGCTCGGCGCAGACGTCAACCTCGCGTGGCCCACCGCCGAGATCGCGGTCATGGGCGGCCAGGGTGCCGTCAACATCCTCTACCGCGGAGAGATCAAGAAGGCCGAGGAGAACGGCGAGGACGTCGCGGCCGTCCGCACCCGCCTCGCGAACGAGTACACCTACAGCGTGACAAGCCCGTTCCTCGCGGCTGAGCGCGGCGAGATCGACGGCATCATCGAGCCGGCGAACACCCGCGTGTCGATCGCGAAGTCATTGCGCGCTCTGCGCGGCAAACGCGCCGAGCTGCCGCCGAAGAAGCACGGGAACATCCCGCTGTGAGCGAGACCGACAGGGCCAGGGCGATCGACATCGTCCGCGGTCACCCCACCGAAGAGGAACTCGCGGCGCTCATCGCCGTCATCAGCGACTCCTACGTGCATGAGACCGCGGGCGCCGTCGCGGAGGAACCGCGCGTCTCTGCCTGGCAGCGCACGCAGCGCCCGATGCGCAGGCCGCTGCGTCGCGACATCCCGTGGGGACGCTTCGCCGGCTGAGGTCGACGGAGCGTCGATCTGCTCGACGAGCGAGAGGCCGAGCGCTCAGCGACCGAGAATCGGTGCGCGGAACCGCAGCGTCACCAGCTGGAACGGCCGCAGCTCCAGCTCGACGGACGCCGAATCGGCGGCGCGCACCGCGGTAACCTCCAGCTCCCGCTCGAGCAGATCCGTCTCGATCACCGAGGCGAACCCGAATGCCGTCGACAGCGTCGCTGCAGCGCGCCCGCCGTGCGCTTCGTACAGCCGCACGATGACGTCGCCGCTGCGGTCCTCGGCGAGCTTGATCGACTCGACCACGACGGCATCCGATGACACCTCGACCAGCGGACCGACGGGACCAGCGCCCGTCAGCCGACGCACCGGCAGGTTCAGCCGGTATCCCTCGCGCACGGCATCCGCGATGCCGGCATCCGGTCGGATGCTGACCCGGAACGTGTGCTCGCCCTGATCCGCCTCCGGATCGGGGAACAGCGGCGCGCGCAGCAGGGACAGCCCCACCGACGTCGCGACGCCGCCGCCCTGACGCGGAACGCGGGTGATGTCGTGGCCGTAGGTCGCGTCATTCGCGATCGCGATGCCGAAGCCCGCTTCGCCCACATGCACCCAACGGTGCGCGACCGTCTCGAATCGCGCCGCATCCCATGACGTGTTCGCATGCGTCGGTCGATGCACGTGACCGAACTGGATCTCGCTCGTCGCACGCTCCGCGTGCACGTCGAGCGGGAACGAGAGCTTGAGCAGCTTCTGCCGTTCGCGCCAGTCCACGATGGTCTCGATGTCGAGCGCCCGCGCCCCCGGTTCGAGCATGAGAGTCTGCGTGATCCGCGATGCCCCCCATCCGCGGACCACGCAGACGACGGCGGCAGTGGGATGCGGCACAGCATCGATCGACACCACGTCGAGCACCTCATCGCCGTGACGGCGATAGTGCTCGTCGATGTCCCAGGCGTCCCACTGCGTCGGCGTGTCACGATGCACCCGGAGGAGGTTGCCCCGCTCCCCTGGTGCGATCGCTTCACGGCCGGTCGTGCGCACGACGAGCGACGTCAACAGACCCGATTCGTCGACGAGCGCCGTGAGGTGCTCGTTCGACAGCGCGAATCCGCTCGTCGTGCGCGCGACCGATGCGGGTGCCGGATCCCCCTCGGCTGCGGCGGCGACCCCCGACGCCGCCGCTCCCTCTCCGGCATACGGCCCCGCGTTCGCGACAAGCGCGGTCGTCCCCTCGCTGACGACCATCTCCAACGCCTGCGCGATGATGCTCTCGGTCGAGGCGAGCACCTCGGCGTAGCGACGTTCTGCCTCCCGGTGCACCCAGCCGATGGAGCTGCCGGGGAGGATGTCATGGAACTGCTGGAGCAGCACCGTCTCCCACGCCGCCTCCAGCTCGGCGTACGGATACTCGGCGCCGCGCAACGCGGCAGCCGTGGCCCACAGCTCTGCCTCCCGCAGCGCGTGCTCGCTGCGCCGATTGCCCCGCTTCGTGCGGGCCTGCGACGTGTACGTGCCGCGGTGGAACTCGAGGTACATCTCCCCCGTCCACACCGGCGGGTTCTCGTACTCGGCCTCCGCGGCCTCGAAGAAGCGCGCCGGACTCGACAGCGTCACCGTCGGCGATCCCTCGAGCGAACGCAGCCGCGCAGCAGCCGCCAGCATCTCCCTGTTCGGGCCGCCACCGCCGTCGCCGTAGCCGAACGGCACGAGCGAGGTGTTGGCACCGCCCTTGTCGGCGAACTGACGCTCGGCCCGCGCCAGCTCCTCGCCCGAGAGCACGGCGTTGTACGTGTCGACCGGGGGGAAGTGCGTGAAGATGCGCGATCCGTCGAGCCCTTCCCACCAGAACGTGTGGTGCGGCATCCGATTCGTCTCGTTCCAGGACAGCTTCTGCGTCAGCATCCACCGGGATCCCGCGGCCCTGGCGATCTGCGGGAGCGCCGCGGAGTAGCCGAACGAGTCCGGGAGCCACACGTCCTGCGGCTCGACGCCGAACTCCTCCAGGAAGAACCGCTTGCCCCGCACGAACTGTCGCACCAGCGACTCTCCGCCGGGAAGGTTCGTATCCGACTCGACCCACATCCCGCCGGCCGGAACGAATCGTTTCTGCGCGATCGCGGTGCGCATGCGCTCGTACAGCTCTGGCTGGAACTGCTTCATCCAGGCGTACTGCTGGGCCGAGGATGCCGCGAAGACGAACTCGTCATCGTTCTGCTGGAGGGCGAGGACGTTCGAGAACGTGCGCGCCACCTTCCGCTGCGTCTCGCGCACCGGCCACAGCCATGCGGAGTCGATGTGCGCGTGCCCGACCGCATGCACGCGATGCGCGGACGCGGATGCCGGCAGCCGCAGCGCCTCGGCGAGCACCGCTCGTCCATCGGATGCCGTGCCCGCCACATCATCGGGGTCGACGACGTCGACCATCCGTTCCAGAGCCCGAAGCACCCCGGCCCGGCGCGCCGACTCCGGTAGCTGCCCCCAGAGGGACAGCAGCACCTCGGCATCCTGGATCAGCTCCCAGACCGTCTCGTCGAGCACGCCGATGTCGGCCTGGCGCATCACGTAGTGCGGGGCTTCTCCGGCGGTCTCCCACTCGCCGAGCGGCGTCGGCTGGAAGTGCACGAACCCGCCGCCGACATCCGGATTCGCCGCAGCTTCGATGAAGAGCTCGACCGGCGCACCGGCGGCGGCATCGATCGGGACATGCGCGTTGCGCGGCTCGATGGCCTTGATGATCGAGCCGTCGGAACGGTACGCCGTGCCCTCCGCCTGAAAGCCCGGCTGCGCGGCGCTGAAGCCGAGGTCGACCACCAGTTCGGCGCGCTCGCCTGGCGAGGTCGTCGGAACGGTTCCCGTCACGCGCAGCCACGTGGTTCCCCACGGGCGACCCCACGGCGTGCCCACCTCGAACGGGCGGAACTCCTGCGCGACCGCCTCGGTGAACGGCACCGGCTCCCCCGGCGCGTCCCAGCTCTCCAGCGTCACGGGCGCGAATCGGCGGTAGCGGGCCGGGCCCAGCCGCTCCGCCAGGAAGCGGCGGACACGTGCTTCGATCAGGGTGGAGTTCTCGTGCATGGAAGGGCGTACTCCGATGAGAGCGGACCAGGGATGCAGATATTACATCGACTGGAATAAACGCTGTCAAGGAACCCGCCGACATCGGATCAGGACGATCCGCCCTCGAGCAGCAACGAGGACGCACGCGGTGAGAGCACGTCGGCGAGGATCACGCAGCCTGCGCCCACCGCCCCCACATCGGAGCCGACGACCGAGCCGGCGACGGGAAGCCCGCGGACGCCGCGAGTCGCGCTCTGCCGGTCGAGCAGAGCAGGAAGAACACGGAGATACACGCCGGAGAGGCGACTCCAGAACGGGCCGCCGAGCACGACCCGATCGACGTCCAGCATGTTCGTCAGCGTCGAGATCAGAACCGACAGGTGCCCTGCCGCTCGCTCGAGCACGGCGAGCGCAGCCGCATCCCCCTGCTCCGCCATCGCACACAATTGGGAGAGTCTCTCGTCGACTGATGCGGCGTCGCTGCCGATCCGGTCGTCCGCGAGAGCACCGGCGCGCTCCGCCTGCTCGACGATCGCCTGCGGCGTGCACACGACCTCGACGCACCCGCGCTGCCCGCAGCCGCACGGCGCACCGTTCGGGTCCACGATCACGTGACCGACTTCGCCGACGTTGCGCGACCGCCCGCGGACGACGTCGCCGTCCAGCACGAGCGCCGTGCCGATGCCCGTGCCCAGGTAGACGAAGAGCAGCGAGACATCCGGCGGGTCGTCACCGGTCCAGATCTCGGTGAACGCTGCGGCCGTGGTGTCCTTCTCCAGCACCACCGGCAGCCCGACGGCCTCGGCCAGCGCCGCGCGCAGCGGCACCCGGTGCCACTGATGCAGCTTCGGCGGATCGATGACCGTGCCGCGTTCGGCGTCGAGCGGTCCGGGTGCGGCGACGCCGACCCCGGCGATCGATGCGCGTGCGACGCCCGATCGCGCGATCAGATCCTCGATGGCCGCGGCCATCGAACGGATCACCTGCATCGGATCGTTCGGGGGCGTCCTGCGCACGCTGCGCCCGATCACGGCGCCGCTGAGATCGAGCAGCACCACGGTCGTCACCGCGGGATCCAGATGCACTCCGAGCGACAGCCGGCTGCGCGGGACGAGACGGAGGGTCGTCCGTGGCTTGCCCGGACCGTTGATAGTGCGCCCCGCCTCCTCGATGAGCCCCTCGTCCAGCAGCCGACGCGTGATGTTCGTGACGGTCTGCGCCGAGAGGCCGGTGGCATCGACGAGTTCGATCCGGCTGAGTCCCTCGCCGGAGCGGCGGATCGCCTCGAGGATGACCGATTGATTGAAATCGCCCATCTTCGGGAGGTTCGTTCCTCGCCGCAGCACGCCCATCGCACCATCATCACGCATCCGCGGTCGGATCAGGACCGAACCCACCGGAATCATGTCCCCCAAATGGCCTACAGACAGATTCTCCCCGGCGCGTCAGACTGTTACCGACGCTATGCGTTCGGTTGGTCTCTCTGCCCCAGGGTAGGCGGACGATGACCGGCCAACAGCGGACAGTTTTCGGGTAACTGTGCCGCACCTGGCGAGGGGCGGGCGAATACGCCGCCCCTCGCCTCTTCTCTCACTCGGCCGCGGTGCGCGGGATCTCATGCCAGAGCAGCACCGAGTCCTCGTCGGCCGAGTTGCCCGCCGCCGCGCGACCGACGACCGTCACGGCGACGTTCGGATCGTGCGCTGCCCGGATGATCACCCGCCCCTCGTCGACTCCGGTGAGCACACCGGCGAGTTCGTCGCGGATCTCACCGCGGCGCTGCTCGTCGATGCCGTCGAGACCGCCCTCGTCGAAGACGGTGACGGACGCCCCGCGGCGACGGGCTGCCTCGATGGCGGTGCGGACCGCCTCATTGAGCAGGCTCGCGCCACGGAGCTCGTCGCGCAACCGCCCCTCCGCCAGACGCGCCTCGAGCCGCTCCTCCGCGGTGAGGATACCGTGCGCGGCGACGGTGCGCGAGAGCACGGGCCCGGCGACTGCGAGGGCGTACTGGGTACGCAGCCGACGCTCGCGCTGGCGCACCTGCTGCGTGGCGTGCCAGGCCGACACGGCCCGCTGGATGCCGGCGAGGCGTTCGGTGTCGGCGACCGCTCGGTCCCAGAAGAGCACGAGCAGCTGCGCGACCACGACCCACATCATCGAACCAACGAGTCCCAGCTCCAGCGCCACGAACGGGCCGAGGAACGAGGATGCGGCGATCGCCAGCTCGCCGAGCACGATCCAGCCGATCACGAACCGCCGCCGGACGATGCACACGACCGCCAGCAGTCCCATCGCACCGATGTACCACGTCGCGAACGGCGCAGTGAGGTCCTGCGGCTCGAGGGCGAAGCTGACCATGCCGGGGATCGCGAAGCCGGCGATCAACGCGAGGATCCCGGCCCACAGCGGCATCCTGACCAGCCGAGCCGCGTCGACCAGCACCGCGACGATCACGATCGTCAGGTAGGCGCCGATCGAAAGGAGCATGAGCGCGGGGTACGCCGGCGTCTCGATCCACCACAGCGCACGTGCCGCGAAATAACAGGCGAACCCGAGCGCGAGAACCGTGGCGACGGTGCGGACGGTGCGTCTCATTCCCGCTCCCAGGCGAGTTCGACCACCGTGCCCGATCCATCGGATTCGATGCGCGCAGAACCGGCGACGGCCGCCATCCGCGCCATGATCGACGCACGGATGCCGAGCCGATCCTCGTCGACGGCATCCAGGTCGAATCCTGGGCCCGTATCGCTGACCGTCACCGTGATGCCCTCGTCGCCGTGCGCGAGAGCGACGATGTGCAGGCCGCGCGCCCTGGCATGCGTGACCGAGTTCCCGATGGCCTGGCGTGCGGCGAGCACGAGCGCTCTGGCGGCGCGCCCTGGGATCAGCCCGACCCCGCCGCGTTCCTCGACGACGGCGTCAGCACCGGCCTCGGACAGCGCACGCCGCAGCTCGGCGACGATCTGCACCGAGCCGACCGGCTCATCGCTGCCCTCTTCGAGCACGGCGGCCTCGGTGTTCGCCAACCGGGTGAGCGCCTCGCGAGCCATGCCGACCGCGAGGTCTCTGGCCCGAGGGCTCTCTGCGCGCTCCGCTGCGATGAGCGCGGCGAGCACGCTGTCGTGCATCAGCGCGGCGACGGCGACCCGCTCCTCCTCGGCGGCGGCAGCAGCGGCGGCGAGCGCGTAGTCGGAGACCGCGCGCCCTCGGACGTCATCGACGCCGGCGGCGACGGAACGGAACATCCAGCCGAGCGAGACCAGCACGAGCCCGAGGATCACGGTGAAGGACACATCGAACGCGGTCGTGATCCAGAAGTCCCGTCCGAACTCGCCCTGCATCAACCGCACGACGCCGTAGACGAGGGGGACGGCGACCGCCCACACGTACTGCATCCGCAGTGCGAACGCGAGCATGGCGGCGACGACCCCGACGTTGACGAGGAAGAAGATCCAGGGCTGCTGGTGGGACGGTTCGTCGGCGGTCACGACGACGAGCGGCCAGGCCACCAACGCGCCGAGGTACAGGAACGCGAAGGCGGTCGATGACGTCCGCACACCGCGGCCCAGCACGCAGCACACGAGCATCGCCGTCAGCGGGACGAACACGATGACGATCGTCGCGATGTGCGCGGCATCCACGACCTGCATGCGGGACAGCGCTGCGAGCAGGGCCTGAGCCCCCGTCACTACGCTGCCGATCGCGACGACGGTCTGCAGGATCCGCTCCATGCGCTTGCCGGTGAAGCGCTCGAACTCGGTCTCCGCGGAGCCGGGAGACGGGATCTGCGTCCACGCCTGACGGATGCTCAGCGGTTCAGCCGACACTCGCCGTTCCGTCCGCCGAGACGGTGCCCCCCGCCGTCACGATGCCGTCCTCGATCGCGCGTCGCAGCAGGTCGACCTTGGTCGGCGCCGGACGCCCGACCTCGACGTACTTCACCCGGATGCGGTTGATGTTCTCCTTCGCGGTGGAGTATGCGACTCCGAGCCGGTCGGCGACGACCCGCATCGGCAGTCCGGTGGCGTACAGCCGCAGCACCTCGCGCTCACGCCACGACAGCTGCGCGTCGGCGAAGGCGCGATCGCCTTCGACCGCGCTCGCCCATTCCACGTTGTTGAGCGCTTCGCCCCTGGCCACGGTCCGGATCGCATCGAGCACGTCGTCCAATGAGGACGACTTGCTGATGATCCCCGCTGCCCCCGCGACGAGAGCCTCGCGCACGGCGACCGGCCGATCGGCGACGCTGTGGATGACGACGCTCGCGCCGTCGTCGACGAGCGCGGTGACGTTCTCGGTGACGGTGGTGCCGTCCCCGAGCGTCAGATCCAGCACAACGACATCCGCCGGCGGAGCGCTCGATGTCCGCCGCCAGTCCAGATAGGCGCCGACGGTGCTTCCGGAGAACACGACAGTCGCGGTGCCGTCGCGTCCGCACGCCGCCTCGAGTCCGAGCCGAACGGACTCGTGGTCGTCGATCAGGGCCACGGTACTCATGCCGTCAGCCTAGCCATCGTCCGAGCACTCGTTGCGCCGCGGGTCACCGCGTGAGCAGCGCCACGACCTCGAAATGGTGCGTGTGGGGGAACAGATCGAACGCGCGCAGCTCGGTCGGCTCCCACCCGTGGGACCGGAACGTGCCGAGGTCGCGCGCGAGCGCCACTGGGTCGCATGCGACGTACACGATGGCCTCGGGCGACAGCCCGGCCACGGCATCCACCACTCCGCGACCCGCACCGGACCGCGGCGGATCGAGCACGACCGCGCCGATCGGGGTCGCCGCGTCGAGGACGGCCCGCGGCGGCGCGGGGCGACGCGACGGACGGCGGCCGCGGACCGGACGCGCATCGCGCACCGGCGCCCCGAGGAAGCGGTCGACGCGCGCCGTGACGGCGGAGACGTCGAGCGGAGCGAGATTGCGCTTCGCGTGCTCGGTCGCGCGGAGATCCGACTCCACCGTGACGATATCGGTTGCACCGAGATCCGCGAGGCTCGCGGCGAAGAGACCGACGCCACCGTACAGGTCGAGGTGCTTCAGCTCCGGATCGACGCGTCCAGCGAGCATCCCGCGCACCGCATCGTCCAGCGCGGAAGCCGCGCCGTGATGGACCTGCCAGAAACCGGATGCATCGACCGCGAACGATCGGTCGCGCACGCGTTCCGCGATCTCCTCCGGCGCTGGACGGCGGCCCTTCTCAGGGACGGACAGCACGCGGACCTCTCCGTCGGCCGGCTCGACGAGTTCGATCCGGCCCGGCCGCGCCGCACCGATCCGCGCTGCGGCCTCGGCGACCGCGGGACGTGCCAGCGGGTGCGACGAGACGGGGATCACGCGGTGGCTGCGCGCCGCGAACGGACCGGCCACGCCATCTGCGTCGACGTGCAGCGTCACCCGCGTGCGCCACCCCGTGCCGTCCGAGTCATCCAGCCCCGCGATCTCCGGCGCGTCGATGCCGCCGCCGGCGAACCGGTCGAGCGCCTCAGACAGCACCTGCCGCTTGAGGACGCGCTGGTGGCCCAGCTCGATGTGCCCGAGATCCGCACCTCCGGGGCGCGCGGACGGGTCGTGCGACACGTCGGCCTCCGGCCAGACGTGCGGACGACGGTGCGGAGACGCCTCGAGCACCTCGACCGTCTCGGCACGCCAGAACCGCCGCGTATCCGACGCGGCGTCCGAGGGCGATTCGGTCAGTCGTGCGCGCACGCGTTCGCCGGGGATCGCGTCGGCGACGAACACCACACGCCCTTCATGACGGGCGACGAAGGTGCCGCCGTGGGCGATGCCCGTGATGTCGAGATCGAGCAGTTCGGCGGAAGAGGTCATCTCCCCAGGATCCCACGTCGCCCGCTAGCGTGAGTGCATGCGCGTCTGCCTCGCCTCCACTTCTCCCGCTCGTCTCATGCTGCTGCGTCAAGTCGGGATCGAACCGCTCGCGATCGCTCCGGACGTCAACGAGGATGCCGTGGCCGCAGCCGCCGCCGAATCCCGCGGCGGCGAACTGCCTCCCGGCGAGCTCGTGCTGCTTCTGGCACGCGCGAAGGCGGCCGACGTGGTGCGTCGTCTGGCGCAGGAGCAGCCCGATTTCGAGGGCCTCGTGATCGGCGGCGATTCGATGTTCGCACTCGGCGGCCGGGTGTACGGCAAGCCGTACACGCCGGAGGAGGCCACGCGGCGCTGGCACGAGATGCGCGGTGAGACCGGCATCCTGTACTCCGGGCATTCGGTCCATCGGGTCGCGCCAGGCACCGATCCGTCCGAGGCGACCGCCGTCGCCGAAGCATCCGTCGCCTTCGCGGAGGACGTGTCGGATGCCGAGATCGACGCCTACGTCGCCTCCGGCGAGCCGTTGCACGTCGCCGGGGCATTCACCGTCGACAGTCTCGGCGGCGCTTTCATCACGCGCGTCGAGGGCGACCCGTCGACCGTTGTCGGGATGTCGCTGTCCACGTTGCGCCGGCTCGCCGTCGAACTGGGGGTCACGTGGACCGACCTGTGGGCGCCGCGTTCCGCATCCTGATCCCGCACTCGTAGGCTCACCGACACGATCCGCGCGTTTTCTTGTGGAGGGTCGTCAAATCAGAGGGCATCCTTCTCGGTAGGCTGGCAATCATGCCCATCGAGAAGGTACTCATCGCCAACCGCGGAGAGATCGCTGTACGCATCATCCGCGCCGCTCGCGATTCGGGGATCTCCTCCGTCGCCGTCTACGCGGACCAGGACCGCGAGGCTCTGCACACCAGGCTCGCCGACGAGGCGTACGCCCTCGGCGGCGCGACGAGCGCCGAGACCTACCTCCAGATCGAGAAGGTCCTCTCGATCGCGCGGCGCTCCGGCGCCGACGCCGTCCACCCCGGCTACGGCTTCCTCGCAGAGAACGCCGAGTTCGCCCGCGCGGTCATCGGTGCGGGAATGACCTGGATCGGACCATCGCCCGACGCGATCGAGGCGCTCGGCGACAAGGTCACGGCGCGCCACGTCGCCGAGAAGGTCGGCGCACCGCTGGCCCCCGGCACACCAGGTCCCGTGGACGGCGCTGATGAGGTCATCGCCTTCGCGCAGGAGTTCGGCCTGCCCATCGCCATCAAGGCCGCCTACGGCGGAGGCGGGCGCGGTCTGAAGGTCGCCCGCGAACTCGATGAGGTCGCCGAGCTGTTCGAATCCGCCACCCGCGAGGCCGTTGCGGCGTTCGGGCGAGGCGAGTGCTTCGTCGAGAAGTACCTCGACAAGCCGCGCCACGTCGAGACCCAGTGCCTCGCGGATGCCGCGGGCAACGTCGTCGTGATCTCCACGCGCGACTGCTCGCTGCAGCGCCGCCACCAGAAGCTCGTCGAGGAGGCGCCAGCGCCGTTCCTCACGGAAGAGCAGAACCACCTGCTCTACACGGCATCCAAGGCCATCCTCAAGGAGGTCGGCTACGTCGGAGCCGGCACGTGCGAGTTCCTCATCGGCGCGGACGGCACCGTCTCGTTCCTCGAGGTGAACACCCGCCTCCAGGTCGAGCATCCCGTCTCAGAGGAGGTCACCGGGATCGACCTGGTGCGCGAGCAGTTCCGCCTCGCCGACGGCGGCACCCTCGACTACGAAGACCCCGCACCGCAGGGGCACTCGATCGAGTTCCGCATCAACGGCGAGGACCCCGGCCGCGGGTTCCTCCCCCAGCCGGGCCCTGTCCATGTCTTCAAGACCTTCGGCGGCCCCGGCATCCGCCTGGACTCCGGCGTCACCGCGGGCGACGCCGTGTCCGGCGCGTTCGACTCGCTGCTGGCGAAGATCATCGTCACAGGCAAGGACCGCGCCGAGGCGCTGGAGCGCGCACGCCGCGCCCTCGACGAGTTCGAGGTCGCCGGGCTCCCCACGGTCCTGCCGTTCCACCGGAAGGTCGTCCGCGACCCCGCATTCATCGCCGAGGACGGCGAGTTCGGCGTCTACACGCGCTGGATCGAGACCGAGTTCGTGAACGACATCCCCGCGTGGGACGGCGAGCTCGAGGCTCCTGCCGCCGCGGCCGCGCGCCACACGGTGGTCGTCGAGGTCGGGGGCAAGCGCCTCGAGGTGAGCCTTCCCGATCGCGTCGCCGTCGCACCTGGCGCAGCCGGACGCCCTGCCGCTGTTCCGCCGTCCCGGCGCAGCCACTCCACCAGCGTTTCCGCCGGAGCATCCGGCGACGCGGTGAAGTCGCCGATGCAGGCCACGGTCGTCAAGATCGCCGTCGAGGACGGGCAGCAGGTCGTCAAGGGCGACCTGGTCGTGGTTCTCGAGGCGATGAAGATGGAGCAGCCCCTGCAGGCCCACAAGGACGGCGTCGTCGGCAACATCAACGCGGATGCCGGGGCGACCGTCTCCGCCGGCCACCCGCTGCTGACCATCAGCTGACCCTTCGACACGCTCTGGGTCCTCATCAGGACCGAATGCACGAAAGGGCGCCCCACCGCGGTGGGGCGCCCTTTCTCTCATGTTGAGGAGCTACGAGATGTTCACCAGGTGCATCGCGCGGGAGGCATCCGTGATACTCGACGACAGCGACGGGTAGGCGGCGAACACGCGGGAGACCTGATCGACCGTCAGTCGACGCTCCACAGCCACCGCGATCGGGTAGATGAGCTCCGACGCCTTCGGCCCCACGATCACTCCTCCGATCACGGTGCCTGATCCCTTCCGGGCGATGATCTTGACGAAGCCGTCCTTGATGCCCATCATCTTGGCACGGGGGTTCGCCGCCAGCGGCAGCTTGTAGACGATGCCGTCGGCGACGCCGTCCTCGACGTCCTGCTCGCCCCATCCGACCGTGGCGATCTCGGGAGCAGTGAAGATGTTGGAGGTGATCTTCACCTTCTCCAGCGGGATGACGATGTCGCCGAGCGCATGGAACACCGCGGTGCGTCCCTGCATGGAGGCAACGGAGGCGAGCGGGAAGAAGTTCGTGCAGTCCCCCACCGCGTAGATGTTCGGCACCGCGGTGCGCGCCACCTTGTTCACGCGGATGTGGCCGCTCTCCGTGAGCTCGACGCCGGCGTCCTGCAGACCGATGGATGCCGTATTCGGAATGGACCCGACGGCCATGAGGCAGTGGCTGCCCTCAACCGTTCGACCGTCAGCGAGCGTGACCAGCACGCCCGTCTCCGTCCGCTCGACCGTCTCGGCGCGCGCCTTGGAGAGAACCTGCATGCCGCCGCGCTTGAAGACCTTCTCGAGCACGCGCGCGGCATCCTGGTCCTCGCCGGGGAGCACCTGGTCACGACTGGAGACGAGCGTCACCTTCGCACCGAGGTTCATGTACGCTGAGGCGAACTCGGCACCGGTGACACCGGATCCGACGACGATGAGATGCTCGGGCAGCGCCTTCATGTCGTACAGCTGCGTCCAGGTCAGGATGCGCTTGCCGTCGGGCTTGGCGGAGTCCAGCTCACGCGGCGCCGCACCGACCGCGATGATGATCGTGTCGGCCTCGACGCGGTCGAAGTCCGTGCCGTCGGGACCGGTGGCCACGACGATCGCGTTCGTGCCCTCGAGCCGGCCGTGGCCGGAGAGGATGCGGACGCCGGCTTCGAGCAGCGAGGAGCGCATGTCCTCGGACTGCTGCGCGGCCAGCGCCACCAGACGCTTGTTGACGGCAGCGAGGTTGATGGCGATCTCGGGCTTCAGCGGCTTGCCGTTCTCGCCCTTCGCGAAGAACTGCACGCCGAGGTCGGTGGCCTCCGAGATCGCGACCGCGGCATCCGCTGTGGCGATCAGGCTCTTCGACGGAACGACATCCGTGAGCACGGCCGAACCGCCCACTCCGACGCGTTCGACCAGGGTCACCTCGGCTCCGAGCTGTGCGGCGGCCAGTGCCGCCTCGTATCCGCCGGGACCGCCGCCGAGGACGGCGACACGCTGGGTGCGCTCGAATGGAGTTGAGGACATGACTTCCATTCTTCCGCAATCCTGGCCCCGACGCCGCACGCTTCCTAGAGTGGATCCATGACCGACATTCATGACAACCCCCTCGACGACCCGAACGCGAACCCGTTCGACGTCGCCGCCACGGCCGCAGCGGACATCGCGCGGATCACCGGCGTCGAGAAGCACGACATCGCCCTCACTCTCGGCAGCGGCTGGGGCAAGGCCGCCGACCTGATCGGCGAGACCGTCGCCACGATCCCGGCCACCGAGGTGACCGGCTTCTCGAAGCCCGCGCTCGAGGGTCACGTCGGCACGCTGCGCTCGATCCGTACGCCGGACGGCAAGAACGTCCTCGTGATCGGCGCGCGCACGCACTACTACGAGGGTCACGGCGTCCGCCGCGTCGTCCACAGCGTCCGCACCGCAGCGGCGACGGGGGCGAAGATCATGGTCCTGACCAACGGCGCCGGCGGAGTCAGGGAGACCTGGACACCCGGCCAGCCGGTGCTGATCAGCGATCACATCAACCTCACCGCCGACTCTCCTCTGGAGGGCGCGACGTTCATCGACCTGACGGATCTGTACGCGACTCGGCTGCGCGACATCGCGCGCTCGATCGACCCGTCGCTGGACGAGGGCGTCTACACGCAGTTCCGCGGCCCGCACTACGAGACCCCGGCCGAAGTCCAGATGGCGAAGCACATCGGCGGGAACATCGTCGGCATGTCCACGGCGCTCGAGGCGATCGCCGCGCGGGAAGCGGGCATGGAGATCCTGGGTTTCTCGCTGATCACGAACCTCGCCGCCGGCATCCAGAAGACACCGCTCAGCCACGCCGAGGTCATCGAGGCCGGGCGCGAGGCCGAGCCCGTGATCTCCGCGCTGCTGGCCAAGGTGGTCGAGGCGCTGTGAGCGCGGAGGATCTGCTCGCGACGGCTCGCGCCTGGATCCGCCAGGATCCGGATGCCGAGACGCGCGATGAGCTCGCCGGAGTCGTCACCCTGGCCTCCGGAGGGGATGCCGCAGCGCTCGCGGACCTCGATGACCGCTTCCGCGCCAGGCTCGCCTTCGGCACGGCAGGCCTCCGGGGCGCGCTGGGCGCCGGCAGCAATCGGATGAACCGGGTGCTCGTCGCGCAGGCAGCCGCCGGTTTCGCCGCGTACCTGCGCGAGCGCGCGCACGGCACGACGCCCACCGTCGTGATCGGCTACGACGGCCGACGCAATTCGCGTCGGTTCGCGCAGGACTCCGCCGAGCTGTTCGCCGGAGCGGGGCTCCGCGCGATCCTGCTTCCGCGTCTGCTCCCCACCCCCGTGCTCGCCTTCGCCGTCCGCCATCTCGGCGCGGATGCCGGGGTGATGGTGACGGCGAGCCACAACCCGCCCAACGACAACGGGTACAAGGTCTACCTCGGCGGCGCGGATGACGGCTCGCAGATCGTCTCGCCGGCGGATGCCGAGATCGCCGCGCACATCCAGCGCGTCGCCGACGCGGGTGATGTCGGACTGCTCCCCCGTGCCGAGCATTACGAGACCGCGGGCGAAGAGGTCGTGACGGCCTACATCCAGGCGACCGCGGCGGTCGCACCGGCCGGCGCAGGGGCCAAGGGTCTCCGCTGGGTCTACACCGCCATGCATGGCGTCGGCTGGGAGACGTTCGAGCGCATCGTGGCGGCCGCGGGCTATCCGAAGCCGATCGCGGTGCGCGCGCAGCAGCACCCGGATCCGACGTTCCGCACCGTCGCGTTCCCGAACCCCGAGGAACCGGGAGCGCTGGATCTGTCCTACGACGTCGCACGATCCTCCGGCGCAGAGCTCATCATCGCCAACGATCCCGACGCGGACCGGCTCGCCGTCGCGATTCCGGACTCCGCCGCACCCGGCGGCTGGCGCCGTCTCAGCGGCAACGACATCGGCCTGCTCCTCGGCGCACGCGCCGCGCGAGCAGCCGAAGGGACACCAGGGGCTTCGCTGGCGTGCTCGCTGGTCTCGTCCCCCGGGCTCGGCGTCATCGCACGTCACCACGGGCTGGGCTTCGCCGAGACGCTGACCGGTTTCAAATGGATCTCGCGAGCCGAAGGCATCGTTTTCGGTTTCGAAGAGGCTCTGGGCTACCTGGTCAACCCGGAGACCGTGCGCGATAAGGACGGCATCTCCGCGGCGGTGGCGCTGCTGGGGCTTGCCGCCGAGGCGCGCGAGCGCGGCGCCGACCTGGCCGACCTGCTCGCCGAGCTCGGTGAGACTTACGGTCATTTCTCCAGCGGACAGGTGTCGATCAGGGTCGAGGACCTCGCGATCATCGGGAAGGTCATGGCGTCGCTGCGCCAGTCACCACCGGCGTCCATCGGCGAGACCGCGATCGAATCGGCCGAGGACCTCCTGCGCGCACCGCACGGTGAGCCGTCCGGCGACGTGCTCCGCTACCGCCTGGCCGGCGGGGCGCGGGTCATCGTCCGACCGAGCGGGACAGAGCCCAAGCTGAAGGTCTACATCGACGCGCAGGCCGACTCTGCTCAGGACGCGACGGCCGCGGTCTCCGCGATCGAGACCGGAGTGCGTGCGCTGCTGGAGGAGCGCTCCTGAGCGCGGCAGGCCATGCCCAGCCGTCGCGTGAGGATCAGCGCCCATAACGGCGCGCACGCTCGCCCCGTCGCCGAGCTCGCCCGCCTGGCCATCGCGCACAGCGCACCGGTCACGCTGGCGACCTCCGGCGGGGCGGTCGTCGAGCTCGCCAGCGTCCTCGCGGTGATGGACCTCGCACTGGCCGAGGGCGATGTCGTGACCCTGGAGACGACGACCTCCGACGATGCGGATGCCGTGCTGGATGCCATGGTCGACGTCCTCGCGCCGCGATGACGCCCGGTGCGCTCAGCCGTCGATGACGGCGACGAGCTCGTCCAGGAACGCCTCGAAACTCGTCGCCCTGCGCACCAGCCGCTGCACGCTGTCGCGTTCGCTGAACACCTCGACGAGCTGCTCGAACACCGTCTGGAAAGCGGCCCTGTCGCTCTCGCTGAAGGCGGCGAGCGCCACCACCTGAACGCGACCGTCACCCCAGGCGACCGACCCGTCGGCGATGCCGATCGCAATCGCGGTGCGCTGCGCCGTCATGTGCAGCGAGTGCGGCACGGCGAGCGCGTCCGTGAACGCCGTTGACGACATGCGCTCGCGCTGGATGGTCTTCTCGACGTAGTCCTCGTCGATGAGGCCGGACCCGACGAGCATCCCGCCGAGACGACGGATGATCGCCTCGTCACCGGCATCCGGCAACGGGTGCAGGAACGCACTCGCGTCGAAGTACCGGGACAGCTCCGCCCGCAGCTGCGCCAGTCGCCGCCCGCGGCGCAGCCGTGCAGCCGCCTGCTGCACGCGCTCGACATCGGCCTCCCCGAGGAACGGCTGCACCCGCACGAACCGCTCCCCCGGTGCGCCGGGTTCGATCGTGGACAGCACCAGATCCGTGTCGAAAGCCGCCCAATCAGGATCGACAGAGGTGACCACGCGCGTGACCTCGATCGACGAGCCGAGCGAGCGGTCGACGCTGGAGCGCAGCAGTTCGTGCAGCTCGTAGTATCCGGGACACACGATCGTCGCGCTGAGGATCGTGTCCGACTTGCGGCTGCGCTCCAAGCGGCCGCCCACGTGCATGGCGACGTAGGCGATCTCGTCGTCGTTCACGGGCAGATCCAGCCGGTCGTGCAGACCGCTCGCGATCGAGACGGCGACCTCGAAGATCATCGGGTACGACGCCTTCAGAGACCGGGTGAGCGGGTTCCGGGTCCATGCCTGCTCCTCGGCCCGGCGCAGCAGGTTCTGCACGTGAAGGCTGAGACGCAGGATGAACGCCTCGTCTTCGAGGTCGACCTGATAGTCGCGTGCCGCGCGGGCGATCTCCGCCCGCACCGCCTCGTCGACGGCCGCGTCGACGCCGCTGCGCGCGGCGTCGACTGAGCTGCCCTGTCCCGGTGCGACCACCCGCGTCAGGACGAGCCGGGCGAGGTGTGTGCTGTCCCCGGCGCCGAGCCGCACCCCGAAGTGCTCCTGCGCCAACCGCCCGATCTGGTCGCCGACGCGTCCGATCTCGCCGTGCGCCCCGGCTGAGTGCTCGTCCGCGGCGTCCAGATCGAGCGGACGCCCCGCCGCCACCCGGTCAGCGGCGATCGCGATGTGCAGCAGCACGTCAGAGATCGCCAGCTCGTTCACGTAGTAGCCCAGCGCCCCCAGCTCGCGGACGAGCGCGGTCTTGAACCCGGCCACGGCCTCCGGTCCGACGACGTCTCCGGCGAGCGCGTATCTGACCGTCTCCGGGCGGAATGCCGCGGCCTCCATCTCATCGTGCGCGAGCCTGCTCAGCAGGCGCCGCTGCGCCGACTCGGTTCCGCGCAGCCGGACCGTCTCTCTGTCCCGCTCCAGCGCGAGGTCGGTGCCGTCCAGCAGAGTGCGCACGCGCGCGAGGTCCGACTCGACCGTCGCGTCGGACACGTGCAGCCGGTCGGACGTCTCGTAGAGGTCGATACCGCCCGGCGCATCCAGGAGCAGTCGGATCACGGCGTGCAGCCGCTCCCGTGGCGCTGACTCGTCCGCTCGCGCCCGCAGCGCGACGCGCGCACCGGGGCCGGCGCGGTATCCCGCGGGGCTCGAGTCGACGGCATCCGCTGTGGGAAGGCGGGAGTTGAGCGCGGCGACGTACGAACGGATGCTGCGCGGAGTGACCCCCAGCTGATCGGCGAGGCTGCCCGCGGTCGCCCAGCCGTCCTGACGCAGCAGGGCGGAGAGGAGCTGGTCCTGGCGCTGACGCGTCATGATCCTCCGAGTCTGTGTCGCCGGCTTTGTCGCTCTCTCATGATGCCAGCACGATGAGCGGAAAGGGCGGCTCCGGACATTCCGCAGGGGCGGAAAGGATCCTGGTGGTAGTGCTCACAGCGCGTTCCCAGAATGGACACATGGCATCGAAGAGGATCCTCGTGGTGTGCGGCGCAGGAGCGTCGAGCACCTTCGTCGCGCAGCGCCTCCAGCGCGCCGCGACCGATGCTCTGCTGCCGTGGGAGGCCACCGCCGGAACCGAGCACAGCGTCGGCACCAGCGCGACGGACCTCATCCTCGTCGGTCCGCACCTCGCCGACCGGGTCGACGCCCTGCGCGCGGACGCCGCGTGCCCCGTCATCGCCCTCCCCGACGACATCTTCTCCGACCGCGACGGCGCGCGCACACTCGCGCTCGTGCGGTCGGTGCTCACCGCCGAGAAAGGAACATCATGACCGCTGCATCCCGTACCGTCCGGATCGGATCGTCGCACGGCCTGCACGCCAGGCCGGCGAAGCTGTTCGCGCAGGCCGCGAAGGAATCCGGCATCGCCGTCACCGTCGCGAAGGACTCGGGCAAGCCGGTCAACGCCGCGAGCATCCTCGGCGTGATCGCCCTCGGCGTCGATCACGGCGATTACGTGACGCTCACCGCTGATGGCGACAACGCAGAGGCCGTACTCGACACGCTGACCGAGCTGCTCACGACCGACCACGACGACGAGTCGGCCTGATGGGCGCGCTGCGCGGAGTGGGCATCGGCTCCGGCGTCGCACAGGGGCCCGTGGTCCGCATGGCTGAGCCGCTCCCCGCGCCCGAGAATGCGAAGAGCGCGCTCGGCGCCGACGCGGAGCGCACCAGAGTCCGCGAGGCCATCGCGGCCGTCGCCGGTGAGCTGACCACGCGGGCGGAATCGGCCGGTGGCGCGGCGCAGGAGGTGCTCGAGGCTCAGGCGATGATCGCCGAGGACCCGACCCTGCAGGACGAGGTGGACGCGCGCATCGATGACGGCGCGACGGCCGAGTGGGCCGTGCACGATGCCTTCGCAGGGTTCAAGGCGACCCTCGAGGCCGTCGGCGGCTACCTGGGCGAACGCGCGGCCGACCTGGACGACATCGCGCAGCGCGTTCTCGCCGGGTTGCGCGGCGTCTCCGCCCCAGGGGTGCCGGATCCGGGGCATCCGTTCGTCCTCGTCGCCCGCGACCTGGCGCCGGCCGACACCGCGCTGCTCAAGCTCGATCAGGTGCTGGCGCTCATCACGTCCGATGGCGGCCCGACTTCGCACACCGCGATCCTCGCTCGGGAGAAGGGCATCGTCGCCGTGGTCGGCGTGACCGAGGCCGGCGCCCTCGCCGATGGCGAGACCGTGATCGTGGATGCCGCGGCCGGCGCTGTGACGACCGATCCGTCCGCCGAGGAGCTGGCGCGCGCCGCCGAGCGCGCATCGGCCAGGCTGAGCGCCGACGCGCTCCCCACGACTCCCGGCGCCCTCGCCGATGGCACCCCCATCGCGCTGCTGGCGAACCTGGGCAAACCCGCCGACGCAGCCGATGCCGTGTCACGGGGGGCCGAGGGCGTCGGGCTCTTCCGCACCGAGTTCCTGTTCCTCTCCGCCTCCCAGGCGCCGACGATCGCGCAGCAGCGCGCGTCGTACCGCGAGCTGCTGGCCGCGTTCGATGGGAAGAAGGTCGTCGTCCGGCTGCTGGATGCCGGTGCGGACAAGCCGCTCGCCTTCCTCAACGACGCGCACGAGGAGAACCCGGCGCTCGGGCTCCGCGGACTCCGTGCGCTGCGAGCCAGCGAGGACATCCTGCGCGAGCAGCTCACGGCCCTGGCGGAGGCGGATGCCGAGACGAACGCCGACCTCTGGGTCATGGCGCCGATGGTCACCACGGTCGAGGAGACCGCGTACTTCACGACTCTCGCTCGCGAGTACGGGCTGAAGACCGCCGGGGTCATGGTGGAGGTGCCGGCGAGCGCGCTGCTCGCGGATCGCGTGCTCGCGCACGCCGATTTCGCCTCCATCGGCACCAACGACCTCACGCAGTACACGATGGCCGCCGACCGCATGCTCGGATCCGTCGCCGGGTTCCAGAACCCCTGGCATCCTGCCGTGCTGCGCCTCGTCGGCGAAGTCGGCGCGGCCGGTGCTCGCGCGGGCAAGCCGGTCGGCATCTGCGGCGAGGCCGCAGCCGACCCCCTGCTCGCCGTCGTGCTCGTCGGCCTCGGCGCAACGAGCCTGTCGATGGCGCCCGCGGCCCTGGCCGACGTTCGCCTCGCGCTCTCCGAGCACACGCTCGAGGACGCACGACGCCTCGCCGAGATCGCACTGGCCGCCGACGACGCGGCCGGTGCCCGCGCCGCCGTGGCCGCAGCCTGACCCGTCCGCACCCGAACCCACAGCAGAAAGAGACGACATCATGACGACGACGTCACCCGCCGCCGCGAAGCCGAATGGTCTCCGCGTCGGCGTGCAGAGGCTGGGCACATTCCTGTCCGGCATGATCATGCCGAACATCGCGGCGTTCATCGCCTGGGGCTTCATCACGATGCTCTTCATCCCCGCAGGGTTCTTCGGCGAGGACAGCCCGTTCAAGTGGCACTGGTATCCGGTCGCCGAGATCATCGGCGGTGGCGGGGACTCCGCCGTGATCGGATGGCAGGGCGCCATGACCGGGCTGGCCGAGGGCGACGGCGGCAGCATCTTCGCCTACGTCGGGCTGGTCGGGCCGATGGTCACCTACCTCCTGCCGCTGCTGATCGCGAACACCGCCGGCCGAATGGTCTACGGCGAGCGCGGCGGCGTGGTGGCGACCATCGCCACGATGGGCGTCATCGTCGGCACGGACATCCCGATGTTCCTCGGCGCGATGATCATGGGACCGCTGGCCGCATGGATCACCAAGCAGATGGACCGGATCTGGGACGGTCGGATTCGACCAGGGTTCGAGATGCTGGTGAACAACTTCTCCGCCGGCATCCTCGGAATGCTCCTCGCCGTCGCCGGCTTCTTCGCCTTCGGCCCTGTGATGCTCGGCATCAGCACCGTGCTCGGTGCGGCGGTGGACTGGCTGGTCCTCTACAACCTTCTCCCCCTCGTCTCGATCATCGTCGAGCCGGCGAAGGTGCTGTTCCTGAACAACGCCATCAATCACGGTGTCTTCACTCCCCTCGGCATCCAGGAGGCGCAGGAGTTCGGCAAGTCGATCCTGTTCCTGATCGAGGCCAACCCCGGGCCCGGTGTCGGGCTGCTCCTGGCGTTCTCGTTCTTCGGCGTGGGCGCCGCGAAGGCATCCGCCCCCGGCGCTGCGATCATCCAGTTCTTCGGCGGCATTCACGAGATCTATTTCCCGTACGCGCTGAGCAAGCCGACCACGATCCTCGCGTTGATCGCCGGTGGAGCGGCGGGCGTCACCACGAACATGATCCTGGGCGGCGGACTGGCGTTCCCTGCGGCTCCGGGAAGCATCATCGCCATCACTGCCGCGGCGGTCGGCCCCGGCATCGGCAACCTGCTCGTCGTGTATCTCTCCGTCCTGATCGCCGCCACCGTCACGTTCCTCATCACCGCCGTCATCCTCCGCGCGTCCCGCAAGCGCGACCTGCTCGCCGAGGGCGATGCGTTCGGTGCGGCGATCGCGCAGACCGAGGCCAACAAGGGCAAGAAGTCCGCCGCGATGGATGCCCTGCGCGTGAGCGGCGACGCCGCATCCCTCGACGCAGCCGATGAGGCGCTCGTCAAGCTCGAGACCCAGGCCGCGACCGGTGGGATGGCCGACGGGGGCACACTCGCCACACGGCAGATCACCGACATCGTCTTCGCCTGCGACGCCGGCATGGGCTCCTCCGCCATGGGAGCGAGCGTGCTGCGCAACAAGTTCAAGAAGGCCGGCGTCGACGGCGTCACCGTCGTCAACATGGCCATCGCGAACCTCGATGGCACGGCCGATCTGGTCATCACCCAGCAGCAGCTGACCGACCGCGCCCAGACGAGGTCGCCGGAATCGATCCACATCTCCGTGGACAACTTCATGAACTCGCCGAAGTACGACGAGGTCGTGGAGATGGTCCGCGACCAGCGAAAGGAAGCATGATGAGCGTTCTCACCCTCGGCCAGGTCCGCATCCACTCCGGCTCCGCGACGCGGGAGGCCGCTCTGCAGGAGGCCACGGACATCCTCGTCGCCGCAGGCGCCGTCACCCCCGCGTACGTCGACGCCATGCGCCAGCGCGAGGAGACGGTGTCGACCTTCATGGGGAACGGCCTCGCGATCCCGCACGGGACCAACGATGCGAAGGATGCCATTCTCGCCTCCGCGCTCTCGGTCGTCCGCTACGACGGCGGAGTCGACTGGGCTGGCGACGAGGCGACGTTCGTGATCGGCATCGCCGGAATCGGCGACGAGCACCTCGAGATCCTCTCCCGCATCGCGATCCTCTTCTCCGAGGAGGACGACGTGGCCCGCCTGGCGGCGGCGCAGACACCGGATGAGCTCTACGCGCTGCTGTCGGAGGTGAACGAGGCATGAAGGCCGTCCACTTCGGTGCCGGCAACATCGGGCGCGGATTCGTCGGGCTGCTGCTGCACGAAGGCGGCTACGAGGTCGTCTTCTCCGACGTCGCCGATGCCCTCGTGGACGCCCTCGACCACGCCGACAGGTACACGGTCCGCGAGGCCGGTCCCGGCGGCGTGAACCGCGTCGTGACAGGCTTCCGCGCGGTCAACAGCCGCACGGACCCTGATGCCGTGGCCGATGAGGTCGCCACCGCCGACGTCGCGACGTGCGCGGTCGGTCCGACCGTGCTGCGCTTCATCGCACCGGCCATCGTCGAGGGTCTGCGCCGTCGCCCGGATGATGCGTCGCCGCTCGCGGTCATGGCCTGCGAGAACGCGATCGGGGCGACCGATCAGCTGCGCGCCGAGATCGAGCGGCTCGCCGGCGACGACGCGCCGGCGCTGACGGCTCGCGCCGCGTTCGCGAACACCGCGGTCGATCGGATCGTGCCGGCTCAGCCGGAGGGCGGAGGAATCGACGTCACGGTCGAACCGTACTTCGAGTGGGCGATCGAGCAGGGCCCGTTCCTCGGCGCGCTGCCGAGCATCCCCGGTGCGCACTTCGTCGACGATCTCGCCCCCTACATCGAGCGCAAGCTGTTCACGGTGAACACAGGGCACGCCGCGACCGCGTACTTCGGCGCGGCGGCCGGACACGAGCGCATCTCCGACGCGCTCGCCGACCCGGCGGTCGCCCTGGCGGTCGGCGCGGCACTCGAGGAGACCTCGGCGATGCTCACCGCTGTGCACGGCCTCGACCCGGCCGAACTCGCGGAGTACCGCGCGACGATCCTGGAGCGCTTCCGCAACCCTGAGCTCATCGACACGGTGCAGCGCGTCGGTCGTCAGCCGCTGCGCAAGCTCTCGCGTCACGAGCGGTTCATCGGACCGGCCGCGGAGGCCGCCGAACGCGGGCTGTCGACATCCGCGCTCGTCGGCGCCGTCGCCGCGGCCCTGTCTTTCGACGACCCGGACGACGAGCAGTCGGTCGAACTGCAGCGCCGCCTCGCCTCCGAGGATGCGGACGGCTTCACGGCATCCGTCACGGGCCTGGATGCCGACCATCCGCTCTTCGCCGCCGTGCGCGACGCGGTCGAGCACCACCAGCGGCGGCATTAGCCTGAAAGGGTGATGAAGAAACGCGGACGGCGGATCCTCGCCTGGATCCTGGGAAGCATCGGCGCCGTGATCGTCCTCGGCATCGTGGGCATCGTGGTGTGGAGCCAGGTCGGTGTCATGGCGGCCGAACCGGAACCACTCGCGAGCGTGCGCGAGAATCCGGATGTCGTGATCGATGACGCGGATCAGGGTATCGTCCTGTCCCCCGCCGATGGGGACAGCGACGTCGGGCTGGTTTTCATCCCCGGGGCCAAGGTCGATCCGTGGGCGTACGCCGCGATCCTCCAGGGCATCGTCGCGGAGGACGACGTCACAGTCGTGATCACCCGCCCATGGCTGAACCTGGCGTTCTTCGACCCGCGCGGCATGGACGCGTTCACGTCGGCCGTTCCGGACATCGACACGTGGATCGTGGGCGGGCATTCGCTCGGCGGGGTCCGCGCCTGCCAGCTCGCGTCGGATGCCGAGGCGCTGCTGCTGTTCGCCTCCTACTGCTCCGCGGATCTGTCCGACACCGCGCTGCCGGTGCTGAGTCTGGCCGGCAGCGAGGACGGCCTGTCGACGCCAGAGAAGATCGCGGATGCGCGTCCGCAGCTGCCAGCCGACGCCGAACTCGTCGAGATCGACGGCGCATCCCACGCCTCCTTCGGCGACTACGGTCCGCAGCCGGGCGACGGCACGCCGACCATCTCGGACGACGAGATGCACGCGACCGTCACCGACCTCGCCGGCCCGTTCGCCGACGCCCTCGGCTGAGCCGAAACGGCCTGTTCCGGCTCGCTCGACGCGCGAGTCGCAGCCGTGCGGTCAGCGAGCGTCCGGGGCACCGCCCAGCACGGGTTCCAGCAGCGGATGCAGGTGGCGCGTTCCGAGCACGGTCGACGCCGAGCGAGCGCCCGCCTCGAGCGCCTGCGACACCGGAGCACCGCGCAACCGTGCGTCCAGGACCCCAGCGAGGAACGCATCGCCTGCCCCGTTGGTGTCCTCGACCTCGACGGGCACGGCGGCGACTCGGTGCTCGAAGCCATCCGCATCCACGGCCACCGCGCCATCCGCACCCAGCGTGCACACGGCAAGCGACGCCCCGGCGGCGATGCGGCTGTGCAGGAACGCCACCGGATCGGCCAGCCTGTCCGCGTTGCAGAACACGGCATCCGCGACCGCGAGGAACGGGCGATGGAACGCGGCCTCGCCGTCGTAATCGTGCACATCGACCCAGATCGGCGTCGCGGTCTCGGCAGCCATCGGCAGCAGGCGCATCGGCTCGGCCGCGAGGTCCAGCACGAGGGCATCGGCATACGCCATCGCCTGTCGGAGTCGCACATCCTGCGCGCCATCCGATGCGGCCGGCGCCGAGAGATAGAGCGAGACGCGCTCCCCTGCCCTCGTCATGAGGTTGAGGTGCCGCTCGGTCTGCGCACTCGCGTCCCAGAGCGTCGGCACACCGGCATCCGACAGGGCGGAGCGGATGCGGCGTCCGTCCCCGTCGTCGGCGCTCAGTGCATACAGGAGCACGTCGCGACCGAGCGCGGTCAGGCTCAGTGCCTTACCGGCGCTGGTGCCGCCGACGGTCTCCCAGGAGTCCTCGGCGAACTGCATATGCGGCACCGGCTCGGGCAGTCGATCGAGCACGACCAGTCGGTTCCAGGATGCCGGGCCGGCGATGAACACACTCGGAGAAGTCATGGTCATCCGATCCGGGACTGGTGCCCGCACGGATACGCCATCACTTCGCGCGCACCGGAGATGTCGCGCGAGAACATCGGATCATGATCGATCTGCGCGAACGACCTGTCGGTCGGCACACGCCGAGGGGCACGAAGACGAGTGCGCGCGACGGCGCGAGCAGATGCGGCATCCATCGCGCGCCTGGTCAGTCCTCGAAGCCTTCGGCGATCATCTCCACGAGCTCTTCGCGTTCCTCGACCGGCAGGAACGCGGCCGCCGCGGCGTTGAACTGGAACGTCTCGAGATCATCGAGGTCGTAGCCGAACGCGTCGACGAGCAGCGACAGCTCACGGGTGAGCGAGGTGCGACTCATCGTGCGGTTGTCGACATTCACCGTGACGGCGAACCCGAGCTGGTAAAGCAGGTCGAACGGGTGGTCGGCCAGCTCGGTGCCCCACGCGGCGATCGCGCCGGTCTGCAGGTTGGATGACGGCGAGAGCTCGAGCGGGATCTCGCGGTCGCGGACCCAGCGCGCGAGGTCGCCGAACTGCACCTGCACTTCGTCGTCCTCGCGGTTGATGACCTGCAGGTCGGAGACGATCCGCACGCCGTGCCCGAGCCGCAGCGCGCGCCCGTCCAGCAGCGCGGAACGGATCGACGCGAGCCCGGCGGCCTCGCCGGCGTGGACCGTCACGGGGAAGAACTGCTCGGCGAGGTAATCGAAGGCGTCGCGGTGCAGGGATGCCGGGTAGCCGTCCTCCGGACCGGCGACATCGAAGCCGACGACGCCGTTCCCGCGGAAGCCGACGGCGAGTTCGGCGATCTCCCTCGCACGTCCGGTGTGGCTCATCGCGCTGAGGAGCTGACCGACGCGGATGCTGCGGCCGGCACGGTCCACGGCATCCTCGCCCTCTTCGATGCCCTGCTGCACGGCTTCGACGGCCTGCTCGAGGGAGAGACCGCCCGCCAGATGCTGCTCCGGTGCCCAGCGCACCTCGCCGTAGATGACGCCGTCATCGGCGATGTCCTCGACGAACTCGCGCGCGATCCGCGTCAGACCGGCGGCGGTCTGCATGACCCCGACGGTCAGATCGAACGTCTTGAGGTACTCCACGAGCGACCCGGAGTCGCTCGTCTTCGCAATCCAGTCGCCGAGCCGCGCGGGCTCCTTCTCCGGGAGAGCGAGTCCCGCCTCATCGGCCAGCTCGACGATCGTCTCCGGGCGCACGGCACCGTCGAGATGGTCGTGCAGCGAGACCTTGGGAAGGCTGCGCAACGAGACGCCCTGGACAGTGGCGTCACCGGTCTGCTCGATCGACATGGGGGACCTCTCAGCGGTGGGGGTGGATGTGCGGCTCACAGCCTACGCGGTGATGCGTTCGCGGACGAGCGGCCCGGTCCCGGGAGCGTCGGTTCCGATCTCCCACGCACCCTCCACGGCTTCGATCGCGCGGGCGAAGCGCGCCTCGTCATCGGCGGAGAGGGTGAACAGGGGCTGCCCCGCCACCACGCGATCGCCCGGCTTGGCGTGCAGATCGATACCAGCGGCGTGGATGACCGGATCCTCGGCGCGGGCCCGGCCGGCACCGAGCCGCCATGCGGCGATGCCGAACGGCAGCGCCTCCATGCGGGTCACGACGCCGTCGGCCGGTGCGGTGATGACATGCGTCTCGCGCGCGGTCGGAAGCGGAGCGTCCGGATCGCCGTCCTGCGCGCGGATCATCGCCTTCCAGCTGTCCATCGCTCGGCCGTCATCGAGAGCGGCTTCGACATCGGCATCCGGGTGGCCGGCGAGCGCGAGCATCTCGCTGGCGAGCGCGAGCGTGAGCTCCCGGATGTCCGTCGGGCCGCCTCCGGCGAGCACCTCGACGGATTCGCGGACCTCGTTGGCGTTTCCGATGGCGAGGCCTAGCGGCACGTTCATGTCCGTGAGCAGCGCGGTGGTCGCCACTCCCGAGTCGGTGCCCAGGGCGACCATCGTGCGTGCGAGCTCCCTGGCACGATCGATGTCCTGCATGAACGCTCCGGAGCCGAACTTCACGTCCAGCACCAGAGCGTCGGTGCCCTCGGCGATCTTCTTCGACATGATGCTGGAGGCGATCAGCGGGATCGCCTCGACCGTGCCGGTGACGTCGCGCAGCGCATACAGCTTCTTGTCCGCCGGGGCGAGCCCGGAGCCCGCGGCGCAGATCACGGCGCCCACGTCGGACTGCATCTGCGCGAACATCTCGTCGTTGCTCAGTGCCGCGCGCCAGCCGGGGATCGACTCCAGCTTGTCGAGCGTGCCGCCGGTGTGGCCGAGCCCGCGGCCGGACAGCTGCGGCACGGCGACGCCGAAGACCGCAACGAGCGGAGCCAGCGGCAGCGTGATCTTGTCGCCGACGCCGCCGGTCGAGTGCTTGTCGACCGTCCGCTTGCCGAGCGAGGCGAAGCTCATCCGCTCCCCCGAGGCGATCATGGCGTCGGTGAGCACGCGGATCTCATCCCGGTCCATGCCGCGCTGGAACACCGCCATCGCGAACGACGCCATCTGAGCGTCGGACACATAGCCGCGGGTATAGGCGTCGACCATCCAGCGCAACGCCGGTTCGGGGACGACCCCGCCGTCGCGCTTGGCCCGGATGACGTCGACCGCGTCGTGGGACTCGACGGCCATCAGCGCACCTCTTCCAGGTCACGAGGGCCGAATGCGTCGGGCAGCACCTCGTCGATCGTGCGGATGCCGGACACGGTCTCGAGCAGCATGCCGGGCGTCGCGTGCTCGAAGAGCAGCTGACGGCAGCGGCCGCACGGCATGATCGTCTGCCCCTCGCCGTTCACGCACACGAACGCGACCAGTCGGCCGCCTCCGGACATGTGCAGGTCGCCGACCAGCGCACACTCCGCGCACAGCGTCACGCCGTAGGAGGCGTTCTCGACGTTGCAGCCGGCGATGATCCGGCCGTCGTCGACGAGCGCGGCTGCACCCACCTTGTACCGCGAGTACGGCGCATACGCCTTCGTCATCGCCTCGGCGGCGACCGAGCGGAGCTCGTCCCAGTCGATATCAGTCATGTGTTCCTCAGCTCCTGGGGTGGATCAGCTCTTGATGTACGGCTTGCCGCTCGCGGCAGGTGCGCGGATCTGGCCGGCGAATCCGGCCACCGCGAGGAGCGTGACCAGGTACGGGAGCATCAGCATGAACTCGCCGGGGATGGGCGTCTTCAAGATCGTCAGCAGGTTCTGCAGGTTGGTGACGAAGCCGAACAGCAGCGCGGCCATGGTCGCGCGGATCGGGTCCCACCGGCCGAAGATCACGGCGGCGAGGGCGATGAAGCCGAGGCCGGCCGTCATCTCCTTGCCGAACTGCGGAACGGACACCAGCGTGAAGTACGCGCCGCCGACGCCGGCGATCGCACCGGCCAGCAGCACGTTCCAGAACCGGGTCGGGTTCACCCTGATGCCCACGGTGTCGGCGGCCTTCGGGTGCTCACCGACGGCGCGAAGGCGCAGACCCCATCGCGTGCGGTAGAGGCCCCAGGCGACGAGCGCGACAGTCGCGAACATCAGGTAGACGATCACGGTCTGGTTGAACAGCACGGGACCGATGATCGGGATGTCTCCGAGCACCGGGATCTTGATCCGAGAGAAGCGCGCCGCCGTGTTGAGCTCGGCCTCGTTCGGCGCCAGCAGCGCGCCGTACAGGAACCCCGTGAGTCCCGTGACGAGCACGTTCAGCACGACTCCGACGATCACCTGTTCGACGAGGTACTTGATCGCGAAGACCGCGAGCACGCTGGCCACGAGAACGCCGCCGATCATCGCGCCGATGAGTCCGACGAACGGGTTGCCGGTGATGCTCGACAGCAGAGCCGCCGAGAATGCCCCGAGCAGCAGCTGCCCCTCGATCGCGACGTTGACGACGCCGGCGCGTTCTCCGATGACACCGCCGAGTGCGCCGAACACGAGCGGGACCGACAACGACACCGCTCCGACCAGCAGGCTCGTGACCGGTACGAGACCGCCGGCGGCGGCCCACACCAGGAACGCGAACACCGCGACGACGCCGAAGACGGAGATCAGCCACAACGGGACGCTGCGGTAGTTCCACGCCTGGACGGCGGCGAGCGCCACCATGAGCACGAGCAGAACGATCAGCACCCAGGACGTGGCCGTCGTCGGCAGGGGTACGTCCGGCATCTCGATGACCGACGCCGGGTCTCCAAGGCGGAAGATGCTCGTGCCTGTTCGTGGGACGAGGAGGAACAGCAGCGCGAGGAGCACGGTCGCCACAGCGAGCACGATCGGCGTCTTCCAATGCCGCTCGCGCACGGTCGCGAGCCGCACCGTGCCGTCGGCGGCCTGGGTCTGCACGGAGGCGCTCATGCGGTCACCGCCTTCTTCGCAGCCTTGGCTCTCGCCTTGGCGGCCTTCTCGGCATCCGTCTTGGGGAGGAAGAAGACGGAGCGCAGCAGCGGCGGAGCCGCGATGAACAGCACGACGAGCGACTGGACGACCAGCACGATGTCGACGGGGATGTCCTGCGCCTGCATCGAGAAGGAACCGGCCTTCAGCGCTCCGAACAGGATGCCGGCGGCGAACGTGCCCCACGCGCGGCTGCGCCCGAGCAGCGCCACGGTGATCGCGTCGAATCCGATCCCGGCGTCGATCGTCTCGGTGATTCCGGTGGTGACCGATCCCTGCAGCTGGTTCATGCCCGCGAGGCCTGCGAGCCCACCGGCGAACAGCATGGCGTAGACGTAGATGCGCTGCACATTGATGCCGGCGGCACGGGCGGCATGCGGGTTCTCTCCGACCGCCCGCATGCGCATGCCGAGAGAGGAGCGTTCGATGAGCCACCACACGAACAGCGTCGCCGCGATGACGATCACGAAGCCGAGATCCAACAGCGGGAACTGCGCCCCGAACAACGGCGGGAACTGCGCGGTCTCCGGCGTCGGCGAGCCGAGGGCCTGGTTCGTCCCCGGCTTCTGCAGGAGTCCAGGTGTGCGGATCATCCACAGCAGCAGGTAATAGGCGATGTAGTTGAGCATGATCGTGAGGATCACCTCGTGCGCACCCGTCCGCGCCTTGATGAGACCCGCGATGCCGCCCCACAGCGCGCCGCCCGCGATGCCGACGATCAGCATCGCCGGGATGTGCAGCCAGATCGGCAGGTTCAGCTGGAACGTGAGAAGCCCTGCCAGAGCGACGCCGAAGAGCATCTGGCCGCGGGCGCCGATGTTGAACAGCCCGACCCGGAACGCCAGTGCGACGCCGAGACCTGCGGCGATCAGCGGCGCGGCGAAACCGAGCGTGTTGGTCAGCGGCTTGATCTGCGCCGCGAAGCTGTTGCCCCTGGCATTGAAGATCGCGCCGCGCACGAGCGCCTCATAGCCGTCGTACACCGAGCCCCACACCGCGACGAGGGTGTCCCCCGGCCGGGCGAAGAAGTACACGGATGCCTCTTGCACGTCCTTGTTCGTCACGGCGATCAGGACGCCGCCGACGATCAGGGCGAGCACGATCGCGAGGACCGTCGTCACGGCGTTGCTGCGCAGCATGTCCTTGATGATGACGTTGCCTCGGGGCGGGGCGAGTTCGGCCCGCTCGCTGCCGGGGATGCCGGAGCTCGGCGGCAGCTGCTCGGGCGGAAGCCCCTTCGTCGCGTCTCCCGCACCGGGTGTCGATCCGCTCACGCGGTCACCTCCGCATCCGCCACACCGGCCATCATGAGTCCCAACTTCTCGCGCGGCGTATCACCGGGGACGACCCCGATGATCGCACCGCGGTACATCACGGCGATCCGGTCGGCAAGCGCCGCGACCTCGTCGAGCTCGGTCGACACGACGATGACCGGAACTCCGGAGTCGCGCGTCTCGATGATCCGCTTGTGGATGAACTCGATCGATCCGACGTCCACGCCTCGCGTCGGCTGCGCCGCCACCAGCAGTCGCAGCTCCCGGCTCATCTCGCGAGCGATGACGACTTTCTGCTGGTTGCCTCCGGAGAGCGTGCCAGCGAGCGTCTGCGGGCCCTGCGCCCGGATGTCGTACTCGGCGATGCGCGCGTGGGCGAACTCCTCGAGCGCTGCACGCTTGAGAGTGCCCGCGCTGCTGAAGGCCGGGTCGTCCGACCGGTCGAGGACGAGATTCTCGGCCACGGTGAAGTTCGCGACCAGGCCGTCCTCGGTTCGATCCTCCGGCACGAATCCGACGCCGGCGTCGAGGATCGCGCGCACGCTCCGCCCGACGAGTTCGGCCCCGTCCAGCGAGATGGAGCCCTCCACGCGCGCCGCGAGGCCGACCAGCGCCTCGACCAGCTCGGTCTGCCCGTTGCCCTGCACGCCGGCGATCGCGAGGACTTCGCCCGGCCGCACGGTAAAGTCGACGTCGTCGACCACGATCGCGCCGGTCGGGGTCAGGACCCGCAGCCCGCGGACCTCGAGACCGCCGTCGCCGAGCTGCGGCGCCTGCTTCTGCACGGTGAGTTCGACGGCGCGCCCGACCATGAGCGTGGCCAGTTCGGCGTTGGTCGCCGTCGGGGATGCCTCGCCGACGATCTGCCCCAGCCGAACGATGGTGATGGTGTCCGCCACTTCGCGGACCTCACGGAGCTTGTGGGTGATGAAGACGATCGCTGTGCCCTCGTCGCGCAGCTGACGCATGATGCCCATCAGTTCGTCGGTCTCCTGCGGGGTGAGCACCGCGGTCGGCTCATCGAAGACGAGCACCTGCGCATCGCGGGAGAGCGCCTTGATGATCTCGACGCGCTGCTGCACGCCGACCGGGAGGTCGCCGACGACCGCATCCGGATCGATCTCGAAGCCGAATCGCTCGGCGACGGCGCGCACGTGTGCACGGGCCGCGGCGAGGTCGAGCACGCCGGGACCCTTCGTCTGCTCGTGGCCGAGCATGACGTTCTCGGCGACCGTGAAGACGGGCACGAGCATGAAGTGCTGGTGCACCATGCCGATGCCGGCGGCCATCGCGTCCCCTGGACCGCGGAAATGCTGAACGATGTCATCGAGGAGGATCTCCCCCTCATCGGCCTGGTACAGGCCGTACAGGACGTTCATCAGCGTGGACTTGCCTGCGCCGTTCTCACCCAGCAGCGCGTGGATCTGCCCCGGCTCGACCACTAGATCGATGTGATCGTTGGCGACGAGGCTGCCGAATCGCTTGGTGATGCCGCGAAGTTCGAGCTTCATATCTGCACCTTATCCAGAAGATTTCCTGAAGTGTCCGTTCACGGCGCGGGGCGAGCGGTCGCATTCGACCACTCGCCCCGTCCGAACTCACTCAGCTCACGGGGAGTTCTCGGACTCCACCGTGATGTCACCGGAGATGATCTGCTCCTGCAGGGTCGCGATCTCGTCGGTCAGGCCTTCGGGGAGCTCAGCCTCGAAGTCGCCGAAGCCGGAGAGCTTGACGCCCTCGTTCTCGAGCGTGCCGACGTACGGCGTCGCGTCGAACTCGCCTTCGGCGGCGGCGATCGTCGCGTCCTGGACGGCGACGTCGATCGCCTTCATGATCGAGACGAGGGTGAGGTCGGCCACGCTCGGGTCCGCGACGGCGAGGTCGCTGTCGACGCCGACCAGCAGCGTGTCCTTGCCGCTGTCGCGGATCGCGGCGGCCGCGCTCTGGTAGACCGGTCCGCCGACGGGGAGGATCACGTCGACGCCCTGGTCGAGCACGCCCTGCGCGGTGACCTTGGCGGTGTCGTTCGCGTCGAAGCCGCCCGTGAACGAGCCCTTCTGCGTCGCAGCATCCCAGCCGAACAGCTCGACCGCGCCCGACTTGTCCTCGTTGTACTTCTCGACACCGAGCTGGAAGCCGTCCATGAACACGGCCACGGACGGGATCTGCATGCCGCCGAAGGTGCCGACCTTGTTCACGCCGCTCTGCGCCGACCATGCGGCCGATGCGTACCCGCCGAGGTAGGCGGCCTGTGCGGTGTCGAACACCAGCGGCTTGATGTTCGGAGCATCCGTCTCGCCGTCGAAGTCGTTGTCGGCCCAGTCGTCGATGATCGCGTAGTTGATCTCGGGGTTCGCGAGCGCGGACTCGACGGTCGCCGCCGACAGCTTGAAGCCGACGGACACGATGAACGAGCAGCCCTCGGAGACAGCGGTCTCGAGGTTGGGCGCGTAGTCGTTGTCGTTGGCCGACTCGAACTCGAGCGGCTCGATGCTGAGCTCCTCAGCCGCGGCATCCATGCCCTCCTTGGCGGACTGGTTGAACGACTTGTCGTTCCAACCGCCGGCGTCGGAGATCAGGCAGGGCAGGAAGTCGGAGTCGACAGGTCCTGCGCCCTCCCCCTCGGTCTCCTCCGGAGCTGCACCACAGCCTGCGAGCGACAGGGCGACCCCGGTCGCCACGAGCGCGGCGAATGCGCGCTTTCGAGTGGAAATGGTCACGTAAGCCTCCACGACTACTGGCCTGCGCCGATCGCAAGGCCCCGAGGACAAATTACCCAGTGTTACGGGCGCCTGGCACACCAGTGCGGTTAATGGTTACAAACCCGAAACAGAGCGGTCTCTCTCGACGTCAGAGCACGTCGCCGCGACCGGTGAGCTTCAGTGACTCGACGACGCCCTTCACGCGCTGCGCGTGCTCGATCGTGGTGACCAGCAGCGCGTCAGGGGTGTCGACCACGACGATGTCCTGCACGCCGACGAGGCTGATCACGCGCGACGTCTGACTGACCAGGATCCCCGTCGCCGCATCCGACAGCACGCGCGCCTTCCGCCCGAGGACTGCGAGGTCGTTCTTGCGCCCGTTGGTGATCAGCTTCGTGAGCGAGGCGAAGTCGCCGACGTCGTCCCAGTCGAAGTGCCCGGGGATCACGGCGAGGCGCCCCTTCTCCGCTGCGGGTTCAGCGACCGCGTAGTCGATCGCGATCTTCTTCAGCCCCGGCCAGATGCGGTCCACCGCCGGGCCGCGCGCCGCGCGATCGTCCCACGCCTCGGCCAGCTCGATCAGGCCGGCGTGCAGCTCTGGTTCGTTGGCCGCGAGTTCGTCCAGCAGAACGCTCGCCTTGGCGATGAACATGCCCGCGTTCCAGAGGAACGACCGGTCGGCGTAGTACTCCTTCGCCGTCTCGAGATCCGGCTTCTCGACGAAGCGCTCGACGGTCGCCGCCTCCGGCGCGCCGTCGACGACGAGTTCGTCGCCCTTGCGGATATACCCGAATCCGACGGACGGCTCCGACGGCTGGATGCCGATGGTGCAGATGTATCCGGCGCGGGCGACCTGCACCGCCTGCAGGACAGCGAACTCGAAGGTGCGCGTCCCGCGGATGACGTGGTCGGCCGCGAACGAGCCGATGATGACGTCCGGGTTGCGGCGGTGCAGGATCGCCGCCGCCAGCCCGATCGCCGCGGCGGACTCGCGCGGCTCGGACTCCAGGAACACGTTCATGTCCGGGATGCCGGGCAGTTCGCCCTCCACGGCTGCCCTGTGCGCTCGCCCGGTGACGACGGCGATGCGCTCGGGGCCGGCGAGCGGCTCGAGCCGATCCCAGGTGTCGCGCAGCAGCGAGTTGCCCGATCCGGTCAGGTCGTGCAGGAACTTCGGCGCGTCCGCCCGCGAGAGGGGCCACAGACGACTCCCGATGCCACCGGCCGGAATCACTGCGTAGAAGTCGTCGATCGGCTCCGTCATGCCCCTCACCCTAGCGCGTCGATAAATCTCGACATCGAGATACTTAGGTTCGCCTTCCTCGCTCCCAGCGATTGAACAGGAATAGGATGGTCAGCGTTCGGGCGCGCCTGTGCGCGCTGCCGATACAGATCGATCAGGGAGGACGACCGTGTCCGCAAGCACTCGCTTGACACCGTCGATTTCGGAGACGACATCCAAGACCCCGCGCGGCACCCTTTATCGGGGCCGCGAAGGCATGTGGTCCTGGGTGCTTCACCGCATCACCGGCGTCGCCATCTTCTTCTTCCTCCTGGTGCACGTGCTGGACACAGCACTCATCCGGGTGTCTCCCGAGGCGTACAACGCCGTCATCGGCACGTACAAGAACCCGGTGATGGCGTTCGGCGAGGTCGTGCTGGTCGCCGGCATCGCCTTCCACGCGCTCAACGGCCTGCGCATCATCCTCGTCGACCTGTGGTCGAACGGCGCCCGCTACCAGCGCCAGATGTTCTGGATCGTCATCGGCCTGTGGGCGGTGCTGATGGCCGGTTTCGTGCCGCGCCATCTCGCACTCGCGTTCGCCGGCTTCGGAGGGGGACACTGATGACCGCCCAGACCGCGATCGCGCCGTCCGGCCGCCGCACGCGCCGCTTCAACCTCGAGAAGTGGGGCTGGATGTTCATGCGGGCATCCGGTGTTCTCCTGGTGATCCTCATCTTCGGCCACCTCTTCGTGAACCTCATGCTCGGCGAGGGCATCCACGCCCTCGACTTCGCGTTCATCGCCGGCAAGTTCGCCGATCCGTGGTGGCAGTGGTGGGACGTCATCATGCTGTGGCTCGCCCTCCTGCACGGCGCCAATGGCATGCGCACCATCGTCAACGACTACGTCACCCACCCCACCGCCCGCAAGGCGCTGACCTGGGCACTCGGCCTGGCCGCCGGCCTGCTGATCGTGCTCGGCACCCTGGTCGTGTTCACGTTCGACCCCTGCCTCGGCGTGACCGAGTCCAGCAGCCTGTGGGACATGTGCGTGGCCAACGGTTCGGTCGGGAACTGAGAGAGAGCTAGAGAGTGACCACCCAGACTCACGATTCCGTCGTCCGCGACGGCGTCCACTACCACCAGTTCGACGTCGTCATCGTCGGCGCAGGCGGCGCCGGCATGCGGGCGGCCATCGAGGCCGGCCCCGGCGCGAAGACGGCCGTCATCTCCAAGCTCTACCCGACGCGCTCCCACACGGGTGCTGCGCAGGGCGGCATGGCCGCGGCCCTCGCGAACGTCGAGGAGGACAACTGGGAGTGGCACACCTTCGACACCATCAAGGGCGGCGACTACCTCGTCGACCAGGATGCTGCGGAGATCCTCGCCAAGGAGGCCATCGACGCGGTCATCGACCTCGAGAACATGGGCCTGCCCTTCAACCGCACCCCCGAGGGCAAGATCGACCAGCGCCGCTTCGGCGGGCACACCGCCGAGCACGGCAAGACGCCGGTCCGCCGTGCGTGCTACGCCGCCGACCGCACCGGCCACATGATCCTGCAGACGCTGTTCCAGAACTGCGTGAAGCTGGGCATCAACTTCTTCAACGAGTTCTACGTGCTCGACCTCATCACGGTGAAGGACGATGCGGGTGCGACGCAGATCGCCGGCGTCGTGGCGTACGACCTCGCCACGGGCGAGCTGCACGTCTTCCAGTCCAAGGCCGTGATCTTCGCGACCGGCGGATTCGGGAAGATCTTCAAGACCACCTCCAACGCGCACACCCTCACCGGTGACGGCGTCGGAATCATCTGGCGCAAGAACCTGCCCCTGGAGGACATGGAGTTCTTCCAGTTCCACCCGACCGGACTCGCGGGCCTCGGCATCCTTCTCACCGAAGGCGCCCGAGGTGAAGGCGCGATCCTGCGCAACGCGTCCGGCGAGCGGTTCATGGAGCGCTACGCCCCCACGATCAAGGACCTCGCACCGCGTGACATCGTCGCCCGGTCGATGGTGCAGGAGGTCCTGGACGGACGCGGCGCCGGCCCGAACAAGGATTACGTGCTGCTGGACTGCACGCACCTGGGCGCCGAGATCCTCGAGACCAAGCTCCCGGACATCACCGAGTTCGCCCGCACCTACCTGGGCATCGACCCGGTCGTCGAGCCCGTGCCCGTCATGCCCACCGCGCACTACGCGATGGGCGGCATCCCGACCAACAACGACGCCGAAGTGCTCAGCGACAACACCACGGTCGTGCCGGGGCTCTACGCCGCCGGCGAGTGCGCCTGCGTCTCGGTGCACGGCTCGAACCGCCTCGGCACCAACTCGCTGCTCGACATCAACGTGTTCGGAAAGCGTGCAGGACGCAACGCCGTCGAATACGCGAAGAACGCGGAGTTCGTGCCGCTGCCCGAGAACGCCGCCGGCTTCGTGTCGGACATGATCGAGGGCCTGCGCACCAACGCCGGCACCGAGCGCATCGCGGTGCTCCGCAAGACGCTGCAGGACGAGATGGACAAGGGCGCGCAGGTCTTCCGCACGCACGAGTCGCTCGAGCACGTCCTCGGCGTGATCGCCGAGCTGCGCGAGCGCTACAAGAACGTGCACGTCGACGACAAGGGCCACCGGTTCAACACCGACCTGCTCGAGGCCGTCGAACTCGGCTTCCTGCTCGACCTCGCCGAGGTCGTCGTCTACGCCGCGCAGAACCGCGAGGAGAGCCGTGGCGGTCACATGCGCGATGACTTCCCGAAGCGCGACGACGAGAACTGGATGAAGCACACCATGGCGTACCTGACCGGCGACCCCCACTCGTCGACGCCGTCCGACCACATCAAGCTCGACTCGAAGCCGGTCGTCCAGACCCGCTACCAGCCGATGGAGAGGAAGTACTGACATGTCCACCGCTGTCGCAGAGGCGCACACCGCCGATTCCGCCGCGGACGCGGAGATCCAGTCCTTCCTCGTCACCTTCATCATCCGCCGCTTCGACCCCGAAGTGGATGCCGAGCCGCACTGGGTCGACTACGACGTGGAGCTGTACTCCACCGACCGCGTCCTCGATGCACTGCACAAGATCAAGTGGGAGGTGGACGGCTCGCTGAGCTTCCGCCGCTCCTGCGCGCACGGCATCTGCGGATCCGATGCGATGCGCATCAACGGCCGCAACCGCCTCGCCTGCAAGACGCTGATCAAGGACCTGGACATCTCCAAGCCGATCTACGTCGAGGCGATCAAGGGCCTGCCGCTGGAGAAGGACCTCATCGTCGACATGGAGCCGTTCTTCGCCTCCTACCGCGAGGTGCAGCCGTTCCTCGTCGCGAGCACGACGCCTGAGAAGGGCAAGGAGCGCACGCAGTCGATCGCGGACCGCGCGATCTTCGACGACACCACCAAGTGCATCCTGTGCGCTGCGTGCACCTCGTCGTGCCCGGTCTTCTGGACCGACGGCCAGTACTTCGGACCGGCCGCGATCGTGAACGCGCACCGCTTCATCTTCGACTCGCGCGACGACAACGCCGGCGTCCGCCTCGACATCCTCAACGACAAGGAGGGCGTGTGGCGCTGCCGCACGACCTTCAACTGCTCCGAGGCATGCCCCCGCGGCATCGAGGTGACCAAGGCGATCGCCGAGGTCAAGCAGGCGGTCCTGCGCGGCCGTCCCTGACCCTTCGCTAACCTGACAGGGTGAGCCGCCCCGACAGCACGCCGACGCCGACGCCCAGCGCGCGCGACCAGCGCGGCCTGGCCGATGTCGCCGCGCGCGAGGAGCAGAATCTCCGCGCCCGCTGGGATGAGACGCAGGCGAGTCTGCGAGAGCGGTTCGAGCAGCCGATCTCCCGCGCCACGGAGATCACGCATCGCACGCTCGCGTGGTTTCCCGTGCGCGTGTGGCGCAACTTCCTCCAGCACGAGGGCTTCCTCCTCGCCGCCGGTGTCAGCTATCAGGCGCTGTTCGCCGGGTTCGCCGCCGTGTACGTCGCCTTCGCGATCGCCGGACTCTGGTTGGGCGGCAACGCCGAGGCGGTCGACGGCCTCATCAACGTCATCAACAACTACGTTCCAGGGCTCATCGTGGATGGCGGGTTGATCACTCCCGACCAGGTGCAGGAGATCGCCAGCGGGACCACCGGGACCTTCAGCATCACCGGTGCGATCGCTCTCGGCACGCTGGTGTGGACCGCGGTCGGCGCCATCTCGTTCGCCCGCCGCGCGGTCCGAGGCGTCTTCGGCATCCCGCCCGATCGACGCAACTACTTCCTGTTGAAGGGACTGGATTTCCTGGCCGCGATCGTGTTCGGGGCTGGACTCGTCCTCGGCACCGCACTCGGCACGCTCGGAACCTGGGCACTCGAGTTCGTGTTCACGCTGATCGGGCTGGGCGGTGCGTCGACTCTGTCCTCCCTCACCGTGCGTCTGGTCACGATAGCGATCCTGTACATCGTCAACACCGTGCTGCTGGCCGGACTGTTCCGCTTCCTCACCGGCACTCAGCTCACGTGGCGGCGCATCATGCCGGGCGCGTTCCTCGGCGCGGCCGCGACGACGGTGCTGCAGCTCGGTTTCGGCCTGTTCCTCAGCTACACGCCGTCGAATCCGCTGCTCGCCACGTTCACGGTGTTCATCGTCATGCTGCTGTGGTTCCGCCTGATCGGTATCGTGCTCCTCGTCGCGGCATCCTGGATCGCGGTCGCCGCGCAGGACAACCACATCGCCCTGCTGCCGCAGTCCGAAGCGGAACGCCTGGCCGCCGAGCACAAGGCACTGCTCGTCGCCGCGCAGGTCCGGCTGCGGACCGCGCAGGAGGCGCGCACGATCGCGCCCTGGTACCGGATCTGGGCCGCGGACCGCGCCGTCAGGGAAGCGCAGGACGAACTGGAACAGGTCGAGGCCGCCGCTCCCCCTGCACCAACCAAACGGGTCCGTCCGTCAGCCCGGAAGACCATCGCCGACGGCGATGTCCGACGCTCCGAATAGGCTGGGCAGATGCCTCATCTGCGTATCGCCACAGTCAATGTCAATGGGATCAGGGCGGCCGTCCGCAACGGCATGAGCACCTGGTTGGACGCCGCGGACATCGACATCCTGACCCTTCAAGAGGTGCGCGGGCAGGACGAGCACCTCGAAGCGGCACTGCCGGGCTGGTCCATCGTCCACGACGAGGCCACGGCCAAGGGACGCGCGGGCGTCGCGATCGCGAGCCGGACGCCGGCAGCCGCCAGCCGGACCGCGTTCGGACCTGACGACTTCGATTCGAAGGGACGCTGGATCGAAGCCGAGTTCCCGCTCGGCGATCGGACGCTGACGGTCGTGAGCGCTTACGTGCACTCCGGTGAAGCCGACACCCCCAAGCAAGACGAGAAGTGGAAGTTCCTCGACGCCATGGAGCAGCGGATGTCGCAGCTGAGCGCTGACGGCGCTCTGGCGCTGATCACCGGTGACCTGAACGTGGGGCACCGCCCCCTCGACATCCTGAACTGGAAGGGCAACGTCAAGAAGTCCGGATTCCTGGCGCGGGAGCGGGCCTACTTCGACCGCTTCCTCGGCGCCGCGGGCGAACCAGTGGCCGGTCAGGAGGGCATCGGCCGAGGCATGGTCGGGCAGCTCAGCGACACGCGCCCCTACGCGCCGGAGGGCGACGGCACGGGCCTCGGCTGGATCGACGTCGGGCGCCGTTTCCACGGCGAGATCGAGGGTCCGTACACCTGGTGGTCGATGCGCGGCAAGGCGTTCGACAACGACTCCGGCTGGCGGATCGACTACCACCTCGCGAGCCCCGCACTGGCCGAGCGCGTGGAGTCTTACCAGGTGGCTCGCGCGGCATCCTATGACCAGCGCTGGAGCGACCACGCCCCCGTCGTGGTGGACTACCGCTACTGACGACCTGACAGGGCGGCATCCGACTATGCGGTGAGCAGGACCGCGAAGAGACCGACCGTGACGACGAGGAAGGCGGCCGCGCTCACGAGCCCGGCGGTCGCCCTGCGGCCTCGCGGGAAGATGAGCGGGACGCTCAGGGTGAGCGGAATCGCGAGCGCGATCGCGAACAGCGACCCGAAGATCAGCGCATAGCCGTGCGGATCGGAACCTGCTCCACCGAAACGGCTGCTGAGCGTCATACCCGCGAAGAGCACGAACGGCGGGCCGAACACGATCGTGAGCACGATCCCGGTGATCCGCACCGCGCGGCTCCCTCGCTCGCTCGTCGAGTTCATCCCCCGAGTGTGTCAGGAAGCATCAGCGCGACGCCACGCCGCCCTAGGATTGAGAGCGTGACGAAACCTCGCCTTTACTCCGGAATGCAGCCCTCAGCCGACTCCCTCCAGATCGGCAACTACATCGGGGCGCTGCTGCAGTGGCGGGATCTGCAGAATTCCTACGACGCCTACTTCTCGGTCGTCGACCTGCACGCGCTCACCGTCGCTCAGGACCCGAAGGAGCTGCGCGAGAAGACGCGCCGCACGGCGGCGCAGTACATCGCGGCCGGTATCGAGCCGTCGCAGTCCACCCTGTACGTCCAGTCGCACGTGCGCGCGCACGCCGAGCTCGCGTGGATCCTCTCGACGATCACCGGCTTCGGCGAGGCCGGGCGGATGACCCAGTTCAAGGACAAGTCGGCGCGGTACGGCGCGGACGCCACCTCGGTCGGCCTGTTCACGTATCCCGTGCTGATGGCCGCCGACATCCTGCTGTACCAGACGGATGTCGTGCCCGTCGGCGACGATCAGAAGCAGCACGTCGAGCTCACCCGTGACCTCGCCGAACGCTTCAACTCCCGCTTCGGCGAGACGTTCGTCGTCCCGATGCCGGTGATCCAGAAGGATACCGCCCGGATCTACGATCTGCAGAACCCGACGTCGAAGATGTCGAAGTCCTCCGAGAGCGACGCCGGCGTCCTGTGGCTGCTGGACGACCCGGCGAAGACGGCGAAGAAGATCATGCGCGCCGTCACCGACACCGAGGGCAGCGTGCGGTTCGATCGGGAGAACAAGCCCGGTGTATCGAACCTGCTGACGATCTACGCGGCCCTCACCGGCCGCCAGGTCCCCTCGATCGAGGACGAGTACGCTGGCCGCGGCTACGGGGACTTCAAGAAGGGACTCGCCGAGGTCGTCGTCAATGAGTTCGCACCGGTGCACGACCGCGCCATAGAGCTGCTCGACGACCCTGCCGAGCTCGACCGCATCCTCGCGGTCAATGCGGCGAAGGCGGATGCCGTCGCGGACAAGACTCTCGCGGCCGTGTACGACAGGGTCGGCCTCCTGCGTCGCGTCTGAATCCGAGCTGTCTCGTCGAGCGCACGGTCCCGTTCGTCGCGCACGGCGAGACATAGGATGGGTGCGTGACCGACCCGCAGCAGCCCGACGCCTTCCGCTCGCCCGCTCCCCCGGCCGCGCCGCCGGTGCCGCAGGCGCCGCCCGTGCCGCAGGCCCAGGAGTTCCCGGCGCCCGGATACCAGGCGCCGGGGTACCAAGCGCCCGGGTACCCGGTCTCGGCTCCTCAGGCCGCCGTGTACCAGGCTCCGGTCGGTGCGTATCAGGCCCCGGCGGGCGGGTACCAGAGCGCCGTCGGTCCGTACGCCGCACCGACGGCCCCGGAGCCGCAGTCGCGGACCACGGGTGCCGTCGCGCTGATCCTGTCGCTCGTCGCGGCGATCCTCGTTCCCCTCGTCGGCGCCGTCGCTGCGTTCGCCGTCGGCAGCATCATCCCCGGGGCACTCGAGGACGTCACCTCCGCCGATCTGGATTCGCTGGCGTTCCTGTCCCCCGCACGCGACGAGGTGCTGTGGACCGAGATCGCGTTCTGGACCGGCACGGTCGTCGGGATCGCCGCGTTCATCCTCGGCATCCTGGCGATCGTGAAGCGGCGCGGTCGTGGCCAGGGCATCGCGGCGCTCGTCGTCGCCGTCCTCGGCCCTGTGGTGTTCTTCACCGCCGTCTTCATCGCGCTGAGCGTGGGCGCAGCCGTCGGCGCTGCGGGGATGGCCTGACGCGTCAGCGCGGCGCGTGGTGCTTCTGCTGCGCGGCGAGCAGCCCGTCCGCGACGAGCGTCTCCACGGCATCCGCGGCATCCGCGATCAGGACCGGCAGGTTCTTGCGCTCGTCCGCGACGAACGGCGACAGGACCCAGTCCGCCGGATCCTGACGCCCCGGCGGCCGCCCGATGCCGACCCGCACCCGCGGGAACTCGGGCGTCGTCAGGGCGCTCGCGACGTCGCGGACTCCGTTGTGCCCTCCAGGCCCTCCGCCGATCTTGAGCTTGATCGAATCGAACGGGATGTCGAGTTCGTCGTGCACGATCACGACGCGCTCGGCCGGCACCGAGTAGAACCGAGCCAGAGCGGCCACCGGGGTACCGGACACGTTCATGAACGTGTTGGGCTTCGCCAGGATCAGCTTGTCGCCGCCGGGGCGCAGCCAGGTCTCGACCACCCTCGCGCCCGCCTTGTGCGCGCGGAACGACTCGTTCCGTCTGCCGGCGAGCTCGTCCATGACCATCTGGCCGACGTTGTGCCGCGTGGTCTCGTAGCGGGGGCCAGGATTGCCCAGCCCCACGATCAGCCACGTGTCCGCCACGTCCGGCTCCTCTCGAACATCGTCAGAATATGACAGAGGGGACACGATCGCTCGTGTCCCCTCTGTCGAAGTCGTGCCGGCGGGATTACTCCGCTGCGGCCTCGGCTGCCGGAGCCTCGTCTGCACCCTCGGCCTCGCCGTCGGTCTCCTCGGCGGCCTCAGCGGCAGCCGGGACGGAGATCGCGACGATGAGAAGCTCGGGGTCCGCGAGAAGCGACGCACCCTTGGGCAGCGCCACGTCGGCGGCGGTGATGTGCGCGCCCTCTTCCAGGCCCTCGACCGAGACCTCGAAGTGCTGCGGGATGTGCGTCGCCTCGACCTCGACGGCGAGCGTCGTGTTCTCGAGGTTGACGATCGTGCCGGCGAACGACTCGCCCGTGACGACGAGCGGGACGTCGACCTGGATCTTCTCGCCCTTCTTCACGACCAGCAGGTCGATGTGCTCGATGATCTGGTGCACCGGGTCCTTCTGGACATCCTTGACGAGCGCGAGGTGCGACTTGCCCTCGATGTCGAGCTCGAGCAGCGCGTTGGCGCGACGGATGATCAGGGCGACCTGGTGGCCGGGCAGTGCGACGTGCACCGGCTCCGTGCCGTGGCCGTACAGAACGGCGGGGATCTTTCCTGCAGCGCGCAGGCGGCGGGCGAAGCCCTTGCCGAAGCTGTCGCGCAGCTCGGCGATGACCTTGGTGTCGTCAGACATTGGTTCTCCTTCGGGGCACGCGACGAAGGGCCGCGTGGTGGTCTTGAGTTCGGCTTCTCGAGCAGACGCGAGGAAAACAGCCACGATGACAGCTTCGCCGCGTCGATCACGGATGCCGCGCACGCGAAGCATCCCTCGCCGAGGAACCACTCAAGCGTACCCGATGCACCGGTAGAGTGAAGACACTCGACGAAATCCCACGAATCTGGAGTCCTGCACAATGATCGACGGCGCCTTCCTCTCCCACGCGATCGCCTGGCTGATCGGTGCCATGACCGTCTGCGCAGGCGTGTTCACGATCGGCGCGCTGTTCTCGCTCGGCCGCTCCGGATACCGCAAGGACTGACCGCCCGCCGCGAGACGCGTCCGCGAGCTCGCGGACGAGCGTCCGAGCCGGCACGACGTCTCACCGACTCCGGTTTCATCACCTCCCGCGACACACGGACACGCCGAGGGTCCGGGCCGCGATAATCTGGGAGCAATCCCCTACTTCACGATCGAGGAGCATTCTGTGCCCGAAGCATCAGCGAACATCGGAGTCGTCGGACTCGCCGTCATGGGTTCGAACCTCGCCCGCAACCTCGCCAGCCGCGAGGGCAACACGGTGGCGATCTTCAACCGCAGCTACGAGAAGACGCAATCCGTCCTCGACGCCCACCCCGAGGCGGGCTTCGTCCCCGCGCAGACGTACCAGGAGTTCGCCGACTCGCTGCAGAAGCCGCGCACCGCGATCATCATGGTCAAGGCCGGCGGCCCGACCGATGCCGTGATCAACTCGCTCGTCGAGGTCTTCGAACCGGGCGACATCATCGTCGACGGCGGCAACGCGTACTTCCCCGACACGATCCGCCGCGAGAAGGCCGTCCGCGAGACGGGCATCAACTTCGTCGGCGCCGGGATCTCCGGTGGCGAAGAGGGCGCGCTGCTCGGCCCGTCGATCATGCCCGGCGGCTCCGACGAGTCCTGGATCACGCTCGGCCCGATCCTCAAGTCGATCGCCGCTGTCGCCGAGGGCGAGCCGTGCGTCACGCACATCGGACACGACGGTGCAGGTCACTTCGTCAAGATGGTGCACAACGGCATCGAGTACGCCGACATGCAGCTGATCGCCGAAGCCTACGACCTGATCCGTCGCGGCACGGGCAAGTCCCCGGCCGAGATCGCCGAGATCTTCGCCGAGTGGAACAAGGGCGAGCTCGAGTCGTACCTCATCGAGATCACCGCCGAAGTGCTGCGCCAGGTGGACGCCGAGACCGGCAAGCCACTCGTCGACGTGATCCTCGACCAGGCCGGCGCCAAGGGCACCGGCGCGTGGACCGTGCAGACGGCTCTTTCGCTCGGCGTCCCCGTCTCGGGCATCGCCGAGGCGACCTTCGCGCGTTCGCTCTCCAGCCACCCCGAGCAGCGCGCCGTCGCCGGCGCCCTCCCCGGACCCGACGAGGCGTTCACCGTCGCCGATCAGGCCGCGTTCATCGAGGACGTCCGCCTCGCGTTGTACGCGTCGAAGATCGTCGCCTACTCGCAGGGCTTCGACGAGATCCGCGCGGGAGCCGCCGAGTACGAGTGGTCGATCGACCTGGGCGCCGTGTCGAAGATCTGGCGCGGTGGATGCATCATCCGCGCCCAGTTCCTCAACCGCATCGCCGACGCGTACGCCGAGGACGCCGACCTGCCGGTGCTGATGACCGCTCCGTACTTCGCCGAGGCGCTCACGCGCGCGCAGGCCGCGTGGCGCCGCGTCGTCGTGTCGGCCGCGCAGGCCGGAATCCCGGCACCGGCGTTCTCGTCGTCTCTGTCGTACTACGACGGCCTCCGCGCCGATCGTCTGCCGGCGGCACTGGTCCAGGGCCAGCGCGACTTCTTCGGAGCGCACACTTACAAGCGCATCGACAAGGAAGGCACCTTCCACACGCTGTGGTCGGGCGACCGCACCGAGATCGAGGCCGAAGACACGCACTGACGTGACACCGCAGAAGGACCGGGAGCCAGCGGCTCCCGGTCCTTCTGCGTTCACAGCGCGATGTTGTGATTGCGCTGGAACAGGTTCTCTGGGTCCCAGCGCCGTTTGACCTCGAGGAGTCGCTCGTACCCTGGACCGCTGAACATGCCTGGCACATCCGCCGGTCGCTCCACCGGCGAGAAGTTGCCGTACTCCGCGATGCGGCCCCGCGCGATCCGCTCCCAGTCGGCGACGATCCGCGCCCGCGCGTCCTCATCGACCAGATCAGGGATGTCGAAGGCGCCGGCCATCACGAACCAGGCAGCCGCGCGTGCGGGGAACGCCGTCGATTCCTGCTCGACCTCGCCGAACGCGCCGCCGAGCGATCGCAGGAACACGACGGACACCGGATAGGCGGCGCGGAACGCCACCAGAGCGTCGATCAGCTCATCGTCGAGTCTGGCGAAGAGACCGTTTCCGCCGATGAACCCCGGAGGAGCCTGCTCCGCCCCCTCGGGGGGCGTCGGCGGCACCATCAGGATGTCGCGGTACGCGGGCGTCGTGATGGTGGTCGAGACGCCGTCGATCGCGCTGATCGGGGCGAGAGCATCCCGCAGGCGATCGGGCTCCGCCCCAGCCCACACGGCGCTGAGGCTCGCGCCGGCCGGCGCGCTCGGGTCCATCGGTGGGACGTCCATGTAGGTAACGGTGAGCTCGCGCGGCGCCGACCGCATGACGTCGCGCGTCGCGCGCAGCACTGTCGCCGGGTCGCCGGTGAAGGAGTTCTCGGCGAAGGCGATGCCGTCGAGCGCGTGGGCGGCGAAATCGAAGCGCGTGGCGACGCCGAAGTTGCCGCCGCCGCCCCTCAGCGCCCAGAACAGATCGGCGTTCTCCGTGGCGGACGTCTCGACGACCTCGCCCGTCGCCGTGACGACCTCGGCACCCACGAGCTGGTCCACGGCGAGGTCCCACGCCCTGACCATCCAGCCGATGCCGCCGCCGAGCGTGAGTCCGCCGACGCCGACTGTCGCGGTGTCACCGGAGCTGATGGCGAGCCCGTGCGGAGCGAGCGCGGAAGCGACGTCGCCCCACAGCGCTCCGCCCCCGACGTGGACGGTCGTTCCCTCGATCGTGATGTCGGCGAGCTCGGAGAGCTCGATGCGCAGTCCAGGCGACGAACCATGTGACCAGACGCCGTGGCCGCCGGCGACGACGGTCAGGGGTGCTGCTTCCGTACGAGCCCGCTGCACGACGGCGGCGACCTCCGAGACGGTGGACGGACGGACGATGACGGTATCGGTCATGCCACGACGTTAGACCCGGCCACGGACATCCGGCCACTGCTCTGGCCTCTTCGGATCAGTGGCGAACAGTGTTCACCACTCGGCCAGAGAACCGTCCGGATGCCGCCACACGGGCGTCTGCCACCGCTCCCATCGCGCCGAGGCATCCCGGACGGCGCGTTCGTCGATCTCGACCCCGAGCCCCGCTCCCGTGAGCCGAGCGAAATGACCGTCCACGAACCGCAGCGGCTCGGTGTCCGCGACGTAGTCGAGCACCTCGGCACCGGCGTTGTAATGGATGCCGATCGACTGCTCCTGAATCAGATGGTTCGGCGTCGCGAAGCCGACCTGAAGGCACGCGGCCAGCGCAAGAGGCCCGAGCGGACAGTGCGGGGCGATGACGGCATCGAAGGTCTCGGCGAGCGCTGCGATCCGGCGCACCTCCGAGATCCCGCCGGCATGGGAGACGTCCGGCTGCAGGATGGCCGTGCCTGCCTGCAGCATGGGGAGGAACTCCTGCCTGCTGTATAGCCGCTCCCCCGTGGCGATCGGGATCGTCGTGGCCTCGACCATGCGACCGATCATGTGCGAGTTCTCGGGGACGACCGGCTCCTCGATGAAGAACGGATGCAGCGGCTCCAGCAAGGGCGCGAGTCGGCGCGCGGTCGCGAGCGTGAAGCGGCCGTGCAGATCGACCGCGACATCCCGGTCGGGGCCGAGCACCTCGCGGGCGCTCGCGACGCGGGACACGACGCCGTCGAGCTCGGCGACCGAGCCGTTGCGGCTCATGCGACCGGAGGCGTTCATCTTCACCGCGGTCAAGCCGACGGCGAGCTGCGCGGCGATGTGATCCGCGACCTCGGACGGTTCGTCGCCGCCGACCCAACCGTACGCGCGGATGCGCTCGCGCACCGCGCCGCCGAGCAGATTGTGCACTGGGACGCCGAGCCGCTTGCCCTTCAGATCCCACAGCGCCTGATCGACACCGGCGACCGCGCTGGCCAGCACTGCTCCGCCGCGATAGAACTGCCCCTTGGAGAGCACCTGCCAGTGCTCCTCGATGAGACCGGCATCCTTCCCGAGCAGGTAGTCGGCGAACTGATCGACGGCGGCGCGGACGACGTCCGCGTATCCCTCCAGGGATGCCTCGCCCCAGCCCACCAGGCCCTCCGACGTCTCGATGCGGACGAACAGCCAGCGCGGCGCCACGGGGAACGCCTCGACCCGTTCGATGAGATCACTCATGCTGTCCTGCGCCTGCGTCACCCTGCTGCATCGTCACCTTCGGCGTTCCTCTCCTGGTCCTCCCGGAAGACTAATCGCATTGCAGTTCGCTATTCACAGCCAGCCCATAACGCGCTCCATAGAAATCACATAGGAGACTCCGCAGAATAGGGACATGACCACCGATCAGCCCGACCTCCGTCGCCCGGACGGCTCCCCCCTGCGCATCCTCGCCGTCGACGACGAGCAGATGCTCACCGACCTGCTCTCGATGGCGCTGCGCATGGAGGGCTGGGAGGTGCGCACCGCGGCATCCGGCCTCGAGGCCCTCCAGGTCGCGCGCGAGTTCGAACCCGACGCGCTGGTGCTCGACATCATGATGCCCGACCTCGACGGCATGGCCGTGCTCAAGCGCCTGCGCGAATCAGGCAACTTCGTGCCCGTGCTGTTCCTCACCGCGAAGGATGCCGTCGGCGACCGCATCGCGGGTCTCACCGCCGGGGGCGACGACTACGTCACCAAGCCCTTCAGCCTGGAGGAGATCATCGCGCGTCTGCGCGCGATCATCCGCCGCACCGGACACGCCACCGCCGACGACGCGCAGTCGATCCTTCGTGTCGCCGACCTGACGCTGAACGAGGACAGCCACGAAGTCGAGCGCGCCGGCGAGGAGATCGAGCTCACCGCGACCGAGTTCGAGCTGCTGCGCTACCTGATGCGCAACGAACGGCGCGTGCTTTCCAAGCCGCAGATCCTGGACCGGGTGTGGAGCTACGACTTCGGCGGCAAGTCCTCCGTGGTCGAGCTGTACATCTCGTATCTGCGCAAGAAGATCGATGCCGGCCGGACCCCGCTGCTGCACACGGTGCGCGGCGTCGGCTACATGATCAAGGCTCCGCAGTGACCTCGACGAGCCCGGCGCGGCGACCGCTCAGCCTGCAGACCCGACTGATGGCTGCCGTGATCGGGTTCGTCTCCCTCATCCTCATCGTCGTCGCGCTCATCACGAGCGCGACGCTGGGGCGCACGCTGGAGGATCAGCTCGACGAGAAGGTCCGGCAGTCGGCGACCCAGCTCTCCTACATCGTCTCGCAGCAGCCGGTGCAGCAGCAGCTCCTCGGCGACCAGTTGACCGCCGCCGATGTGCTGGCGGAGTGGCCGGCCCAGAACGGCTACGTCCTGTTGGCGATCGGCGGCAGCGGCATGAGCGCCAGTGGTGCCGTCGCGCAGCAGGATGCCCCGGTCGTGCTCACCCAGTCGCAGCTGCGCGAGATCGACGCGCACCTGCACGATGGGCCGCTCTTCACCGTGAACATCACTGATCTCGGCTCCTATCGGCTGACGGCGCAGCAGACCTCGCAGGGCATCACGGTCGTCACCGGCCTCCCCCGCGACGAGATCCAGAACACGCTCACGCGCCTGTTCACCGTCATCGCCATGGCGACACTCGGCGGACTCATCCTGCTCGCCCTGACGACCGCGATCACGATCCGCGTCGGACTGCGCCCGCTGCGCGCCGTGGCCGCGACGGCGACCCGCGTCGCGAACCAGCCGCTCGACCGCGGCGAGGTTTCCATCACCGAACGCGTGCCGGCCACCGAGGCCGACCCGCGCACCGAGACCGGACTCGTCGGAGCCGCGCTGAACACCCTGCTCGACCACGTCGACAACTCGCTGTCGGCGCGCCAGCAGAACGAGGAGCGCATGCGGCGCTTCGTCGCGGATGCGAGCCACGAGCTGCGCACGCCGCTGGCGTCGATCCGCGGCTACTCCGAGCTGTCCCTGAAAGCCCTCGAGAAGGCGGAGCAGGCCGGCACGACGACCGCCTCCGCCACGATGGAGAGCACGGGATCGGCACTGGAGCGCATTCAGGCGCAGTCGCTGCGGATGACCAGGCTCGTCGAGGATCTGCTGCTGCTCGCGCGCCTCGACGAGGGTCGCGAACTCGTGTACGGCACCGTGGATCTCACCCAGCTCGCCGTGGAAGGCGTCGCCGACGCCCGCCCCACCGCACCCGATCACGCGTGGGAGATCGAGGTGCCGGAGGAGCCAGTCACCGTCGTCGGCGACACCGGACGCCTGCACCAGGTCGTCACCAATCTGCTCGCTAACGCGCGCACGCACACCCCCGCGGGCACGCGCATCACGCTGACCGTGGCACGGGACGGCGACCACGGCATCCTGCGAGTGCATGACGACGGCCCTGGGATCGACCCTGCGGTCCGAGAGGAGCTGTTCGCACGGTTCGCCAGGGGCGACAGCTCCCGGGCGCGTCAGACCGGTGGCACGGGGCTGGGGCTGGCGATCGTGAAGGCGATCGTCGACGGCCACCACGGCGAGATCGTCGTCGACAGCGCACCGGGGTCGACCACCTTCACGGTCCGGATCCCGGTGAACCCGGCATCCGCCCAGCGGACGGACTGAGCTCAGTACCCGGCGAAGGCGTCGGTCGTGAGCGACCGCGCCTTGTGCAGCGCCGGCGCGAGATCCGCGATGAGGCGCGGCGGGCCCGAGATGAACGCATGCCGCGCCGCCAGGTCGCCCACGACGCGTTCCAGGTGCTCGGCATCCAGTCGGACCCCCTCGGCCCAGCTCCAGTGCTCGGGGAGCCCACCCGGCTCATCTCTGGTGAACACGATGACCTTCGCCTCCGTGGAGGCGAGCTCATCGCGGAACGCGAGCTCGGACGCATCGGATGCCACGTACACGAGCACGATGTCGCGCTGCTGCCCCGTCAGCTGCAGCTGACGCAGCTGCGAGACGAACGGGGTCACGCCGATGCCCGCCGCGACCATCAGCACCGGGGCGCCGCCGCGCGGCAGCAGGAAGTCCCCCCACGTCCCGGTGACCGCGAGCGTCGCGCCCGGCTCGGCCGCCGCGAGGGCCAGCTTGTAGCTGGACGGATGCTTCTGGTCGCCGTTCTTGTACGCGATCCGCAGGGTGGGCAGGTCGGCGGGCGCCGAGACGATGCTGAACTCGCGGCGGGTGCCCCTGGCATCCGGACGGCGATGGGGTACGTCCAGCTCGAGATACTGCCCAGCGACGAACGTGAGTCGTCCTCTGGCCTCGAATGTGAGTTCCTGCACGGTCGGAGTGATGAAGTCCCGCGCGCGGAGCGTCAGTCGCACCGAACTGCGCAGCGCGAAGGCGAACGCGATGAGGTTGCCGATGAGCAGCGCGCGCTCCTGCCCGACCGTGAAGAGCCCGGCGACCGAGATCGGCCATCCGGCGAGCACGCCGACCACGCCTGCGACCCAGATCTGCTGCCACCGCCGCGGCGGCAGGGTGAGCGGTTCGGACAGCATGAACGCCCCGAGGAAGAGGAACGGCGTCTGCAGCACCGCGAACGACAGCGCCGATCCGAGATCGACGGGGATGTCGAACTGCTGGGCCTGAACGAACTGACGCACCACCGCTGTCGCGACCGCGATCGCCACGAAGACGAGGACGACCCGCACCTTCTCGGTGCGCCAGAGCACGATGAGTCCGAGAACCGCGACCGGCAGCGCCATGGACGGCGTGCCGATCCACCAGGACGACGAGGTGCCGAGCCATTCGAACGCGCCGAACGAGCCGATGATCGAGACCACGGCCGCACCGAACGCCGCAGGGTTGAAGATGTGACGACCGCGCCAGGCGATGACGTACTTCGACAGGCTCGCCAACGCTCCGGCCAGCGCGAGGGCGAGGATGACCGGCGGTTCGTACCCCGGACGCAGCACGAACAGCAGGATCAGCGCGGTGACGAGCGACGATTCCACCCGCCATGGCAGCCTCAGGATGCGCTGGGCCGCGGCATCCACCGCCGAGATCACGGCGGTCAGCACGGCGAACGCGACCAGGATCTCCAGCGGCTCCGGCGAGACGATCACGCCGAGGCTCGACAGCACGAGCGCGATCACGGCCAGGGTCGCCAGTGCCGTCAGCACGAGGCGGTACATCGACAGGGCCGCGAGTCGTGCGAGGACCCGCTGTCGGAATGCGGTGAAGGACATCGTCACGTTACTCACTCTGCCGCATCTTCCGGTTCAGGATGCCGTGGTGAACAACTCGACCGGACAATCCGGCGAGCGCTGGACGCGGCCGTCGGTGCTCATGCGCACCCAGGAGACGCCCCAGTCGGCGGCGAGCAACGGCCCCCCGTCGAAGAACAGCGCGGTCGCCACGGCATCCGCGTGCATCGCGTCGGCGGCGATCGCCCAGGTCGCGGCCCACGTGCGCACCGGCTCTCCCGTCCTCGCGTCGAGCACGTGGTGCAGACCGTCGCCCCATGCGCGGCGATTGATCGCCGAGGCGCACAGGGCCTGATCCCGGATCGTGGCGACGCCGATCGCGCGCTTCGGGTCGTACGGATGCTCGAGGGCGACGCGCACGTCGTCACCGCGGACCGCGAGATCGCCAGAGGCGTCCACGACGAGCGCGCCTGCAACCTCTGCCAGCGCCTGCTGGACGAGGTCGACGAGTCGCCCCTTTCCGAGCGCTCCGATGTCGATGACGGCGGGCGCGGCGAGGGTCAGCCGATCCTCCCAGCCGAGGATCGACCGCCATTCGGCTGGCGCCGGCTGCGGATCGGATGAGGCCAACGAGATCGACGCGTCGTAGCCGAGGGCGGCGAGGCTCCCGCCGATCAGCGGATTGACCGCGCCGTCAGTGGCGTCGGACAGCTCGCGATAGGCGTTGAGCATGAGTGCGGCATCCGACGGCAGAGGCGCAGAGCCGCCGTCGGCGATCGAGGTCACGACCGAGTCGGCGCGGAACCGCGACCACTCGCGATCGAACCGGTCGATCACCGCGGTCGCGCGCGCGCGTTCCTCCTCCGTGAGCTCCCGCGCGCTCTCGATCTCCCAGCGGGTGCCGATCGCGTGGAACCGCCACACCGGCATGAGGCCCCTCAGGCCGCTGCCTGCTCTTTGATGTCGTCGACGGCGGAGTTGAACCCGCCGCTCGTCAGGGAGGACCCGGCGACCTTGTCGACGACGAGGTCGTCGATCGCGACGCCGACGACCTCGGCCTCGATGCCGTCGATGAACTCGCCCTGGTACTGCTCGGTCTCGGGGGCCTGGGGGTCGCCTGTCACCTCGACCTCGGTGACGACGCCGTCGGCGAGCGTCAGCGTGACCGAGATCGTCTCGACCGTCTCTGGCGTCTGGTACGAGCCCTCGGCGGTGTAGGTGCCGTCGGTGTACTCACCGCTCGCCGAGGACGTCGACCCGGACGACGTCGATTCCGACGCGGTGGAGTCCGCATCGGCATCGCCACCGGCATCCGTCGCCGTCGAGCATCCGGCGAGCAGGAGGAGTCCGGCGACGCCGGCGACGGCGGCGCCTTTGCGGGCAGAAGAGGGAACGGTCGTGCGCATCATGGCTGTCCTCCTGAAGGTGTCGGTTGCAGAGAGCCTAGGGTCGCAGACTATGGCTGGGCTGTGGTTCGGCCATGCTGTTCCCGACTCCGTGCGGAGGCGCCGCGATAGAGGCCGTCTACGCGTCTCCGCCGAACATGCTCGTGACGGAGCCGTCCTCGAAGACCTCGCGGATCGCGCGCGCCAGCAGCGGTGCGATCGGCAGAATCGTGAGGTTGTCCCAGCGGCGCGACTCGGTCAGCGGGATCGTATCGGTGACGACGACCTCGTCGATCGACGGATCCTGCAGGCGCTCACTGGCCGGGTCGCTGAAGATCGCGTGCGTCGCGGCGACGATGACCCGGTGCGCACCGTTGGCCTTCAGCGCCTGCGCTGCCTTGACGATCGTGCCGCCGGTGTCGATCATGTCGTCCACGAGCAGGCAGGTGCGCCCCTCGACGGTGCCGACGATTTCGTGCACCGAGACCTGGTTGGCGACCTTCGGATCGCGGCGCTTGTGGATGATCGCCAGCGGCGCCCCCAGGCTGTCCGACCAGGTGTCGGCGACGCGGACGCGGCCCATGTCGGGAGACACGACAGTGAGGATCTCGCGATCCTCCGAGCTGAGCGTGCGCTCGAAGTAGTCCAGCAGCACCGGCTTGGCGAACAGGTGGTCGACGGGGCCGTCGAAGAAGCCCTGGATCTGCGCCGCGTGCAGGTCGACGCTCATGACGCGGTCGGCGCCGGCGGTCTTGAGCAGGTCGGCGACGAGTCGGGCGCTGATCGGCTCGCGACCGCGGCCCTTCTTGTCCTGACGCGAGTACGGGTAGTAGGGGGCGACGACGGTGATCCGCTTGGCCGAGGCGCGCTTGGCCGCATCGATCATGATGAGCGTCTCCATGAGCCACTCGTTGACCGGCTCTCCGAAGGTCTGCACGAGGAACAGGTCGCAGCCGCGGATCGACACCTCGAAGCGTGCGTAGATCTCGCCGGAGGCGAAGGTGCGGTGCTCGGTCGGCGCAAGTTCGGTCCCCAGCGCCTCGGCGACCGCACGGGTCAGCTCCGGATGCGAACGACCACCGGCGACGACGAGCCGCTTCTTCGTCTTGGCGACGAGCCCCGGTGCTATGCCGTTGTCCCGATCCAGTTCAACGGTCTTCTTACTGCGCGCCATCGCCTGCCTTCTCTGCCGCATCGTGTGCACGGGATGCCGCGTCGGCCGCTCCCGTCCCTGCCCTGTTCTTCTCGACCCACCCCTCGATGTTGCGCTGAGGGGCCACGCTCATGGCCAGGGCACCTGCCGGAACGTCCTTTCGGACGACGGCACCGGCTCCGGTCTTCGCTCCAGCACCCAGCCTAACGGGCGCGACGAGCACCGTGTGCGAGCCGGTGTGCACCTCGTCGCCGATCTCAGTGCGGTGCTTGTTGACGTCGTCGTAGTTCGCCGTGATGGTGCTGGCGCCGAGGTTGACGCCACGGCCGATGGTCGCGTCGCCGACGTACGACAGATGCGGGACCTTGCTGCCCTCGCCGATCTGCGCGTTCTTGGTCTCGACGTACGCCCCGATCTTGCCGTTCGCGCCGAGGATCGTGCCTGGACGCAGGAACGAGAACGGTCCGACGGTGGCGCCGGCGCCGATGACGGCCAGGTTCGCGTCGGTGCGCTTGATCACGGCATCCGCTCCGACCTCGCAGTCGACCAGCGTCGTGTCCGGGCCGACCGTGGCGCCTTCGGCGATCACGGTGGCACCGAGGATCTGCGTGTGCGGCAGGACCGTGACGTCGGACGCCAGCTTCGCGTCGTCGTCGATCCACGTGGTGGCCGGATCGACGATCGTCACGCCGGCGAGCTGCCACCCCCGCACGATGCGCTCGTTGAGGAGGCGGCCGACCAGCGCGAGCTGCGCGCGGTCGTTGACACCGTAGGTCACGGTGACGTCGGAGACGACGGATGCCGCGACGCGATCGCCCGCCTGACGGAGGAGTCCAGGCACATCCGTGAGGTACTTCTCGCCCTGCGCGTTGTCGACGCCGACCGTGGGCAGGTACCGGCGGAGCGCCGACGCGCGGAACACGTACATGCCAGCGTTGATCTCAGTGACCGCCGTCTCATCCGCGGTGGCGTCCTTCTGCTCGACGATGCGGTCGACGTCGCCCGCGTCGTCGCGGATGACCCGTCCGTATCCGGTCGGGTCATCGACGATCGCGGTCATGAGCGTCGCTGCGGCGCCGGTGGCACGGTGCTCGGCGACGAACGCGCTCAGGGTGTCGCCGTCGGCCAGCGGGCAGTCGCCGGAGAGGATGAGCACGTCGCCGTCGAAGTCCGGGATGGCATCCAGCGCCACCTCGACCGCACGACCGGTGCCCGGCACATCGTCCTGGTCGACGAACACGGCTCCGGGGTAGTCCTCGGCGAGCGCCGCGACGACCTGGTCGCGCTCGTGACGCACCACGACCTCGATGTGCTCGGCCCCCAGACGCTGTGCCGTGGTCAGCACGTGTCCGACGAGGGGGCGCCCGGCGATCGGATGGAGCACCTTCGGCAGGCGCGAGCGCATCCGGGTGCCCTGGCCTGCGGCGAGGACGACGATGGCGAGGTTGTTCTGCGTCATGCTCCGCCGCCAGGACTCGAACCTGAACCTCACAGCTCCAAAGGCTGTCGTGCTGCCATTACACCACGGCGGACCACGGGCCTTCCTGCTCCCTGAGCATGTCGAAGCGCCCGCCCGTCAAGTCTGCCATGAGCGGCGGCGTGCGACCTGACAAGGTGCGCTCTCTGCGGAAGAGGTCAGTGCGACACCGGCAGCGAAGGGGCGAGCCGTCGCAGGCGATGGAACGTGGGCAGCAGCGCGTCGTAGATCTCGTCGAACACCGGCAGCAGCGAGCGGTACACCGCCGATTCGGCCGGGCGAGGCTTCACGACGCGCTCCACCGGCTGCAGCTGGGCTGCGACCTCGATCGACTCGATCAGGCCGAGCGCCTGCATCCCCAGCAGGGCTGCACCGAAGCCGGAGCCCTCCTGGCCGGCGAGCAGGCCGATCGGTGCGCCGAAGGCGTCGGCGATCGTCTGCTGCCAGAGCGGATGCTTGATCACTCCACCGGTCGCGCGGATCTCGTCGACCTCGAGCCCTGCCGCCCGCATCGACTGCAGCACGAGAGCGAGTTGGAGGGAGACGCCCTCCACGGCAGCTCTGACCAGATGGTCGCGCGTGTGCGCACGGGTGAGGCCGATGTACGCACCGCTGGCGATGCTGCTCCAGTGCGGCGCGCGCTCGCTGAGCAGGTACGGCAGCATGAGCAGGCCGCCTGAGCCGACCGGGACCTCCCCCGCACGGTCCAGCAGCTCCTCGATCGGGGTCGTGTCGTCCGCGATCTCCTGGCGCACCCAGTCCAGCGTGACGCCGCCGTTGTTGATCGCGCCGCCGATCACCCACCGATCCTCGGTGAGGGCGTAGCAGAACACGCCGCCGCGTGGGTCGACCACCGGCCGGTCCACCGCGACGCGCAGCGCACCGCTCGTGCCGATCGAGCATGCGGCGACTCCTGGACGCACCGCTCCGACTCCGAGGTTGGCGAGCGGCCCGTCGCCCGCGCCGACGACGACCGGCGTCGACATCGGCAGGCCCATGGCCGACGATGCCTCCTCGGTGAGGCCGTCGAGGACCGTGGTGGTCGGGACCAGTTCCGGAAGCTGCTCGGCGCGGATGCCGGCGAGCGACAGCGCCTCTTCGTCCCACGCCAGTCGATGGATGTCCATCAGGCCCGAGCTCGACCCCAGCGAATGATCGGTCACCAGCGCACCGCACAGGCGCAGAAGGACCCAGTCCTTCGCGTTCGCCCAGATCGCCGCCTCCTGACGGATGCGGGGCTCCTGCTCGCGGAACCACACGAGCTTCGGCAGGGGCGACATCGGATGCACCGGCGTGCCGGTGCGACGGTGGAGTTCGAGTCCGCTCGCCGAGGCGCGGATCCGCTCCGCCTGCACAGACGCGCGCGTGTCTGCCCACGTGAGCACCTGGGTGATCGGCTCGAGCTGCGCGTCGAGCGCCATCAGCGAATGCATGGCCGCCGAGAACGACAGTCCGGCGATGCGCGCCGTGCCGATCTCGGCGACGACCTCGCGCACCGTCTGATGGACGGCACCGAGGATCAGTTCCGGATCCTGGACGGCGTGACCGGGGTGCGGCTCCTCCAGGGGATAGCCCTGCGAAGCGGTCGCGACCTGCTCGCCGTCCACCGTGTATGCCACGGCCTTGGTCGCCGTGGTGCCCATGTCGACCCCGATGACGATGTCGCGTGCGGTGCCCTGATCGGGTGCGTTCATGTCGCCGTCCGGTCAGAAGATCGCGTATACCGCGAGAACGAACACGAACCCGATGACCGATTCGATCGCCTGCTGCACGGTCCAGGTCTTCAGCGTCATCTTGACATCCATGCCCATGAGGCGGCCGACGAGCCAGAAGCCGGAGTCGTTCACGTGGCTGGCGAAGACCGAGCCCGCCGCGGCGGCGAGCGTGATGGCTGCGACGTCGATCACGCTGAATCCGCCGCTGGTGACCGCCGGCGCGAGCAGGCCGGCCGTCGTCACGAGCGCGACGGTCGCAGAGCCCTGAGCCACGCGCAGGGCGACGGCGATCAGGTAGGCGGCGAAGATCACGGGCAGGCCGAGATCGTCCAGGCTGGTCGACAGCGCGTCTCCGATGCCGGACGCGCGCAGCACGCCGCCGAACATGCCGCCGGCGCCGGTGATGAGGATCACCGAGGCGACGCTGCCGAGGGTGCCCTCGACGAGCTTCTCCAGCGCGCTGCCGTTCTCGCCGCGGAACTTGCCGAGCACGAGCAGCGCGACGAGCGCCGTGATGAGCAGCGCGACGGGCGAGGTGCCGATGAGCATGAGCGCCTGGACCCAGGTCTCGTCGCGGTCTACCGCGCCGACGCTGCCGAGCGCGTTCAGGCCGGTGTTGAGGAAGATCAGCACCATCGGCAGCAGCAGGATCGCGACGACCGTGCTGACCTTCGGCGGGTTGGCCGGCTGGTCATCGTCCTTCTCGCCGAACAGCGCCGGGACGATCATCGGGTAGCGCTTGTTGACGAACTTGCCCCAGAGGTAGCCGGACAGGTACCACGTCGGGAACGCGAGGATGAGACCGAGGATGAGGACGACGCCGAGGTCGGCGCCGAAGAGCTCGGTCGCCGCGACCGGTCCGGGATGCGGCGGCAGGAACACGTGCATGACCGAGAACGCGGCAGCACCGCTGAAGCCGAAGAGCAGCAGGTTCTTGCCGCCGATGCGCCGTGCGACGGCGAAGATGATCGGCAGCATCACGATCAGGCCGGCGTCGAAGAAGATCGGGAACCCGAGGATGAGGGACGTGATACCGAGCGCGAATGCAGCCCGCTTCTCGCCGAAGATCGACACCATCTTCTCGGCGATGACCTTGGCGCCACCACTGGACTCGATGAGCCGACCGATGATCGCCCCCAGGCCGATGAGCAGCGCGACCGCGCCGAGCGTGCCGCCGAAGTTCGCGACGAGGACGTCGTTGACCAGGACGCCCATCGGCAGCCCTGTCGCGATCGCTGTCAGCAGCGAGACGACGATGAGCACGAGGAACGCGTGCAGTCTGACCTTGATGACGAGGAACAGGATGAGGAGCACTGCTGCCGCGGCGATGCCGAGCAGCGGGCCGGTCCCGAGGGTCTGGGTCCAGTCTTCCATGTGGTTTCTCCGTTGAAAGAGGATGAATTCGGCTCAAAAGTACTACTTATGAGAGCGCGGCGTCAATAGTAGTATCAATTCCGGATCACGGCCACCACCCCCACGGATCAGGAGCGACGATGCCCGCAGACCTGCACGGCGATCTCCTCGACGATCTCGGCCGCAGGATCGCCGTCGGCGAGCTCGCCGACGGCGAGGTGCTCACGCTCGCCCAGTTGGAAGCGGACTACAAAGCATCCCGCACGCTCGTGCGCGAGGCCGTGCGGGTCCTGGAGAGCATGGGGATGCTGGCATCCCGACGACGAGTCGGGATCACGGTGCAACCGCGCACCCGGTGGGACCAGTTCGATCCGAAGATCATCCAGTGGACGCTCGCCGGCCCTGACCGACAGCAGCAGCTCGAGGCGCTGATGGAGCTGCGCGTGGCCGTCGAGCCCTTGGCGGCCGGCCTCGCCGCGCAGCGCGCGAACGATGAGCAGCGCGCCGAGATCCGGCGCCTCGCCGAGGTTCTGGATGACCTCGGTCACCGCGGACTCGGCGACTCGACGGAGTATCTCGATGCGGATCTGCGCTTCCACGCCCTCGTGCTCACCGCGTCGGGGAATCCCCTCCTCGCCGCCCTCGAACGGCCGGTGCACGAGGTCCTGACCGGGCGCACCCGGCTCGGAATGCACCCGAGCACTCCGGCGTCCGGCACTCTGGAACAGCACCTTCGCGTGGCGATGGACATCGCCGACGGGGATGCCGCAGCGGCCGAAGAGCATTCCCGCGAGCACCTGCGCGGCGTCTGGCACGAGATCCTCCCCGAGTACCGATGAGCCTCAGCATCGAACGCGTCCTGGTCGCGACACCCGCCATCGCCGAGTTCATCGACGCGCACCACTCCGACATGATCGGCACCGCGCCGCCGGAGAGCCAGCACGCGCTGCCGCTGGACGGCCTGCTCACCCCGCACGTGCGACTGTACGCGGCGTTCGACGGCGGTGCGCCGGTCGCCACCGGCGCACTCGCACGCGTGGACGACGGCCATGAGGAGCTCAAGTCGATGCGCACGGACCCGCTGATGCGCGGCCGCGGAATCGGACGCACGATGGTCGCGTTCCTGATCGAGGATGCGCGCAGCCGCGGCATCCGTCGACTCTCGCTCGAAACCGGCGTCGATGACTTCTTCGCGCCGGCGCGGACGATGTACACGAGAGCCGGTTTCATCGAGTGCGATGCGTTCGGGCGCTACGCCCCTGATCCGCTCAGCACGTTCATGACGCTGCCGCTGGCCGCTCGTGGCCGGTCGGCCGACGGCCGCGCGCGATAATGAACGGATGAGCGAGGCTGATGAGGTCGATCGGATCGTCGAGGCGTGGAACGTGCAGCGCCCCGATCTGGACTTCTCGCCGCTCGAGGTGCTCTCCCGGATGGACCGCCTCACGCGACTGCTCGACCGCGCGCGACGCGAGGTGTTCCGTCGCAGCGAACTGGAGCCGTGGGAGTGGGACGTGCTGTCCGCTCTGCGTCGCGCCGGTGCACCGTTCCAGCTGAGCCCGAAGCAGCTGCTGCAGCAGACCCTGGTCTCCAGCGGCACGATGACGAACCGGATCGACCGGCTCGTGGCGCGCCGACTGGTCAGGCGCGAGGCCGACCCCGGCGACGGCCGCAGCGTTCAGGTCACGCTGACGGATGACGGCCGCATCCGCGTGGATGCCGCGATCACCCGCCTCGTCGACGTCGAAGCCGACCTGCTGCAGGCACTCTCCCGTGGCGATCGCGATCGGCTCGCGAACCTGCTGCGCAAACTGAGTCTGAGCTTCGACGTCTGATGCCGATGCCCTCTCCCCTGCCGGCGCGCGACGGCGTCGGCGCGACCCGCCTGCACGTGCCTCTGAGCGGCGAATGGCCGACCATCGCCGCGTACATGGTCGAGCGGTTCCACCACCTCGACGCCGAGCGGCTGCTCGCGCGCTTCGACGACGGAGAGATCGTCACGATCGACGGATCCGCCGTGCGACGGGATTCCCCGTTGGGCGCTGCGGAGTTCGTCTGGTACTACCGCGAGCCCTCCGTGGAGACACGCATCCCCTTCGAGATCGAGGTTCTGCATCAGGACCTCGACCTCGTCGTGATCGACAAGCCGCACTTCCTGCCGAGCACCCCCGGCGGCAAGTACCTGCAGAACTCCGCGCTCGTGCGGCTGCGCCGGATGCTGGGCAATGACGACCTCACGCCGATCCATCGCCTCGACCGTGCGACGGCCGGACTACTGATGTTCTCCGCGCGCGCCGAGACGCGCGGTGCGTACCAGCTCCTGTTCCAGAACCGGCAGGTCGAGAAGGTGTACGAGGCGGTCTCGGCGCGCCCCGCCGACGTTCCGGAGTTCCCACTCGTGTACCGCAATCACATCGTCAAGGAACGCGGGCACGTCTGCGTCCGAGTGGATGCCGGACGGGAACCGAACTCCGAGACCCTGATCGAGCTGCTGCCCGGTGACGAGCACGTCGTGCACACGCTGCTGCGACCGCACTCCGGCAAGATGCACCAGCTGCGTGTGCATCTCTCGGCGCTCGGGCTCGGCATCCTGAACGACGCCTTCTATCCAGAGCTGCTGCCGGAGGCCCCAGACGACTTCGCGCGCCCGCTGCAGTTGCTGGCGCGCGAAGTGCGCTTCGTCGATCCGCTCTCCGGCGCCGCGCGCGAGTTCATCACCCGACGCACGCTCGCCTTCGCGCCCTGAACCGACGAAGAGCGCTCGCTAGCGACGCATGGCCTTCCGCGCCAAACGCGTGCCGAGCGTCTGCACGAGGTGCACGAAGACGACGATCAGGATGATCGCGGCCCACATCACAACAGGCTCGAACTGGCGGTGGCCGTAGACGAGGGCGAAGGATCCGAGACCGCCGGCGCCGAGGATACCGGCCATCGCGGTCATATCGATGATCGCGACCACGACGAACGTGTATCCGAGGATGAGCGGGCCCAGCGCTTCGGGGATGACGACCGTGAACAGAATGCGCCACGGTCCGGCGCCCATAGCCCTGGCGGCTTCGATCACACCCTCAGGCACGGTGACCAGGTGCTGCTCCACGATCCGCCCGATCGCGAACATGGCGCCGACGGTGAGAGCGACGATCGCCGCATTGATGCCGATGCCTGTTCCCACGATCACTCTCGACAAGGGGATCAGGACGGCGATGAGGATCACGAACGGAATCGGCCGGAAGAAGTTGATCGCCAGGTTGAGCAGCGCGTTGACCGGCCGATTGGCCAGCAGGCCGCCAGCCCGAGTGACGTACACGGCCACACCGAGCAGGCCCCCGAGCAGGCCGCCGAACAGCAGCGTCAGGGACGTCATGTAGAGCGTCTCCGCCGCGGCGGCCCAGAATTCCGGGGCGAGTTCGATCAGACGATCCATCAGCGCGCCTCCTCTCCGGTGATCTCCGTCACAGTGACATGCGACCCGATGCGTGCGAGCGTGCTGTCGATCACGTCATCGGCTCCGCGCACGGCGAGGGTGAGGTGGCCGAACGCACGTCCACGAATGTCGTTGATCCCGCCGTAGACCAGTTCGAACTCCAGCCCGGCCGCCGCCAGATCGACGAAGACCTGTGCCTGCGACGAGTCGCCGTCACGGAACGAGAACGTCACGAGGCGGCCGCTGTGCCTTTCGCGCAGGACGGAGAGTTCGGCGGGCGACGGGATGCCTTTCACCACGGTGCCGACGAAACGCTGCGATGCGGGGTGCTGCGGCTCGGAGAACACCTCGAACACGTCGCCCCGCTCGATGACGCGGCCGGAGTCCATCACCGCGACCTTCGTCGCAATCGTCTGGATCACATCCATCTCGTGCGTGATGACGACGATCGTGATGCCCTGCTCCTCGTTGACGCGACGCAGCAGTGCGAGGACCTCGTGCGTCGTCTCCGGGTCGAGTGCGCTCGTCGCCTCATCGGCCAGGAGAATGGCCGGCCGGGTGGCCAGTGCGCGCGCGATCCCGACGCGCTGCTTCTGTCCTCCGGAGAGCTGCTCGGGGTATGACCGGGCCTTATCGCTGAGCCCGACGAACGCGAGGAGCTCGCTGACGCGCTCGTCGATGTCGCGCTTGGCCCACCCCGCGAGCTTGAGCGGGTAGGCGATGTTCGCTCGGACGCTCTTCGCAGAGAACAGATTGAACTGCTGGAAGATCATGCCGATGCCGCTGCGGACGCGGCGCAGTTCGCGCTCGGAGAGCGACGTGATGTCCACGCCGTCGACCAGGATCGAGCCGCCGGTCGCCGGCTCGAGGGCATTGATGAGTCGCACGAGCGTCGACTTCCCCGCGCCCGAGTATCCGATGATGCCGTAGACATCTCCCCGTTCGATGTCGAGCGTGACGTCATCGACGGCGATGACGGGATCTGCCTCCCGGCTCGTCGGAGGGTACCGCTTCGAGACGTTCGTCAGCGAGACGATCGGCATAGGGGCTCCGGTCTTTCGTGAGGAGACGACGAATCGGGCGGCGCATTGCGCACCGCCCGATTCTCTCGCATTCAGGAGGTCACTCGCTCGCGGCGATGTCCTCTTGCACCTTCTCGAGCGAACCCACGAGGTCTTCGACGGGCTTCTGCAGCGCAACCGCCGTGTCACCGGAGGACTCGAGAAGACCGGCCTGCACATCCTCATCGGTCTGGAAGATCTCGACCAGCTTGAGGTACGTCTCGTTGTCGGCGTCGTCTGCGCGCGCGGCGAAGATGTTCACGTACGGCAGCGCGTTGGGGTCTTCGGGGTCGTCCTGAGCGATCGCGTCCTCGAACGACAGACCGGCCTGCTTGACGAAGTCGTTGTTGATGATCGCTGCGGCGACGTCGGGCAGCGCGGTCGGGATGACCGAGGCCTCGAGCGCCGTCACCTTCACCGAGGACTTCGCCTCGTCGACGTCGGCCAGGTCGGAGAAGATGGTGCCGCCGCTCTTCAGTTCGATGAGGCCGGCCGACTGCAGCACGAGGAGCGCGCGAGCCTGGTTGGACGCGTCGTCCGGAACCGCGACCGTCTCACCCTCGGGGATGCTGTCGACATCGTCGTACTTGCTCGAGTAGAGCCCCAGCGGGTAGATGGCGGTCGAGCCGATCGGCTGCAGGTCTTCGCCCGAGGCGTCGTTGTACTGCGCGAGGTACACGATGTGCTGGAACTGGTTCAGATCCAGTTCGCCCTCGGTCAGCGCGGGGTTGGGGAGTTCGTATCCGCCGAAGTCGACGAGCTCGACCGTGATGCCTTCCTCTGCTGCGGCTTCGACGAAGGGCGCCCACTGGGCATCCGACTTGCCGACGACGCCGATCTTGACGGTCTCAGTGGATCCGCCGTCCGATTCGCCTCCGGCGGAGTCGTCGGCAGCGGTGGCGCAGCCGGCGAGCGCGACGAAGAGCGGGACCGCGGCGAGTGCGGCGATGACGGACGTGGTGCGTCGTGACATGTTTCCTCCTGGTGGGACTCGAATACGTTAGGCATCGAGGCCCGCGATCGCGGAATCCGGATGTCACAGAGCGTCACCGTGTCACAGGCCGATCACGATGCACCCGCGCACCCGTCGACATGCTGCCTTTGCGCGGCGCGGCGGCAGCGTCCACGATGGAGGCATGACCGAGACCTCGCGGCCCCCGGTGCTGCGCGATCGTTCGCGGCGCGCACCGCGCCGTCGGCTGAACCGTGTGGTGCTCTGGGCGGTCGGGGCGCTCATCGCGGTCGCGGTGGTCCTGGCCGCTGCGATCGCGCTGTGGCCGCGCACGGCACAGGATCCGGTCGCCTCCGGCGTCGCCGCCGTCGAGATGCCGCGCCGCACGCCGACGCCGACGCCGACACCGACTCCCACGCCCACCGGATTCCCCGCGGACACCGCCTCGTTCGATCTGACGGCGCTCCCCGAGGCGAACGTGTTCGCGATCCTGCCCGCACTGCCGACCGACACCGACGACAATCCCGACTTCACCGGCCAGACCGCCCGCGCGACCGCGGAGGCGATCCCGGTGTGGGCGGACCCCACCGCCGACCCTGTGGCCTGGCTCGGGCGCGACTACCGCTACGGCGGCACCACGGTGCCCGTGATCGAGCGTCAGGAGCACTGGGTGCACGTCCTGCTCACCGGACGGCAGTCGGTGCCATCCGCCGGCGACGCCGGGCAGGTGACCGGCTGGCTGCGCGTGCAGGATGTCGAGTTCGGCACGACGGACAGCCGGATCGAGGTCGATCTGTCCGACCGGACCGTCGACATCGTGAGCGCAGGAGGCACCGAGCGTGTCGCCACGGACTTCGCGTGGGGACGAGACGACACCCCTACCCCGATCGGACGGAGCTTCATCATGCTCGTCGAGACGGTCTCGTTCGCGTACACGCGCGGGCACCCCATGGTGTATCTATCCGTGCAGTCGCCGACCATCGACGACTTCGACGAATCGGATGCCGCCGTCACCGCGTTCCACTACCACGATGCCCGCACCGGAGCGATCTCGAACGGCTGCATCCGACTGGAGGGCGCAGCGATCGACCGTCTCGCACAGTTGCCGGTCGGCACCCCGGTGAGCATCCGGGAGTGACGGTCTCGCCCGCGACGGACGAGCGCTCTTCCTCGGCCGGAGCCGATGTGGTGGAGTGTTCTCGGACGCGGTTCCGCGTCGCGCAATCCGAAGGAAAGAGGAACCATGGCCGATAAGCCGAACATTCTCATCATCTGGGGCGATGACATCGGCATCTCCAACCTCAGCACCTACACGGACGGCCTGATGGGCTACCGCACGCCCCACATCGACCGCATCGCCGATGAGGGCGTGAAGTTCACCGACTACTACGGCGAGCAGAGCTGCACGGCCGGACGCGCCGCCTTCATCACGGGCCAGAACCCCTACCGCACCGGTCTGACCAAGGTCGGGATGCCGGGGGCGAAGCTCGGCCTTCAGGCCGAGGACCCGACGATCGCCGATGCGCTCAAGCACCACGGCTACGCCACTGGCCAATTCGGCAAGAACCACCTCGGTGACCGCGACGAGTTCCTGCCCACCGCGCACGGCTTCGACGAGTTCTTCGGCAACCTGTACCACCTCAACGCTGAGGAGGAGCCCGAGCACCCCGACTACCCGACGGACGAGGAGTTCCCCGGCTTCAGCGAGAAGTTCCGCCCGCGCGGCGTCATCCACTCGTGGGCGAACGCAGACGGCACGCAGAGGATCGAGGACACCGGCCCGCTGACGAAGAAGCGCATGGAGACCGTCGACGAGGAGTTCCGCGACGCGGCATCCGACTTCATCCGCAAGCAGGCGGACGACGACACCCCCTTCTTCGTCTGGTTCAATTCGACCCACATGCACTTCCGTACGCACACGAAGGAAGAGAGTAAGGGGCGCGCCGGGCGCTGGCAGTCCGAGTACCACGACACGATGCTCGACCACGACGACGTCGTCGGGAGCCTGCTGGACCTGCTGGACGAGCTGGGCCTGGCCGAGAACACCATCGTGATGTACTCCACCGACAACGGCCCGCACATGAACAGCTGGCCTGATGCCGGAATGACCCCGTTCCGCAACGAGAAGAACTCCAACTGGGAGGGCGCCTATCGCGTCCCCGCGATGGTCCGCTGGCCGGGGCGCATCCCCGCCGGCACGACGCTGAACGGCATGGTCAGTCACAACGACTGGTTCGTCACGCTGCTCGCGGCCGTGGGCGATGTCGACATCGCCGATCGCCTCAAGGAGGGCACGCAGCTGCACGGCACCGACTACAAGGCGCACCTTGATGGACACAACCAGCTCGACTACATCACCGGGGAAGCCGATCACAGTCCGCGACGGCACTTCTTCTACGTCTCCGACGACGGCGACCTCACGGCATTGCGCTTCGAGAACTGGAAGCTCGTCTTCCTCGAGCAGCGCGCCGTCGGCACGCTGCAGGTGTGGCAGGAGCCGTACGTCGAGCTGCGCTTCCCGAAGCTGTTCAACCTGCGCACTGATCCGTTCGAGCGCGCGGACATCACCTCGAACACGTACTGGGACTGGGTGCTCGATCACGTGTTCCTGTTCGTGCCGGCGCAGGCGTACGTCGCACGGATGCTGCAGAGCCTGCGCGAGTTCCCCGCACGTCAGGAGTCGGCGTCGTTCACGATCAACCAGGTGATGTCGAAGCTCGAGAACGCCACGACCGGCGCCTCCTGAGCCGATGACGACGAAGGCGGGGTCCGGATGCTTCCGGGCCCCGCCTTTCGTCGGTCGGCCGATCTGTTCGGTCGGCCGAGCCGTTCGCTCAGCCGATCCGCGCGTCAGCCGATCTGTTCGGTCAGCTCGAACCAGCGCAGCTCGAGTTCTTCGATCTCGTCCTGCTGCGCCCCGATCGCCTTCATCTTCTCGCCGAGGCCGGCGTAGTCGGCCTGATCATGCTCGGCGAGGGCCTGCTTCGCGCGGTCGACCTGGTCCGTCAGCTTCTGGATGCGGCGTTCCAGCGCGGAGACCTCCTTCTGCGCGGCACGCAGCGCAGAACCGTCCAGCCCCTTCGGCGCGCCAGCCGCGGAAGACGAGGCCTTCTGCGGCTCGGCATCCTGCAGCGCACGCAGGCGCAGGTACTCGTCCACTCCCCCCGGCAGGTGCCGTAGGTGTCCCCCGAGGACCGCGTACTGCTGGTCCGTGACGCGCTCGAGGAAGTACCGGTCGTGGCTCACGACGAGCAGCGTCCCCGGCCACGAATCCAGGAGGTCCTCGATGGCTGCGAGCATGTCGGTGTCCATGTCGTTGGTCGGCTCGTCGAGGATCAGGACGTTCGGCTGGTCGAGCAGCACGAGCAGCAGCTGAAGGCGCCGCTGCTGTCCACCGGAGAGATCCTTGACCGGCGTGGAGAGCTGGGCGGTGGAGAACCCGAGCCGCTCCAGCAGCTGCCCTGGCGTGAGGTCCTGGCTCTTCGAGCCGCTCCCGAACGTGTAGTCGGTGCGCAGACCGGAGATCACCACGCGCACGGGATCGTTCCAGTGCTCGGCGAGCTCGTCGATGCGCTGCGTGAGCGTGCGCACCTGGACGGTCTTGCCGCGCTTGACCCGCCCGCTGGTCGGCTCGATCGTGCCTGCGACCAGGCCCAGCAGGGTCGACTTGCCTGCTCCGTTCACGCCGAGGATGCCGGTGCGCTCCCCCGGCGCGATGCGCCACTCGACGTCCCGCAGCACTTCGCGTGCGGGCGCGGATGCGGTCGAAGGGTAGGTCACCCCGGCATCCAGGAGGTCGACGACATCCTTGCCGAGGCGGGCGACCGCGAGCGACTGCAGCGAGACGGTGTCACGGATCTCCGGGACGTCCTCGATGAGCTGGTTCGCCGCATCGATGCGGAACTTCGGCTTGCTCGTGCGCGCGGGGGCGCCGCGGCGCAGCCACGCGAGCTCCTTGCGGGCGAGGTTCTGACGCTTCGCCTCGGATGCCGCGGCCATCCGATCGCGCTCGACGCGCTGCAGGATGTACGCGGCGTACCCGCCCTCGAAGGGCTCGACGATCCGGTCGTGGACCTCCCAGGTCTCGGTGCACACCTCGTCGAGGAACCAGCGGTCGTGCGTCACGACGAGGAACGCGCCGGAGTTCGCGGCCCAGCGCTTGTTGAGGTGGGCGGCGAGCCACGTGATCGCCTCGACGTCGAGGTGGTTGGTCGGCTCGTCCAGCGCGATGATGTCCCAGTCCTGGGCGAGCAGCGCAGCGAGGGCGACCCGACGGCGCTGGCCGCCGCTGAGGGCGTCGACCGGTGCGTTCCAGTCCAGATCCCGCAGAAGCCCGTGGATCACGTCGCGGACGCGCGCGTCGCCTGCCCATTCGTGCTCGGGGGTGTCGCCGACGACGGCCTGCGCGATCGTCTGGGTGTCGTCGAGCGTGTCTGCCTGATCGAGGACGCCGATGCGGGTGCCGGCGCGCATCGTGACGCGTCCGGCATCCGGCTCCTTGCGCCCGGCGAGCATCGCGAGCAGCGAGGACTTGCCGTCGCCGTTGCGGCCGACGATGCCGATGCGGTCGCCCTCTTCGATGCCGAGGGTGATGGAGTCGAAGACGACCTTGGTGGGGTATTCGAGGTGGAGGCCTTCGGCCCCGAGAAGATGTGCCATGTCCCTCTCAGGGTAGTCGCCGCGCATGCGAAGAGCCGCCCCGGTCACTGACCGGGGCGGCTCCTGCTGTGCGCGTCGTGCTTACTGGTACGACTCGACGATCTCGAGGAGGCTCGGCACGTTGGCGTAGGCCTCGGCGGCGTTCTCCTTCGTGACGATCACCGGGTCGAGCAGGTAGGCGGGAACGACCTTCACGCCGTTGTCGTACGACTCGGTGTCGTTGACCTCGACCTCTTCGCCGGCCTGCAGCTGCTGCACCATCTTGATGGACTGCTCGACGAGCAGGGTGGTGTCCTTGTTGATCGTGGAGTACTGGATGCCCTCCATGATCGACTTGACGGACTCGACCTCGGAGTCCTGCCCGGTCACGACCGGAACCGGCTTGCCGGCCTGCTGCACCGAGGTGATGATGGCGCGGGCGAGCGTGTCGTTCGGCGAGAGCACGCCGTCGAGAACGGTATCGCCGCTGTACGAGCCGGTGAGCAGGGTGTCCATGCGGTTCTGCGCGTTCTCGGCCAGCCAGCCCTCGGTCGCCGTCTGGGCGATCTCGGTCTGACCCGACACGACGTTGAGCGTCTCGTCGTCGATCTTCTCCTGCAGGACGCTCATCGCGCCGTCGAAGAAGACGCGCGAGTTCGCGTCATCCGGCGAGCCGGAGAACAGCTCGATGTTGTACGGCGCCTCGTGCCCCGCGCGCTCGGCCAGACCGTCGAGCAGCGCAGTGCCCTGCAGCTCGCCGACCTTGAAGTTGTCGAACGCGACGTAGTAGTCGACGGCCTCGGTGTTCTCGATGAGACGGTCGTACGCGATGACGGCTGCGCCGGCATCGTGTGCGGCCTGGACCTGCGTGGCCAGCTGCTTGCCGTCCTTCGCACCGATGATGATGACCTTCGCCCCACCGGTGACCATCGCCTGGATCTGGTTCTGCTGCTCGGCGACCGTGTTGCTGGCCGGTGCGTACTGGACGTCGGCCTTGAATCCGGCCTCTTCCAGTCCGTCCTTGAACAGCTGACCGGCGAGCACCCAGTTCTCGCTGGTCTTGTCCGGAAGCGCGACACCGATCGTGGAGCCTGCTTCGAAGCCCGTCGTGGTCTCTTCCGTGCTCGAACCTTCATCGGTTCCGCCGCCTCGCTCGGAGGAGCAGCCGGTGAGGGCGAGCGCTGCTGCGGCGACCAACGCTGTCGCCGTCACTGCCATTCTCTTCATGCGATCTCTTTCTCTGATGGTTTCTCTGGTGGTGCGGGGACCGCCGTCACTCGGACGGAGTCTCCTTCTTCCCGCTCGCGGTGCTCGCGGCGGAGGTCGGGTAGTCGGTGAGGTTCGGCGCGTCCTTCTGGTGACGCCTGCGCGTGAGGTAGCCCCACAGCGACGGACGGCCCTGCTGCTTGTTCCAGACGTCGATGCCGACGGCGAACAGGAGCACGAGACCCTTGATCATCGCCACCACGTCGGCGCCCTGGCCGAGCAGTGCGAGACCGTTGTTGAGGAAGGCCATGACCAGACCACCGATGATCGAGCCGATCACGGTGCCGATGCCGCCGGCGACGGCCGCGCCGCCGATGAACACGCTCGCGATGGCGTCCAGCTCCCAGCCGGTGCCGTCGTTCGGACCGGATGCCTGCGAGCGGGCGACGAAGATCATGCCGGCCAGTGCGGCCATCATCGACATGTTCATCATCACGAAGAAGTCGACCCAGCGGTCCTTGACGCCGGACAGGCGGGCGGCCTGGCGGTTGCCGCCGACCGCGTAGATGTGGCGGCCGAAGATCGTGTTCCTGGTGATGAACGAGTAGATGATCACGAGCGCGAGCAGGATGAGACCCGGGACGGGGAAGCTCGTGCCAGGGCGACCCGTCGCGAACATCCAGCCCGCGGCGAGCACGACGACGGACAGCAGGACGACCTTCGTGACGCTCACCCAGAGCGGCGCCATCTCCGAGCCCATCTTGTGCTGGATGCGGCGGGTGCGGATCTCCCAGAAGATGATCCAGGCGACGCCGAGCAGCGCGAGCACCATCGTGAGCACGTTGAAATCGAGCGGAACCGCGAGCTCGGGCAGGTATCCGGTGCCGATGATCTGGAAGCCCTTGGGAACCGGGATCGTCTGCGCATCGCCGATGAACTGCTGGGCGCCGCGGAAGAACAGCATCCCGGCCAGCGTCACGATGAAGGCAGGGACGCCGACGTAGGCGACCCAGAAGCCCTGCCACGCGCCGACCAGCGCGCCGACGCCCAGACCGAGCAGGATCGCGATCGGCCAGGGGAGGTTCCACTCGGCCATCGACTTCGCCACGATGATGCCGACGAAGGCGGCGACCGAGCCGACCGACAGGTCGATGTGGCCCATGATGATCACCATCACCATGCCGATGGCCAGGATCAGGATGAACGAGTACTGGTTGACGACGTTGATGAGGTTGCCGGGGGTCAGCGTGGCGCCGTCCGGGTTGCGCAACACCGTGAGGATCTCGAACAGCGCGATGATGACGATCAGGCTGCCGAGGATGCCGAACTGGCGCAGCGAGGACGTGCTGCCGCCGAACATCTTCCTGATGTCGCCGAAGTGGAAGCCCTGCTTCGGTGCGGGGGTCGTCGTGGTGCTCATGCGTTCGCCTTCTGATTCGTGGAGGTCATGCTGCGCATGAGCGCCTCCGGAGTTGCCTGGTCGCTGGGGATGCAGTCGGTGACGCGTCCCTCGAAGATCGTGTAGATGCGGTCGGAGATGCCCATCAGCTCTGGCAGCTCGCTGGAGATGACGATGACGCCCTTGCCCGCGGCTGCGAGCTCGTTGATGATCGAGTAGATCTCGTACTTCGCTCCGACGTCGATGCCGCGGGTCGGCTCGTCGAGGATCAGCAGGTCGGGGTCGGTGAACATCCACTTCGCCAGCACGACCTTCTGCTGGTTGCCGCCGGAGAGCTTGCCCACGCCCTCTTCCACCGTCGGGGTCTTGATGCGCAGCGCCTTGCGGTAGCGCTCGGCGACCGCGTACTCCTCGCGGTCGTCGACGACGCCGCGACGGGAGATCTTCGACAGCTTGGCGGACACGACAGCGCGCTTGATCGTGTCGAGCAGGTTGAGACCCAGCACCTTGCGGTCCTCGCTCACATACGCGAGGCCGTGCCTGATGGCCGCCGAGACGTCGGGGAGCTCGATCTCCTGGCCGTCCTTGAACAGCCGACCGCTGAGGAAGTTCCCGTACGAGCGCCCGAAGATGCTCATGGCGAACTCCGTGCGCCCCGCGCCCATCAGACCGGCGATGCCGACGACCTCGCCGCGGCGGACGTCGATGCTCGAGCCCTTCACGACCATGCGCTCGTTCACCGTGGGATGCTGGACCCACCAGTCCTTGACCTCGAACAGCACCTCGCCGATCTCCGGCGTTCGATCGGGATAGCGGCTCTCGAGCGACCGGCCGACCATCCCGCGGATGATGCGGTCCTCGTTGATCTCGCCCTTGGTGATGTCGAGCGTCTCGACCGTGCGGCCGTCGCGGATGATCGTGATCTCATCGGCGATCTGCTCGATCTCGTTGAGCTTGTGGCTGATGATGATCGACGCGATGCCCTTGGCCTTCAGCCCGAGGATGAGCCCCAGCAGGTGCTGCGAGTCGTTCTCGTTGAGGGCGGCGGTCGGCTCGTCGAGGATGAGCAGCTTGACGTCCTTGTTGAGCGCCTTGGCGATCTCGATGAGCTGCTGCTTGCCGACGCCGAGGTGCTTGATCGGGAGGTCGGGGTCCTCCTGGAGGCCGACGCGGGCGAGCAGCTCGGTGGCCCGGCTCTTCGCCTTCTGCCAGTCGATGGCGCCGAAGTGCGCGATCTCGTTGCCGAGGAAGATGTTCTCGGTGATCGAGAGCTCGGGGATCAGCGCGAGCTCCTGATGGATGATCGCGATGCCCGCCTGCTCGCTGGCGGCGATGTCCTTGAAGCGCTGCTCCTGCCCGTAGAGCAGGATGTCGCCGTCGTAGGTGCCGTACGGGTACACCCCCGAGAGAACCTTCATCAGGGTCGACTTGCCCGCACCGTTCTCGCCGCAGATCGCGTGGATCTCGCCGGAGCGGACGGTGATGGAGACGTTGGAGAGTGCCTTGACGCCGGGGAACTCCTTGGTGATGTCGCGCATCTCCAAGATGGGCCCTGACACGACAGGCAACGTAGCTGTGCTGCTCACGGATCTTCCTCGATACTTGACGGCCACTCCCAATGTGACCGTTCACATGAAAGACAATATTGCGCCTCCGTCGGCCCGCTGTCAAGTGGACCTCGGATTCGGACGCGCTATCGGGGCGCGCTGGACGATCTGACGCGCAGCAGCGGCTCGACGGCGCCGAACTGCGGCACGGACTCATTGCGGATCTCGGCGAGCAGGATCGCCACGGCCCTGCGCCCCAGCTCGAGGAAGTCCTGATGCACGGTGGTGAGTGGAGGCCAGACGTGCGCCGCAACCGGGATGTCGTCGAATCCGACGACGCTGACGTCGCGCGGCACGTCGAGCCCGGCATCCCGGAAGCCGTGCATCAGCCCGATCGCCATCAGATCGTTCGCCGCGAAGACGGCAGTGAAGTCCTGTCGGCGCGCGAGTTCGGTCCCGGCGAAGTATCCGAAGTCCGCGGTCCAGTCCCCTCGGATCGGCGGGATCGTCGGCAGGTCGGCGTCCCGCAAGGCGTCGAGGTATCCCCGCATCCTGGACTCCGCCTCGATCCAGTCCTGGGGGCCGGCGAGGTGCAGGATGTCGGCGTGGCCCTGGGCGATCAGGTGCTCGGTCACGCTGCGGGCGCCAGCGACCTGGTCGGCCGAGTGCGTGAAGCCGTCCGACCCGGATGCCGTCTGGAGGCTCACCAGCGGCACCCCGACCGCCATCCCCCGCAGGACGTTGAACACGCGGACCTGCGGCGCGAGTGCGACGATGCCACTGACCTGCTCTCGGCCGAGCTGGCGGATCGCCTCGCCGATCGCCTCGGGCGATGTGGTCGGGAGGTTCACGGTGCTCACCGAGTAGCCCTCGGCACGTGCGGCGTCCTCGATTCCGGCGATCGACGACGTCGGACCGAACTCGCCGATCGTGGCCGACAGGATGCCAAGCGTCGTCGTCGTGCTCGTGACGAGCGCGCGCGCGGCGAGATTCGGCCGGTAGTCGAGCACGGCGATCGCGTCCTGGACGCGCTTCTTCGTCTCGGGGCGGATGCTGGGGTGATCGTTCAGGACGCGAGACACCGTCTGGTGCGACACACCGGCCAGGCGTGCGACATCGCGGATGCTGGGCACCCGTGCACGCTCGCCTGAGGCCGCCATGGCATCGCCTCCCTTGCGTGTGCACGGTCACATCTCATCCCATTATGTCGGCAAAAACGTGCAGGGTGCTCGCCTGGCCGTCCGCGCCGGGTCTGCGCGCCGCCGATCGGGCGCAGAGCAGCCGCCGACGTCAGATGCGCGGCGCGCGGGAGACCGGGTCGTTCAGCAGCGCCCCGAAGGCGAGTTCGGCCGGGGCGATCTGCATCAGGTGCGATCGCATGTGCGCGCGCTCCAGGCGCACGGTTCGCCCCTCGGCACCGACGGGATGGATCCGCACCGCGGCCGACAGCCGCTCACGGCTCGTCGCGAGCAGCACGCCGAGGTAGCCGGGCATCGCGGCCGCGGTGTTCTCGTCGCGGTCCAATGGCGCGCAGCCCGGCATGGGCAACATGTTCGAGCTCGACGTGATCGCGGCGTGCTTCATCGGCGGCGCCTCGACGATGGGCGGCGTCGGGCGCGTCGGCGGGGCGCCCGTCGGCGGCCTGGTGATGGCCGTGATGACGAACGGCATGCAGCTGATGGGTGTGCCGCAGTCCAGCCAGCTCGTGGTGAAGGGGCTCGTGCTGCTGCTCGCGGTCGCGTTCGACATCTACAACAAGCGCCGGGCCGGCACGGTCCGCTGATGCGCAGGAGGACGGGGCCGCAGCTCTGGCTGCGGCCCCGTTCCCGTGTCAGGCGGAGAGGATGCGCGCCCCGCTCACGGGTCCGTGCACGTGCAGCGCTTCGCGCCCGTGCGCCTCGAGCTCGTCCTGGACGTAGCGGGCCGATTCCGGCGTCTCGCACAGGAAGGCGATCGTCGGTCCCGATCCGGAGACGATGCCGCTGAGCGCACCGGCACCGAGTCCCTCGCGGATGATCTCCTCGAGCACGGGGCGCTCCTCGATCGCGGGCGATTCGAGGTCGTTGTGCATGCAGGCCGCGAGCGAATGCGGGTCCCCGGCGCGCAGCGCCTGCAGCACGGGGATGGGCACGTCCAGCGACATCGGCGGGTCGTCCGCCAGTGCCTCGCCGCGGGCGCGCTGCTCGTCGAGACGCTGGTAGATGACCGGCGTGGAGAGGCCCTCGTCGCTCGTCACGAGCACCCAGTCGAAGCGCCCGCGCGCCAGCGCAGGGTTGAGCTGGTCGCCTCGTCCTGTGCCGACCGCCGTCCCGCCGTGCAGCGCGAACGGCACGTCGGCGCCGAGGCGGCTCGCCAGCTCGTGCAGACGCGCGGGGGTGAGCCCGGTGCCCCAGAGCGCGTCGCACGCGAGGAGCGTCGCCGCGGCATCCGCGGATCCCCCGCCCATGCCGCCGGCGACCGGAACGCTCTTGCGCAGCTCGAGCGCGACGCCGCCGTCGTACCCGGTGGCCGAGGCGAGCAGCTTGGCCGCGCGCATCGCGAGATTGCGATCGTCCAGCGGAACGGATGCCGGGTCGGCCGCCCCCTTCACCACGATCGAGAAGTCGTCGGAGGGGCGTGCGATCACGTCCTCGTAGAGCGAGACCGCCTGGAACACCGTGGCCAGGGCGTGGTACCCGTCGTCGTGCCGGTCGCCCACGCCGAGGTAGACGTTGATCTTGCCCGGTGCTCGCACGTGGACGGCGTCCGGAAACGGCAGCAGGGTCATCTCAGGTTCCTCTCGGCGCGGCTGGTCGGCAACGCGGCGATCACGACTCCAGGCTAGCCGCCTGCGCCTGCGCGATCCTGACGAAGTCGTCGATGGTCAGTTGCTCGCCGCGGGCCGTCGGCGCCACCCCGGCGCGCTCCAGCACAGCGGATGCTTCGGCCGACGATCCTCCGAACACACCGGCGAGGGCCTGCCGCAGCATCTTGCGGCGCTGCTGGAACGCGGCATCGACGATCCGGAAGGTCGCCAGCCGGAGGGCTTCATCGCCGCGGGAGTCGGCGGAACGCTCGAATGCGACGAGCACGCTGTCGACGTTCGGCACAGGCCAGAAGACCTGACGTGAGATCGTGCCGGCCAGTCGCCACGGTCCGTACCAGGCGGCTTTCACGCTGGGGGTGCCGTACGCCTTGCTGCCCGGAGGCGCCGCCAGGCGCTCGCCGACCTCGGCCTGCACCATCACGACGCCGCGCTGCAAGTTCGGGAACGTCTCCATGAAGTGCAGCAGCACCGGAACGGAGACGTTGTACGGCAGATTGGCGACGAGCACGGTCGGGTCGCCGGGGAGCTCCGTGACGCGGAGCGCGTCGGCGTCCACGACCGTGAGCGCGTCCGCAGGGACGCCGTGCTCGGATGCCGTCTGCGGCAGTCGGGCGGCGAGCCGGTGATCGATCTCCACCGCGGTCACCGAGGCGCCGGCTTCGAGGATCGCGAGCGTCAGCGATCCGAGCCCCGGGCCGACCTCGACGACCCGCTCCCCCGGTTGCACGCCGCCGGCCTGCACGATCTTGCGGACGGTGTTGGCATCGACGACGAAGTTCTGCCCGAGCTTCTTCGTGGGGGTCACGTCGAGGTCTGCGGCAAGCCTGCGGATCTCGGTCGCACCGAGCAGAGTGACGGTCATCCTCCCATTCTCCCCCACGTCGGTACTCTGGACGGATGCCCTCCCTCGGTGACCTCGTCGCGCCTCGCCGGATGGGCCGGGACTTCCGCTGGCTGCTGGCGTCGTCGTGGACCAGCAACATCGGCGACGGCGTGGCGCTCGCTGCGGCGCCGCTGCTGATCGCGTCCATGACGTCCTCTCCCATCCTCGTCGCGGCCGGCGCCGTACTGCAGTTCTTGCCCTGGCTGATCTTCGGTCTGCATGCCGGTGCCATCGCCGACCGGTTCGACCGCCGTCGGCTCGTCATGTTCGCGAACGCGGCGCGGGCGATCGTGCTCGCCGCCCTGTGCGTGTTCCTCGTCACGGGCACAGCGAACATCTGGATCGTGCTGGCCGTCGCCTTCCTGTACGGCACCGCCGAGGTCTTCGTCGACACCGCGGGGAGCACGCTGCTGCCGATGATCGTGAAAACCGCCGACCTGGGAATCGGCAACGCCCGCCTCCAGGCGGGGTACCTCGTCGCGAACCAGTTCGCCGGCCCGCCGCTGGGCGCGTTCCTGTTCGCCGCGGGGACCGCGTGGCCGTTCCTGGTCGAGGTGCTGTGCGTCACGCTCGCGATCGTGCTCATATCGCGGATGGCGCGTACTCCAGCGCCTCCGCGCGAGGAGCACGCACCGGTGCACACGGACATCGCTCAGGGCCTCAGGTGGCTGTGGCGCAACCCGCCGGTGCGCACGCTCGTGCTCATCATCCTCGTGTTCAACGTCACGTGGGCGGCACCCTGGGGCATCCTCGTGCTGTACGCGACCGAGCACTTGAACATGGGCGCTGTCGGCTACGGCGCGCTGACCACGGCATCCGCCGCCGGAGGCCTGCTGGCGACGCTCAGCTTCGGATGGCTGGAGAAGCGGATCTCGTTCGCGACCCTGATGCGGGTGTGCCTGTCGCTCGAGGGGATCATGCATCTCGCCTTCGCGCTCACCACCACAGGGTGGGTGGCGCTGGCGATCATGGCCGGGTTCGGGTTCTACGCGTTCATCTGGGGCACGATCTCGACCACGGTGCGCCAGCGGCTCGTGCCGAAGGAGCTGCAGGGCCGGATCGCCTCGGTGAACATGGTCGGCGTCTTCGGCGGCATGGTGCTCGGCAACGCGCTCGGCGGTGTGATCGCCCAGATCTGGGGGCTGACGGCGCCTTGGTGGTTCGCCTTCGTCGGGGCCGCGATCACGCTGCTGCTGGTGTGGAAGCCGATCTCGCACATCGTCAGCGCGAAGCCGGCGGACGACACGGAGGCCGAGCAGGTCGCGTGAGCGTCAGTCCCCGAAGGCGCCGTACACCGCGATGGTGTTCGCGGCCAGCTGCGCGCTGAGCTCATCGACCTCGAGGCCGAGCTCTGCAGCCATGAAGCGCACGGTGATCGGCACGAGGTACGGCGCGTTGGGACGCCCGCGCAGCGGCACGGGCGTGAGGAACGGCGCGTCCGTCTCGACGAGGATCCGATCGAGCGGTGCGGCCTTCAGCGCGTCGCGCAGGTTCTGCGCGTTCTTGAACGTGACGTTGCCGGCGAAGGAGAGGTAGTACCCGGCATCCGCCGCGATGCGCGCCATCGCGTCGTCGCCCGAGAAGCAGTGGAACACGGTCCTATCCGGCGCGCCGACGCGGGTCAGCGTGTCGAGCACCGCGTCGTGCGCTTCGCGATCGTGGATCTGCATCGCGATGCCGTGGTTCTTCGCGAGTGCGATGTGCGCCTCGAAGCTCTCGAACTGCGCGGGTCTTCCTTCCTCGTCCGTGCGGAAGAAGTCGAGACCGGTCTCGCCGATGGCCCGCGTGCGCGGATGCGCGGCGAGCTCGTCCATCACGGTGAGCGCCTCGTCGAGCCGGCCGGCGGCCGCGTAGGTCGGCGCGTCGTTCGGGTGGATCGCGACGGCGGCGAGGACCCGGTGGTCCTGCTCAGCCGCCGCGACGGCCCAGCGCGAGGATTCGATGTCGCCTGATGCCTGCACGACGCCGGCGATGCCGACGGCCTCGGCACGATCGAGCTGCTCCGTGAGACTCAGCGGGTCATCGCCGTCGACGATCTCGAGATGTGCATGGTTGTCGTACACCGGCACGGTCAGCGGATCCGGCGCCGCCGGGTACCGCAGATCCTTTCGACCGCTCGTCGAGCGCTCACGGACGTAGGTTTCGGGCTCGCTCATGCGTTTCGACTCCTCGCTGCGCGCGTCGCTCGACTCGCGCTGACGTCAGGCCTGCGACTCCACGCGCGGGAACAACGGGGCCAGCCCGTTGACGCTGGCGCCCGGCTTCAGGATGCCCCAGGCACCGGCTTCGCGGATCGGCTGGTCCTGCAGCCGGCCGATGCTCTCGGCCGCGCCCAGCGCGATCCACAGCTTCTCGGTGGACTGCGGCATGACCGGCGAGAGCAGCACCGCCAGCGCGCGCAGACCCTCGGCGCACGTGTACAGCACGGTGCCGAGGCGCGAACGCTGATCCTCGTCACGGGCGAGCGCCCACGGCTCATTCTCGGTGATGTAGCCGTTCAGCGCATCGACGATCGTCCAGATCGACTTGATCGCCTCGTCGATGCGGAACTGCTCGATCGCGGCATCCGCTTCGGACGCGGCATCCGCCACGATCTTCTGGATCGCCAGATCCGCCTCGGTGTACTCTCCGGCCGGAGGCACGATGCGCTCGAAGTAACGCTCGATCATCGCCACCGTCCGGGAGGCGAGGTTGCCGAAGCCGTTCGCGAGCTCGGCCTGGTAGCGGGCGGACAGGTCCTCCCAGCTGAACGAGCCGTCCTGACCGAACGCGATCGCGGACAGGAAGTAGAACCGGTAGGCATCGGAGCCGAAGACGTCCGTGATCTCGGTCGGCGCGATGCCGGTGAGCTTGGACTTGGACATCTTCTCGCCGCCCACGAGCAGCCAGCCGTGCGCGAAGACGCCCTTGGGCACCTCGAGCCCTGCGGCCATGAGGAGCGCCGGCCAGATGACGGCGTGGAAGCGCAGGATGTCTTTGCCGACCACGTGGTACGCCGGCCAACGGCGCTCGAACTGCACCTCGTCCGCGCCGTAGCCGACCGCGGTGGCGTAGTTGAGCAGCGCATCCACCCACACGTAGATGACGTGCGACTCGTCCCACGGCAGCGGGATGCCCCAGTCGAACGTCGACCGCGAGATCGAGAGGTCCTTCAGCCCCTGGCTCACGAAAGAGACGACCTCATTGCGCGCCGAATGCGGGCGCACGAAGTCGGGCTCGGTCTTGTAGAGCTCGAGCAGGCGATCCTGGAACTCGCTGAGCTTGAAGAAGTAGTTCTTCTCCTGCAGCAGCTCGAGCGGCTTCGAGTGGATCGCGCAGACCTTGAGGCCTTCGAACGGCCCAGTGCCGTCGACGATCTCGGACTCCGGCTTGAACTCCTCGCAGCCGACGCAGTACAGCGCCTCGTACTCGCCCGCGTAGATGTAACCGGCGTCGTACAGACGCTGGAAGAACACCTGCACGTTGGTCTCGTGGCGCTCCTGCGTGGTGCGGATGAAGTCGTCGTTCGCGACATCCAGCGTGTTCAGCAGCGGGAACCAGCTCTCGGTGACGAGCTTGTCGACCCATTCCTGCGGCGTGACGCTGTTCGCCGCAGCGGCGCGCAGCATCTTCTGCCCGTGCTCGTCCGTGCCGGTGAGCATCCAGGTGTCATCACCCGACTGGCGGTGCCAGCGCGCGAGCGTGTCGACCGCCACCGACGTGTACCCGTGCCCGATGTGCGGCACATCGGAAGGGTAGTAGATGGGCGTGGTGATGTAGAAGGATTCGCCTGCGGGCATGGGGTCAATTCTATGTGCGTGCGGCGCGGGGTTACGCGCTCCGGGGAAGGCAGGGCGCAGGGATGCCGCTTCGCTCGCAGAGCGGGTCCGCGGCATCCCTGCACGCTGCGTCAGACGGAGAGGCCGTTGCGGCGCGCGACCTCGCCGAGCCAGGCGAGGCTGGGCTTGGGGCGGCGCTCGAACGTCTCCTTGTCGAACCCGATCAGACCGAAGGTCGGCGCATAGCCGCTCGCCCACTCGTAGTTGTCCAGCGCACTCCAGTGCTGATAGGCGCGCACGTCGATGCCGTCCGAGATGGCCCTGTGCAGCCCCTCCAGGGCGCCCCGCGTATACGCGATGCGCCGGGTGTCGTCGCCGGTGGCGATGCCGTTCTCCGTGACGAGGATCGGCACTCCCCCGCTCAGCTCCCACGCGCTGCGCACGCCGAGCTCGAGCGCCTCGGGGAAGAACTCCCAGCCGGTGAGCGTCGTCTCGACGTCGGCGGAGACCGGCTGCGGGCCCTCCGGCCCGATGAACGTGCGCGTATAGGCCTGCACTCCGACGAAGTCGTCGCCGGCTGACTGCTCCAGATACCAGAAATCACGCGGATGGCCGTACTCGTGCAGCATCTCGTCCGCACCCGGTTCGCCGGTCGAATGGAAGGCCTGCGTCGCGATCGTCCACCCCGCCTGCGCGCCGGGGACCGTGTGCACGAGGTCGGCAGCGCGGCGGTGCGCCGCGAGCAGCGTGTCGGCCACAGCCAGATCCGGGTTGGGGAGGCCGTAGGCGACGAGATTCGCCGCGTCCTCTCCGCCGGCGAGCATGGCCGCGATGTTGGGCTCGTTGATCGTGCACACGTACTTCACGCCGTCGAGGATCGGCAGAACCGTCTCGACATATCGGCCGAAGAGGTCGACGGCATCCGACGCGCGCCAGAAGCCGTCCCGCTGGAACCACTCGGGCACGGTGAAGTGGATGAGGGTGACGGTCGGATCCAGACCGAGCTCGCGCGCGGTGTCGATCATGCGGCGGTAGTGATCGATCATCGCCCTCGAGACGAAGCCGCGCTCCGGCTCGATGCGCGCCCACTCCAGCGAGAACCGGTACGAGTTCAGACCCGCATCCGCGAGCAGGCGCATGTCCTCCGGATACCGATGGAAGTGATCGGCGGCATCACCGGACGGTTCCACCATGGGCGAACCGGGAGCGTGCTCCATGGTCCACCAGTTGCTGGTCGTGTTGTTCCCCTCCACCTGGTGGGCCGCTGTCGCGGCTCCCCAGAGGAAGCCGTCGGGGAAGGTGAGCACAGGTGCTCCTCTCGTCAAAGGGTGGTCGAATCGCGGGGTGGTCGAATCGCGGGCTGCGCCGCGTCAGCGGGCTGCGCGCGCTGGATTGGGCACGGCATCCAGAAGCTGGACGGTGTAGGGATCCTCGGGATGCTGCAGCACGGTCGCTGTCTCGCCGCGCTCGACCACGCGGCCGCTGTTGAGGACGAGGATGTTCTCGGTGACCAGTCGCGCGCTGAGGAGGTCGTGCGTGATGTACAGCATGCTGATGCCCCAGCGCTCGCGGAGGTCTTCGAGCAGGGCGAGGACCCCGGCGCGCAACGACACGTCGAGCATCGAGACCGGCTCGTCGGCGATGAGCACCTGCGGGTCGCTCGCGAGGGCGCGGGCGATCACGACGCGCTGGCGCTGACCACCGGAGAGCTGATGCGGCAGCTTGGCCGCGAACTGCTCGACCGGCGTCAGTCCGACCGTCTCGAGAAGTTCCAGGACGCGCGCCCTGGCCTCGAGGCCGCGCAACCGGGTGTAGTTGCGGATCGGTCGGCTGAGCGTGTACTCGACGGTATGCAGCGGATTCAGCGCGGAGTAGGGGTCCTGGAACACCATCTGGACGTCCTTGCGCAGATCCCGCAGACCGCCGCGGCGCAGGGACGCGACATCCACGTCGCCGAAGCGCACGGACCCTGCGGTCGGCTTCTCGACGCCCGTGATGAGCTTCGCGATCGTCGACTTTCCCGAACCGGAGGCACCGACGAGCGCGAGCGCCTCCCCCGGCTCCAGCCGGAACGACACGTCGTCGACGGCGGTGACCGCGTCCTGTCCGCGTCGCGGAGCCGGATAGAGCTTCGAGACGCCCTCGAGCACGATCGCGGCATCCGCCCTGCGCTCGTCTCGCTCTGAGACGGTCGGCAGCGTGTCTGTCAGTTCCGCGCGGGAGGTCCCCTCGCGGCGCCGGGTGCCGAGGTCGACGAAGCCGGGGATCGAGAGCGACTCCGCCCGCGGGTCCGCATAATGACTGAGCAGCATCCGGGTGTACTCGTCCTGCGGACGCTCCAGGATGTCGCGACTCGGTGCGTCCTCGACGATGCGCCCCTCGTGCATCACCATGACGCGATCGGTCGCCTCCAGGACGATGCCGAGGTCGTGGCTGATGAGGATCGCCGTGAACTGCTCGGCGCGCTGCAGCTCCTGAATCGTCTCCATCACCGCGTGCTGGACGAGCACGTCGAGCGCGGTCGTCGGCTCGTCGAACACCATGAGCTGCGGCTCCAGTGACAGCGCGATCGCGATCGACGCGCGCTGACGCATCCCACCGGAGAGCTCGCCGGGATAGCGGTCGAGCACCTCGGGTCGGAGCCCGACCTTTCCGACCAGGTCGCGAGCGCGCTGTTCGCGGTCGTTCGAGGAGATGTGGCCGTGCGCGGCGAAGACGTCGAAGAAATGGTTCCGCACGGTGCGCACCGGATTGAGCGCGTTCATGCCGGACTGCAGCACCATGGCGAAGCCGCCCTGCCGCTGGCGGCGCAGTTCCTCGGCATCCAGACCACGGATGTCGCGGCCTCCGAACAGGATCCGCCCGCCGCTGATGCGCGCCGGCGGCTTCTGCAGACGCGTCAGCGCGAAGCCGAGCGTCGATTTGCCCGAGCCCGACTCGCCGACGAGTCCGACGAACTCGCCTCGGCGCAGCGTGAAGGACACGTCCTCGACGGCTGAGACGGGAGTCGTTCCCGGCGAGGCGTATTCGACGGACAGGCCCTGGACCTCGAGCAGGACGTCCTGTGCGTCCGCGGATGCGGCGGCATCGATCGTCGGGTTCATCGTCCCTTCCCTTCCCGCAGGCGCGGATTCGATATGCCGTCCACGCCGAAGTTGATGAGTGTGAGACTCAGCGCGAGCAGGGCGATGCAGAGTCCGGGAGCGAACAGCAGCAGCCACTGCCCCGTGAGCAGAGAGTTCGAGTTCTGCGCCCAGTAGAGCATCGTGCCCCAGCTGACGATGCTCGAGTCGCCGAGCCCGAGGAACTCGAGGCCCGCCTCGGCGAGGATCGCCGCCGTCGCCGCGCCGAACAGCGTTCCGGCGATGATCGACGTCATGTTCGGGAGGATCTCGCGGAAGATGATGCGAGCAGAGCTGTCGCCGGAGAACTGCGCCGAGGCGACGAAGTCGTTGCCCCGCAGCGACTGCGTCTGGCTGCGGAGCACCCGCGCACCCCACGCCCACCCCGTGACCACGATCACGGCGATGATCATGAGGATGCCGCCGTTCTGAAGGTACGCGGCGATGACGATCATGAGCGGCAGACCGGGGATGACGAGGAACAGGTTGACGAAGAAGCCGACCGTCTCGCTGGCGATGCCGCGCAGGTAGCCCCAGCTCAGTCCGATGAGCACGGCGACGATCGTGGAGAGGATGCCGGCGGCGAAGCCGACCAGCAGGCTGACCTGCGCACCGTGGATGAGCTGGCTCAGCACATCCTCGCCGGCTGCCGTGGTGCCGAGCCAGTGCTCCGGGCTCGCCCCGGCGTTGCGCTCGAAGCCGTTCTCCTTCGGATCGTAGGGAGCGAGCCACGGGGCGAACACGGCGACGAGGACGAACAGGCCGAGCAGGCACAATCCGATCCGCGCCTTGCCGTTCCCCCAGAGGGTCCCGACCATGCGCCCGAGGGCGCGCCATCTGCTGGGCGCCGCGATGCGGGAGGAGGGCACTTTGACGTTCATCGTGGAGGTCATCGGCGGGTCCTTGGGTCCAGCACGCCGTACAGGATGTCGACGAGGAAGTTGGCGATGAGCACGCTGACCGTGATCATCAGGAAGAGCGCCTGCATGAGCGGATAGTCCTGTCCGATCACGGCGTTGAACAGCAGGTACCCGATGCCCGGATAGCCGAACACCTGCTCGACGAGGATCGATCCTCCGACCACGCCGCCGAGCGTGAGCCCGAAGCCGGTGAGGTTGGGCAGGATCGCGTTGCGGGCGGCGTAGCGCAGTGCGATGGTACGCCCGCGCAGGCCGTTGGCCTCGGCGAACGTGACGTAGTCCTCACCCAGTGTGTTGATCATCGCGTTGCGCATGCCGATGATCCAGCCGCCGAGAGATGTCAGCAGGATCGTCAGCGCCGGCAGAGCCGCGTGCTGGATGAGGTCGACGAGGAATTCGAGCGTGAAGCCGGGTGTCGTCGTCGCCGAGTAGGCCCCCGTCGTGGGGAACCAGTGCAGCACGTAGCCCAGGAAGAACAGCAGCAGCAGCGCCGTCCAGAAGTACGGGAACGTGCTGAGGAAGGACCCGGTCAGTGTCGGGAGCGAGTCCATCCACGTGCCGCGACGCCACGCGGCCGCGACGCCGATGAGCGTGCCGATCACGAACGCCAGCACCGTGACGACGCCCACCAGGACGAGCGTGTACGGCAAGGCCGTGGACACCATGCTCGCGACGGTCTGCGGGTAGAAGGTGTACGAGACGCCGAAGTCGAGTCTGGCGACCTGACCGAGGTACGTCACGTACTGGTCCCACAGCGATCCGGTCGGGACTCCGAGCTGCGCTTCGATGGCCGCTCGCGTCGCCTCCGAGACCGGCCCGTTCTGAGCGAGCTTGGCGATCGCGGCATCCGCAGGGGATCCGGGCATCATCCTCGGGAGGAAGAAGTTCAGCGTGACCGCCGCCCAGAGCGTGAGGGCGAAGAGGCCGAGTTTCTGGAACGCGTACTTCACTGGTCCTCTCCCTTCACGCGCTCGAGCCGCGGGAAGATCCCGAGCGGCGCCGAGTCGTAGTTCTGCGGGATCATGTAGGGGTCTTCCTCGGAGGGCCAGCCGGTGAATTTCGCGTCGCTGAAGAGCCCCCAGATGCCGCCGTAATAGAGGCCGATCACCGGCAGCTCGTCGTAGACGATGTTCTGCAGCTCGCGCACGATCTCGTCCTGCCTGTCCGGATCCACGGTCGATCGGAACTCGGCCAGAAGGGTGTCGGCCTCGTCGGAGCGATAGCGCTGGAAGTTGTTCGACGTCGTCTCGCCTGCCGGGACGTAGAAGTCGCTCGAGAGCAGACTGTTGAACGCCTGGTAGACGTCGCCGTTGCCCATGCCTCCGATCGCCATTTCGAAGTCGCCGTTCCCGATCGCGCTCTGATAGCCGGCGGGCTGCGGGAGGTTCAGCGTCACCTTCACGCCGACGTCGGCGAGCTGGCGCTGCACGGCCTGCGCCGCCCTGGTCCAGTCGGAGTAGCCGTTCGCCGTCGTGAGGGCGAACTCGAGCTGCGCGCCGTCCTGGTCGACCAGCTCGTCGCCCTGCAGCGTGTAGCCGGATTCGGCGAACGCCTCCAGCGCGGCATCCTGATCCTGGGAGATCATGCCCTGGTCGGGGATCGCTGGGTCGAGATACTGCTCCTGGTTGGGCAGGATGAGTCCGGTCTGCCCTGCCGGTTCCATGTAGCCCTCGGATGCCGTCTCGGCGATCTCCTCCCGGTCCAGCGCGAGCGCGATGCCGCGGCGGACGTTCACATCGTCGAACGGAGCGACCTCGAGGTTCGGGACGAGCGAGATCACGCCTCCCGGCGGGAACCACCAGTTGTTGTCCGGACTGGCCGCACCCCACGTGCCCTCGACATCGGAGATGAAGGAGTACGCCCAGTCGTAACCGCGCGTGACGGTGTCGAGCTGCGAGTTCGTGGCCGGAAGGATGACGTGCTCGATCTCGATCGAGTCCGCCTGCCAGTAATCCGGGTTCTTGTCCATGGAGTACTGCTGGTCGTTGTAGTTGCCCAGGACGAACGGGCCGGTGCCGACCGGATCCTCGTTGCGCCAGGTGCCTGGGTCCTCGACGTCCTCCCAGAGATGTTCGGGAACGATCATCGTCTGTCCGATGATCGAGAGGGACGGAGCGTCCTCGCTCTTCAGATGGAAGACGATGTCCTCCCCGTCGACCTCGACGCTCGACAGGTGCTGCCAGGCGCCCTTGATGTCGAGCGAGGGGTTGTCCTCGAGCAGATCGAACGTGAACGCGACGTCGTCAGGGGTGAGGCTCTCGCCATCGCTCCAGTCGACGTCGTCGCGGATCGTCATGACGATCGTGCGGGCGTCCGGCTGCGACCATTCGCTGGACAGCCACGGGATGCGCTCGCCGTCGAGCGGGTTGATGAGGATCAGCGGCTCGTAGATCCACCTGGCCGCCGTGCGGGTGTTGGTGAGATACGGGTTGAAGTTCCGCGTGAAGAACGGGTTGCCGTGATCCGCGTTGATGAGCATCGTGTCGTCGCCGATCGACGGATCGGGCTGAGAGGTGATCTGGATGCTGCAACCGCTGAGTGCGATCGCGGCCGCTGTCAGGCCGACGACTGCGGCCCTTCTCCAGCGCTGGAACCTGCGCTTCTTCGCCACCCTGGAACCTCATGTCGTCTCTGTCATGACGGGCATCCCCCGTCGGAATGCCCCCGCGGTGCATGACCGCTGCTGCGATTGTAAGCGCATACATTTTGGGATCGCAACCCCTTGACCTTCGATCACCCGCTCGGACGGACGCTCGGACGGACGCGATCAGGGGCGCCGCAGCGAACTCTCGCGCAGCGCGATCGTCAGCGGCAGGCGCACGAACATCGGGTCGGCATCCGGCTGCTCGAGCCGGCGGGCGAGCACCTGAACGGATGCCCTGCCGAGGTCGATCATCGGCTGGCGGATCGTCGTCAGCCGCGGGACGGAGAGCGCGGCAGCGTCGATCCCGTCGAACCCGGTGACGAGCAGATCGTCCGGCACGTGTACTCCGGCGGAACGGAACGAATCGAGGGCGCCCAGCGCCATCTGGTCGTTGGCCGACATCAGCGCCGCCGGCAGATCGCCGGACAGCAGCTCCGCAGCGGCTCGTCGCCCTGACGCCCGCGTGAAGTCGCCCCGCAGGACGGTGACGTCCTCGATCGCGATCCCGGCGTCCGCGATGGCCGAGGCGAAGCCCTGCCACCGCTGCGCGCCGTCGGGAGAGTCCTCCGGACCGGCCAGGAAAGCAGGCGGCCGCCCGTCCGTCTGCGCCAGCACGTGACGGGTGAGCTCCGCCATCGCCTCGACGTTGTTGACCGTGACGTGGTCGTAGCGGTCGCCGCGCGGAGGCCCCGCGAGCACCACGACCGGGATGCGGCGGGCGAGGCGGGCGAGGACGTCGTCCGGCACGCTGCGCGCGAGCACCACGAGGCCGTCCACGCGCCCGGCCATGTCGCGCACGGTGGCCCGATCCGGGTCGTCGCGGCCGACGCCGATCATGAGCACGAAGCCCTGCTTCCAGGCTTCGAGCTCCGCTCCGCGCAGCACGTCGTCGAGGAACAGGTTCGACGGGTGGTGTTCGCCGGGCGCCGCGTCGTCGTCGACGACCGTGAACGGCCGGGCGTCTGCTCTCCCCGCGGAGAGCACATCGAGTGCCGGCGCCTCCTCAGCCGCGTCGAAACCGGGGAAGTACAGCCCGAGGACACCAGTGCGCCGCTCCGCGAGTCCGCGGGCGCTGCCGCTGGGGACGTAGCCGAGCGCCGCGACCGCATCCAGGACGCGATCGCGGGTGACGGGCCGCACGGCATCCGGGGTGCGCAGCACGCGGGAGACGGTCGCGATCGACACGCCAGCGCGCTCGGCGACGTCGTAGACCGTCGCTGCCTTCGTCACCATGAGATCCCTTCGCCCCGGGCTGTCCACCAGGGTACCCAGGTCGATTGCTGCGCGATGACGCCGCGTCAGGCGCGCCGCGCGATGAGGGCGCCGTGCGGCCGGACGCTGGCCTCACCGACTGCCCGCTCGCGGCGTTCGGAGCTGATGACCGCGAATCCGGCATCCTGCAGCAGCGCGCTGAGAGCGGCGGCATCCCAGAAGTAGGCGGTCGTGACCGCATGCGCGAACGGCTCTCGCGGTGCGCCGTCGAAGAAGCCAACGAGCACGGACCCGCCAGGGGCGAGCACGCGGGCGAGCTCGGCCAGGATCGAGGGCAGTTCCGCCGGCGGGGTGTGGATGAGCGAGTACCAGGCGAGGATGCCGCCGAACGACGCATCCTCGAACGGCAGGTCGTGCAGCGACGCGCGCGTGAGATCGAGGTCGGGGAAGCGCGTGCGCGCCGCGTCGACGAGCTCGGACGAGAGGTCGACGCCGACCGCTTCGCGGCCGCCGTCATGAAGAAAACGCGTCCAATGCCCTGGCCCGCACCCGGCATCGAGAAGCACGCCGTGGCTCGAGTCCCGCCATGTGTCGATGAGCTGCCGGTCGGCGTCCATCTCGTCGACGGACCCGAGGAGCTCGATGTACTCGGCTGCGCGGGCGTCGTATGCGGCGGCGATCGAGGCATCGGTCATAGGCCGAGCCTAGGCACGAGCGACGGCGCGACGCGCGTCCCGCCGCCGTTCCGTCGGAGAAATCCCGAATGTCGGGCGCACAACGCGGATTCCGTCCGACCGCGCGGTTTTCTCCATCGGTCCGACCGTGCGTCAGCGGGTACGACCCTGCGTCAGCGGCTGCGCGCTGCGAGCGCTTGCTGGTAGAGGTCCCGGGAGCTCAGGCCCGTGGCAGCGGCGACTTCCGCGCAGGCATCCTTCAATCGGATGCCTGAGGCGACGAGCGACTGCACCTGCGCTGCGGCATCCTCCGCCGAGATCTCGATCGCCGCCGCGCCATCGACGACGACGACGATCTCGCCTTTGACTCCCTGCTCGGCCCAGGCGACGAGATCGGATGCCGTCCCCCGCCGCACCTCTTCGTACAGCTTCGTCAGCTCACGGCAGACCGCGATGCGCCTGCCTGGGCCGAAGGCCGCACCCATGTCGGCGAGAGACGACGCCAGCCGCGACGGCGACTCGAAGAAGACCATGGTGCGCGGTTCTGCGGCGAGCGCCAGCAACGTCGAGCGCCGCTCCCCCGGCTTGCGCGGCAGGAAGCCCTCGAACGTGAAGCGGTCAGTCGGCAGCCCCGAGATCGCCAGTGCCATGAGCACCGCGCTCGGACCAGGGATGGCGGTCACGGTCACGCCGGCCTCGACCGCCGCAGCGACGACGCCGTAGCCGGGGTCGCTGACCGCCGGCATCCCGGCGTCGCTGACGAGCACGATGTCCTGGTCGACGGCGAGCGCGACCAGTTCGGCCGCCTTGTGCTTCTCGTTGTGGTCGTGCAGCGCGATCAGCCGAGGACGATTCTCGATCTGCAGGCCCTTCAGCAGCCGCTGAGTCGTGCGGGTGTCCTCGGCGGCGACCACTTCGGCGTTCTCGAGCACTTCGATCAGGCGCCGCGACGCGTCGCCGAGATTGCCGATCGGGGTGGCGGCCAGGATGATCACACGTTCAGCTTAGGCGGCACGATCTAGGCTTGAGCCGTGACCGCCCCCGTGCCCCTGCTGCCGCCTCCGGCCCAGCGATCGACGCTGTGGGGGCGCTTCGGCACCCGCTTCCTCGAGGATCCGGAGTGGACACGGCTGCTGCGCTGGTTCGTTCCGCTCCTCATCACCGCGCTCGCGGCGGTGCTCCGGATGGTGAACCTCGACCGTCCGGACACGCTGGCCTTCGATGAGACCTACTACGTGAAGGACGCCTGGGCGCTGTGGGTCCAGGGATACGAGGGCGTCTGGGGCGACGGCGCGAACGAGCAGCTGACCTCCGGCGACACGAGCGCGCTGGGCGACGAGGGCAGCTTCATCGTGCATCCGCCTCTGGGCAAATGGCTCATCGCCCTCGGCATGGCACTGTTCGGGCCAGGCTCGAGCGGAGGCTGGCGCCTGGCGACGGCGATCCTCGGCACCGCGACGGTGCTCGTCGTCTACCTGATCGCCCTCGCGATGACCCGTTCGATCCCGGTCGCGGCGATCGCGAGCGGGATGCTGGCGATCGACGGCCTGAGCATCGTGATGAGCCGGATCGCGCTGCTCGACGGCATCCTCGCCTTCTTCCTCATGCTGGGGTTCCTGTTCGTGATCCTGGACCGACGGCGCACGATCCCCGATCTGGAGCGGCGGGATGGCCAGGCGCCGGACCCCCTCTGGGGCCGCATCCTGTGGCGACGCCCCTGGATCGTCGCGGCGGGTCTCGCCCTGGGGGCGGCGACGGCCGTCAAATGGTCCGGCCTCTACGCACTCGCCGGCCTCGGCATCTACCTGGTCGTCACGGATGCGCTCGCTCGACGTCGCGCCGGCGTCGTGTTCTGGCCGACGGATGCCGCTGTGCGCCAGGGGCCGATCACGTTCCTGCTGCTCGTGCCGCCGGCACTGCTCGTGTACCTGGTGTCCTGGACCGGATGGCTCGTGACGAGCGCGGGGTACGACCGGACGAGCGATCCGAACCCCCTGACGGCGCTGTGGAACTACCACCAGGCGATGTACGGATTCCACGTCGGGCTCGCCACCGGCCATCCGTATGCGAGCCCGGCCTGGCAGTGGCCGCTGCTGCTGCGCCCCACGGCCGTCTGGGTGGACAGCTCGGATCAGTCCTGCTGGGGAACCGACCATTGCATCGCCGTCATCACCGCGTTGCCGAATCCGCTGATCTGGTACGCCGGCGTCGCCGCTGCCGCGTACCTGCTGTACCGATTCATCCGCGGTCTGATCGTCCGCAAGCCGATGCCGTGGCAGTACGGCATTCCGCTCGTCGGACTCGCGGTCACGTACGTGCCGTGGCTGCTGACGCCAGGGCGGACGATCTTCCAGTTCTACACGGTGGCGATGATGCCGTTCCTCGTGATCGCGCTCGCGCTGGCGCTGCGGGATCTCGCCGGGCGTCGACGAGATCCGCTGCACCGGCGCCAGGCCGGTGAGCGCACCGTGATGGTGTTCCTCGTTCTGACGGCGCTCGCGTCGGCGTTCTTCTACCCGCTCTGGGTGGGACTCAACGTGCCGTACACGTTCTGGCTGGTGCACAACTGGCTGCCGGGGTGGGTGTAGCGACCGACGCGAGGTTGCGCATGGTCAGGCCGCCGCACGTCGTCGTCGAGGAGGGATGGCGAGGTGCGGTGAGCGGGCGCGGTGCCAGCTCTGGTGCAGGTCCCACCAGGCGGGGCCGCGGATCTCGGGGACGCCGCGGTTCATGCGGATGACCCATTCGGTCAGGTGCAGCGTGCGGTGATGCCACCAGCACAGCAGGACGCCGTTGTCCGTGCGAGTCGGACCGCCCTCGGCGTGCTCACGGACGTGATGGACCTCGCACCAGGTCGCCGGGACAGTGCACCCCGGAATCACGCATCCGCCATCGCGCACGGTGATCGCCCGTGCCCACGCTCTCAGCGCGCCGCCGGAATCTCCGCGGCATCCGACACCGGCAGCCGGCACACGAACGATCGGCAGTCATATGCGACGGCATCCGCTCCGGCCTTGCCCTCGAACAGTTCGAACCCGGCATCCGCGAACGCCTGCGCCTGCGCAGGTGTCACCACGGCGACCACGTCGGCATCAGCCCCGCGAGCCGCGGCGGCCAACGCGGACGACGGGTCCGACGTCACCACCACCAGCTGACGCGGCGCCTCCTCGAGTCCGGCCGCCACCCGCAGCAGGCTGCCGTGCCCGAACGGATGCCGAAGCGCGGCCTCCGCCTGCGCCCGCACATGCGACTCCGCCGCGGCTCGATACCGCTCGCCCGCACCGAGGCGCCACGCCGTCAGGGCTGCCTGCGCGATCGCCGAGCCGCCGGAGGGCAGGTCGCCATCCGTGTGATCCGGCGCAGCCGCGATGCCCCGCGCGGTCAGCAGCGGGTCGATGTCCGCACCGTCTGTCAGGATGCCGTCGAGCAACGACAGCGCGGTCACGGCCCACGAGGCCTCCCCCGTCGCCGTCGCCAGAGAGAGGAGTCCGTCCGCCAGCAACCCGAGATCGGCCGCCGTCGCGACGGCGCGCGATGCCGAGCCGTCCAGCGACAGCCGCACGAGGCGTCCGTCGTCCCCGCGATTCGTCGCCAGCACGAAGGATGCCGCAGCGACCGCGGCCTCGACCCACGCCGCCTCCTCGAGCGCCGCGCCCGCACGGGCGAGTGCGCCGATCGCCAGACCGTTCCATCCCGTGATGACCTTGCCGTCGACGGCGGGCGGCTCGAGCCCTGCGCGCTCCGCGCAGTCGCGCAGGTAGTAGCCGCCCTCGCTGCGCTCACCGTCGATCCAGGATTCGGAGTCCTGCGCAGCGCCGAACCCTCCGCCGTCGACACGGAGGGTCTCGAGCAGGAACGGCGCGATTCCGCGGGCCGTCGCGTGATCGCCCGCGCGCAGGGCGGCGTCCAGCAGCTGGGCGTTGTCGGTCAGCATCCGCTCGTAGTGCGGAACCGTCCAGTTGCGCTCGGTCGCGTAGCGGAAGAACCCGCCGTCCGCATCGTGCAGCGCGGATGCGGACATCGCCGCGAGCGCACGAGACGCGGCGGCCGCGGCATCCGGAGCGTCGGCCCGCACCAGCGGCGTCTGCAGGAAGGCGAGCGTCGTCGCGACGGGGAACTTGGGCGCCCCGCCGAACCCGCCGTGCGCACGATCCTCCTGCGCGGCGATCGACTCCGCTGCCGCGACCAGCGCCGCCGTGGTCGGCAGCTCGCTCGACACGGAGGCGGATGCTTCGGCGAGCGCATGCGCGACGGCATCCGCCGACTCCACCACTCGGTCGTGACGCACCGTCCACGCCTCCTGCACCGCGGCGAGCACATCGCGGAACGAGGGAAGCTGCCCGCGCGACTGGGGCGGCCAGTAGGTTCCGGCGTAGAACGTGCGCCCCTCCCCCGTCGCGAACACGGTGAGCGGCCAGCCCAGGTTCTGCGTGAAGGCGGATGCCGCGGCCATGTACGCGCCGTCGACGTCCGGATGCTCCTCGCGATCGACCTTGACGTTCACGAAGTCGCGGTTCATCGTCGCCGCGACCTCCGGATCCGAGAACGACTCCCTGGCCATGACGTGACACCAATGGCATGTGGAGTAGCCGATCGAGATGAGCATCGGCACCCCGCGGCGCCGCGCTTCCTCGAAGGCCTCCGCGCCCCACGGATACCAGTCGACGGGGTTGCCGGCATGCGCCCGAAGGTACGGACTCAGGGTGTCGGCGAGCCGGTTGGTCATGGCTCCACGGTACGCCGCCCACATTTGAGACCCACGCCGCCGAGATCGAGACGCACGCCGCTGCCGGCGCCGGGGCCCGGACCCGGACCGTCAGCCGGCGAGCACCTCGACCGATCTCGTCGCGGCGTATCCCACCAGCGGCAGGGCCCGGTCGGCCGCGAGCGCGATCCTGTTGCGCAGGATCTCCGAGGTGATGACGTACCGGTCGAAGTCGGTGTCGCTGGCATAGACGCCGATCGGCAGCGTGAGCGCCTGGAAGAACGCGAACAGCGGTCGCAGCTGATGCTCGATGATGAGAGCGTGCCGCTCGCCGCCGCCCGTCGCGGCGAGCAGCACGGGTTTGCCGACCAGGTCGTACTGGCCGATGAAGTCGAAGAGATGCTTGAACAGCCCGGTGAAGGATGCCCGGTACACCGGGCTGCCGACGATGAGCAGGTCGGCCTGCTCGATCGCGACCAGTTGCGCCTCCACCTCCGGCGAGAGATGGTCGCGGCGCAGTGCGCCGGCGAGCGCCGGGCCGATGGTGGTGAGTTCGATGACCGTGATCTCGGCTGGCGCGCGCTCGGCGACCGCATCCGCGATCGCACGGACGAGAGCGGTCGTCTTGCTGGGCTCGTGGAGCGAACCGGACACGGCCACGATGCGATAGGGAGCTGTCATGTCTGAGGACGGTACTCGCGACGACGCCCCGTGGCGCACGAGGCGACACGGGGCGTCATGTGACGTGAGATGACTCAGTTGAGCTCGTTCGGGTGCGCGCCGACGCGACCCGTTCCATCCAGCGGGTCGAGGGCGTCGATCGCGTCGACCTCGGCATCCGACAGTGTGAAGTCGAAGACGTCGATGTTCTCGCGGAGCCGCTCGGCGTGCACGGACTTCGGGAACACGATGAAGTCCTTCTGCAGGTGCCAGCGCAGCACCACCTGGGCCGGAGACTTTCCGTGCGCCGTCGCCGCCTCGGCGATGGCCGGCGTGCCGAACAGGTCGTACTTGCCCTGGCCGAGCGGGCCCCACGACTCGATGCGGATGCCGTGCTCGGCCGCCCACGTCGTCACTTCGCGCTGCTGGTAGGCCGGGTGCAGTTCGATCTGGTCGACGGCCGGGATGACCTGGGTCTCGGCGACGATGCGCTCGAGATGCGGCACCAGGAAGTTCGAGACGCCGATGGAGCGGGCGAGACCCTGCTGACGGATCTCGATGAGCTTCTGCCACGCGTTGACGTAGTTGTCCTTGGCCGGCGTCGGCCAGTGCACAAGGTACAGGTCGACGCGATCGAGGCCGAGCTTCTCGAGGCTCTCGGCGATCGCGGCATGCGCTTCTTCGCCGTCGTGGCGGTCGTTCCAGAGCTTGGTCGTGATGAACAGTTCGTCGCGCGGGATGCCGCTGGATGCGATCGCCGCACCGACGCCCTCCTCGTTGCCGTAGATCGCCGCGGTGTCGATGTGGCGGTACCCGACCTCGAGTGCTTCGGAGACAGCACGCTCGGTGTCGGCCGGATCGACCTTGAAGACGCCGTAGCCGAGCTGGGGGATCGAGTGGCCATCGTTGAGAGAAAGCGTGGGAATCGTCATGCGATCCAGCCTAGAACCGGTCAGCCGGTTCCGGGCAGGTCAGTTGCGATCCGGACATGCCCGTCGACGATCAGGACGCTCCGCGTCGTACGATGGAGGGCTATGTCCTCCCCCGTGATCACGTACCCCGCCGAGCTGCCCGTCAGCGCGGCCAGGGACGAGATCGCCGACGCGATCCGCGCGAATCAGGTCGTCATCGTCGCGGGTGCCACCGGATCGGGCAAGACGACCCAGCTACCGAAGATCTGCCTCGAGCTGGGCCGCGAGCGCATCGCGCACACGCAACCTCGCCGGCTGGCCGCCCGCACGATCGCCGAGCGCGTCGCAGAGGAGCTGCAGGTCGAGCTCGGGGGCCTCGTCGGCTACAAGGTCCGATTCACCGATCAGGTCTCAGACGCCACGCAGATCGCCCTGATGACCGACGGCATCCTCCTGAACGAGATCCATCGCGACCGGCTGCTGCGCCGCTACGACACGATCATCATCGACGAGGCGCACGAGCGCTCGTTGAACGTCGACTTCCTGCTCGGCTACCTCACCCGGATCCTGCCGGAACGGCCCGATCTCAAGGTCATCATCACCTCGGCCACGATCGATCCCGAGAGCTTCGCCCGGCACTTCGCGGATGCTGATGGCGAACCGGCACCCGTGATCGAGGTGTCGGGACGAACCTTCCCTGTCGAGATCCGGTATCGCCCCCTCGTCGATGAGACCGCGGAAGGCAATCCGGCGAGCACGGCCGGTTCAGGGGCTGCGCGGGCGACGACCGGCGCCCGAGCTGCATCGGGCGCCGCAGGCGAGCCCGGTGACGAGGTCTCGGCGATCGTCACGGCGCTGCGCGAACTCGACCGCGAGGCCGCCGGCGACGTTCTCGTCTTCCTTCCCGGTGAGGCGGAGATCCGGGATGCCGCGGATGCCGTGCGCTCCGCGTACGCGAAGGACCGCTCTCCCACCGAGGTCCTGCCGTTGTACGGACGGTTGTCCGCCGCCGAGCAGCATCGCGTGTTCGAACGCAGCCGTGTCGCCGGCGTGCGCCGCCGGGTCGTCCTCGCGACGAACGTCGCCGAAACGAGCCTTACCGTCCCGGGGATCAAGTACGTCATCGACGTCGGCACCGCACGGATCTCGCGCTACAGCAACCGCTCCAAGGTGCAGCGCCTGCCGATCGAGGCGATCTCGCAGGCCTCGGCGAATCAGCGCTCTGGACGCGCAGGGCGCACCAGTGACGGCATCGCGATCCGGCTCTACTCCGAAGAGGACTTCGACAAGCGCCCGGAGTTCACCGAACCGGAGATCCTGCGCACCTCGCTCGCCTCGGTCGTGCTGCAGATGCTCTCTCTCGGTTTCGGCGACATCCAGGCGTTCCCTTTCCTCACCCCTCCGGATTCGCGCGGAATCAAGGCCGCGTTCGATCTGCTGGTCGAACTGGGCGCGATCACGCTGGCGGGCGACACCCCGAGACTCACTCGCATCGGCCGCGACATCTCCCGGATGCCGATCGACCCGCGCTTCGCCCGCATGCTCGTCGAGGCGGCGAAGACGGGCGTCGTCGCGGACGTGCTCGCCATCGTCTCCGGCCTGTCGATCCAGGACGTCCGAGAGCGCCCTTCTCAGGATGCCCCGCAGGGCATACGCGACGAAGCCGACCGCTCGCACGCGCGTTTCGCCGACCCGACCAGCGACTTCCTCTCGATCCTGAACCTCTGGAATCACCTGCGCGAGCAGCAGCGAGAGCTCGGCTCGAGCGCGTTCCGCCGCATGTGCCGCGCCGAGCACTTGAACTATGTACGCGTCCGGGAATGGTTCGACGTGCACCGCCAGCTGCGGTCGCTGGTGAAGGATCCCTCGCGCGAGCGCGGCGAGTCGAGAAGCCATGCCGGCGAGGAGCGCAGTCCGACCCAGTCGGATGCCGTGCACCGGGCGCTGCTGAGCGGGTTGCTGTCGCAGATCGGCATCCTCGATGAACGCACCGCGCCAGCCAAGGGAGCGAGCAAGACGCCCCCGAAGGACGCCAGGCGCCGAGTCACTGAGTACCGAGGCGCCCGCGGCATCCGCTTCTCGATCTTCCCCGGCTCCGCCCTGCGCAAGAAGAGCCCCAGCGCGGTCATGGCGGCCGAGATCGTCGAGACCTCGCGCATGTTCGCCCGCACGGCCGCCGCGATCGACCCGGCGTGGGCCGAGGCGCTGGCCGGCGACCTCGCCAAACGCCAGGTCTCGGAGCCGCACTGGTCGAAGGATGCCGGAGCCGCCGTCGCCTTCGAGAAGGTGATCCTGTTCGGCGTCGAGATCATCCCTCGCCGCCGCGTCCCGTTCGCCCGCATCGACCGCGCAGCGGCCAGAGAGCTCTTCCTGCGGCACGCTCTCGTCGAGGGCGAGTGGGATCCGAGCCGGATCGACAAGCGTGTGAGCGCGTTCTGGCGCAGCAACGGCGAACTGCGCAAACGCCTCGAGAAGCTGGAGGAACGCGAGCGGCGCCGCGACATCCTTGCCGGCGACGAGGCGGTCTTCCGCTTCTACGACGAGCGCATCCCGGCCGATGTCTTCGACGTGCGCTCGTTCGAACGGTGGTGGCGCGAGGCGCTCCTGAAGACGCCGAAGCTGCTCGTCATGCGCGAGAACGATCTGCTCGACGACGCCGATCGCACTGACCGGAGCGAGTTTCCGACGCGATGGACGCAGGGCGACCAGGTTCTCGGGCTCGCGTACCGCTTCGAGCCCGGCGCACCGGACGACGGCGTGAGCGTCGTGATCCCGTTGGCGCTGCTCGCTCAGATCGAGGACCGCGGCTTCGACTGGCAGGTACCAGGGCTGCGCGCGGAGCTCGTGACCGCACTGCTGCGCGCCCTGCCCAAAGTCATCCGTCGGCACGTCGTTCCCGCCGCGGACTGGGCCGAGAAGTTCGGTGCGGAGATCGCGGCCGGCGGCCCAGAGCATCACAGCGGTCTGCCGACCGCGACGCTCAAGGAGTCGCTGGCGAAGCTCATCCAGCCACTCGCGAATCAGCCGGTCGCGGCATCCGACTTCGACGAGGATCGGGTGCCCGGGCACCTGCGGATGAACTTCCGCGCCGTCGACGAACGCGGCCGCGTGGCGGGGTCGGCGAGGGATCTGTCGCAGTTGCAGGACGACCTGGCTGACCGAGCGCGGGCGAGCGTCGCGCGTTCGATCGCTCGACCGGCAGAGAGTCGGGGTCGGCGACCGGAGACGGCGATGGCGGATGCCCTTCGACAGGCTCAAGGAGCTGGAGATGCGGGTGCTCACGCTGCCTCCCCGACGACGACATCGGCGTTCGTCGCCCAGGACGGCCTCACCGGCTGGACATTCGGCGCACTCCCCGAGGTGCTCGACACCCGCGTCGCCGGCGGCGTCGTCCGGGGCTATCCCGCGATCGTGGATGCCGGCAAGACTGTGTCCGTCCGCGTGGAGGCCACGGCGGATGCCGCCGCGAAGGCGACGCGCGAGGGCATCCTGCGTCTCGTGCTCCTCAACGTGCCGTCGCCGTCGTCCTACGTCCAGGGCCATCTCACCAGCCAGGAGAAACTGGCGCTGGCGGCCTCGCCGTACCAGAACGTCGCCGCGCTCATCGAGGACGCGCGGTCCGCGGTGGTCCGCAGCATGATCGATGCGGCCACCGGCTCCGCAGCGTCGACACCGGGCAGTGGGATCGTCCGCACCGAGGCCGATTTCGCCCGTGTCCGCGATGCCGTCAGTGCCGGGCTCGTCGATCAGCTGTTCAGCTGCGTGTCGCTCGTCGCGCGAATCCTGACGAAAGCGCGCGACGTCGAGCGCGGCCTCAAGTCGCAGAACTCGCTCGCCCTGCTGGGGCCGCTGAACGACATCCGCTCCCAGCTCGCCGCCCTCGTGCGCCCCGGGTTCATCTCGGCGATGGGCGTCGCGCGCCTCGCTCATCTGCCGCGCTACCTCGACGGCATGCTCGAGCGCCTCAACATCCTCGCCAACGAGCCGGGCAAGGACCGCGCGCGCATGACCGAGTACGAGCGCATGGCGCGCGTTTTCGAGGAGGCCGGCGGCACGATCCCCCTGCCTGCGGATGCGCCGCCCGCGCTGGTCGAGGCCAGATGGCTGCTCGAGGAGTACCGGATCAGCGTCTTCGCCCAGCGGCTCGGCACGGCCCAGCCGGTCTCGCCGCAGCGCATTCAGAAGGTGCTGTCCGGCGCGCGGTAGCCTGGCCGCATGGCACGCGCGATCGTCTACACCGAAATCGGCACCCCCGACGTCCTGGACCTGATCGAGATCCCTGATCCCGTCGCCGGCCCCGGCGAGGTCGTGGTGCGGATCGAAGCAGCCGGAGTCAATCCGCTGGACGCTAAGCTGCGCCGCGGCGCTCGCCCGTCGCCGCCCATCACCGAACCTCGACGTCTCGGCTTCGACGGCGCGGGCACCATCGAGACGCTCGGAGACGGCGTCACCGGATACGCCGTCGGCGACCGCGTCGCGATCCGCGACACGGTCGGAACCTACGCGACGCACCTCGCCGTCCGGGCGGAGCGCCTGTCTCCGCTGCCGGATGCCGTCACCGCCGAAGAGGGCGCGAGTCTGGGCATCCCGATCGGCACGGCGTACCAGTGCGTGCGATCGCTGGGCGTCGACGCCGGCGACACCCTGCTGATCCATGCCGGGTCCGGTGCCGTCGGGCAGGCTGCGATCCAGTTCGCCGTCGCGAGGGGTGCCACGGTCATCGCGACAGGCAGCCCCGCCCGTCATGCGCAGTTGCGCGAGCTCGGAGCGATCCCCGTGGCATACGGCGACGGCCTCGCCGACCGCGTCCGCGAGGCGGCGCCGACGGGCGTCACCGCTGCACTGGACTGCATCGGCACGGACGAGGCGATCACGGTATCGAAGCAGCTGGTCGCCGATCAGGAGCGCATCGCGACGATCGTGCGCGGTCCCGATGCCGCCGCACTCGGCATCAAGGCCTTCAGCGGGGGTGCGCCGCAGCCGCTGACCGCCGAGGAACTGGCGTGGCGCGCCGAGGCCGTACCGCTGGCGATCGAGCTGCTCGCCGACGGCGACTTCCAGATCGAGCTCGGTCCGGAGCTTCCGCTCGCCGACGCGGCCCGCGCCCACGAGCTGATCGAAGAGCATGCCGCGCGCGGCAAGATCATCCTGACCCCCTGATGCCCGCCCTCTGACCCCGGCAGTCCGGCCTGACGCAATACTTCGACACACGCACGCAGACGCGCGCGGCTCGCCGGGACAATGGACGGATGACCGCTTCCGCCGAGCCAGGCTCGACCGCATTCGCCACCAGGCAGATCCAGGCCGGCTATGTCCCCGGCACCCCGCAGAACAGCGCCGTTCCGCCGATCTACCAGACCGCCGCGTTCCAGTTCGCCTCGCTGGCGGATGCCGCAGATCTGTTCGCGCTCCGCAAGGCGGGCAACCTGTACAGCCGCAACGCCAGCCCCACCCAGCAGGTACTCGAGGACCGCGTCGCCGCCCTCGAAGGCGGCGTCTCTGCGGTGGCCGTCGCCTCCGGTCAGGCGGCCGTCGCGGTCACCCTGCTCGCTCTCGCGGGTCGCGGCGGGCACATCGTCGCCGCAGACCAGCTCTACGGCGGTACGGTCGACCTGCTTCAGGACACGTTCGACGACTTCGGCATCCCTGTGACGTTCGTCGATCAGGACGACGCGGATGCCTGGCGCGCGGCAATCCGTCCGGACACCAGGGTGCTGTTCGCCGAGTCCGTCGCCAACCCGATCGCCCAGGTGCTCGACATCCGGCTGGTCGCCGACATCGCGCACGAAGCCGGTGTCCCGCTCGTGATCGACAACACGGTCGGGACGCCCTACCTCGTGCGCCCCGGCGAGCACGGCGCCGACTTCGTCGTGCACTCCGCGACCAAGTTCCTCTCCGGCCACGGCACCTCGCTCGGCGGCGTGGTCGTCGATCAGGGCACTTTCGATTTCGGCGCGCAGCCAGAGCGGTGGCCGCATTTCACCGCCGAGTACAAGCGCGTGCCCGGACTCGTGCTGTGGGAGCGCTTCGGCCAGGGCTTCGCGTTCGGCGCCCTCGTGAAGTCGAAGTACGTCCACGATCTCGGTCCTTCGCTGTCGCCCTTCAACGCCTGGCAGATCCTGCAGGGCATCGAGACGCTCGATCTGCGGGTGTGCCGTCAGTCGGCGACGGCGTTGACCGTCGCCCAGCACCTGGCACAGCATCCGAAGGTCGCGGCCGTCCACCACCCCGGCCTCGCGGGCAACCCGTGGAACGCGCTCGCCCAGCGGTACCTGCCCCGCGGCGTGCCGTCGGTGTTCTCGTTCGACCTCGCGGGCGATATCGCCGGCGATGAGGACCCGGCAGCGCACGCACGTGCGGCCACGGTGATCGATGGTCTCGCGGTCGTCCGCCTGATCGCGAACATCGGCGATGCGCGCAGCATGGTCGCCCACCCGGCATCCATGACGCATTCCCATCTGACCCCCGCCCAGCGGGTGGCGGCCGGCATCTCGCTGAACACGATCCGGTTCTCCGCGGGCCTCGAGGATCCGGGCGACCTCATCGCCGATCTGGATCAGGCGCTGGCCCTCCTCTGACGGGACGCCGGGTCCGAGGCGGCCGGTACGCTGGGGGCATGACCGGACTGCGCTGGGGAATCCTCGCCACTGGCGGCATCGCCGCCTCATTCGCCGCCGACCTCCGCACAGAAGGCCTCGATCTCGTCGCGGTCGGCTCGCGATCGCAGGAATCGGCCGATGCGTTCGCCGCGCGCTTCGACATCCCGCGCGCACACGGCTCGTACGAAGCGCTGGCTGCCGACCCCGACGTCGACATCATCTACGTCGCGACGCCCCACCCGATGCATCACGCGGATGCCCGTCTCGCCCTCGAACACGGCAAGCACGCGCTCGTCGAGAAGGCGTTCACGGTCACCCGCGCCGAGGCGGAGGACCTGCGGACGCTCGCCGCCGAGAAGGGTCTCCTCATCATGGAGGCCATGTGGACGCGGTACCTGCCGCACATGATCCGCATCCGCGAGCTGATCGCGGACGGCGCGCTCGGCGAGATCCGCGCGGTCACGGCCGACCACACGCAGCTGATCACCTCCGACCCGTCCCACCGTCTGAATGCGCTCGAACTCGGCGGCGGCGCCCTGCTGGATCTCGGCATCTACCCGATCTCGTTCATCTGGGACATCCTCGGCGCGCCGGAGACCATCAAGGCCGTCGCGCGGTTGGGCGACTCCGGAGCGGATGCCGAGGTCGCCACCGTCATGACCCATGCCGGCGGCGCGGTGTCGACGAGCCTGTCATCGGCCCGTGGAGCGGGGCCGAACACGGCATCCATCATCGGCACCGAGGCGCGCATCGACATCGACCGGGTCTGGTACACCCCGACGTCGTTCCGCGTGGTCGGGCCGGATGGCACGGTCCGCGAGAACTACGTCTCGGAGGTGACCGGCCGCGGCATGCAGTACCAGGCGCTCGCGGCCGAACGGCTCGTGACGAGCGGAACGATCGAGGGGGACGTCCTCCCGGTCGCCGAGAGTGCCGCGATCATGGGCACACTGGATGAGATCCGCGCCCAGATCGGCGTGCGGTACCCGAACGAGGGATGACACGATGGCCGAACCGCAGGACACCCGCGTCGCCGTCTACCTGGACTTCGACAACATCGTCATCTCCTGGTACGACCGCGTTCACGGCCGCAACGCCTACGGCAAGGACCGCCAGCGCATCACCGAGAACCCGAACGACCCGGAGGTCGCCGAACGCCTGAAGCGGGCGATGATCGAGGTCGGCGCGATCATCGACTACGCGGCGTCCTTCGGGACCCTCGTCCTCACGCGCGCCTACGCGGACTGGTCCTCGCCGGTGAATGCGGTGTACCGGTCGCAGCTGGTCGCCCGCGCCGTCGATCTCGTCCAGCTGTTCCCCGCGGCCGCGTACGCGAAGAACGGTGCGGACATCCGTCTCGCCGTGGATGCGGTCGAGGACATGTTCCGCCTCCCCGACCTCACGCATGTCGTGATCGTGGCCGGCGACAGCGACTACGTGCCGCTCGCCCAGCGCTGCAAGCGGCTGGGTCGCTACGTCATCGGCGTCGGAGTCGCCGGGTCCACCGCGAAGTCGCTGGCGGCCGCCTGCGACGAGTTCGAAGCCTACGACTCGCTTCCCGGTGTCGTCCGGCCCGCGCCCAAGGCTGCCGAACCCGCCCCGGAGCCTGTGCCCGTCGTCGAGCCGGATGCCGCGGCCGACACGGATGCCGCAGCCGGTGCCCCCGCGAAAACGAAGCCCACCCGATCGCGCTCGCGAAAGGCCCCGAAAACCGTGGAGCCGGAGGCCCCGCCCCTGACCGAGCAGGAGGAGGCGACGCGGCTGCTCGAGCGCGCGCTGCGCCTCGGGCACGACAAGGCGGATGCCGACGAGTGGCTGCACAGCTCGGCGGTGAAGACCCATATGCGCCGCATGGACCCGTCCTTCAGCGAGAAGGCGCTCGGATACCGGTCGTTCTCCGACTTCCTGAAGTCCCGTGACGCGATCACGGAGCTCGAGGAGACCGGTCACGAGCGGCTGGTCCGGCTGCGGGAGCGCTGACGCACGATCGGTCCGAGTACGCTCGAATCATGAGGCACCCCTCGACGTCCCCGTACGCACGAGCGCTGGGGTCGCGGCTGCCTCTGCTGGATCCGCCGACGCAGCGCTACTTCGCGGCGGTCCCCGAGGGGCACGTCGGCATCGGCGAAGGCGTGTTCGAGCGCGTCGGCACGCGGCACCGGTGGCTGCTGCCGCTGATGCGTCGCCTGCAGCGCCGTGGAATCGTCATCGCCGGCTGGTACACCGACGTGCCGTTCCGCATCGAGAACCGCACGATCGCGGGTCGCGCGATCTCCGAGCGCACCTTCTTGCTCCCCGAAGGCGACTGGGTGATGCGGGATGCCGTGGCCCTGAAGCCGCACGGCCGACTCGTCGATGAGCTGGGCGAACCGCCTCTGGTGGCGGCGAGCTTCGATGTCGCGACCGATGCGGGCGCGCTGCGCCTCACGAGTCGCGCGATCGGCATGCGCCTCGGCCGCCTTCGCCCCCGAGTCTCGGGTCGGCTGATCCCCCGCATCCGGCTGCGGGAGGGCCTGGATGCGGACACCGGCCTCCAGCGCATCGAGCTGACGATCGACGCACCGGTGATCGGCCGCATCTACGAGTACGTCGGCACCTTCAGCTACCGGATCGAGGAGGAAGCATGAGCGCGGGCCGTGTCGTCATCGGCGGATCGTCGGGATTCATGGGGCGCCACCTGACCGCGAAGTACCGGGCCGAGGGCCGCGACGTGGTCACCGTCTCGCGCTCGGGCGCCGACCTCGCGTGGGCGGACCAGCCAGGCATCGACGCCGCGGTCGACGGCGCCGCGCTCGTGATCGGTCTGGCGGGCAAGAGCGTCAACTGCCGGTACACGCCGGCGAACCGCGCCGAGATCTTCTCCTCCCGGCTCGAGACGACCGCCGCTCTGAGCGACGCGATCTCCCGCGCCGTGAACCCGCCGGCGCTCTGGGTGAACTCGTCGACCGCGACGATCTACCGGCACGCCGAAGACCGGCCGATGACCGAGTCGACCGGCGAGATCGGCACGGGGTTCTCCGTCGAGATCGCGAAGGCATGGGAGCGGGCGCTGTTCGCCGCCGATCTTCCCGCGACGCGGCGTGTGGCCCTGCGCAGCGCGATCGTGCTGGGGCACGGCGGCGTGCTCGGTCCGCTGCGCTCGCTGGCGCGCCTCGGCCTGGGTGGCGCTCAGTACGACGGCCGATGGCCGGTGAGTGCGCGCCGACGTGAGGCCGGCACCGCCCACGTCCTGGGCGCGCGGCGAGGCCGACAGCGGTTCAGCTGGGTGCACGTCGACGACGTCGCGGGCATCATCGACTTCCTCGAGGACCACCCGGAGCTGGACGGTCCCGTGAACGCCTCGTCCCCGAATCCGGTGGACAACACGACATTCATGGCCACCGTGCGCGAGGTGCTCGGGGTGCGGTTCGGTCCGCCCATGCCGCGGTGGATGCTGGAGCTCGGCGCCATCGGCATCCGCACCGAGACCGAGCTGATCCTCAAGAGCCGCTGGGTGATGCCCGAAAAGCTCACCGCTGCGGGGTACGCGTTCCGCTACCCGACGCTGGAGGACGCGCTGCAGGAATCGTTCGATCGGGAGCGCATCGCGAGCTGAGCGCGCTCAGGCCTCGCCGCGGTCCTGCTTGCGCTTCTCGATCTCTTCACGCAGCCGCCATTCCTCGATCTCCCGGTCGAGATCGGCGATCTGCTGCTCGGTCGTCCGGGTGTCCATCGGCACCGTCGGCGCCGCCGTCTGAGGGGACGGCGGCTGACTCGCGCGCTGTCGCCGCGGCATCCTGGGCATCGAGACCCCCTGCGAGTCGTACTCTCGGCCGAGGACGAACCACAGGACGCTGCCGATGAGCGGCAGCAGGATGACGATGATGAGCCAGACCATCTTGGGCAGGAACCGCACCCGCGAGTCGTCGCGCGTGATGATGTCGATCAGCGCGCCGATCATCAGCGCGATCGTCAGCAGCATGAAGAGGAACGGCATGAGAACAGGGTAGACGACCAGCCGCCGGTCAGGGCAGCAGATGCCCCGCCGCCCGGTAGAGCTCGTACCATTCCGCGCGGCTGAGCTGCACATCGGATCCCTGCGCTGCGGCGACGAGGCGCTCGGGCGTCGTGGTGCCCATCACGACCTGCATCGGCGCGGGGTGCCGGGTGATCCATGCGACCGCGATGCCGGTCGGCGTGCTGTCGTGCGCCGCGGCGATGCGGTCGAGCGCAGCGTTCAGCTCGGGGTAGGCGGTGTTGCCGATGAAGGGTCCGAGACCGCCACCGGCCTGCATCGGCGACCATGCCTGGACGGTGATGCCGTTCGTGCGGCAGTACTCCAGGATGCCCCCGCCGTCGCGCGTGATGCTCTGCTCTGTGGCCTCGCGATTCGCCGCGATGGGGCCGGCGATCATCGATGCGTGAGTGAGCGAGAGCTGCAGCTGGTTCGCGACGAACGGCTGGGACACGGCCGTCCGCAGGAGATCGATCTGCCGCGGCGTGTGATTGGAAACGCCGAACGCGCGGACCTTGCCCGCCGATTCGAGTTCGTCGAACGCTCTCGCGACCTCTGCCGGCTCGACGAGGGCATCCGGACGATGCAGCAGCAGGACGTCGACGCGATCCGTGCGCAACGCGGCGAGCGAACCGTCGACCTGGCGCATGATGTGCTCGTACGAGAAGTCGTAGGCGCCTTCGGCCGGGACGATGCCGCACTTGGTCTGGATCGTGATCTCGTCGCGCTCTGCGGCGGACAGCTGCAGCGCCGACGCGAAGCGCTCTTCGCACGCGTGCATGCGTCCGCCGTAGATGTCGGCGTGATCGAAGAAATCGGCGCCGGCGCCGCGGGCCGCGTCGTACAGCGCGCGGATCTCGGCATCGTCCTTGTCATTGATCCGCATCATTCCGGCGACGACGGCGGGGGCGGATGCGGTGGAGAACGGCACTGTCTTCATGCGTCCTACGCTAGCGCGGACCGTCGGCATCGGGCTGGTTGAATGACCGTATGGCCTTCCTCATCGCCCCATCCCCGCTCACACTCACCGGCCGATTCGTCGAACTGCGACCGCTCGAACGGGCACACCACGACGGCCTGGTCGAGGCCGTGGAAGAGGGCGAGCTGTGGAAGACCGCGTGGTACACGTCTGTCCCCGAGCCGAGCGAGGTGGCGGCGACGATCGAGCAGCGCCTGGGTATGGCGGAGCGCGGCGAGATGGTGCCGTTCACGGCGTTCGACGCCTCGGGGCGCATCATCGGGCTCACGTCGTTCTACGACCTCGTCGCCGACGTTCCCCGACTGCACATCGGCTACACGTGGAACCGGCCGTCTGCGCACGGCACCGGGACGAACGCGGAGTCGAAGTACCTGCTCATGCGGCACGCGTTCGAGGAGCTCGGCGTGTTCCGGGTGGGGCTGACGACCCAGTGGGTGAACTTCCAGTCGCGAACGGCGATCGAACGTCTCGGCGCCAAACAGGACGGCGTGATGCGGGCTGTCCTGCGGTACCGCAACGGAGCCCTGCGCGACAGCGTGGAGTACTCGATCATCGAACCGGAGTGGCCCGCCGTGAAGGCGAACCTGGAGATGCGGCTCGCGAAACGGCGATAAGCCGCGCGCGATGTCAGGTCGCGGAGGGTCCGCCGTCCCAGTTGTTCGAGCGACGCGTCGCACCGTTGCGGCCCTGGCGCATCATGAACGCCATGGCGATGCAGATCAGCGCCAGCCCGCTGACGAATACGAGCGCCTGCCACTCGGGCAGGCCGAACGAGATTCCCATCAGCCAGAATCCTGCGAGGAAGAGGATCATGAAGAAGATCAAGCTGAGGATCACGGGAGCTCCTGTCGTCGGTACCGTCTGACAGCCTACCGTCGCTCGCCTCCGACGAACTCCTCACACGTCGTGTTCGCGTCATGTGAGCACACCGAAACAGGCCGCAGCGCTACCGTGGAGGCGTGACTGCACCGATCGATCCCACCAAGACCACGGCCTGGGCCGAGCTCAGCGCCCTCCATTCCTCGTTCACCGCCGATCTGCGCGGCTGGTTCGCGGCGGATGCCCACCGCGCGGAGCGGCTGTCGCTGCCGCTCGCGGATCTGCACGTCGATCTGTCGAAGAACCTCGTCACCGACGACGTTCTCGCCGCTCTCCTCCGCCTCGCCGAGCAGACCGGCGTCGCCGACCGCTACGCCGCGATGCTCTCCGGCGCTCACATCAACACGACCGAGGACCGCGCGGTGCTGCACACCGCGCTGCGTCGTCCGGCCGGCGCCTCCCCCGCGCTCGTCGTGGACGGGCAGGATGTGGATGCCGATGTGCACGGCGTCCTCGACGCGCTCTCCGCTTTCGCCGACCGGGTCCGCTCCGGCGAGTGGCTCGGTGTGACCGGCAAGAAGGTCACGCACGTCGTCAACATCGGCATCGGCGGCTCGGACCTCGGCCCTGTGATGGTGTACGAGGCTCTGAAGCCGTACGCGGATGCCGGCATTCAGGCGCTCTTCGTGTCGAACATCGACCCGACCGACCTGGCGCAGAAGACCGCGGGGCTCGACCCGGAGACCACGCTGTTCATCGTCGCGTCGAAGACGTTCACCACGCTGGAGACCCTGACCAACGCCCGCCTCGCGCGCGATTGGCTCTGGGCCGGCCTCACGGCATCCGGTGCCATCGCCGACGACGACCCCTCCCGCACGGATGCCGTGGCTCACCACTTCGTGGCCGTCTCGACCGCCCTCGACAAGGTCGCCGCCTTCGGGATCGATCCGACCAACGCGTTCGGGTTCTGGGACTGGGTGGGCGGGCGCTACTCGGTCGACTCCGCGATCGGCCTGTCGCTCGCGATCGTCTTCGGCCCGCAGGCGTTCCGCGACCTGCTCGACGGGTTCCACGCCGTCGACGAGCACGTGCGCACCACGCCGCTGGCGGAGAACGTGCCCGTGCTGATGGGCCTGCTCAACGTCTGGTACGTGAACTTCTTCGGCGCGCAGTCGCACGCCGTGCTCCCCTACGCGCAGCAACTGAGCCGCTTCCCCGCCTACCTGCAGCAGCTGACGATGGAATCCAACGGCAAGTCCGTCCGCTGGGACGGCTCGCCGGTCACCACCGACACCGGAGAGGTGTTCTGGGGCGAGCCGGGCACGAACGGCCAGCACGCGTTCTACCAGCTCATCCACCAGGGCACGAGGCTCATCCCGGCGGACTTCATCGCGTTCGTCAACCCGGCGTACCCGCTCGAGGACGGCGGGCAGGACGTGCACGAGCTGTTCCTGGCGAACTTCCTCGCGCAGACCAAGGCCCTCGCGTTCGGCAAGACCGCCGACGAGGTCGAGGCGGAGGGGACGACGGGTGCGCTGGTCGCTGCGCGCACGTTCGCCGGCAACCGTCCGACGACGTCGATCTTCGCACCGGCGCTCACCCCGCAGGTGCTCGGTCAGCTCATCGCGCTCTACGAGCACATCACGTTCACGCAGGGCACGATCTGGGGCATCAACTCGTTCGACCAGTGGGGCGTCGAGCTCGGCAAGCAACTGGCCATGCAGATCGCTCCGGCGATCTCGGGCGATGCGGACGCCGTAGCAGCGCAGGATGCCTCCACGAAGGCTCTGCTGGCGTACTACGCGGAGAACCGGAAGTAGCGCACAGGACACGACGCGGGCGGCTCTTCTCCTCGAGGAGCCGCCCGTTTCGTCGTGTTCGTCAGTCGGACCCGCTGAGCATCTGCGCGTACCCCTCCCGGAACGAGGGAAAGCGGAGTGCACCGACGACGTCGAGCATCAGGTCGCCGCACAGCACGGTTCCGCCGCCGTTCTCCGGCGTGGCGCGCGGGGGCCGCTCGATCCCGAGACGGTCCGCGATGAAGGTCACGACCTCGCCCATCGGCACCGGCGCACGATCGACGGCATGGACGAGCGCCGGCGGGTTCTCGGCGCGGAGCATCGTGTGCAGCAGGTCGACGAGATCGAGCTCGTGGATGCGGTTCGTCCGCCGCGAGTAGTCCACCGGCGCGTGCGCGCGGACGCGACGGATCACCGACTCCCGGCCCGGCCCGTAGATGCCGGCCGGGCGGATGATGCAGGCGTCGAACAGCCGTGCGGCGAACCCTTCCCCTTCCAGCAGAGCGTGTGCTCGAGCACTGGCCGGAGCCGGAGCATCCGCCTCGGTGAGAGGGCGCGGCCCCGCCTTGCCCTCGAGAACCCGGGTCGAGGAGACGAACAGCACCCGTGTCGGGCGCGACGGCAGAGCCTCGGCGAGATGGGTGAGCGCCGTGGCATAGGTGCCACGATCGCCGGCGCCGTCCTGCGCGTCCGGCGGCAGAGTGATGACGACCGATTCGCACCGCGGAAGGTCGCGCGGTGCGATGGCACGGAGATCCTGGGCGATCGCGGGGAACCCGGAGGGAAGCGCCCCGACCGTGCGACGGATCGCCAGCACCTCATGGCCGTCGGCGATCAGTCGCTCGCCGACCTGGATCCCGAGCTTCCCGCAGCCGACGAGCAGGGTGCGGCCCGGGGACCTGCCACCGCTCCCCGGCGAGGTCTGATTCGATTCCACGCGCACTCCTTCTCTTCGGCCTCGCCACCGACCCTGCCACACCTGCGCCGCCGGTGCTGAGCGCCGCGGTCTTCTCATCGGCTAGCGCAGTCCTCGCGCGCGCGAAAGGCCCTGGGCCGGGGCGCGAGGACGCGGATAACGTGCGGGCATGGATACCGGACTGACCGCACTCATGATCAACTGCACGCTCAAGCCGTCGCCCTCGGATTCGAGCACCGAGGTTCTGGGCGAGCAGATCCTCACGGCCCTCGCCGAACATGATGTGGCGGGCGACCGCATCCGCGCCGTGGACCACCGCATCCATCCCGGAGTGAAGGCGGACATGGGCGAGGACGACGAATGGCCGGCGCTGCGCGAGAAGGTGCTCGCGGCCGACATCGTCGTCCTCGCCACGCCGACGTGGCTCGGACAGCACTCCAGCATCGCTCAGCGCGTGCTCGAGAGGCTGGACGCCGAGCTCGGCGAGACCGATGCCCGGGGCCGCCCGATCCTCTTCGACAAGGTGGCGGTGGCCGCCGTCGTGGGCAACGAGGACGGCGCTCATCACATCGCCGCCGTCCTGTTCCAAGCGCTCGACGATGTCGGCTTCAGCATCCCGGCGCAGGGATCGGTGTACTGGAACGGCGAAGCGATGCAGTCGACCGACTACAAGGATCTGCCGGAGACGCCCGAGAAGGTCGCGCAGGCCACGGCGACCGCGGCGGCGAACGCGGCGCATCTCGCGCGGCTGCTGCGGAGGCAGGGATATCCGGCTGGTGAGTGACCAGCGGCCCACCCATCGGTAGGAATGGATGAGCCACCGGCGTGCGGAAGTTCCGACCCGAAAGTGCTCCCGCCCCCGCGAGAGCGCCTGAACGACGCTGCGCATCACCTTACGCACGATCGACGACGAGTCGCAGGGGGTTGCTTTCCCCGGCAGGCATGCAGTAGCTAGCCGAGCTGATCGAGCACCAGTTCGCCGCGCCCGTTCAGATCCTCCATCATGCGTTCGATGCGCTTGGGGTCGATGGGCGGCATCGTCGGCCCGTCGAACGCGATGATCAGCGGAATGCTGGGGTTCATCCAGATCGTGAGCCGCCCCGCCGTCTTGTCCTGGTCATCGGGAAGCCAGGTCATCATGAAGCTCTCCTGCCTGCGCAGCTTCGTCCCGATCACGATCTTCAGATGCGCCAGGGTGTCATCATCCACGCCGATCGCCGGGCGCGCGCTGTTGTACTCGAGAGTTCCCATGAAGAGCACGCTACGCCCACATCGCGGTTCAGGGCGCGTCCGACCCGCTCGGCTGCTCCCACGGCAGCGTGACGACCGGGAGGATGTACATCCGCCCCGCCACCGCCGTCGGGTGCCCGGCCATGTAGGCGGCTGCCTCATCCATCGATTCCGCCTCGATGAGGTCGTAACCGGCGAACCACTCCGTGAACTCCGGGAATGGACCGTCCGTGAAGAGCAGTTCACCCCCGCGGATCGCCACGGACTTCGCCTGCTCGGGCCCGGCCACCGGGGCACCGGGGCCGAGCATCCCGGCGGCCTTGCCCTGTTCGGCCCACTGGCCGAGCTTCTGACGGTCCTCTGACTCGGGCAGGGCTGTTCCCTGCGAATCGGTCATATGGATGACGAGGTACGTGCGGGTCATGAGAGTGCTCCTTCATCGTCGGTGATGGTCTCCGTGGTGGTACTCGCAGCGAGCAGATCGCGCCTGCGGAGAAGATGGGCCTGTTCAGCAGTGTTGACCGCCAGCGCGATCGCGTGGTCGTATGCCGCACGTGCGGCTTCGCTCCGCCCCGTGGACTGCAGCAGTTCGGCACGTGTCGCGTGGAACGCGTGGTGGTCGTCGAGGTCGTCGGCGAGCTGGTCGACGATCGCGAGAGCGACATCCGGTGAGTCGTACTCGGAGATCGCGATCGCGCGGTTGAGGCGGACGATCGGGCTCGGGTCGATGGTTTCGAGGGCACCGTACAGCGCGACGATCCGCGCCCAGTCGGTGTCCTGTGCCCGCCTCGCCGACACATGCACGGCGTTGATCGCAGCGAGGAGCTGATAACGACCCAGCGACCGGATGTCTCGCCCGGATGCGTCCAGCGGCTCATCCAGGAGGGCGATGCCCTCCATGATGAGGGTCCGATCCCACCTCGTGCGGTCCTGCTCGTCCAACCGGACGAGTTCTCCATCGGCGGAGAGACGAGCATCGGCGCGCGCCTGGGTGAGCAACATCAGTGCCAGCAGGCCGGTCGCCTCAGCATCCTCAGGAGAGTCCGCGGGCAGAAGCGTCCTCACCAGCCGGGCAAGACGAATCGCCTCCTCGGTGAGGTCCCGTCGGATCGGGTCGACGTTCCCTCCGGATGCGAAATACCCCTCGTTGAAGATCAGATACAGCACCGCGAGCACGCCGGCCACGCGCGGCTGCACATCCTCACTGTCCGGCAGGACGAACGGAACGCGAGCCGCCTTGATCTTCGCCTTGGCCCGGCTGATCCGCTGCCCCATCGTCTTCTCCTGCACGAGGAAGGCCCGAGCGATCTCCGCGACGGTGAGTCCGCCGACCATCCGCAGGGTGAGCGCGACACGATCCTGGATCGAGAGCGCCGGGTGGCAGCAGGTGAAGATCAGTCGCAGCCGATCATCCTCGATCACGCCCATCGGCTCGGCGGGTGAGTCGTCCTGCAGCATGAACGCCTCCCTGTGCTTGTCGTCGCGCCGGGCCTCGCGGCGCAGCCGGTCGATCGCCTTGCGGTGCGCGGTGGTGGTGATCCAGGCGGCCGGGTTCGGCGGCACTCCGTCGACGGGCCACCGCTCGACCGCAGTGACGAAGGCCTCGGCGGCCGTCTCCTCGGCGAGATCCAGATCTCCGTAACGGCGGGCGAGCCCGGCCACGATCACGCTCCACTCCGCACGATGCGTGCGGGCGATCTCGGCGTTGACGTCGGGTGCGCGGCTCCGGTCGATCACTTACGCGCCGCTCGCAGGGATGACGTACATCCGGCCGATGCGCGCCGTCGAATGCTCGGCGAGAAGCCGCGTCGCCTCGTCCATGTCGGCGGCCTCGATCCATTCGACACCGAGGAACCATTCCGCGAACTCCGGGAACGGGCCATCCGTCACGACGAGGTCACCGCCGTGCGCCGTGATGCGTCGCGCCTGCTCGGGACCCGCGACCGTCTGGCCGTTGGCCTCCCAGCCGTCCGGCCCGTCGCGGAAGTCCAGCCAGCGCTGCAGCCGAGCGCCGTCGAGGCTCGGATCCCATTCCGCGCCAGCGGGGTCCGTCATGTGGATGACCAGGAACTTCTGCCGTGCACTCATCGTGCTCCTCTCGATCGCACGTGGGGCGACCCTCATCAACACCACGAACGCGTCCGGTTCGATTCGACAGGGCCGGGAAAGAAATCGCAAGGAATTCTCGACGGGCCGTGTCGAATCACGCACCGACCGTTCGTGGTGGTGACGAAGAGGTCGCCGACGGCGGCCTCGCACACGAGAGGACACCCCATGCGCAATGACACCATGAGCTCCGCCGAAGCCCGCGAGTTCAGTGACCGGATCCGGGAGATGCGCTGGGAGCGTCGGCAGGCTCTGGCAGCACGACGGCGGAACGCTGCGGAACGCCGTGCGGCGTTCGTCCGTTCGCTCCCGGCATCCTTCGCGCTGCTCCTGCAGGCGAGGGGGCGCATCTGAGACGACGGAGGGCCTGCGATCATGATCGCAGGCCCTCCGTCGTGCAGGTGGAGCGGACTCAGAAGTCCCAGTCGTCGTCCTCCGTCGCCTCGGCCTTGCCGATGACGTACGACGAACCCGACCCCGAGAAGAAGTCGTGGTTCTCGTCGGCATTGGGCGAGAGCGCCGACAGGATCGCCGGGTTCACGTTGGTGACGCTGGAGGGGAACATCGCCTCGTAGCCGAGGTTCATGAGCGCCTTGTTCGCGTTGTAGTGCAGGAACTTCTTGACGTCCTCGGTCAGACCGACGCCGTCGTAGAGGTCCTGCGTGTACTGCACCTCGTTGTCGTAGAGCTCGTACATCAGCGAGAACGTGTAGTCCTTGAGCTCGTCCCGCTTGGCCTGGTCGACCGTCTCGAGGCCGCGCTGGAACTTATAGCCGATGTAGTAGCCGTGCACGGCCTCGTCGCGGATGATCAGGCGGATGAGGTCGGCCGTATTCGTGAGCTTCGCGCGGCTGGACCAGTGCATCGGCAGGTAGAAGCCCGAGTAGAACAGGAAGCTCTCCAGCAGGGTCGAAGCGATCTTGCGCTTGAGTGGCTCATCGCCACGGTAGTAGTCCATGACGATCTGAGCCTTCTTCTGAAGGTTCGGGTTCTCCACCGACCAGCGGAACGCCTCGTCGATCTCCTTCGTCGAGCACAGCGTCGAGAAGATCGACGAGTAGCTCTTCGCGTGCACCGACTCCATGAACGCGATGTTCGTGTAGACGGCCTCCTCGTGCGGGGTGATCGCATCAGGGATCAGTGAGACGGCGCCGACCGTTCCCTGGATCGTGTCCAGCAGCGTCAGACCGGTGAAGACGCGCATCGTGAGCGTCTGCTCGTCCGGCGTCAGCGTGTTCCACGACTGGATGTCGTTGGACAGCGGCACCTTCTCGGGCAGCCAGAAGTTGTTCACCAGGCGGTTCCAGACCTCGAGGTCCTTGTCGTCCTGGATGCGGTTCCAGTTGATCGCCTGAACGCTGTCGACCAGCTTGAGCGGTTCGTGAGGGGTCATTCTTCGTCGTTCCTTGATTCCTGGGTCACTGAGCCTGGCGAAGTGTCAGAGCATGCACGAGACGCACTCGGACATGTCCGTGCCCTCGAGCGCCATCTGACGCAGACGGATGTAGTAGATCGTCTTGATCCCCTTGCGCCATGCGTAGATCTGCGCCTTGTTGATGTCGCGCGTGGTGGCGGTGTCCTTGAAGAACAGCGTCAGCGACAGTCCCTGGTCGACGTGCTGCGTGGCAGCGGCGTACGTGTCGATGACCTTCTCGTACCCGATCTCGTATGCGTCCTGGTAGTACTCCAGGTTGTCGTTCGACATGAACGCGGCCGGGTAGTAGACGCGCCCCAGCTTGCCTTCCTTGCGGATCTCGATCTTCGACGCGATCGGGTGGATCGACGACGTCGAGTTGTTGATGTACGAGATGGATCCGGTCGGCGGCACCGCCTGCAGGTTCTGGTTGTAGATGCCGTGCTTCTGGATGCTCTCGCGCAGCTCGACCCAGTCGGACTGCGTCGGGATGAACTGACCCGCGAACATCTCCTTGACCTTGTCGGTGGCCGGCTCCCACGCCTGATCGATGTACTTGTCGAAGAACGCACCCGAAGCGTACGTCGAGTCCTCGAAGCCGTCGAAGGCCACTCCGCGCTCGATCGAGAGCTTGTTCGACGCGCGCAGCGCGTGGAACAGCACGGTGTAGAAGTAGATGTTCGTGAAGTCGACGCCCTCTTCGGAGCCGTAGTAGACGTGCTCGCGAGCGAGGTAGCCGTGCAGGTTCATCTGACCGAGACCGATCGCGTGGGAGCGGTCATTGCCGTCCTCGATCGAGCGGACCGACGCGATGTGGCTCTGGTTGCTCACCGCGGTGAGACCGCGGATCGCCGTCTCGACCGTGGCACCCAGGTCGCCGCCGTCCATCGCCAGGGCGATGTTCATCGAGCCGAGGTTGCAGGAGATGTCCTTGCCGATCTGATCGTACGAAAGGTCCTCGTTGTACGTCGTCGGTGTGTTCACCTGCAGGATCTCGCTGCAGAGGTTCGACATGTTGATGCGGCCCTTGATCGGGTTGGCCTTGTTCACCGTGTCCTCGAACATGATGTACGGGTAGCCGGACTCGAACTGGATCTCGGCGATCGTCTGGAAGAACTCGCGGGCGTTGATCTTCGTCTTCTTGATCCGCGGGTCGTCGACCATCTCGCGGTACTTCTCGGAGACCGAGATGTCGCCGAACGGCACGCCGTAGACCTTCTCGACGTCGTACGGCGAGAACAGGTACATGTCCTCGTCGTTCTTGGCGAGCTCGAAGGTGATGTCCGGCACGACGACGCCGAGCGACAGCGTCTTGATGCGGATCTTTTCGTCCGCGTTCTCACGCTTGGTGTCGAGGAAGCGCATGATGTCGGGGTGGTGCGCGTTGAGGTACACCGCGCCTGCGCCCTGACGTGCACCGAGCTGGTTGGCGTAGCTGAAGCTGTCTTCGAGGAGCTTCATCACGGGGATGATGCCGCTGGACTGGTTCTCGATCTGCTTGATCGGCGCACCCGACTCGCGGATGTTCGACAGCAGCAGGGCGACGCCGCCGCCGCGCTTGGACAGCTGCAGCGCGGAGTTGATGCCGCGGGCGATCGACTCCATGTTGTCTTCGATGCGCAGCAGGAAGCAGCTGACGAGTTCGCCGCGCTGCGCCTTGCCCGCGTTGAGGAACGTGGGGGTTGCCGGTTGGAAGCGGCCGGAGATGATCTCCTCGACGAGGTCGATCGCGACCTGCTCGTCGCCATCGGCCAGCGCGAGCGCGGTCATCACGACGCGGTCCTCGAAGCGCTCGAGGTAGCGCTTGCCGTCGAAGGTCTTCAGCGTGTAGCTCGTGTAGTACTTGAACGCGCCGAGGAAGGTCTCGAAGCGGAACTTCTTCGAGTAGGCCAGATCGTTGAGGCGCTGGACGAAGTCGAACGAGTACTTCTCGATGACAGCGCCCTCGTAGTACTCCTTCTCCACGAGGTAGTCCAGGCGCTCCTTGAGCGAGTGGAAGAACACCGTGTTCTGGTTCACGTGCTGCAGGAAGTACTCCCGCGCTGCGCGCTTGTCGGCGTCGAACTGGATCTTCCCGTCCGCGTCGTAGAGGTTGAGCATCGCGTTGAGCGCGTGGTAATCGAGGCCCTCGTACGCGGGGTTCCCCTTGAAAGCCACTGTCTCGGTCACTGAAGTACCCACCGTCGTTCCAATCCGTCGGTCACGCGATCGACATCGTCCTGTGTGCCGAAGATTTCGAGCCGATACAAGTGAGGCACGTGGCACTTGCGGCTGATGATGTCACCGGCGACGCAGAAGGCGTCGCCGAAGTTGGTGTTTCCTGCGGAGATGACCCCGAGAATGTGGCGTCGGTTGCGCTCGTCGTTGAGGAACCGGATCACCTGCTTGGGCACAGCGCCCTTCTCCTCGCCACGCCCCTGCCCGCCGCCGTAGGTCGGGGTCACGAGCACGAAAGGCTCATCGACCACGAACTCATCGTCGGTGCGGTGCAGCGGAATGCGGCGAGCGGGAAGGCCGAGCTTCTCGATGAAGCGCGCCGTGTTCCCGGAGACGCTGGAGAAGTAGACCAGGAGCGGCGCTGCTGTCGCGACTGCGCTCATCGTTCACTCCGTTCCCGAGCGACGCCGAAGGGTTCAGGCCAGGCGAGCGGCGAGTTCGTCGATCTTGTCAGGACGGAAGCCAGACCAGTGCCCCTCGTCGGTCACGACGACCGGAGCCTGCATGTAGCCGAGCGCCTTGACCTGCTCGAGCGCTGCAGCGTCCTCGGAGAGGTCGTGGATCTCGTACTCGATGCCCTTGGCATCCAGCGCCCGGTAGGTGGCATTGCACTGCACGCACGAAGGCTTGGTGTAGACCGTGATCGACATATCGCTTCCCCTCAAATCCTGGTTTTCCCGGCAGGCCCCCGCCGGGACTTCAATACTACATATAGGGACGGACATTAGGACCGACCACAAGGGATAGTAGTTACATCCGTGTAGTTTTCCACCGCTCTCCACTGATACAACACAGGTTGTCCACCGATTCATCCACAGCCGACGACCTTTCTCGAGACCCCGCGAACCGCGTCAGATCGCGGCTCGCGGACCGCCCTTCAAGATCCATCCACAGGCAGGACGCTACGCCGGGCCTCCGACATCCGATTTCCTGTGGAGAGAGGTCGTCGGCGTGTCGCGGCGTGTCCGCCGACGACGCCTGCCGTCCTCCGTGCGCACCCCGGTACCGTTGTCTGGTGGCGGGATATCGGGACCTTCTTCGCACGCCTGGTGTGGCGCGCATGATCGCGGCGCAGCTGACGGCGCGATTCCCCAACGGCATGGCATCGCTCGCGATCCTGCTGCACGTTGAGCAGCAGACCGGATCGTACGGCGCCGCAGGTCTCGTGCTCGCTGCGACGTCGGTCGGACAGGCCGTCTCCGGCCCCGTCACCAGTCGATGGATGGGCGCGTGGGGAATGCGTCGCGTCCTCACCCTCACGGCCGCCGTCTGCGTCACCGCCGTGCTGTGCCTCGCGCTGCTGCCGCTGAGCCTTCCGGGGTACATGCTGTTCGGACTGCTCACCGGTCTGTCCACGCCGCCGATCCAGTCGGCCGTGCGCACGATCTACCCCAAGCTCGTCAACTCGTCCCAGCTGACGCCGCTCTTCTCTCTCGACGCATCGCTGCAGGAGATCATCTGGATCCTCGCGCCGGTGGTCATCACCCTCGTCTCCACCCAGATCGGCACCACGCAAGGGCTGCTGCTCGTCGCGGCCTTCCTCATCGGCGGCTGCGGGTGGTTCATCCTCTCCCCCGAGGTCGGTCGGGTCCGCATCCCGCGCAGCCGCCGCGCCTTCGGTCTGGTCGTCCTCAAGCCGCCAGTGCTGCTGGCGACCGTGATCGGGTTCCTCGTCATCGGCGCGTGCTCCGCCGTCGAGGTGGGAGTCGTCGCCACCTTCGAGCACGGCAGCCTCGAGGCGGGTCTCGTCCTCGCGGTCTTCGCGGTCGGCAGCCTCATCGGCGGACTTTCCTTCGGCCACATCCCGATCGGACCGTGGGCGATGGCCCGTCGGCTCGCCATCGTCACCGTCGGCCTCGCTCTGACCATGGTGATGCTCAACGCCTACTGGCTCGGCGGCACCCTGCTGATCGCCGGGCTCGGCATCGCTCCAGCCCTGGCGGTCATGTTCGCCATCACGACCGCGAGCGTGAAGTTCAGCGAGACAGCCGAGGCGTTCGGCTGGGCGGGCACCGGCCAGCTGATCGGCGCGGCCGCCGGATCAGCCATCGCCGGGTTCCTCGTCGACAGCACGGGTGGCGCGCAGGGCGCGTATCTTGCGGCCGCACTGTTCGCCGTCGTCGGCCTGATCGTGTCCATCGTGTTCGTCCGGGCGTTCCCGGATCTCCGCCATCGCGATCCGAGCCCGTTCCCCGATACCGAGCCGGTGGCGATCACGCCTTCCTGAGTAGGCTGGGCCCGTGGCTGCTGTGACTCTGCCCCGGCTCTCCTGGGGCGCACCGGATTCTGCGAAGACCGCCCTGCTCGTGCACGGCCTCGGCTCATCCGGCGCCCTCATGTGGCGCATCGGAGACGCGCTCGCGAACGCCGGCTGGCAGGCCGTCGCGGTCGACCTGCGCGGCCACGGCGACGCACCGCGCGCTCTCGACTACACCGTGGGCGCGTACGCGGACGACCTCGAGTCGACGCGCCCGCACCGCAGCGGGGCATGGGATGCCGTGATCGGCCATTCCCTCGGCGGCGCCGCGAGCACCGTGGCCGCGGCATCCGATCCGTCCTGGACGAACCGCCTCGTCCTGATCGACCCGGCGATCCTCGTCGACGGACGCGACGCGACGATCGTCCGGCGCAGCCAGGAGCGGGCCTTCGCGGACAACCGGATCGAGGTGGTCCGGGAGGAGCATCCGCATTGGCACGAGCAGGATCTCGAACTGAAGATCGACGCCGTCACCCGCGCGAGCGCGTGGGCGATCGAGCAGACCAGCGCGCAGAATCAGCCGTGGGACGTCCGTGAGGACGCCGCCCGGCTCGCGATCCCGACCCACGTGATCGGCGCGGATCCCGAGGTGTACAGCCTGTTCACCGGCCCCACGGCCGAGAGCGTGCTGGCGGCGAATCCGCGCATCACGATGTCGGTCGTCGCCGGCGCCGGCCACTCCCCGCACCGGGACAAGCCGGACGACACCGTGCAGCAGCTCCTGGAGGCGCTGTCATGAGCTTCGACCCGGCCGCCTACCTGCCCGATGACCTGCTCGAGCGCATCCGCGACCGCGCACCGATCCACGACCGCGAGAACACCTTCCCGCAGCGGGACCTGGATGAGCTGAAGGATGCCGGATATCTCGGCATCCTCGTCCCGAAGGAACGCGGCGGCGCGGGTCTCGGGCTCGAGCAGGCGGCAGTCCTGCAGCAGCGGCTGGCCTCGGCGGCTCCCGCGACCGCCTTGGCGATCAACATGCACCTGGTGTGGACCGGCGTCGCGAAGGTCTTCAGCGATCGGGGCGTACCGGGGCTCGAGTTCGTCCAGGACGGCGCGGTGGCCGGCGAGGTCTTCGCGTTCGGCATCAGCGAGGGCGGAAACGATCTGGTCCTGTTCGGCAGCGACACCGAGGCCGTGCCCCAGCCGAACGGCGGCTACGCCTTCACCGGAACGAAGATCTTCACCTCGCTCGCGCCGGTGTGGACGAAGCTCGGCCTGCACGGGCTCGACACCTCCTCCCCGGATGCCCCGATGCTGGTCTTCGCGTTCGTCGACCGGACGGATGCCGTGACCACCAGCGACGACTGGGACACCCTCGGCATGCGCGCCACGCAGAGCAGGACGACGCGTCTGGACGGCGCGCTCGCCGCACCCGAACACGTCGTGCGGCGCATTGATCCGGGCCCGAACCCCGATCCGATCGTATTCGGGATCTTCAGCGTCTTCGAGATCCTGCTCGCCTCCGTCTACACCGGGATCGCACGGCGCGCGCTGGATCTCGCGGTCGAGACGGTGCAGAAGCGCCGCTCGAAGAAGAGCGGGCTCGCGTACAGCCAGGACCCGGACATCCGGTGGCGCATCGCCGGCATGGCCCTGGACTACGACGCTCTGGCGCCGCAGATCGCGGCCGTCGCGCGGGACGTCGACACCCTCGCGGATCACGGCGGACGCTGGTTCACGCTGCTCTCCGGTGTCAAGCACCGGGCGGTGTCGATGGCCAAGCGCGTCGTCGACGAGGCGATCCTGACGGCTGGCGGCGGCGCCTACTTCGCCTCGAACGAGCTCTCGCGGCTGTACCGGGACGTCCTGGCCGGCATGTTCCACCCGTCGGATCCGGAATCCGCGCACTCCACCGCGGCGAGCGCATGGCTGGGGCCGGTGGAGAGCTGAGCCGACTACCGGCGGTCGAAGTCGAACGCCTTGAGGAGTTCGGTCACGGCCTGATCCCGCTCGTCTCCCCCGTGCTCGAACATGTGCGTGACGTGCGTGCGCAGATGGTTCTCCAGCAGCAGTCGGTTCAGCGATTCCAACGACTTCTGGATGGCACGGGACTGCGTGATGATGTCCATGCAGTACTCCTCGTTCTCGATCATCCGTGCGACGCCGCGCAGCTGACCCTCGAGGATGCTGGTGCGGTGCAGGGCGCGCTTCTTGATGTCTTCGATCACCCTTCCGAGGGTACTCGCGTGCACGTGCATGCTCGCGTGCGAGGATGACGACATGGCGCGCACACCGATGGCTCTGCTCTCTCCGGCCGATCAGGAGCGCGCACGGGCTCTGCGCCGGATGAAGACCGTCGCCCTCGGCGCACTGATCGCGATGGCGATCACGTTCGTCGTCGCGTTCTGGCTGCAGGAGCGGTACACCTGGCTGCAGTATGTCCGCGCGGCGGCGGAGGGCGGCATGGTGGGCGCTCTCGCCGACTGGTTCGCCGTCACCGCCCTGTTCCGCAGGCCCCTCGGCCTGCCGATTCCGCACACCGCGATCATCCCGAACCGCAAGGACGAGATCGGTCGCAGTCTCGGCGAGTTCGTCGAGACCAACTTCCTCGCCGCCGAGGTCGTCCGCGACAAGCTCTCGCGCACGCGCATCGCGGCACGCGCCGGCGAGTGGCTGCGCGTGCCGGCGCATGCCGAGCGCGTCGCAGCGGAGGGCGCGACGGTCGCGACCGCCGTCCTCAACGCACTCAGCGACGACGACGTGCGCGACCTCATTGGAGACCTCGCCCGCGAGCACCTGATCGACCCTGACTGGGGAACGCCGGCCGGCGTCTGGCTTCAGCGCATCGTCGAGACCGACGCCCATCACGGCGCTGTCGACCTCGCGGTGGACAGCATCGCCACGTGGCTGGACGCGAATGCCGAGGCGTTCACCGGTCTCGTCTCCCGTCGCCTGCCGTCCTGGGTGCCCAAACTCGCGCATCGGTTCGTGGACGACACCGTGCACCGCGAAGCCGTGACGTTCGTCCGCGCGGTGCAGTCCGATCCGCAGCATCCGGCCCGCCTCGCGATCGACGGCTACCTCGGCCGCCTCGCGGACGGACTGCAGCACGACACGGCGACGCGCGCGAAGCTCGAGAACGCGAAGACCGCGCTGTTCGACAGCCCCCGCGTCGCCGCCCTGGCCGCCGAGGCCTGGCACACCGCGAAGGCCGGGCTGCTGGCCTCGCTCAACGACCCGCAGAGCGGATTGCGTCAGCGCGCAGCGCAGGCGATCCGCGAGATCGGCGAGCGCCTCACGACCGAGGAGTCTCTGCAGCGCCGTGTCGATGCGTGGATCACGGACGCCGCCGTGTTCGTCGTCGACCGGTACCGTCACGACATCGCGTCGATCATCACCGACACGGTCGAGCGCTGGGACCCCGCCGAGACCACCGAGAAGATCGAGCTCATGGTCGGTCGCGACCTGCAGTACATCCGACTGAACGGCACGGTCGTCGGAGCGCTCGCGGGCCTCACCATCTTCACGATCGCCCACAACCTGATCCCCGGAGCCTGACATGGCGCTCTCGCACGATCCGCTCTGGCCTCGCGCCGGAACGTGGCAGGCGCCGGACGGCGAAGCGGATGCCGTGATCATCGGCATCCCGACCTGGCGGACGTCGCTCTCGCCGACCGGCGCGCACACGACGCCCGGCGCGATCCGCGACGCGCTGCAGCGGTACAGCACGACGCTCATGGGGCCGCCCGCTGTGGACCTGAACGAGGTGCTCAGGATCGCGGACGCCGGAGACATCGCCGATCCGGACACGGACGTCGAGGGCGTCGTCGCCCGGGTCCGTGCTCTCCATCCCTCGTTCCCGATCGCACTCGGCGGCGACAACTCCGTGACCTTCCCCGTCGCCCGCGGTGCCGGGACCACCGGGCTCATCACATTCGATGCGCATTTCGATCTGCGCGACGGGGTCTCCAACGGCTCGCCCGTGCGGCGTCTCATCGAGGACGCGCCAGCGCGTGAGCGGATCGACCCCTCGCGCATCGTGCAGATCGGCATCGCGGACTTCGCCAACTCCGCCGCCTACGCCCGGCGCGCCGCCGACTGGGGCATCCGCGTCATCACGCTGGACGAACTGCGCCGGCGCGGCATCGACGACGTCGTCGCCGAGGCGGTCGAGATCGCCGGGGCGGATGCCGGTGCCCGCATCCATCTCGACATCGACGTCGACGTGTGCGATCGCTCGGTCGCCCCCGGATGCCCTGCGAGTGTGCCCGGCGGGCTCGCCGCGTGGGAGCTGCGCGCGCTCACGCGGGCCGTCGCATCCGAATCGCGCGTCGTGAGCGCGGACATCGCGGAAGTGGACGCGACCGCGGACAGCGCAGATGGGCGAACCGTGCGACTGGCGGCGCTGTGCGTGCTCGAGCTGCTGGCCGGTCTCGCTGCGCGCTGACGCCGGGAGCGACCCGGCGTGCGGCTGAGACGCCTACGCCGGTGTGTCGTCCGCGTGCCTGGCCAGCGAACGCGCGTAGCGCTCGGTGAGCTGCACCATGACGTCCGGCGTCTCGCGGTCGACGCCGAAGACGTACCCGGGGAAGTCGAGTTCCTGCTGCGCCGCAGCGATCTCCTCATGGCGATCCGGCGGAAGCACGAGCAGCGGGTCGCCGACGGCGACCCAGCCGATCGGCACCACGGCATCCGCGGGAAGCGTCGTGCGCAGATGCACGACCGCATTGATGCGCACCTCGGCCCGATCGCCGATGTGCGCGCCGTTGAACACGCGCGTCCCGGTGGCGAGGAACACCTCGTCGCCGATGATCGCGCCAGACACGGACGCCCCTGGTCCGATCAGCACGTGGTCGCCGATGTGGACGGGGTTGGCTGAGCTCGCGCGGACGATCGCGTTCTCCATGACGATCACGTTCTCGCCGAGCGTGATCGGCCCGCCCTCGGCGGTGATCACGGCGCCGTGCAGGATCTGGCAGTCCGGTCCGATCGTCACGTCCCCCGAGATGACGGCGGTGGGCGCGATGACGGCGGTGTCGTCGATGTGGGGGCGAGCCCCGAGGTGCTCGTACAGCATGCCGTCAGCGTACTCCGGCATCCGTCCTGCGCGTCAGAGGCGCAGGACGGATCAGGGTGCCGCCGGCACCGCCTCGGGGAACAGCGCCGTGAAGAGCTGAGCGACCCACTCCAGCAGCCCGGCATCCGTCGGCGCCTCGCCGCCCGGCCGCGGAAGCGGCACGACGAGCGCCTCTCCCCCGCCGACGAGCTTGGCGTTCGGGTACAGCCGCTGCAGCCGGACCTTCATCGAATCCTCCAGTCGTGCCGGAGCGACCCGCAGGTTCGAGCCCATCGCGACGACGTCCGCGAGCCCCGCCTTGGCGGCCCTGCGGCGCAGACGCGCGATCGCGAACAGCCCCTCGACCTCGTCCGACGGCGTGCCGTACCGGTCGACGAGCTCCTCGCGCACCAGGTCGATCGCGTCGTCCTTCGCGGTCGCGGCCGACGCCGCGGAGAGCTTCTGGTAGGCCTCCAGCCGCAGCCGTTCGCTGTCGATGTAGCTCTCCGGGATGCGGGCATCCACCGGCAGCTCCATGCGCAACTCGGTGCCGGTCTCGGTCTCCTCGCCGCGGAACGTCGCCACGGCCTCGCCGATCATCCGCAGGTACAGGTCGAAGCCGACACCGGCGATGTGTCCGGCCTGCTCTGCGCCGAGCAGGTTGCCGGCGCCGCGCAGTTCGAGGTCCTTCAGCGCGACCTGCATCCCCGAGCCGAGATCGTTGTTGATCGCGATGGTCTGCAGCCGGTCGGCCGCCGTCTCGGAGAGCTCCTTGCCGTCGTCGTAGAGGAAGTAGGCGTACGCGCGCTCGCGGCCGCGGCCGACGCGACCGCGCAGCTGGTGCAGCTGGCTGAGTCCGTACTTGTCGGCGCGGTCGATGATGATCGTGTTCGCATTGGAGATGTCCAGGCCCGTCTCGATGATCGTCGTCGACACGAGCACGTCGTACTTGCGCTCCCAGAAGTCGTCGACCACCTGCTCGAGCTGGTGCTCGCCCATCTTGCCGTGAGCCACCGCGATGCGCGCCTCCGGGACGAGCTCGGCCAGCTCGCTCGCGACCCGCTGGATCGACTGCACCCGGTTGTGCACGAAGAACACCTGGCCCTCGCGGAGGATCTCGCGCCGGATCGCCGCCGTGATCTGCTTGTCGCTGCGAGCGCCGACGAACGACAGGATCGGATGCCGGTCCTCCGGCGGGGTCGCGAGAGTCGACATCTCCCGGATGCCGGTGACCGCCATCTCGAGCGTGCGCGGGATCGGGGTCGCGCTCATCGCGAGGATGTCGACGTTGGTCTTCATCTTCTTCAGCGCGTCCTTGTGCTCGACGCCGAACCGCTGCTCCTCGTCGACGATCATCAGCCCGAGGTCCTTGAACATCACCTGGTCGGTGAGGATGCGATGCGTGCCGATCACCATGTCGACCGAGCCGTCCAGCAGCCCCTGCAGCGTGAGGCGGGCCTCCTTGTCCGTCTGAAATCGCGACAGCGGCCGCACCTTCACGGGGAATCCGGCGAAGCGCTCGGTGAACGTCTCGAGGTGCTGCTTCACGAGCAACGTGGTCGGCACGAGCATCGCGACCTGCTTGCCGTCCTGGATGGCCTTGAACGCGGCGCGGACGGCGACCTCGGTCTTGCCGAATCCGACGTCGCCGGAGAGCAACCGGTCCATCGGGATGGGCCGCTCCATGTCGGCCTTGATCTCATCGATCGTCTGCAGCTGGTCGGGCGTCTCGGCGAACGGGAACGCCTCCTCCAGCTCGCGCTGCCATGGGGTGTCAGGGCCGAAGGCGTGCCCCTTCGCCGACATGCGGGCCGAGTACAGCTTCACGAGCTCGACCGCGATGTCGCGGACAGCCCTGCGCGCCTTGCCCTTGGCGGCCGACCAGTCGCTGCCGCCCATCTTGGACAGCACCGGCGCCTCGCCGCCGACGTACTTCGACAGCATGTCCAGCTGGTCGGTGGGGACGTACAGCTTGTCGCCAGGGTAGCCGCGCTTCGTGGGCGCGTACTCGAGGACGAGGTAGTCGCGGGTCGTCTTGGTGGCGTTCCGCCCACCGGTGGAGACCTCGCGCTGGGTCATCTCCACGAAGCGCGCGATGCCGTGCGTGGAGTGCACGACGTGGTCGCCCGGCTTCAGCTGCAACGGATCGACGACGTTCTTCCTGCGGGAGGCGAGCTTCTTGACGACCCGCTGATCTCCGCCGATCGTGCGGCCGTAGAACTCGTTGTCGGTGAGGACGGCGAGCTTCGCCTCCGGCACCTGGAATCCGCTCTCGACGGAGCCCGTCACGAGCGTCGCGACGCCGTTCGCCGGCACCTCCTCCACGCTCTCGACGATGCGCGCGGCGACGCCGCGGTCGCTGAGCACGTCCTGCGCCCGGTCGACGAGTCCAGCGCCCGAGGCGATGATGACGACGCGCCAGCCATCGGCGACCCTGGCCTCGACGAACGCGATCGCGCCGTCTACGTTGCCGTGGAAGGACGGGATGATCGACGCGTCGATGTTCTCGGCATCCGTGTCGTCCGTCGCGAACGGACTCAGCCGCCAGAACACCCCGTTGCGCTCGGAGACGACCTCGCGCAGCTGAGCGACCGAGAGGAAGTCGCCGGCACCGAGGTCGATCGGCGCGGACGCGCCGGAGGTCGCGGCGCTCCACGCGGCATCCAGGAACTCGCGGTTCGTGTCGCCCAGGCTCTGCGCGCGTGCGGTCGAGCGCTCGGGGTCGACGATCGCCGTCGCCGCCCCCTCTGGCAGGTACTCGACGAGCGACTGGAGGGGGCCGGCCACGGCGGGCAGCAACGACTCCATACCCTCGACCGGGATGCCCTCGGCCATCTTCTCGAGCATTCCGGCGATGGCGGGAAACGCTCCGATGAGCGCACGAGCGCGCTCGCGGACATCGGCGGTCAGAAGCAGCTCGCGACTGGCTGGAAGGTCGACCCTGTCGACATCGCCGGGGAGCGATCGCTGGTCCGCGACCGAGAACGCGCGGATCTGATCGACTTCGTCGCCGAAGAACTCGATCCTGTAGGGATGCTCGGACGTCGCCGGGAACACGTCGAGGATTCCGCCACGGACGGCGAACTCGCCGCGCCGCGAGACCATGTCGACGCGTGTGTACGCACGTTCGACCAGCTGCTCGACCGCCTGCTCGAGTTCGACGCCTCGGCCACCGAGGACGAGCTCGAGGGGGGCCGCATCGCCCAGGTTGCCGGCGATGGGCTGCAGCGCTGCGCGTACCGAGGCGACGACGACGAGTGGACGCTCTCCGGTCCACGTCGTGACGCGCCGCAGCGTGTCCAGACGTCGACCGACCGTGTCGGGACTCGGGCTGAGGCGTTCGTGCGGCAGGGTCTCCCATGCGGGGAACGAGAGGATCGCGGCATCCGGCAGGTAGGCCTGGAGCGCCTGGGCGAGAGACTCGGCACGACGACCGGTCGGTGCGATGGCGAGGAGGGCGGCCGGATGACCGCTCTGCTCGCGTCTGCGGAGCAGCCCGGCGAGCGCCGGCGCGTCGAGCCCATCGATCATGCCGAGGTCGGCGTCGGTCTGCGCCCAGGTCAAGGCGTCACGATACAGAGACGCCTCTTCCAAGGCGCGCAGAATCCCCGGAACAGTCACGCGACCAGCTTATGCCGCGCCTCCGACATCGGGACTCCGGCTGAGGCGCCGGAGCTCGGACGACCGGCACTCCGCACGGTCGGGACGACGGGTCCGGCCGCATAGGATGCCGGGAGACGACAGTCATGCCATCTGGGGCATCTACCGGGGTGAGGTGTCCTCTCGGCCCGTTGCCGCGTCGCACGCCGTGACAACGTCGGATGCCGGTGACAGGATGACCTCATGCCTGAGATGCCGGAGGTCCAGGGGCTCGTCGACTTCCTCGGCGAGCGCGCGACGGATCGCACGATCACGAAGACGAGCGTCGGGGCGATCGCGGCGCTGAAGACGTTCGACCCGCCGAACACGGCGCTGCACGGGGCGACCATCACGAGCGCCGCGCGGCACGGCAAGTTCATCGATCTCGCATGCGGCGACGACCTGCACCTCGTGTTCCATCTCGCGAAGGCGGGCTGGCTGCGGTGGTACGACGAGCTGCCGACCACCCTCATCAAGCCGGGCAAGAGCCCCATCGCGCTCCGCGTCGCCCTCGATGACGGCAGCGGGTTCGATCTGACCGAGGCCGGCACCAAGAAGTCGCTCGCCGTCTACGTCGTCCGCGACTCGCAGGACGTCCCCGGTATCGCACGCCTCGGACCCGATCCGCTCACGCCGGACTTCTCCCGCGACGTGTTCGCTGGCCTGCTCGCCGGGCGGCGCACGCAGATCAAGGGGCTCCTGCGCGACCAGGGCGTGATCGCCGGCATCGGGAACGCCTACAGCGACGAGATCCTGCACGCCGCGCGCATGTCGCCCTACGCGATCGCCGCGACCCTCGACGACGGCGAGATCGACCGGCTGTACGCCGCCACGCAGGACACGCTGCGCGATGCCGTCGCCGAGGCCTCTGGCAAGCCGCCGGCCGACCTCAAGGACGCCAAGCGCCGGGGCATGCAGGTGCACGCGCGCCGCGGTGAGACGTGCCCGGTGTGCGGCGACACCGTACGCAGCGTGTTCTTCGCCGACCGGTCGCTCGAGTACTGCCCGACCTGTCAGACCGGCGGCAAGGTGCTCGCGGACCGCCGGCTGTCCCGGCTGCTGAAGTAGTCACGGAATGAAATGCGCTCAGGCGCGTTGACTACACTCAGAGCAGCACACGTGCTCCGGGGTCGGTGAGAATCCGAACCGGCGGTGACAGTCCGCGAACGCCTCGGTTCATCCGAGGCGCCGATCCGGTGGAATTCCGGTACCGACGGTGATGCGAGAATTCTCTCGCTAGTCCGGATAGGAGGCAGCACGGGGCGCGCACGCGCGTCCTCGGCCACCCCGGGAAACCTTGAACAAGAGGATGACCGATGGCAGTGACCGAGTCAGAGCACCGGGCGATGACCCGCGCGCTCGAACTCGCCCTCCGCGGCCCCCGAGGAGCGAACCCGCAGGTCGGGGCCGTTCTCCTCTCCCCCACCGGCGACGTCATCGCCGAGGGGTGGCACCAGGGGGCCGGCACCGCGCACGCCGAGGTCGACGCCCTCTCGAAGCTCGCACCGGGTGCGGCGCGCGGAGCCACCGCCGTCGTCACGCTCGAGCCCTGCAACCACACCGGACGCACCGGGCCGTGCGCCCTCGCACTGATCGACGCCGGCGTCAGCCGCGTCGTCTACGCGCTGGATGACCCCGGAGCCGTCTCCGGGGGCGGCGCCGACCGACTGCGTGCCGCCGGCATCGAGGTCGAAGCCGGTGAGCAGGCGGATGCCGCGCGCGACGTCATCGCCGGCTGGCTGACCGCCCAGCGGCTGGGCCGCCCGCACGTCACCGTGAAGTGGGCGCAGAGCCTGGACGGCCGCGCCGCGGCGGACGATGGCACCAGCCAATGGATCACCGGCCCCGCGGCGCGTGCGGATGTGCACCGTCGCCGCGCAGCATCCGGAGCGATCGTCGTCGGAACGGGCACGCTGCTCGCCGACGACCCGTCGCTGACCGCACGCGACGGCGACGCCCTGCTTCCCGACCAGCCGGTGCCTGTCGTGATCGGCGCGCGCGGGATCCCTGCGGATGCCGCGATCCAGCACCACCCGCATGCGCCGCTGCACTTCGACACGCATGATCTGCACGTCGTCCTCGCCGACCTGCACCGCCGCGGCATCCAGCGGGTCTTCATCGAGGGCGGGCCGACCCTCGCCAGCGCCTTCCTGGCCGCAGGGCTGGCCGACGAGATCCTCGTCTACGTCGCCCCTGTCCTGCTCGGCGGTGCACGCCTCGCCCTCACCGACATCGGCGTGAACACGATCGTCGACGCACGACGACTCGCCGTCGACGAGTGGGTGCCCCTCGGGCCCGACCTGCTCGTCATCGCCCGCCCTGTCGCCCGAGACTCAACGGAAGAAGGAAGCTGATGTTCACCGGAATCATCACCGAGATCGGCGAGATCACCGCGATCGCCCCGTCCGGAGACGGCTGGCGTCTCACGGTGCGCGCACCGGGCGCCGCCGCTGATGCCGTGCACGGCGAGTCCATCGCGGTCTCCGGCGTCTGCCTGACGGTCGTCGACTCCACGCCGGAGACCTTCGACGCTGATGTCATGAAGCAGACTCTCGATGTCTCGGCGCTGGCCTCGGCATCCGTCGGCACGACCGTCAACATCGAGAAGGCGATGCCGGTCGGCGCACGGCTGGGCGGACACATCGTGCAGGGGCACGTCGACGGCATCGGGCGCATCGTCGAGGTGCGGCCCGGCGATCAGTGGAGCGTCCTGCGAGTCGCGCTCCCCGCCGACCTCGCCCCGCTCGTCGTCGACAAGGGATCGATCTCGATCGACGGCACCTCGCTCACGGTGAGCGCAGTGAGCCCCGCGACCGGCGACGCGACTGAGCACTGGCTCGAGGTGTCGCTGATCCCTGAGACGCTCGCGGCCACGACGCTCGGATCCCGCGTCGTCGGCGACGTCGTGAACCTCGAGACCGACATCCTCGCCCGTCACGTCGAGCGTCTGCTCGCGTTCCGTTCTGCTCCGGAAGGAGGCTCGCGATGAGCCTTGCCACCATTCCCGCGGCCCTGGATGCCCTGCGCGCCGGCCGTCCAGTGATCGTCGCGGACGATGAGAACCGCGAGAACGAGGGCGACGTCATCCTGTCCGCCGAGCTCGCCACTCCGGAATGGGTCGCGTGGACCGTGCGCTGGTCGTCCGGTTTCATCTGCGCGCCGATGCCCACCGACCTCGCCGACCAGCTGAACCTGCCGCCCATGGTCGAGGCCAACGAGGACGCCCGCTCGACCGCGTACACGGTCAGCGTGGATGCGGCGGAGGGCGTGACCACCGGCATCAGCGCGCACGACCGCGCGCACACCCTGAACGTCCTGGCGAACCCGGGCTCGACGCCGACGAGCATCATCCGCCCCGGTCACGTCCTGCCGCTGCGCGCCGTCGACGGCGGCGTCCGCGAGCGCAGCGGGCACACCGAGGCCGCGGTGGAGCTGATGAAGCTCGCCGGGCTCCGCCCCGTCGGCGCGATCGCCGAGATCGTCGCCGAGGACGGCAGCATGATGCGCCTGCCTGGCCTCCTCGAGCTCGGCGAGCGCGACGGCATCCCCGTCATCACGATCGAGCAGCTCATCTCCTACCTGAACGAGGTCGATCCCCGGGAGGCGTCACCGACGGCATCCGCTGCGGGAAAGCGCAGGGTGAGCCTTCGTGCGGACGCCACCGTCCCCACCGCGCACGGCACGTTCCGCTTCCTCGCGTACAAGGACCGCGTCACCGGCACCGACCACATCGCGGTCGTCTCGGGCGAACCGGGCGAGACCGCGCTGGTGCGCGTGCACTCGGAGTGCCTCACCGGCGAGGCGTTCGGGTCGCTCAAGTGCGAATGCGGTCCGCAGCTGGATGCCGCGCTGGACGCGATCGAGAAGGACGGCGGCGTCGTCATCTACATGCGCGGCCACGAGGGCCGCGGCATCGGCCTGATCAACAAGCTGCGCGCGTACAGCCTGCAGGAGGAGGGGCTCGACACCGTCGACGCCAATCTGGCTCTCGGGCTGCCGGCCGATGCCCGCGAGTACGCGGCCGCCGCCGGCATCCTCAGCGATCTCGGCATCGCCAGGGTGCGCCTGCTCACCAACAACACCGACAAGGTGAAGCAGCTGCGCGAGCTCGGACTGGATGTCGTCGAGCAGGTGCCGCTGATCGTCGGCGTCGGCCCCAACAACCACCAGTACCTCGAGACCAAACGAGACCGGATGGGTCACATCATCGGAGAGGCGGAGCTCGCCGAGGCTCTCGCCGACGGAAAGGACCACGCATGAGCGGCGCAGGAGCCCCGACGACGCAGGAGCCGATCGACGCGACAGGACTGAACGTCGTCGTCATCGCCGGAACCTGGCACGACACCATCACCGACGGCCTGATCGCCGGCGCCGAGCGCACGCTCAACGCCGCGCACGCCACGCACCGACTCGAGCGCGTTCCTGGCTCGTTCGAGCTGGCGCTGGCCGCGCAGGCGGCCTTCGCCGGAGGAGCGGATGCCGTCGTCGCCCTCGGCGTCATCATCCGCGGCGGAACGCCGCATTTCGAGTACGTCTCGGCCGCGACGACCGACGGGCTCACCCGGGTGTCGTTGGATGCGGGCAAGCCGGTCGGCTTCGGGGTGCTCACGCTGGACGACGAGCAGCAGGGACTCGATCGCGCAGGCCTCGACGGCTCCAAGGAGGACAAGGGCGCCGAGGCCGCGGATGCGGCGCTGCGCACGGCGCTGCTGGTGCGCACGCTTCGACAGGCTCAGGGAGCTTAGCGAGAGGCTCAGGGAGCTTAGCGAGAGGCCGGGGGCTCAGCGGGAGGTCAGGGGAGCCTACCTGGCGGGGGGCTGTGCCACCCGCGTACCCTGAGCGCCATGGAGACCCTGCGCCACATTGTTCTGTTCATCCACCTGATCGGATTCGCGACGCTGTTCGGCGCGTGGGCGACGCAGGCGTTCGGCGGGAAGCGCGAGCTGACCAAGCTGATGGACTACGGCCTGCTGGTCGCGGGTCTCGCGGGGCTCGCCCTGGCAGCGCCGTGGGGCCTGCCCGACGGCGTCGAGATGAACTACGCGAAGATCGGCACCAAGTTCATCGTTCTGATCGCGATCGGCGCGCTGCTCGGAATCGGCCGAGCCAAGCAGCGCAAGACGGGGTCCGTGCCGCCCGCGATCTTCTGGCTCGTCGGCATCCTGACCCTGGTCAACGCCGGCATCGCCGCGATCTGGCGTTGACGCCGCTCGACGGCTGAGGTGTTTCGACGCGCGCTCAGCGAGCGAGCGCGCGCGGAGGCGTCGTGCTCTCGCGGACGACGAGCTCTGTGCCGATGAGCGGCATCGAGGTCGTGCTCTCTCCGTCCAGCTCAGCGATCAGCAGATCGACCGCCGCCGCACCGACGCGCTCCGGATGCTGCTGCACGGTCGTCAGCGGCGGCCACAGCTGCGCGGCATCCGGCAGGCCGTCGAAGCCGACGATGCTGACGTCCCCCGGCACATCGCGGCCCACCTCGCGGAACGCCCGAAGGACGCCGATCGCCATCTGGTCGTTCGCGGCGAAGACGGCGGTCACGTCCACCTCGTCGCGCAGCCGGACCCCGGCCTGATAACCCGAATCCGCTGACCAGTCCCCCACGAGGGCGTCGGGGACGCGGCATCCGCGCTCCTCCAGCGTCTCCTGCCACGACTGCCGTCGGCGCTCGGCCGAATAGGACTTCTCCGGCCCGGCGACGTGCCACACCGTCGCGTGCCCGAGATCGAGCAGATGCTCGGTCGCGAGTCGTGCGCCCTGCGCCTGGTCGGTGTCGACGAACGGCCGTGTGGTCTCGCGACTCGAGTCGACGAAGACCACAGGGACGCCGGCGGGGATCTCCACCGCCGACTCATCCAGCTGATGCGCCTCGAGGACGATAACGATGCCGTCGACCGCGTGCTCCTCGAGCCGACGGAAGGCCCCGGCTACGGTCTCGGTCGCGCTGGACTCGATCGGAATGAGCGTGAGCGCATACCCCGTCTGCGCTGCACGGACCGCGATCGCGTCGAGCGTGCGCTGATTGCCGTACGAGCTGAACGAGAACATGACGACGCCGATCGCACGGAACCGTCCGGAGCGCAGAGCCCGCGCTGCGCTGTTGGGTCGATAACCCAGGCGCTGCATGGCCTCTTCGACCCGTGTGCGCGTCGAGGCGCCGACGTACCCTCGCGCGTTCACGACGCGGGACACGGTCTGCCCTGAGACGCCGGCCTCTCGGGCGACGTCCTCCATCGACGGTTCACGCCTGCGCTGCGGCGACTCTGCCGGGAGCTCTGGGGACACGATCACTCATCCGTTCATGTGTTGACGTTGACACACTAGCATCGAATCACGTATGTTGACGTTGACATATGGCGCAGGTCGCGCCCCACCACCGTAAGAAGGTTCGTCGATGACGACACAGCTCGCCGCAGCGCCAGCGGCCACCGGCATCCCACGCCGCGAACGACGCGACTGGAAGGGATGGGCCTTCGTCGGCCCGTTCATGGTCGTGTTCGCCCTGGTCTTCCTCACCCCGCTGCTCTATGCGCTTTACCTGAGCTTCTTCCAGGACAAGCTCATCGGCGGCACCGCATTCGTCGGCTTCGACAACTACGTGCGCGCTCTGAGCGATCCGCAGTTCTGGGAGGCGTTCGGCCGGGTCGCGATCTTCCTCGTGGTCCAGGTGCCGATCATGCTCGTGCTCGCGCTGGGCGCAGCGCTCGCGCTGGACAGCGCGCGGCTGCGCGGAGCCTCGTTCTTCCGCATCCTGATCTTCCTCCCCTATGCCGTGCCGGCCGTGGTCGCCGTGCTCATGTGGGGATACATCTACGGCGACCAGTTCGGTCTGACCGCGAACATCAACGACTTCCTCGGCATCCAGGCGCTCACGCCGTTCGCGAAGGAATGGATGCTGGTCTCGATCGGAAACATCGTCACGTGGGAGTTCGTCGGCTACAACATGCTGATCTTCTACTCCTCCCTGAAGACCATCCCGACCGACATGTACGAAGCCGCGGCGCTCGACGGCGCTGGCGCCTGGCGGACGATCTTCTCGATCAAGATCCCCTCGGTGCGCGGCGCACTCGTGATCGCCACGATCTTCTCGATCATCGGCAGCTTCCAGCTCTTCAACGAGCCGAACATCCTGCGCCCGCTCGCACCGAACGTCATCACCACCTACTTCACGCCGAACATGTACGCGTACAACCTGTCCTTCGCCGGACAGCAGTTCAACTACTCGGCCACCATCGCGATCATCATGGGCGTCATCACCGCCGTGATCGCCTACGTCGTGCAGCTGCGCGGCTCGAACCCGGAGGTGCGCTGAGATGGCTCTCCCCCTCGCACGCGACAAGCGGATCGCGAACGACCCGCTGAACCCGCGCAAGTCCAAGACGCTGCTGATCGTCATGATCGTGTACGCGCTCTACACGCTGATCCCGCTGGTGTGGCTGCTGTTCGCCTCGACCAAGACCCAGTCCGGCCTGTTCAGCTCGTTCGGCCTGTGGTTCGCGGACGACTTCGCGTTCTTCGACAACCTCGTGGAGACCTTCACGTACCGCGACGGCATCTTCCTGCGCTGGCTCGGCAACACTCTGCTGTACGTCGTCGTCGGTGCGGGCGGTGCCACGCTGCTCGCGACCCTGGCCGGCTACGGGCTCGCCAAGTACCGCTTCCCCGGTCGCCGCGCGGTCTTCGCGATCGTGCTCGGCGCCGTGGCCGTGCCCGGAACAGCTCTGGCTGTGCCGACGTTCCTGCTGTTCAGCGAGCTGGGACTCACGAACACGCCGTGGGCAGTGATCATCCCGTCGCTCATCAGCCCGTTCGGGCTCTACCTGATCTGGGTGTTCGCCTCCGAGTCCGTGCCGACCGAACTGCTGGAGGCGGCGCGCATCGACGGTGCTGGTGAGTTCCGGACGTTCTTCACGATCTCGATCCGTCTGCTCGCGCCCGGCATCGTGACGGTTGCTCTGTTCACGGTCGTCGCGACCTGGAACAACTATTTCCTGCCGCTGATCATGCTCTCGGACCCGGCCTGGTACCCCCTGACCGTCGGCCTCAACCAGTGGAGCGCGCAGGCGATCGGGGCCGGGTCCCAGCCGATCTACAACCTCGTGATCATGGGTTCGCTCATCACGATCATCCCGATCGTGATCGCCTTCCTCCTGCTGCAGCGCTTCTGGCAGTCCGGTCTGACCGCCGGCAGCGTCAAGCAGTGATCGACTTCCCCTGAATGCACCACACAGAAAGTAAGGACACAGCAATGAAGCACCTTCCCTCCCCCGCCATCCGGCGGGCGCTGACGATGGTCGCCGCTGGCACGGTCGCCGCCGTCGCCCTCGCCGGCTGCAGCACCGGCGGCGACGCCGGCGGCGGAACCGGCGACGGGTCGTTCGACTCCGTCGAGGCCGCGCTCGAAGCCGGTGGCGAGATCACGTACTGGTCGTGGACCCCGTCCGCCGAGGCGCAGGTCGAGGCGTTCGAGAAGGAGTACCCGAACGTCACCGTCAACGTCGTCAACGCCGGCACCAACAACGACGAGTACACGAAGCTGCAGAACGCGATCAAGGCCGGCTCAGGAGCCCCCGACGTCGTGCAGGTCGAGTACTACGCCCTTCCGCAGTTCTCCCTCACCGACGCCTTCGTCGACCTGTCGCAGTACGGCTTCGGCGAGTTCGAGGACGACTACACGGCTTCCACGTGGAACTCCGTGACGGACGGCGACGCGATCTACGGCCTGCCGCAGGACTCCGGGCCCATGGCGCTGTTCTACAACAAGTCCGTCTTCGACGAGCTCGGCCTCGCCGTCCCGACCACATGGGACGAGTACTACGAGGCGGCCAAGGCGATCCACGCCGCCGACCCGACGAAGTACATCACGAACGACATCGGCGACGCCGGTTTCGCGACGAGCATGATCTGGCAGGCCGGCGGCCAGCCGTTCGCCACGGACGGCACCGATGTCACCATCGATCTGGCCGACGAAGGCTCGCAGAAGTGGACGGAGAACTGGAACCGTCTGATCGCAGAGGACCTCATCGCCCCCACCGGCAGCTGGAGCGACGAGTGGTTCCGCGGTCTCGGCGACGGCAGCATCGCGACGCTCGTGATCGGCGCCTGGATGCCGGGCAACCTGATCTCCGGCGCTCCGGACGGCGCCGGCGACTGGCGTGTCGCCCCGATGCCGACCTACGACGGCCAGCCGGCCAGCGCCGAGAACGGCGGCGGCGGTCAGGCCGTGACGAAGCAGAGCGAGAACCCGGAGCTCGCCGCCGGATTCCTGTGGTGGCTGAACAACAGCGAGGACAGCATCGACATCTTCCTCGAGTCCGGCGGATTCCCATCGACCACCGCCGAGCTCGCCGACGAGGAATTCCTCGCGGACGCTCCGGAGTACTTCGGCGGCCAGAAGATCAACGAGGTGCTCGCTGCGGCAGCGGACGACGTGGTCGAGGGCTGGAACTACCTGCCCTACCAGGTCTACGCGAACAGCATCTTCGGCGACACCGTCGGCCAGTCCTACCAGAACGGGACCGACCTGAACGACGGCCTCGCGGACTGGCAAGACGCGCTCGTGCAGTACGGCAATGAGCAGGGCTTCTCCGTCAACAAGTGATATTCAGGTTCGGGGTGCGGATGCTCGGTCCTCGAGCATCCGCACCCCGATCCACCTCTCTCCGAAAGCACGGCACGTGACCACCTTCTCCATCGGCGACACCGACTTCCTCCGCGACGGCGCACCCCACCGCATCCTCTCCGGGGCACTGCACTACTTCCGCGTGCACCCCGACCAGTGGCAGGACCGCATCCGCAAGGCCCGGCTGATGGGGCTCAACACGATCGAGACGTACGTCGCGTGGAACGCGCACGAGCCGCGACGCGGCGAGTGGGATGCCACCGGATGGAACGATCTCGGTCGCTTCCTCGACCTGATCGCCGCCGAGGGCATGGACGCGATCGTCCGCCCCGGCCCGTACATCTGCGCCGAATGGCACAACGGCGGCCTGCCGACCTGGGTCGACGCCGACGAGCGCACGCTGCGCTCCTCCGACCCGGCCTACCTCGCCGACGTCACCCGATTCCTCGAGCGCGTGTACGAGATCGTGGCACCGCGGCAGATCCATCGCGCGGGCTCTGTCGTGCTCGTGCAGATCGAGAACGAGTACGGCGCCTACGGCTCTGACAAGGCTTACCTCGCCGAACTCGTCCGGGTGACGCGCGCCGCCGGCATCGAGGTGCCGTTGACGACCGTCGACCAGCCCACCGACCAGATGCTCGACGACGGCAGCCTGCCGGAGCTGCACAAGACCGGTTCGTTCGGCTCCCGCAGCACCGAGCGCCTGGAGACGCTGCGCAGGCATCAGCGCACCGGCCCGCTGATGTGCTCGGAGTTCTGGGACGGCTGGTTCGACTGGTGGGGTGGAGTGCACCACACGACGGATGTCGCCGCCGCGGCCGGCGACCTCGACGCGCTGCTCGCCGCCGGCGCATCGGTCAACATCTACATGTTCCACGGCGGGACCAACTTCGGTCTCACCAACGGCGCCAACCACAAGGGCCGCTATCTGCCGCTGGCGACCTCCTACGACTACGACGCCCCGCTGAATGAAGCGGGCGATCCGACGGCGAAGTTCTTCGCTCTGCGCGACGTCATCGCCAAGTACGCCCCCGTCCCCGCCGAGGTCCCGCCCGCAGCGCAGCCCGCCCCCGAGCTCTCCGTCGACCTGCGGCCCGCAGGCACGTGGACGGATGCTGCGGCCACCGCCCCGGCATCCGACGCCCCTGTCTCGTTCGACGACCTCGGTCACCTCAGCGCGCTCGTGCGCTACGACGCCGAGCTGCCCGCCGGCTTCACCGGCGGCCTCCTGCAAGTCGACGAGGAGATCCGCGACCTCGCCTGGGTGAGCGTCGACGGCCAGCGCGTCGGGACGCTCTCGCGGACCCGCCACGATCGCGCGATCGTACTGCCGGCGGGGCAGCGGCTCAGCATCCTCGTCGAAGACCAGGGCCGCGTGAACTACGACCATCGCCTCGGCGAGCACAAGGGCATGATCACGACGCCCCTGCTCGACGGCGCACCGCTCGTCGGCTGGACCTCCACGGCTCTGGACGTGGCGGAGATCGCGACGGCCGTCGCGGACGGCGCCGTCGCGGACGGCGATGGTCCTGTCGCGTACGTCGGAGAATTCGCCCTGGACGCCGCGTCCGATCTGTTCCTGGACACCTCGTCGTGGAGCAAGGGCTACGCGTTCGTGAACGGCTTCTTCCTGGGGCGCTACTGGCGCAACGGGCCGCAGACGACGCTCTTCGTCCCTCGGCCCGCGACCGTCCAGGGCGAGAACCGCATCGTGGTGCTCGAGCTCGAGAACGTGCTCGCGCCGGTCGCGTCCTTCGTCGCCGAGGCGTCGCTGGGCGACCTCAGCGAGTGACGCGACGACGCGAGATCCCACAGCGAATGCACAGCCGGGCGTAAATTCCGGTGTGCTCTTTTCCCGTTCGGGCACACCGGAGGAATCCCTGATGAGTTCAGTCACCAAGCCGGCGAACCCCCGCTCGCGCGTCATCACCGCGAGCCTGGTCGGCACCACCATCGAGTTCTAAGACTTCTACGCGTACGCGACGGCCGCGGTTCTCGTCTTCCCCGTCCTGTTCTTCCCCAGCGACAACGACACCGCGTCGCTGCTGGCCTCGTTCGCCGTGTTCGGCGCCGCCATGGTCGCGCGCCCCATCGGCGCCGTCGTGTTCGGCCACTTCGGCGACAGGTACGGCCGCAAGGCGACGCCGACTTCGTGCTCATGCAGATCATCGGCGTGGTGTTCTTCGGCATCTTCGCCCTGCTGTCGGGGCCGATCGCGGATGCCATCGGCCGGCGCAAGCTGCTGCTGTGGACGACGGGCGCGATCATCGTTTTCGGTCTCCTGTTCAACGTGTTCCTGCTCCCCCAGGCCGACCCGAAGTTCACCGGCGCGCTCACGCAGGCGTTCCTCATCTTCGGCTTCGTGCTGATGGGCACGACCTTCGGACCGATGGGTGCGCTGCTGCCGGAGCTCTTCCCGACCAACGTCCGGTACCCGGGCTCGGCGATCGCCTACAACGTGTCGTCGATCCTCGGTGCGGCCGTGGCGCCGTTCATCGCCGTCGCCCTGTGGGCGCTCGTGGACGGTCAGCCCTGGCTCGTCGGCGTGTACCTGTCGTCGATGGGCGTGCTGACGTTCATCGCGCTGATCTTCACGCCGGAGACCAAGGACCACGACTACGAATCCGATCTCGGAGTGGGCGCCGCGCTGTAGCGTCGATCCGCGTCAGTAGCGCGCGGAGATCCTGCGGGACCTGCCGTCGAGCACCATGGTGCCGCCGTACGGCAGGATCCACTGCGGTCTGGTGTGCCCGAAGGGCACCCCGACGCAGACGACCGCCTCCGGGTTGTAGCGCGCGATCGTCTCGATCACGGCATCCCGCTGCGCATCTCGGAGCGCACGGGCCTCGGCATCCGTCGGGTGAAACTCGAAGTCGCTGACCGGTGGACGGGCGACGACGACACCCGCCGCAGCGCTCAGGATGCCGCGTTCGCCGAGTCCGCGCAGCCAGCGCGTCACCCAGCCGACGGACGGGCGCTCCTCGCTCGTCTCGATGAGGAGGATCGCGCCCTCGAGATCGGCTGCCGTCGGCAGCCGATCGACCCAGGCGATGCCGTCGAGCACCTCGAGGCAGCCGCCCCACGTCGGACCATCGACGCGCGAGGGCGGACCGGCCCACGTCCACGGTTCCGTCGCGGTGCGATCGCCGAACTCGGTCAGTGCTCGCGGGTCCGTCCAGCGTCGGCCCACGTCCTCCGACTCGCCTGGCTCGGTGATCTCGATCTCGCCCCGGTCGATCAGCGCGGCACGCAACGATGTCGCATGGATGTCGTCCACCGCGGGGCCCGGTCCCAGATGCACGGCCGTCGAGCCGCCGTAGTACCCGGCGATGCCGAGGCCCCACAGCCAGTTCAGGATGTTCGTGTTGTCGCTGTATCCGACGAACGGCTTCGGGTCGGCCAGGGCGAGGGCAGGGTCCAGGTGCGGGATCACGAGCATCTGATCGTCTCCGCCGATCGTCGCCAGGATGCCGCGGATCGACGGGTCTGCGAACGCGGCGTCGACATCTGCCGCCCGCGCCTCGGGGCTCGCATCGAGCAGCCGGGTGGTCGGGTACTCCACCGGAGCGAGCCCGGTGAGCTCGATCAATCGGCGCATGGCCTGGTCGTGCAGCGCCGGAGCGACGGCTGGTGCGGCGAAGGCCGGCGACAGCACGGCGACGCGGTCACCGGGTGCGAGCGGAGGCGGGATGATCATGAGTCCATCCCATCACGACATCGCTCGGTCGATCGTCAATAAAAGTTGACAGCAACTCTGACGTCAATATACCTTGACGATCAGGAGGTCATCATGAGCACCCGAACCGCGAACGCCACGGATCCGGCCGGTGAGCCGATCGCCGAACTGCACCGTCTCGCCCATATGCGCCGCGAGATCGCACGCTCCGAAGAGGCCCAGGTGCGCAGGGCGCGCACCGCCGGCTACTCGTGGCAGGCCATCGCGAGCGCACTCGGCGTCAGCAAGCAGGCCGCGCATCGCCGATTCGGGCGGTCGTAGCAGCGGGTCAGCAGGTCGGCCCGTCTGTCACCAGGCCGACGGGTCGGCGGGCGGTCACCAGGTCGGCGGGTCAGCAGGTCAGCAGGTCAGCAGCACGGCGCGGGCCGCTTCGCGGTCGCGATCGTCGATGCCGAGGGCGTACGCGCCCAGCACGGCGACCCACTGCTCGACATACGCGCAGCGCAGCGTCGGCTCCGGCGGCAGCCAGTCGGCCGGTCCAGACGCGCTCTTGGACTGGTTCGTGTGCTGCGCGGCCGCGACGAGATTCGCCGGATCGTTCGCGAACGCCGTGCGCTGGTCGTCGTTCCACGCCCACGCGCCGTGCTCCCATGCCCATCCGAGCGCGACGACGTGATCGATCTGCACGAGCACCGACGTGCTCTGACCCGATACGAACGCCGTTGCTGAGCCGTCGTACGGGTCGAGCAGGTCGCCGGTGAGCACCTTGCAGTCACGGGTCCCGGCCTTGAACACCGGATCCCGCAGATCGCGTCCCAGGATGTCGTTGCGGGTGTCGCAGCCGTTGCGGTCGACATCCGCCCAGCGCTGACCGAACAGATCGCGGTCGTAGTCGTACGGCGCATACCCCGAGACCGTCGCGAGGCCCGCGAGCGTCTCGAGCGCCGGCACGCCGGGTGCATCCGTCCGCACGGGGTCGGGATCGGAGGCCGCGGGAGGCCGCGTCTCCGCCGCCGAAGGAGTCGTCGCGGCATCCGGAGTCGGCCCCGCATCCGGGCTCTTCGCGGCATCCGGAGTCTCCGCGGCCGAGGGCTGCGTCGTCGGGTGCACTGAAGCTGGCCCGCCGGCGGCGGGCGAGGAGTTCGGGTTCGCGACGCCGATGCCGATCGCGACCGCCACGACGACGATCGCGGCGGCAACGCCCCACCAGAGAGTTCGCAGACGCACGGGCCTGCCGCGACGCCGGCCGCGACCCGTCGCTCGGCCTCCGCTCGGCGCGCGGGAGGGACGTGGCGGCGCGACGCGTCCTGGCGCAGGCGGATACGCCCCCGGCTCACGCGGGGGTGGAGCGGGCGCCACGTCAGACGCCGCTGTCGTACGTGTCGGGGTCGACCTCGATCGCCACCGCGCGGTGCGGTGCGTCCCACAGTCCGATCGCGGCGATCGGAAGGGGGCCGGCGACGTCCACGCGCCAGACCAGGTCGATCCCGGCGCGTCCCGAGCCGCGGAACGGCGCTGTCACGACCCTGGCGTCGTTGTGGAAGTCCAACTGACGCTCGAGCCGGTCCGGCAGGACGAGGTAGCTCGTGACGTTCTCATGGTGCCCCTCCTGCACCTGGCGCTGAGCGAGCCAGGTCGCACTGAGCGGCGTCACCGGCTCGCGGCGTCCGGCCAGGGAATCGAGGAGGAAGTCGTCCCAGGCGATGCCGTCGTCGCCGCCGACCGGGTCGGTCATCTGCGCGAGCGCGTGCAACGGGTTGTCGTCGATCGCCATGACCCGCGGCTTGCTGCCGTGCAACGAATGCCGCTGGATCTCCCCCATCAGCTCCCGCAGCCGAGGGGCGGCGACGCGGGTCAGGACCGATTCCTGGGACATGGCGTCGCGCAGCATCCGTCTGGCGTTGTTCGACGAGTGCGGGAGATCATCATCGAGGGCGCCGACACCGAAGGACGCTCCGTCCTGGCCGAGTTCGGCACCGACTTCGCGCACGAGGTCCCGGAAGGCATCCGCTCGCCAGCCGCGCCGGAGCAGGTGCTCTGTGGTCATCCGCCGCAGCCGGGTCGCGGCCGCGTAGTCGGTCTCGACGACGGTGCCGATGTTCATCGCGAACGGCAGCGATTCGCGTGCCACCTCGTAGTCCGGCTTCGACTCCCACTCCGGACGGATCGCCCACGGGTGGTGCACCGCTCTGGCGAGCAGATCGAGCCAGTCGACAGTCTGCCGATGCAGCGAGGACAACCGTGCGAGCTCGCGTCTGGCATGCCTAGATGCGTCCGAGATGTGCTCGAGGTGCGCGTGCGTGAGGTCGACGTGCCGCTGGAAGGTCGACCAGCCCCGATGGTAGGCGGCGAGGAATCCCACGGTCAGCATCGCACCGATCACGAGCGCAGCGGTGACGGTCATCCAGGTGTCCGGATACCAGAAGCCCACACCGCGCAGAGAATCCCGCAGCTGCGGGATGAGCAGCGGGAGCAGTTCGATCAGGGCGACAGCTCCGATGATCACGAGCCAGGAGATGAGCATGCGGCGGTGGAACGCCTTTCGCAGGCGGATCAGCTCGCCGGGCATCGGGGCACGCAGTCGATCGATCTCGCGCGCGTAGCGCGACACGGCCGCCTGCGCGGCGGTGCGGTCGGTGTTCAGCGCGGACAGCAGGCGCCACGTGAACGACCGGTCGCGTGCCACCGCCCAGCTGTCGTAGGAGGCAAGAGCGCCGTCGCGTCGTCGGCGCTCGTCCTCGGCGGCTCGTGCCCGGACTCCAGCGCCGTCGCGTCGCTCCCTGGCGTCTTCCCACTGCACGCGCATCTCGCGCTGCATCTGCTCGCGGTGCTCGCGATTCGCCGCCTGCTCCGGCGTCTCCGGTGCAGCCGCGACCGGAGGCGCCGGGGGTGCGGGCACCGGAGCTGCGGGTGCGGTCTCCGCCTCGGATGCCGCGGGCGGATCGGCGTCCTCTGCCTGGCCATCTGGCTCGGACGGGTCGCCGGATTCCTCCTGTGCGACCGGCAGCTGATGCGTGTCGTCCGATTCCGCGTCGGGCGCCGGGTGCGGAGCACCGGTGTCGGCGGCATCCGCACCTGTCGGCGCCTGAGCCTGCTCCTGCGTGTCGGCCGACGGTGCGGCGACCTCGACGGATTCGGATGCCGACTCGTCGGCCAGCACAGCCGGCCCCGCCGGAGCCTCGTCCTGCGCGATGGCCGCGGCGATCGTCGTCGTCCGCGGGGCCTGAGCCGAGACCGGTTCGGGAAGCAGCCGGAACGCGTGCTCTGCCGCGGCGACCTCGTTCGCCGCCTGCTGGGCCTCGCCCACGCCAGCGCTGGCCCAGGCGGCCAGATGCGTGCGGGGTTCGCCCGTGGCGAGGACATACCAGTCGACCGGAAGCGGGAGGTTCGCGGGACCGCCCTCGACCGTCCAGATGTCATCGGGGTCGGGGAACACGTCCGAGACCCGACCGAAGACCGGGACCTTCTCCTCGATCCTCTCGAATCCGAGCTCGGTGAGATCCGAGCTGCCGTCGAGGGAGCCGAACACGAGTTCGCGCAGGCGCGCCCACAGCCGCGGCGTCGTTCGCACGCTGCTCATGCCCACCGGGGCCGCCATCGCGGCGCGCGCCGTCTTCTCGGTGTCGAAGATCGCGTCACGGCGCGCGATGAGCCGCGCATCCCGCGCATCCAGGACCGCGTCGTAGTCCTGACCGACGATGTGCGTCCCGTCATCGGACTGCAGCTGACGCGTGAGCGCCCTGCCGGTCCGCGAGGTGATCCAGCGCCACGTCCAGCGCGGCATCGATGCGAGCTTGTCGACGCTGAACGACGAGAACCGCCCCAGCTGCTCGCCGATTCCGATGCGTCGACGGTCGGGCTCTCGCTCCTCGTCGATCGGGTGGAAGCTCAGCGCCCCCTGATCGAGCGACATCGACGCCTCGACCATCCGGTCGACGTAACCGGGGACCAGGTGGTCCTCGATGAAGGCCGTGCCCGTCGGCGGGGACCCTGCGCTCGGATCGATCAGCAGCGAATCGGCCCTGCTGGCCATGTCGAGCACCTGCGCGGCCGTCCGTCGCCCGAGAGCCTCGGTGATCACCGCGTTCACGAACACGCGCGACACCCACACGCTCTGATGACTGGACGCCTCACGCTGCACCAGTTCGAAGCTGCCGATGCCAGCGCCGTTCCAGAGCCCCGCGACGCTCGCGAGATGCATCAGGGCGAAGCCGACGAAGCGGTCGTTGTCTCGGACGAACGCATCTCCCGACCACGGGGTCGACCGGTCCTCCGGCGAGGCCACGACCACGGTGCCGTACTCGGAAGCCGCCCAATCGACGCGCTGCTGGAGTTGGAACTCGGTCGGCGCGCAGATCAGCGTGAGCCGACTGAGATCGGTCGGCTGATCCGCGATGCTCACCGACGGCACCGCCATCGGCATGGATTTGACGAGGTACTCCCCCACCTGTTCCGCGATCTCGTCCTGCTCGGCGTCGACCTCGCGCGACGGCACGGCCGAGCGGAGCTTGACCAGCCGCACGAGCGCGAGGCTCTCCCTGGCCAGCGTCTCGAACAGATCGACGTCGACCTCGGTCATCCGATGATCCCGGTCGAGCACGAGGATGCTCGCGCCGATGCGCGGCGGCCCCGACCGTGCACGACGCACGCTCTCGGGGCGCACCCAGAGGGCGGGTCCGAGCAGGCCCATCCGCGTCCACTCCCCGGCGAGCGCGAGCAGCGACTCCCCCTGCTGACCGCTGGGGAGCAGGATCACGCTGACCTTGCGATCAGGCCAGGACGAACGGACCACGTCAGACTCCGGTATCGACGGCGCGCGTCGCCATCACGGCCGACGACAGGCTCTGCAGCGCTGCGGCGACCTGGTGACGGATCTCCCAGCTCACCGGGTAGTCGTACACCGACACCGAGAAGTCGTGCTCGGCGACCTGCGAGCGGAAGTTGACGTACTCGGCGCCGAAGTAGTCGCGCAGCGCCTGCTGACGCGACGCGAGCGTGCCGGTCTGCTCGCCGGCCCGCGCGGCATCCGGAGTCGGAGCATCCGGGGCGAGCCGGCCCTCCTGGACCCAGCGCACCAGGGTGTCCGACATCTCGAGGTCGTCACCGCCGAGGAACGCGAGGATCTGATACGGCCGAAGCGGCTCGAGCGACTCCTGCGTGTTGCACAGCGCGAGGGCGATCGTCAGCGACTGCATGACGACGCCGGGGTAGTCGTACGGCTGCGTGCGCCGGGTGTCCAGCAGCGGTCGGGGGAATCCGGCGTGCCGACGTGACTCGGGGTCCCACAGCGACAGTCCAGGACCGCGTTCGCCGCCGTCCGCGTCGACCTTGAGCCAGCCGAGCGCCTTGGCGACGTACCAGCCGCGGATCATGGCGTTGATCACGGTCGGATCGGCCGGGATCGCCTCGCCGAGCAGTCGCGAACGCTTGAAGCGCCAGAACGCCTCGCGGCTCTCCTGCGTGTTCGACTGCCGCAGCCAGTCGCGCGCGATGGGCTCCATCACCGAGTCCATGACGATCGGCTGGTACGGAAATCCGCTCATCGCGAAGACCTCGATGCCCTCGACCCTGGCATCCTGGAACCAGCTGTCCGAGACCGCGTCGTTCCAGAACCCCATCGCGCCGAGCACCTGCTTGGTCACCGCGTACATCTCGGTGCCCGCCTTGAACGGGATCGAGCTGAACACGAGGCTGGTCGCCTCGTTGACCGACTTGTCGTGCACGAGCCGCAGGAGCGTCGGGTTGAGCTTGACGAGCGGCTCGCTCGCTCCGAGCGCGGACTGCAGCTGCTCGCGGAACTTCTCCCGGCGACGGCCGAAGACGTCGGGAGCGAGCTCGGACTCGTCGAAGAAGCTGCGCAGATCCTCGGTGACGTACGCGTTGAAGGCTGTGCCCTCGCGTCGCATCCACTTCCGGGCGCGGTCGACGTAGGCATCCGGCGTGGTCGCCATCGTGAACCGCGGGTTCTGCGGCGACCGCGATGCCTCCGGATCGGCCGTGACCGAGGGCTTCCAGGTGCGCGACTGATCGATCATCGACCACGTGCCGGCGTCCTCCTCGTTCCGGGAGACCGGCGCGACGCCGACGATGAGCTCGCGCACCGCATCGAGGATGCCGTCGGCGAAACGCCCTGTCCCCTCCGAGAACGTGGAGCGGATCAGGCTCTCGAACTCGCGCGGGTACTCATCCTGCTCGACGAGCAGCCGCTCGTTCGGGGCCGGTGTGTACTTGCGCGGAACCGTCGAATCCTCGCGCTTGGGCCAGAAGTCGTAGTCGTTGTCGCGGTCGTCAGCGGTCTTGCGCGCCTTCACGCGCAGTGCCAGCTCCTGGTACGCGCCCTCCAAGTGCACGCGCAGCGGGCTGAGGAACTCTCGTCGCATCTCGTTCAGCAACTGCGCCGCGCTCCGCCGCAGCGGCGCCTCAGCGGCCCATTCGAACGCCTGCTGGATGCGCTCGACCGCGCCGATGACAGCATCCTGATCCGGGCGGATCGACTGCTGATTCGGGGCGCTCTGGAGCTGCTCGCTGACCAGGGACGGCAGCGACTGCACCCACTCCTCGTGCATCTGCGCTTCGGATTCGAGCCCGTCGACCGTGCTCTTGAGGGTGCGCTCCAGACGCGTGAGCAGCTCGACCACGACCGGCAGGCCATTGGTCGACGCGTGCTCGGCGATGACCCGCAGCATCTCGCCCGGCGCCTCGCGCTCCCAGGTGTCCAGCAGCACCTGACGGTGGTTCTGCTCGATGCGCAGCAGCTCCGGCTTGCGCACCGACCACTCCGCGAGCAGACGCTGACTCCACGTGGTGAGGTCGAGCCCGCCGTTCTTGTCCAGCTGGCCGGGATCGTTCAGGCGCATCTGGATGTCCTGCCCGAGCCGGGTGGCCAGCGCCGAGCGCTCGGCGGCAGGGCGCAGCCGGTCGACGACATCGTTGTGGTCGTCGGTGTCCTCGTTCAGCCGCAGCTCGCGGATGAAGAGCTGATAGTCCTGATCGGCGCGGACCGAGATCCACTCGGCCTCGGTGCGCTGGGCGAACAGCGGGTCGGCCTCGGTGTGCGCGTACAGCATCCGATCGATGACGGAGCGCGCGAGCCGCTCGGCGGAGTACTCGAAGAACTTCTCGCGGCCGAGCGTCACGCGCCCGAAGCCCATGGACGAGAAGGCAGGCGAGTGGTGGGCCGAGTTGATGAGACCCGTCGCGTCCGGAAGCACGTTCGCGCCCACGCGCGCCTGCCAGTTGCCCGAGGCATAAGCCGTGATGCTGTCCTGCACGCGGTCGTCGGTGATCCACGCCGACAGGCTGGCCGACACGGCGTTGTAGACCTCGCTCTGGTCGGCGAACGTCACCTTGGAGTTGCTGCGTCCGACGATGAACGGGTATGCCGCGCCGACGCGATCGCGCGCGCCGCCGTATGACGGGGCCACGCCCTGCGTCTGCAACAGCTCGATCGTCGAGTTCGACGGGGTGTCGGTCCAGAAGCCGTTCATCGTCTCGGCGATCGCGGCGAGCGCGTTCCCCGGCGTTCCGGCGGTGACACCCAGCTGGTCGAAGACGTCGGGGGCGTAGAGGATGCTGAAGACCTCGTTCGACCATGGGTACTGCTTCGCGGTCGACTTGACGATCTCGATGATGTCCAGGAACTGCCCTGCCCCGGAGCCGCCGGCGACGGAGGAGACGACGATCACGGTCGGGCTGCTGTTCGCCGACTCGTCCCTCGCACGCAGAGCACGGCCGAGGGTCTGGAGCTCGGCCAGCGCCGCGGCATCCCCGAGCCGGGCGATCGCGCTCCGCGCGGCGACCGCGATGTCCCGCGTGGAGGACAGCGCGACGGCGCGACCGACGGCACGGAACTGACCGGCGCCCTTGGTGACGTCGACGCGGACGCGCTGCGGGTCGGGGAGCTGGCGGCGGATGTCGGCATGAACGCTCTGGTTCGTCGCGTGCGCGCCCTCGATCGTCTTGTAGACCGTGTCGTAGTTCGCTCCGGCCGAGACGAGCCCCTTGTACTCCTGCGCAGGCAGGAAGGGGGCCGGGTAGTCGACGCCGTCCTGCACTGTGGGGGTGTCGAAGTGCAGGAACTGCCAGGCGGCGGGAAGACCACCGGACCAGCCGGCCTGCTGCAGCTTGAGTTCGAGCTGGTACTTCAGGCCGCGGAGCGTCTTACCGCCGGAGCCTCCGACGCCGATGATGAGGAAGGGACGAAGCATGATGTCTCTCTGTCTGTGGAATCAGTCGGATGTCAGGGGCGCGGTGGCGGCGGGGTGCCCGGTCGCGGAGGCGGCGGTGTCCCCGGCCCGCCGCGGCGCGGCGGTGCGGTCGTCGGGCTGCCGGGACGCGCAGGCGGCGCTGCGCTGCCCGGCGCTGCGCTGCCCGGCGCGCGGCCGGGGAGCGGCGGAGTTCCGGCGTCGCGCGCCGGCGAGGGCACGGATGCCGGAGTTGCAGCACTCTGACCCTTCGGCGTTCCCGATCCGCCGCCGGAACCGGATGTCGCCGCGCGATCGCTCTCGACGAGATCGGCGCGCGCACGGTTCACGGCCTCGGCGAGCGTGGAGTCGACCGTGATCTCGGCAAGGCGCTGCGCGTGCTGCCCCTGGTCGCTGGGCGACGCGCGGTGGTAGATGACGACCGTGCCGGTGACGGCCTCGCCGCGCCCTGTGCGGCGCAGTTCGGCCTCTGGCACGACGATGCCGAAGAAGCGGTCCAGCGGCAGCTTCGCGAACCGCAGCCGCCGACGGGAGTCCTTGGATCCCGTCACCATGCGGCCTGCTCTGGCGGTGATGAGCGCCATCCCGCTGGGCGCCGTGACCTCGTACCAGGGCGACCGCAGCGGGAACCACGGCACCCGCGCCCTCAGCGTTCCGAGCACCGGGTCGGAGATCGACCGCTCGCCGTCGGACGGCGAGCGGTACGAGAAGACGTCCGACAGCGCGCTGCCCTGCGTCGGAGCCGTGATCTGCGCACCGGTCGCACCGATCGCGATCGGGAACGCGGCGCGCTGCGTGCTCTTGGGCACATCGATGCGCGTGGTGAGCCAGTTGAGCACCCACAGCACGATCAGTGGCAGCAGGAGTCCGATCGCCAGCAGCGCCAGCGCCAGAAGCAGCACGGCCGCCGTGTTCACGGGATGCGTGGAGCGGAACTCCACCGGCACGTTCTGCTCGACGCTCTCGCCGTTCGCGGAGACGAACGTGATCGGCACGGCGGCGGCGACGTCGCTGTCCGCGGCGATCGCGTTGGTGGCGGTGACCGGGATCTGCACCTCGCCGTTCTGCGGAACAGTGAGGCAGCCGTTCTCATCCAGACCGGCGAACGTCCAGCGCCACGCGTCGGCGCGGTCGCCGGCATCGCTCGTGATTGCGACCGCGTCTGCGCCGACGCAGACCGTCCCGTCGCCGCTCTCCGTCGGCCCGGCGATCGTGACGACGCCCTCCGCCGTGCCGTCGGCGCCCTCGAGATCGCTGAGGCGAACCGGCGGATTCGTCACGGCGTGCGGGAACTCGGCGCCGAGGGTGAGCGTGATGGTCTTCTGCGTCGTCACCGGGGCGAGTGCGAGGTCGTGCTCCTGCGTACGCAGCGGATCGATCGAGGCTGCGACATCGATCGAGGCGAGCGTGACATCGGCGGGCAGCGGGATCGTGATGCGTCCGGAGTCCGGATCCACCGTCGCCTCCGGCAGGAGGGTCCTGGAGCCGTCCGCGAGGTAGGACGCGGTGAAAGCCGCTTCGCCGAACCGTCCCAGATCGACGGGCTCACCGTCGGCATCCCGCACCGTGGCGTTCAGCGCCGCAGCGAACGATCCGTCCGGCGACATCTCGATCTCGTTGACGTCGTCGAACTCGATGCGCAGGTCGCTGAACAGATAGAGCGACGCCGACGCGCGGTTGGCCGCGTCCAGCTGCCAGCGCCCTTCGGCATCATCGCCGTCGACGGCGATCTCGATCGTGGTCGCGCCGTCGCTTTCGCTGACGTCCACGCCCTCGGCATCCTCAGCGGTGTCGGCCGTCACTGCAGGCCGCCCCGACCCCTCCGGCGGGGTCAGGGTCCAGTCGCCGGAGACGATCACGCGGAAGCGCGAGACCCCCTCGTCGACCCAGAACCCGCCGTCCTCGTCGAACGGCTGCGGGAATCCGCCGGCGACCTGGGCGCTCAGCTGCAGGAACACCAGCGACAGGGCATCCGGTCCGTCGGCGTTCACGAAGGCGCCGTGTACGAACGTGTCCGGCATCGGCTGCTGCCCGCACACCGCGTCGGCGCCGGGCTCACCGCCCTCCACGAGCGTCTGCATCGTCGGGGCGGCGTCAGCGGCATCCGCTCCGACCGCGAGCAGCGCACCGACGACGACGACGCCGGACTGGCGGAACGTGTTGAAGACGCCGTAGCCGGACGGCGTCGCGCCGCGGTCGCTGAGCGCGGCACCGCACATCGCGTTGAGCGCGTCGAAGTCCTCCTGCTGCTGGCCGTCCGGAGCCTGGATGTCCAGCGCGCCGTCGGTGAGCCAGATGAGCATCTGGCACCCTGGCGCCGCGCTCTGCTGTCCGGCGAGCTGCTGCTGCGCGCCGGCGAGGGCATCCGGCCAGTTCGTGTAGCCATCAGGGCGCTTCTGCCTGATTGTCTCGGCCAGCTTCTCCGGACTCTCGTCGTCGTAGGCCTGCCAGCCGATCGCCGACGAGTAGTCGGACGCGAAGAAGCCGGCGCCCCAGTTCACGGTGATGTCCTCGCCGATGCCGCCGAGCTGCGCGAGGCTGTTGCCGAGGATCTGCGCCCGGACGATGTCTGGGTCGGAGCCGGGCCCGCCGCCGTCCGCCCGCCGCAACGACGTGGACGAGTCGATCAGGTAGTACACGTTCAGGGTGCTCTGCGATGCCAGGCAGGCGCGCAGATCGGCGATCGCGGCGCTGCCCGAGTCGGAGAGCTCGCCCCCGGAGACCGCCGTGACGACGGGAGCCATCGTCGGCGCCGGCGCGGCCGCCGCCGAGCCCGCAAGACCCAGCGACGCCAGTACCGCGACCGCGGCGCCGGCGATGGCCGCCCTGAGCCGGGCACCGCGCATCACGAGAGCCCCCATGCCTCGGACAGCGGCACGCTGAGGTTCAGGATGTGCCAGACGCCCACCACCACGGCCGGCCACAGCGTCCAGCGCAGGATCGAGGTGTAGCGCGTGCGGATCGCGAAGTTCGCGTTGCGCCGCAGACCGCCGCGCTGGCCGATCACGTCCCAGCCGTAGCAGGCGATCACGATCAAGGGCGTGAGCAGATAGCCCACGAAGCTCAGCCACCAGTACTCGGCCAGCACGAGGGGCAGCGGGACGCCGAAGAACAGTTCGACCGGGGCGCTGAATCCGGCCATCACGAGGACAGCGATGACGAGGCTCACGGCGAGCGCACCGATCCCGATGCCCATCGGAACGGGCGAGGCCGCCCCAGCGGGCGACGCCGGCCGCGCCGTCGCGTGAACCGCTGATGTCATCGCGTGCCTCCACCCCTACGCGGGCGGCGCCCGGCGTTCTTTCCCCGTACTCCACACATTAGCGACGGCCATCGACTCTGCCTACAAGACTCCTGGGAGCGCCGCGACGGGACATCCTCCTCGGCGAACCTGTGCTCGCGATCACAGTCGCGCTCGACACGAAGTACGGTTTGAGTACTCCCTTTTCTCAGAACGAGGTCCCCGCATGTCCCGCACGGCGCCCGCACGCCGCCGCGGTCGCGGCGCGCCGCAGGATGGTCCGCGCGCCACGTTCCGCCAGCTCCTCCCCTTCCTCTTCGAGCACAAGCGCACCCTGATCGTGGTGGCCGTGCTCAGTGTGTTCGGCGCCGCGACCTCGCTCGTGCAGCCGCTGCTGGTCGGGCAGGTCATCACGGCCGTGCAGATGCAGCAGGCGCTCGGCGCGTTCGTGTGGCTGCTGGTCGGCTTCGTGATCCTGTCGTCGATCATCTCCGGCTATCAGCACTACCTGCTGCAGCGCACCGGTACGGCGGTCGTCTACTCCTCGCGACGCAAGCTCATCGCGCGCATCCTGCACCTGCCGATCAGCGAGTTCGACGCGAGGCGCACCGGCGACCTCGTCTCCCGTGTCGGCACGGACACCACGCTGCTGTACGCCGTGCTCACGCAGGGACTCGCGGATGCCGTGGGCAACGCGATCCTGTTCCTCGGCGCGCTCATCGCGATGCTCGTCATCGACCCGATCCTGCTGCTGCTGATCGTGGTCGTGATCGGCGCATCCCTCGCCGTCGTCATCGCCCTCAGCGGACGCATCCGCGAGGCGTCGACCGCGCAGCAGGTGAAGGTCGGGGAACTCGCCTCCGGCGTCGAGCGCGCGGTCGGCTCTATCCGCACCGTTCGCGCATCCGGCGCCACGGAGCGCGAGACCGAGGCCGTGTCGGAGCTGGCGAGCGAGGCATACGGTCTCGGCGTCCGGATCGCGAAGGTCTCGGCGCTCGTGGTCCCGATCGCCGGCATCGCACTGCAGCTGTCGCTGCTCGTCGTGCTCGGTGTCGGCGGCTTCCGCGTGGCGTCAGGGGCGATCGAGATCGCCTCGCTCATCACGTTCGTGATGTTCCTGTTCATGCTGGTGATGCCGCTGGCATCGACGTTCGGGGCGATCACGTCGGTCAACCAGGCGCTCGGAGCGCTCGGCCGCATCCAGGAGGTGCTCGATCTTCCGCAGGAGTCGGATGCCGACGCCGAGACGGCCGCCCGTGTCGGCCGCGGAGCGGACCCCTCCGACGCCGCCGCACTGGAGTTCCGCGATGTGCGCTTCCGGTATCCGGATGCCGTGGTCGCGGCGCGGATGGCCGCGGCGACCGAGGCGCGCAGCGTCCTCGTCGACGCGCACCTGGAACGCGACGCCGGCGACGCCGCACCGATCGATACCTCAGGAGACGTCCTGCGCGGTGTGTCGTTCGCCGTCCCCCGAGGAGCGCGCGTGGCGCTGGTCGGCCCGAGCGGGGCGGGGAAGAGCACGATCCTGTCGCTCATCGAGCGCTTCTACGACCCGACCGGCGGCTCGATCCATCTCGACGGCCACGACATCCGCACGTATCCGCGTGCCGACCTGCGTGCGCACTTCGGATACGTCGAGCAGGATGCCCCGACGCTCGCAGGCACGCTCGCAGACAACCTCCGCCTGGCGTCGCCGGATGCGACGGATGCCGATTGCGCGCGCGTGCTCCGCGCGGTCAACCTGGGCGATGTGCTCGAACGCGGCGCGCTGGGACTCGCGACGCCAGTGGGAGAGGACGGCGTGATGCTGTCCGGCGGGGAACGTCAGCGCCTCGCGATCGCCAGGGCGCTGCTCACCGAGGCTCCGATCCTGCTCCTCGACGAATCGACCTCTTCACTGGACGGCGTGAACGAGCAGCGGATGCGGGCGGCGATCGACGCGGTCGCGACCGACCGCACCCTCGTGGTGATCGCGCACCGGCTGTCGACCGTCGTCGACAGCGACGTGATCGTCGTGCTGCAGGACGGCGAAGTGGTCGGTCAGGGCACGCACGCCGAGCTGATCGAGTCGACGCCGCTGTACCGGGACCTCGCCCGCCACCAGCTGCTCGCCTGAGCACGCCTGATTCAGGCGGACGTGCGGTCGGCGGCGCCCCAGGAGCGCACGTCGATCCGGTCCTTCCCCGCGTGCTTGGCCGAGTACATCGCTTCGTCCGCCGCCGCCACGAGCTCGGCCGCCGACGGTGCCGGAACGCCGGTCTCGGGACACCACGCCAGAACGCCGATGCTCGCTGAGAGCGGTGCGGATCCCGCCAGAGCATCGCGTGGCGCGCGGATCGCTTCTCGCAGCCGCTCGGCCAGATCGCTCACATCGTCCGGATGCATGTCACCGACGGCCACGAGGAACTCGTCGCCGCCGAGGCGTGCCACCGCATCTCCGATGCGCGTCGCCGACGACAGACGCGCGGCCACCACGCGAAGGACCTCGTCGCCGACCGCGTGCCCCCATTCGTCGTTGATCTGCTTGAATCCGTCCAGGTCGAGGAACAGCACGGCGCACACGCGATCTCCGGACGGCGGCGTTGCCAGCAGAGCCTCGAGCTGCTCCTCGAAGAGCCTCCGGTTCGGCAGTGCGGTGAGCGGATCGTGCAGCGCATGATGGCGCATCCGCTCCTGGAGCCGGAGGTGCTCGAGCACTCGTTCCGCCTGCGCGGCGATGGAGCGCAGCGTCTCGAGCTCATCGGAATCGAGCGTGCGCGGTCGACGGAACCAGCACCAGATCTCGCCGAGGACGGACGCCGTTTCGCCGGTGGTGCGCACGATCGGGGTCACGACGAGCGCCTCGACTCCCGCGGAGCGCAGCGCCGCGGATTCCGCGGGCAGCCGCTCGGCGATCTGTGCGGGGTCGCGCTGGACGCGCTGGCCGTCGTCCGGCAGCAGCCGCGGCCCGAGGCTCACGCCGTTCGGGGCCTGCCCCCACTCCCGGATCGTGGTGCCGCCGGAGCCCGATGTCTCGATCACGCGCACGAGCGACCAGGCCGAGGTCGTCGCCGTGGCTGCACTCGCTGCGAGTGTGATGCCGAGGTCGTCGAGGCCACGAGCGACGGCGAGCGCACTCGTGGCCTCCTGCAGGACGCTGAGACGCCGGTGCGCGACATCGGCCGCACGTCGTGCGTCGACGAGTTCACGCTCGAACGACGACCGGGCGCTCACCTCGATCGCGGCGACGTGCACCCTGCGTACCGACGACTCATCGATCACGACGGCGTTCAGCAGGATGGCACGCCGCTGACGGCGTGCGTCGAGGACCTCGAGCACGACCTCGCGGAGCCAGCCGACCTCGAGAAGCCGCGGCATCATCTGCGTCTCGTAGAGAAGTCGCGCAGAGGGCGTGAGCCACTCGACGATGTTGCGTCCCCGCAGCGCCTGTTCACCGGTCGCGCCGAACCAGTCGGCCATGGTCCTGTTGTGCGCGAGCACCGTGCCGTTCAGGTCCAGGGCGAACACGGCAGCAGGACTGCTGCCGAGCAGATCGAGTCGGTCGGGGTCGGCGGGCAGCGAGGAAGCCGCCTCGATCACAGAACGGTCCGGATATGGGCGGCGATGAGCTCCGGCTCCGTCAGGTGCACGAAATGCCCAGCGGTGTCGAGGCGGACGAGTTCCGCCGACGGCATCCGCTCCACGAGATAGTCGCCGATGTGCGGAGGGCAGATGACGTCGCCCTGAGACTGCAGCACCAGGCTCGGGGTGCTGATCTCACCGAGCCGATGACGCACGTCGCTGAAGAAGACGACACGTGCGAAATGCGTCGCCACGTCGTGCGGCGTCGCCGCGAAGAGGTCTCTGACTCGCTCGGTGACGCCAGGAAGATCATCACGCGCCGTGACAGCGGGAGCCAGCGACGCAGCCCACGCGGGCTGATTGGCTTCGATGCTCTCGAGCAGGCCGAGCACGTCCTCTCGTTGGAATCCGCCGATGTAGTCGCCGTCGTCGACATAGCGCGGTGATGGGCAGACCATGACGAGCCGGGCGAACAGATCGGGTCGCTCGATCGACGCCAGTGCGCCGATCATCCCGCTGATCGAGTGTCCGACGAAGACGACGTCTCGGGCGCCGACGGCGTCGATGACGTCGATGAGGTCTTGTGCGTAGCCGTCCAGCGAGTCGTAGCGACGGGGATCGTATGCCCCGAGGTCGGACGCGCCGGAGCCCACGTAGTCGAACAGGACCACGCGGAACCGATCGGCGAAGCGCTCGGCGATGGCATGCCAGGTGGTCTGATCCGTGCCGTATCCGTGCCCGAAGACGATGACAGCGCCCTCGGCCGGGCCGAGCACGGTGACGGCGTTGCGTCGCAGGACGGACGCGCTGGCGGGCGATGCTTCGGGATCGGCGCGGGGCGCTGAAGTCACGGCTCCTCCTGAGGGGTCGGTTCCCCGCCGAGAATACGCGAACGCGTCCGATCCCGCAGAGCATGACGCGACGGCGGGATGCCGAGGACCACTCAGCCATGGGTTCGTCCTCGTCATCCCGCCGTCGCGGGTCCGTGCGCTGCGCTCAGCTCGTGCGTGCGAGCCGGTAGCGCAGCGAGGCGAGTTCCGCGCGCAGGGCGGACGGAAGCGTCTCGCCGAACGTGTCGTAGAACTCCTCGATGCCATCGGCCTCGGTGCGCCACGCCTCGGCATCCACCCGGAAGAGCTCGTCGAGATCGGCATCCGGGATCTCCAGGCCGTCCAGATTCAGATCCGACGTCCGCGGCAGACGGCCGACCGGGTTGTCGACGGCGGGCACCTGGCCATCGATGCGGCGGATGATCCAGTCGACGACGCGCGAGTTGTCGCCGAAGCCCGGCCACAGGAAGCGTCCGTCGTCTCCGCGGCGGAACCAGTTCACTTGGAAGATGCGCGGTGCACGGTCGAAGCGGAGCTTACGGCCGACGTCGAGCCAGTGCGCGAAGTAGTCGCCCATGTTGTACCCGCAGAACGGCAGCATCGCGAACGGGTCGCGGCGCAGTTCGCCGACCGCCCCCTCGGCCGCAGCGGTCCGCTCGGACGAGATGGTCGATCCGAGGAAGACGCCGTGCGCCCAGTCGGTCGCCTCGACGACGAGCGGGACGTTGGATGCCCGCCGTCCGCCGAACAGGATGACATCCAGCGGGACCGCCTCCTCCCAGTCGTCGGAGATCTGCGGGCACTGCGCCGCGGCGACGGTGAAGCGCGAGTTGGGATGAGCGGCCGGGCGGCCGGACTCCGGCGTCCAGGGGTTGCCCTCCCAGTCGATCAGGTCGGACGGCGGCGTGTTCGTGAGTCCCTCCCACCACACGTCGCCGTCCGGGCGCAGCGCGACGTTCGTGAAGATCGTGTTGCCCCACATCGTCTCCACGGCGGTCACGTTCGTCGACTCGCCGGTGCCGGGGGCGACTCCGAAGAAGCCGGCCTCGGGGTTGATCGCCCACAGGCGCCCGTCCTCGCGGGGGCGGATCCAGGCGATGTCGTCGCCGATCGTCTCGACGCGCCAGCCGGGGATGGTCGGCCGCAGCATGGCGAGATTGGTCTTGCCACAAGCTGACGGGAAGGCGGCAGCGACGTGGTATCTGCGGCCGTTCGGGTCGATGATCCGGATGAGCAGCATGTGCTCGGCGAGCCAGCCCTCGTCGCGGGCGATGACCGATGCGATGCGGAGGGCGAAGCACTTCTTCGCGAGGATCGCGTTGCCGCCGTAGCCCGATCCGTACGAGTACACCTCGAGCGTGTCGGGGAAGTGCACGACGTACTTCTCGTCGTTGCACGGCCAGGACACGTCCTGCTCGCCTGGTGCCAGCGGGGCGCCCACGGTGTGCACTGTCCGCACCCACGGTGCCCCGCCGGCGATCTCTCGGGTCACGGCGTCGCCGACCCTGGTCATGATGCCGATGGATGCCACGGCGTACGCGCTGTCGGTGATCTGCACGCCGATGTGCGAGAGCGGGCCGCCGACCGCGCCCATCGAGAACGGGACGACGTACAGGGTGCGCCCCCGCATGGAGCCCGCGAACAGGACGTCCATCTTCGTGCGCATGGCGCCTGGTTCCGCCCAGTTGTTCGTGGGTCCGGCATCCTCCTCGCGCTCGGACGCGATGAAGGTACGGCCTTCGGTGCGCGCGACGTCGCTCGGGTGCGAACGGGCGAGGTAGGACCCAGGGCGCCACTCCGGGTTGAGCTTGATGAGCTTGCCCTCGTCGACGAGACCGCGCAGCAGCGCGTCGTTCTCGGCGCGGGAGCCGTCGACCCAGTGCACGGCATCCGGCTGGGTGAGGACGCGGATCTGCTCGACCCAGGCGCGCAGCTCCGCCATCGCCGGGGTGTCGTACGTCGGTGCCGCACCCATCGCGCGCACCGGGGCGACGGATGCTGATCGAAGGGTGAAGGTCTCGGCGAGGGCCATGTCCGCTCCTTTGAAGAGTAGGTCGATATGGCAATTCTCAGCCGAAACCGAGCTGACTTTCAGATGCCGAGACGTATAAGAATCTCATTTCTTTCGGTATGCTCAAGGAATGAGCGGCTCCGGCATCCATCTCACGACCCTTGGTCATCGCATCCGTCACCACCGCACCGCGCGCGGCTACACGCTCGACGAATTGGGAGCCATGGTCGGCGTCGCCGGGTCGCAGCTGAGCCTCATCGAGAACGGCAAGCGGGAGCCGAAGCTCTCGCTGCTGCAGTCGATCGCGCAGGCCACCGGCACCGAAGTCGCCGATCTCATCTCCGGCGAGCCGCCGAACCGCAGAGCGGCCCTCGAGATCGAACTCGAGACGGCGCAGGCGAGTCCAGTGTTCCGACAGCTCGGAATCGCACCGGTCCGGGTGACGAAGGGCACTTCGGACGAGACGATCGAGGCCGTCCTCGGCTTACATCGCGAGCTGCAGCGCCGCGAGCGCGAGGCGATCGCCACGCCGGAGGAGGCGCGCAGGGCCAACACCGAACTGCGACTGCGCATGCGCGCGCAGAACAACTACATCGGCGACATCGAGAAGCTCGCCGAGAAGCAGCTGCGGGCAGCAGGGCACGTCGCCGGCGCGCTGACGCACCGCACGGTGAGCATCATGGCCGAGAAGCTCGGATTCGAGCTCATCTACGTCGGCGATCTGCCGCACTCCACCCGCTCGGTGACCGACCTCGAGAACGGCCGCATCTATCTGCCGCCGGCATCCATCCCCGGCGGCCACGGCCTGCGATCGATGGCGCTGCAGGCGATGGCGCACCGTCTGCTCGGACACACTCCCCCGACCGACTACGCGGACTTCCTGCAGCAGCGACTAGAGATCAACTACTTCGCCGCGTGCTGCCTGGTGCCCGAGACCGCAGGCGTCGCCTTCCTGCAGCAGGCGCGCAAGGACCGCAACCTCGCGGTCGAGGACTTCCGCGATGCGTTCGGCGTGACGCACGAAGCCGCCGGCATGCGGATGACGAACCTGATGACGGAGCACCTGGGGATGCCGCTGCATTTCCTGCGCGTCGATGAGACCGGGGCGATCACCCGCGTCTACGAGAACGACGATCTGCCACTGCCGATGGATGTCACTGGATCCGTCGAGGGCCAGCGGGTGTGCCGCAAGTTCCAGGCGAGAGCGGCCTTCTCGCAGCAGAACCGCACGACGGAGCACCACCAGTACACCGATACGCCCTCCGGCACGTTCTGGTGCTCGACCCAGACCGGGTCGGCCACCGACGGCGAGTTCTCGGTCACGGTCGGGGTGCCGTTCGACGACGCGCGCTGGTGGCGCGGACGCGAGACGCCGGATCGCGCCGTGTCGACCTGCCCGGACGAGGCGTGCTGCCGCCGGGCGCCGAGCGAGATCGCCGACCGCTGGAGCGGCAAGGCCTGGCCGAGCGCGCGCGTGCACACGCACATGTTCTCGCCGCTGCCGCGCGGAGCGTTCCCCGGCGTCGACGACAGCGAGGTGTACGACTTCCTGGCGCGTCACGCGGCGGAGTGACGCCGCCGTACGCTGGAGGGATGACGATCACGCTGCATGCCCGCGCCGCCCTGCTCGACATGGACGGCACGCTCGTCGATTCGACCGCCGTCGTCGAGCGGCTGTGGCTGGAGTGGGCGCGCCCGCACGGCCTCGACGCCGAGACGGTGCTGCGCACGGTGCACGGCAGGCAGGGGCACCAGAGCATGGCGCTGCTGCTGCCGGAGCGCGATCATGCCGTGAACCTGATCGAGAACCAGGAGATGCTGCAGCGGGAGAGCGAAGACGTCGACGGCGTCGTGGAGATCCCCGGCGCTGCCGCGTTCCTGCTCGCCCTCGCCCCGTTCCCGCACGCGATCGTGACGTCGGCCGATCTGCGTCTGATGACCGCTCGGATGGGCGCGGCCGACCTCGCGGTTCCGGCTCTCGCGATCACGGCGGAGAGCGTGTCGCGCAGCAAGCCCGATCCGGAGGGGTTCCTGCGTGCCGCAACCGAGCTCGGCGTCGACCCCGGGGAGTGCATCGTCTTCGAGGACTCCGCCGCCGGCATCCGGGCGGGTCTGGATGCCGGGATGACCGTGATCGGGGTCGGCCCGCACGCGCCATCGTTCGACCCGTCCCATCACATCGGTGACCTCACCGCGGTGCGGATCACGGCAGCGGACGACGGATTCGACCTCGCGATCGGTTGAAGGACGCGTCACCCCTGAACGAACGCCGCGTAGCGAGCGAGCGCTGCGGCCACCTCGTCCTCCGGGATGTCGACCAGCAGCTCAGCCGTCGGATGCTCGGTGTGCCGCCCGACTGCCGTCGACTGCCGCCACGTGCCGATGATCTCCCCATCGGCCAGCAGGATCGGGCGGACCATACCGTTCTTGCCCGGCCCGACGGCGTCGAAGCGTTCGACGGGGCCGGCGATCGATCGGTCAGCATAGGAGATGTAGTACTCCTCGAACGATGCGAGGGCCTGGATGCCGGGCACGGCGCTGCGCCGCGGGCGGATCGGGGCCTGGAACACGCCGTCGTCGATCTCGTCCACCCGGTCGGCGGCTGCGGCTGCCGCAGCGCGCGAGGCCGTGAGCGTGAGCCCCGACCACCACGCGAAGTCCGGCACGGTCGCCGGCCCGTGTCCGTCGATGTAGCGCACGAAGAGCTCGGCCGCGGGGTCGGCAGGGGTGTGCGCGTCGGTGATGTGCTCCTCCACCAGCACGAAGTACTGCTCGCGGCTGACCCCGTCGGGACGCCGCACCACTGGTCCCTGACAGATGATGCCGCGGAGAGCGAGATTGCCGATGGAGTGGACTCCGCGCTGGCCCGCCGGATCGACCCCGATGCCGGAGAGCACGTCGAAGAGCTCGGCGCGGGTCAGCGCGTTACCGCCCCGCAGCGCCGCGCGCACCGCGTGTTCGACCGTCGCCTGCACCTCGGCGTCGAGACCGAGTTCCCGGTAGCGCGGCGCGGCGGCCTGCAGCTGGCGCGCACCGGTCACCTGCAGCATCCACCCGAAGTCGCGCGCGGGGACGATGTGCAGCGTGCCGCGCTGCGTCCAGGCCCGCACGAGCGTGCCGTCGTCGAAGAGCGCGTCCGTGCGGCTCAGTGTCGGCGCACCGCGGGTGCGCGAAGCGAGCGCCCAGCGTCCGCCCCAGAATTCCTGACTCTGCACGGCGAGCATGTGACTCGCCGTCTCCGCGAGGCTCGCTGCGGGCGCGGTCAGTCGATGAGAGCGCAATCGCTCGCGGCGCACCTGTGCGGTCGTGGTCACGATGACATCTTGGCGGATGCCGCGGACATCGCGCTCCGCTCAGCGCAGGTCCCGCTCAGCTCAGGGCGCTGATCGCGTCCCGCAGGATCCCGCTCGATTCGTCCAGCGCCCTGGCGGCAGCTGCGGCATCCGCACCGGTGGCCAGCATCAGCAGCGCGAGCTTGACCGAGCCGTCGGCCCGGCCAAGCGCCTCCGACGCTTCGTCGATGCCGACACCGGCCAGCTGCGCCACGGTGCGCACGCTGCGCACGCGCAGCTTCTCGTTCGTCGCGCGCAGATCGACCATCACGCCCCGGTAGGTCTTGCCCAGCTTGATCATCGAGAGCGTCGTGAGCATGTTCACGACGAGCTTCTGCGCGGTGCCCGACTTGAGCCTGGTCGATCCGGAGACGAACTCGGGCCCCGTGACGACCTCGATCGCGATGTCGGCTGCGGCGCCGATCGCGGAGTCCGCGTTCGCGGCGAGGGCGATCGTCGACGCGCCGGCTTCGCGCGCGTGCACGAGGCCGCCCACGACGTACGGCGTCCGTCCGGATGCCGAGATCCCGACGACCGTGTCATCTGCGGTCAGCGACAGCCGGTCGAGGTCGGCAATGGCGGCATCCACGTCGTCCTCGGCATCCTCAACGGCGGAGCGGATGGCCGTCTCGCCGCCGGCGATCACGCCGACGACCATCGACGGGTCGGTGCCGAACGTCGGCGGGCACTCGCTCGCGTCCAGCACGCCGATGCGGCCGGCGGTTCCCGCGCCGATGTAGATGAGGCGACCGCCGCGGCGGAACCGCTCGGTGATCACGTCGACGGCGAGCGCGATCTGCTCGGCACGCTCGGCGACAGCATCCGCGACGCGACGGTCCTCGGAGTTCATGGCCCGCACCAGCTCGATCGTGCCGAGCAGATCCAGATCCCCGCGGTCGGCGGTGTGCGCCTCGGTCGTCAGGCTGGACAGCTCGGCGAGCATCTCGGTGAAGCGGGAGGAGTCATCCGACACGGTGCAGGTACCTTTCGTGGGGAAGATCGGCGCGCGCCGCGAGCAGCAGCGCGCCGTCCAGGGCGTCCCCGCCGGCCGGCACGATCGTGCGGCCTGCGGCGGCGAGTGCGGTCTCGAGCGCCGTGCGGAACCAGCCGTGCTCGGTCAGTCCGCCGTGCAGGGCGACATCCGTCGTGGATCCGGAAGCCGCGACAGCGGATGCCGCGAGCAGCCGCACCGCGTCATCGGCGATCCCGCGTGCGACCGGATCCCCGGCCGCAGCGGCGTCCAGCACCGACGGCGCGAAAGTCGCGAGGCGACGTGCGGCAGGGACGGGACCGCCCAGCCAGGCGTGCACATCCGGGTCGGGGGCGATATGCGCCTGCAGGGCCTCGGACAGCACGGTGCGCTCCCCCAGCCCTGCGTGCGCCCGCAGCACCGCGCGGATGCCTGCGCGACCGAGCCAGGAGCCGCTGCCGAGGTCGCCGAGCTCAGGACCCCATCCGTCGATCAGCCGCACACCGTCGCCATCGACGCCGAGCGCGGCGGCTCCCGTGCCCGCGATCAGCAGCACACCGGTGCCGCCGCAGAGGGCTCCGGCGTGCGCGGTCACGACGTCGGAGGCGACGACCACGGATGCCGAGGTGCGCGTGGCGAGCTGCTCGGCGAGTCCGCGCGCCGCTGCGGGCGCCGCCCACGCGCCTGCGGCACCGACGCCGAGCACGTCGACGGCTCCCCCGGCAGCGTCCAGCAGCGGGAGGATGGCGTCCAGCGCCGCATCCACGCCGTCGGCGGCTGCGAGGCCGGGAGCCCCGACGCCGTCCAGACGAATCGGCTGCTCGGTGTCGGCGATGACGAGTCGGCAGCGCGTCTTGCCGAGATCGATCGCCGCTGCACGCATGGATCCAGTCTACGTTCGGCGCACCGGCATTCCGACGCTGGCGGTGCGCAGGAACACGATGATCCAGCTGAAGATGAGGATCGCGGCGATCAGCTCGACGGCCGTGAGGTTGTAGTAGCCGGTGGCGAAGAAGACGCCGAGCAGCGCGATCACCGCGACGTAGATGTAGCCCAGCACGACGAACACGCGCGACATCGTCGGCAGCAGCCACGGCAGCCCGATCACGACGGCGGCGAAGGCCACCGTCATCCCGGTGGCGACCGTGTTGTGCACGAGGAAGAACTCGTCGACGGGGAAGATGCCGACGCACGCCAGGAACACTCCGATCAGTGCGAGCGCGATCCGCACGAACCGGCGCCCGCGCTGCTGCTTCGCGGTGTCGACGGGCAGCTGGACCGTGGCGTACCGGCCGATCGTGGTGACGATGATGCCCGCGACGATGAGCGTGCCGTTGAAGATCCACGCCGACGCGTTGCTCGACATGCCGAGCGCCGACAGGTTGTCCTGCCACCAGAGCGGATCGGTCGCGGTGAGCATGCTCGCGAACGCGCCGACCACGAGGAAGATCGCCAGCACGAGCGACAGCGACATCGGGGTGAGCGCCGCGGCGCTCAGATAACAGACGTAGGCGGTCAGCGCGAAGGCCACGGCGACGAGGATCGCGCCGGGGAAGGCGAACACCGGCGCGTCGGTGAAGCTGCGCGACAGCAGCACGGCGATCCCGTCCCAGCCGAGCAGCGCCGTGGCTCCGTAGGCGAGGGCGATCGCGGCGCTCTCGTACCAGCGCACATGAGCGTACGGCAGCGAGAGTCCGTCCTGGCTCACGACCGGCCGCGCGCCGCGTGCGTGCACGCCGACGCGCGCAAGGGCGACGGCGAGGAGTGCGACGATCGCACCGCCGATCGCCACGAAGGCGCCGATCGACCCTGTCCCTGCGATCTCGAGCGTGCGGCCCCAGAAGCTGACGAACGCGACGGGGAACGCCACCAGGAAGAAGCCGGCGCCGACGAGCAGCGCGACGGCCTCCAGGGAGATCGTCGTCTCCCCCGGACGTCGGACGAAACGGCCGAGCCAATCGGTGACGGGATTCGCGTCGACAGTGTGCATGCCTTCACGATAGGGCCTGCGCGCGAACGCGCAGGTCACGCCGTCGGCGGCAGCCCCTCGTCCTCTTCGCGCACCGTGCCCTTGTACGACCACGGGAAGTCGATCCAGAGGTCGGTGTCCTTCCACGCGTAGTCCGGCTGGATGATCGTGGAGGGCTTGGTGTAGATGGTCACGGAGCGCACCTCGGCGCCGATGTCCTCGAGCAGGTGAGCGGCGAGCGCGAGCGTGCGGCCGGAGTCGGCGACGTCGTCCACGAGCAGCACGCGGCGTCCGTCGAGGTACGCCATGTCCAGTTCCGGAGGCAGCACGGCCGGCTCGTCCAGCACCGTCCCGACGCCGGTGTAGAACTCCACGTTGATGGCGCCGCAGTTCTTGGCGCCGAGGCCGTACGCGATGGCACCGGCGGGGAGCAGACCGCCGCGGGCGATCGCCACGACGACCTCGGGCACGAAGCCGCTGTCCAGGATGCTGCGGGCGAGGTCTCGCGTCGCCGCACCGAACCCGTCCCAGGTGAGCGTCTCGCGTTCGATCGCAGCGTCAGTCACTGGAGTTCCCCTCGTATCCGGAGCATTCACTCTAACCGCGTGACCTCGACCGACACGAACAGCTCGGAGCCGCTCGGACCGGCGTAGACGCCCCGCAGCGGCGCCACGTCGCCGTAGTCGCGGCCGTGTCCGACGTACACGTGCGACTCGCCGATCTCGACGAGGTTCGTCGGGTCGTAGCCGCGCCATTCGCCCGCGAACCACTCCACCCAGGCGTGCGACTCCCCCGTCACCGGCTGCCCGACGGGAGCCGTGGCATCCGGATGCAGATACCCGGACACGTACCGCGCGGGGATGCCGGCGGCGCGGAGCACCCCGAGCGCGACGTGCGCGATGTCCTGGCAGACGCCCGAGCGCGTCGGCCACGCGTCCCGCGCCGTCGAGTTCACACCGGTGACGCCGCTGCGGTACTCCATGTCCTTGCCGATCGTGCGGCAGATCTCGCGCGCCGTGATGTCGACCGATGCGCAGGCATCGCGCATCCGGTGCGCGATGGCGAGCATCTCATCATCCGGTTCGGTCGCCGGGGTCTGCTCCAGGCTCTCGGCCAGCTCGAGCGAGTTAGGGATGCGGGCGGCCAGCGCCTCCCAGTCGAAATCGACCTCGACCTGCGGGGTCGGTCGCACATCCACGATGCTCGTTGCGGTGACCGCGAGCTCCTGGTGCGGGGTGAGCACCTCGAACGTCGACACCCTCGTGTCGAAGTAGTCGACGTACGAGTGCTGGGTCGCGGCCGGAGAGATCTCCAGCGACGCCTGCAGCACGAACTGCCCCTCGCGCGAATGCGGCAGCATCCGCGCCTCGTTGTACGACGCCGTCGCCGGCGCGTCGTACGCGAAACCCGTGCGGTGCACGATGCGCAGGCGGCTCACAGCGCCTCCCCGATCCACACCGGCATCGCGATCGACGGGAAATACCGCTCCCTGATCGCGTCACTCGCCATCGAGACCCCCACCTGGACCTCCTCCATGCTCTCGGACAGCTGCCGGACGATGTCGCCGATCGGCCGGTACTCCAGTTCCGACCGCAGCCGCCCGAGCACCCGCTGCGCGCGGTCGACGCCGCCGAAGGCGACGGCGGGGTCGATGCCGCGCAGGCACTCCTCCGCCTTCAGGACGCTGGAGAGCACGGACCGGGGGAACAGCCGGTCGACCAGCAGGAACTCTACCGCCGATGCCGCCGTGGGAACCGCCCGGTGGCTGCGCAGGTGCGCCTCGTAGGCTCCGCAGCTGCGCAGCAGCGTCGTCCAGCTGGGCCCGCCTGCTTCGGTCAGCGAACGCGTCGCGAGCAGGCGCGCGGTCATGTCGGCGCGCTCGATCGCCCGTCCGAGCGAGAAGAAGTGCCACGCCTCATCGCGGCTGGTCGACGAGTCCACGACTCCGAACGCGAGGGCAGACCGATCGCGCACCCACCGGAAGAACGGGTGGGTGCGGTCGGAGGCGACCCGCCGCGGCATTCGGGCGTTGGTCTCGTTCAGCGTCTCCCACAGGTCGGTCGAGATGATCTCCCTGGCCCGTCGCGCGTTCTCGCGCGCCGAGGCAACGGAGTGCGCGATGGATGCCGCGTGCTCACGATCCAGGGCCAGCATCCGCACGACGTCGTCCCGTCCGAGCATCCGATCCGAATCGACGGTCGTGCCCATGACGGACAGCAGGGCGCGGCACGCGGTGTCCTCATCGACCCAGGGATCCTCGAGCAGCAGCTGCAGATGCACGTCGAGGATTCGGGCGGTGCCGTCACCGCGCTCGACGTAGCGGCCGATCCAGAACAGCGCTTCCGCGATGCGACTCAGCACGACGCCACCTCCTCGACCCGCTGCTGCTGCCGCCGCTGCTGCTGCTGTTGTTGCTGCTGGTGATGGCGCAGCTCGAGGTCCTCGTCCTGCGGCGACGACCGGAACGGCGTATGGGGTTCCTCGCGGGCGGCACCGAGGGTCGCCGTAGCCCCGGCCGCGAGGGAGACCTCGTCGGATGCGGCGTCCGCCGCGATCGAGATCGTGGTGGCGGCGGTGAGCACGGACGGATCCAGCACCCAGGTGTCCTTGGAGCCGCCGCCCTGACTGGAGTTCACCACCAGTTGCCCCTCCGGCAGCGCGACCCGTGTCAGGCCGCCAGGCAGCACCCACACGCCCTCGCCGTCGTTGACGGCGAACGGGCGGAGGTCCGCATGTCGAGGGCGGAAGCCGTCCTCGACGAGCGTCGGGATCGTGGAGAGCTGCACGACCGGCTGCGCGATCCAGCCGCGCGGGGCGGCCCGCAGCGCGAGGCGCAGCTCGTCGAGGGTCTGCTTCGAGGCATCCGGACCGACGACCAGCCCTTTGCCGCCTGACCCGTCTACGGGTTTCACGACGAGCTCGTCGAGGCGATCCAGCACCTCCTCCAGAGCATCCGGCTCCTCCAGCCGCCAGGTGTCCACGTTCGGGAGGACAGGCTCCTCCCCCAGGTAGTACCGGATGAGCTCAGGAACGTAGGTGTAGACGAGCTTGTCGTCGGCGACCCCGTTGCCCACGGCGTTCGAGATCGTGACGTTGCCCAGCCGGGCGGCGAGCATGAGGCCGGGGGCGCCCAGCACGGAATCGGGCCGGAAGTGCTGCGGATCCAGGTACTCGTCGTCGACCCGGCGGTAGATCACGTCCACGCGCGTCGGACCGGCGGTCGTGCGCATCCACACCCGACCGCCGGAGCAGAACAGGTCGCGCCCCTCGACGAGCTCGACGCCCATCATCCGTGCCAGCAGCGTGTGCTCGTAGTAGGCCGAGTTGTGAACGCCAGGCGTCAGCACCACGACCGTCGGGTCCTCGATGCCGTGCGGTGCCGCGGCACGCAGCGCCTGGAGCAGCCGACTCGGATAGTCCACGACCGGACGCACGCGAAGGCTCGTGAACAGCTCGGGGAGCGTCTGCGCCATCACCTGCCGGTTGGCCAGCACGTAGCTGACGCCGCTCGGCACCCTGACGTTGTCCTCGAGCACCCGCCAGGCCCCTGCCTCATCGCGGATCACGTCGATGCCGGCGACGTGGATGCGCACGCCGTTGGCGCCGACGATCCCCGCCGCCGCACGATGGAAGTGCGAGGACGAGCTGATCAGGGATGCCGGGATCACCCCGTCGCGCACCGCTGCTCGCTGCCCGTACACGTCCGCGAGGAACGCCTCGAGCGCCTTGACGCGCTGCGCGACTCCCGCTTCGACGTAGGACCAGTCGTCGGCGGCGATCACGCGGGGGACGACATCGAGCGGGAACGGACGCTCCTCCCCCGCGAAGTCGAAAGTCACGCCCTGCGCGAGATACGAACTCGCCAGCGCCTCGGTCCGCGCACGGAGCTCGGCGTCGTCCATCCGCGCCAGCGCCGGGTACATGTCGCGGTACGAGGGACGCACCTCTGCGCCACCGGGCACCGAGCCCGCCGGGAACATCTCGTCCCAGGGGGCGGCACCCCTACGGATCCGACCTGTGGCGTATCCCGTGAACAGCGACTGCATGAGGGCATGTTTCCGTGCCGGCGTTTCGCGAAGGTTTCGTCGTCGCGTCGCCCGTGCGTCAGGGATAGAATCTGCCTGTCCGGTCAGCAGACGCCGGTGCCCGAAAAAGGGGCACGAAGCCTGCGGCGATGACGCTGCAGGGCGAGACACATACGGAAACTCCTTCTCCGTCCGTGTCGAAAGGCCCTCGCATGCCCACTGTCTCCGCTCACGTCGCCCGCACTCTCGCGCAGCACATCGATGCCGTCTTCGGCGTGATGGGCAACGGCAACGCCTACTTCCTCGATGCCATCGAGAGGCAGACCTCGGCCGAGTTCACCGCCGTCCGCCACGAGCAGGGCGCCGTCGTCGCGGCCGACGCGCACTACCGGGCATCCGGCCGCATCGCCGCAGGAACCGCGACGTACGGCGCGGGCTTCACCAACACGCTGACCGCGCTCGCGGAATCGGTGCAGGCGCGCATCCCCCTCGTGTTGGTCGTCGGAGACGAGCCGACTTCAGGGCCCCGGCCGTGGGATGTCGACCAGATCGCGCTCGCCTCGGCCGTCGGCGCGCGGACCTATACGGTCGGACGAGCGGATGCCGCGGCCACGACCGTCATCGCGATCGAGCATGCGCTGAGGTATCGGGTGCCCGTGGTGCTGGCGATCCCGTACGACGTGGCGGCACTGGAGGTCGCCGAGCTCGACGACACGGCTTACGCCGACGGCGCCGGGCTGCGGCTGCCCGATCCGCTCGCGCCCGCCGGTGCCTTCGCCGCGGGGATGCTGGACGAGATCGCCGCCGCGCTGCGGGGCGCCGAGCGACCGTTCCTGCTGGCCGGTCGCGGCGCCTGGCTCGCGGATGCCGGAGCGGCGCTGGGCCGGTTGGCGGATGAGACCGGTGCGCTCACGGCATCCACGGCCCTCGGCAGAGGGATCTTCCCTCGTGGCGAGTTCGATCTCGGTGTGACGGGCGGCTTCGGGGCGGACGGCGCGATGGAGCTGGTGTCGCACGCGGACGTCGCCGTCGTGTTCGGCGCGTCGCTGAACCAGTTCACGATGCGCTTCGGAGAACTGTTCTCGCCGGGGACGCGGGTCTACCAGGTGGACGTCGCACCGGCCGCGACGCACGCGCACGTGAGCGGGTACGTGCGCGGCGATGCACGCCTCGTGGCGGAGGAGCTCGTCGCGCGGCTTCGGCTCGGGCGCCCCGGCGAGCACGAGCGTCGGAGCGGGCGCCCCGGCGAGCACGAGCGTCGGAGAGATCCGCGTGCTTCGGACGAATCCGTCGAGAACGGTCCGGATCCGCGTAGATCTCCGAGCGAAGCGTCGGGGGCATGGCGCGAGAGCGTCGACGTCGCTGCCGCCCGCGTGTATGCCCCGGGCGATGACGTGGTCGCGGATGGCCGACTCGACCCGCGTTCGGCTGCGCGGCGGATCGCGGAGCTGCTTCCGGAGGACCGTGTGGTCGTCTCGGACGGCGGCCACTTCCTCGGTTGGGCGAACATGTACTGGCCTGTCGCATCCCCCGACCGGATGATGATGATCGGCACGGCGTTCCAGGCGATCGGCCAGGGCTGGCCGAGCGTCGTCGGCGCGGCGCGTGCGCGCCCTGAGGCCACGATCGTGCTCACCTCCGGAGACGGCGGCGGGCTCATGGCGATCGCGGATCTCGAATCCGCCGTGCGCGCGGCCGATGGGCGCGGTTGCGCGGTGATCTGGAACGACGCCGCGTACGGCGCCGAGGTGAATCTGTACGGCCTGAAGGGCCTCGCCGAGGAGCCGATGCGCATTCCCGAGGTCGATTTCGCCGCCTTCGCCGGCGCGGTCGGAGCCGAGGGCGTCGTCGTGCGGTCGCTCTCGGACCTCGACCGGCTCGGCACCTGGACGGTGGAGGATGCCGAGACCCGGCGATTCCTACTGCTCGATCTGCGCATCTCCGGCGACGTGATCGCGCCGTATCAGCAGGAGATCATCCGCGTGAACTCCTGACCAGCCGTGGCTCGCCGGTCCTGGCAGTTCGCCAGGTCCCCACGGCCGTCGCGGCTCACCGGGCCCCACGACTCACCGGGCCCCGCGGCTCACCGAGTCCCACAGTTGAGCTGGCCCGGCCCCGGCCCGCACCCCGGCGTCGCCCACAGCCCAGTACAGTTGCACGACTCGGGAACGCCCGCACGACCGAGAACCGATTTCCGGCCGTGCATCCGTTCCCGCGTCGTGCACCTGTGCCCGAGCACGCGACGGCACGGCACCGCCCGCACCCCGTCGTCGCCCGCACCCCGGCGTCGCCCGCACCCCGGCCCCGGCCCGCACCCCGGCGTCGCCCACAGCCCAGTACATTTGCACGACTCGGGAACACCCGCACGACCGAGAACCGATTTCCGGCCGTGCATCCGTTCCCGCGTCGTGCATCTGTGCCCGAGCACGCGAAGACACGGCACGCGACGGCACGGCACGGGCACATGGCGGCCCCAGATGGCGGACCGGCGAGCACAGCGTCGCTCAGATCCAGCCGCGGTCCTGCGCGATGCGCACCGCCTGCGCACGGTTCGCGGCGCCGGTCTTGCCGATCGCCGACGACAGGTGGTTGCGCACGGTGCCAGCGGACAGGAACACCTCGGCGGCGATCGCGGCCGCCGCTCGACCATCCGCGGCGAGCCGGAGCACCTCGCGTTCACGCTCGCTGAGCGGGTTCGCCCCGGTGAACAGGCTCTCCTCGACGAGCGCCGGATCCAGGACCCGGTGACCCGCGTGCACGCGCCGCACGGCATCGGCGAGCTGTTCGGCCGGAGTGTCCTTCACGACAAACCCGCTCGCCCCGGCATCCAGAGCCTGCCGCAGGTAGCCGGGGCGGGCGAACGTCGTGACGACCAGCACCCGCGTGCCCTCGTTCGCCTGCCGGATCCGTCTGGTCGCGTCGATGCCGTCGGCGCCGGGCATCTGGATGTCCATCAGGCACACGTCCGGCGCGAGCTCGCTCACCAGGCGCACCGCCTCGTCGCCGTCCGCCGCGGCTCCGACGACCACGAGGTCGCCTTCGAGTTCGAGCAGCGCGGCGAGCGCGCCGCGCACGAGCGCCTGGTCGTCGGCGATCACCAATCGGATGCTGTCGCTCACCACGTCACCTCCACGACCGTGCCACCGGCCGGTTCGTCGTCGACCGTGAGCCGCGCCCCGGCGGCGGCCGCCCGCTCCCGCATCCCCCGGATGCCGTTGCCCTCGGGGCCGCCGCGCCCTCGCCCGTCGTCGACGATCGACAGCTGGCCGGTGGCCACGCGGACCTGTACACGGGATGCCGCGGCATGGCGCAGCACGTTCGTCGTGGCCTCCCGGACGATCCAGGTCGCGGTGAGCGCCTGCGCGGGCGACAGCGCCGCCGGGTCGCCGTCGACCACGACTTCCACGCCGGCAGAACGGAGGGCGTCACCGCTGGCGGCGAGCTGGTCGGCGAGCGCGACCGGACGGACTCCGGACACGGTCGCTCTGACCCCTGCGATCGCTTCGGCAGTGAGGGTTTCGATGTCCGCGAGTTCGGCCTTGGCGCGCTCGGGGTCGGAGTCGATCAGACGCCGCGCGAGCTGCGACTTCAACCGCACGACGGTCAGCGAATGCCCGATCAGATCGTGCACGTCTCTGGCGACGGCCTCTCGGCCCTCGCTCGTTGCCAGCTCGAGGCCGAGGCGCTCGGCCTGGGCCGAGCGGTTGATCAGCGTCGTCGACACCGTGTTCACCACGGCCAGCAGCGCGATGATGATGAGCAGCGAGACGTAGCCGAAGCCGCCGGGGCTGAGCAGCACGAACAGGGCGGCGATGATCAGGGCCACAGCGATCGTGATCCAGTGCCACACGACGGTGAGCCCGTACGAGGCGAACGACATGATGAACGGCAGGAAGCTCAGCACTGCACCGCCGACCGCAGGGAACGACAGCAGCGCGCAGACGATCAGCCCCGCATAGAAGAGCCAGGGTTCGGGCCCGGCCGGTGCGCCGATCCGCCGCCCGCTGCGCATGCCCCGGAGCGCGCCGACGACGTAGAGCACGATGAAGACCACGAGAGCGACCCAGCCGACGATGATCCAGCCGGTCGCCGCATCCGACCGCACCAGCGCCACCACCGGGTAGATCAGGAAGACCAGCCAGACGAGCGCCATGAACGTGGCGAACCGCTCCCACGGCTGCTTCACTCCGGCGGCGTTGTCAGGGGCCATCGTTCCCACCTTGCCAGATCCGTCGTGCGTCAGCGGCGCGAACGCGCACGCCTTACGCCGGCGGACACGAGCAGGACGAACACGATCAGCCAGGCTGTGATGTTCAGCAGCACCGCCCACAGCGGGTCGCCGCCGCCGGTGGTCAATGCCCCCTCGGTGAGCGGCCAGCGACTGAGCGCCACGTAACCGTACAGCGGCGTGAAGCGGGCGATGTCGAGCATGACACCGCTGAGCGGCATGAACACGTTGCCGAAGAACGCGAAGAACGTCAGGGAGATGGATGCCAGGGCGGCTGCGGAATCCGAGGGGAAGAACAGACCGACCCCGAGGCCGTAGAGCCCGTACATCAGGCCGAGGCCGAGGATGATCCCCGCGCAGGCGGCCCATCGCCAGAGGTCATCGGCCGCGGCGCCGGTGAGCACCCCGGCGGTGAAGACCGCGATGAGGGCGAGGGCGGCGAACGCCACGGCGGTGATGAGCTTGGTCGCGGCGTACCCGGCCGTTCGGAGCGGGGTCATCGCGAGCTGACGCCCCCAGCCCTGCTTCGCCTCGGCGGCGGCGAGAGAGGTCAGCGAGCTCATGGCGATGGCCGTGCCGTAGGCCGCCATCGAGACCATGACGTAGAACGAGACGTTCCCGTGACCGGCGGTCTGCCCGCCGTACGAAGCGCTCGCGCCGAACAGCAGGTACATCACCACGGGCATCGTCAGCGTGAACGCGAGCGTGTAGGGGTTGCGCAGCTGACGGACGCCCTCGATGCGCAGCATGGTCGGTGAGATGAGCATGATCAGTCCTCCGTGAGAGCGGTGAAGGCGGTTTCGAGGGTGGGAGCGGTGATCTCCAGATCGCTGGCACCCGATGCCAACAGGACGCGCGCCGCCGCATCCGAATCGATGGCGCGGAGGCTGACGCGATCGGCGTCGCGGCGCAGGTCGGTGACGCCGTCGTGTGCGCCCAGCGCAGCGAGCGCCTGTGCGGCATCAGCACCATCGGGCAGCGTGGCCGAGACGAGTCGCGCGCCGAGACCTGCGCGCAGCTGCGCGGTCGGCGCATCGGCGACCACCCTGCCCCGGTGCATGACGACCGTGCGGTGAGCGAACTGCTCGGCCTCTTCGAGGTAGTGCGTCGCGAAGACGATGGTGCGCCCGGCCGCGGCATCCGCGCGCATGACGTCCCAGAAGTGGCGACGGGCCGTGACGTCCATCCCGGCGGTGGGCTCGTCGAGGACGAGGATCTCGGGATCGGCCGCGAGGGCGAGCGCGAACTTGATGCGCTGCTGCTCGCCGCCGGAGCACTTCGACACGCGGCGGCGGGCGAGGCCGGCGACGTCGGCACGTTCGAGCACCTCCGGCACCCTGACGAGCGCGGCGCGGCCGTAGAGCGACGCCACCAGGCTCACGGTCTCGCGGACGGTGAGGTCGGACAGCAGCCCGCCGGTTTGCAGCACGGCGGCGATCGCGCCCCGCGCCGTCGCCTGTTCCGGGCGCTCGCCCAGCACGCGGACCGTGCCGGCGCTCGGCTCGGAGAGCCCGAGCAGGATGTCGAGCGTGGTCGTCTTCCCGGCGCCGTTCGGGCCGAGCAGCGCGACGACCTCGCCGCGCGAGATGCGGAGCGTGACGTCGTCGACCGCCCGGACCCGACGGTCGCCGTGCCCGAAGTGCCGGCGGAGCCCGGCGACGTCGATGACGGCACCGGCGTCCGTGCCGATCGACGCCGGCTGCGCCTGTGTGATGGTGTTCATGCCTCCAGCGTCGCGCCAGTGCCGAGGCGTGCGCCGGAGGGCGATGTCACGACCTGGACATGACGCGTGTCATGTCCAGGTCATCGACTCAGTCGATCTCTTCGATGCCCTGCAGGCGCACCTGCTCGAGGTCGAGACGGGCCGACAGGCGGCGCACGACGAGATCGTCGACGGTTCCCGCGCGTCTGAGTCCGAGCAGGACCTCGCGCTTGTGGTCCAGCAGGACGAGCTTCAGGCGCGAGTACTGGTCGTGGCGCACGAGCGGCGAGCGCTGCATCAGGTCGACGTCGGCCGATGTCGCCACGATCTGAAGGACGCGGCCGTCGTTCGCCGATGCGCTTCCCGCGGGCTCCGCGAGGGTGTCAGGTGCGCCTGGTGCCAGCGGATCGGGCGCCGCCAGCATGTCCTCCATCGCCCCGACCTCCGCGTCGATCAGCGCCCGCTCCCTCGCCATCGCCCGGGCGTTCGCGAGCTCGAGCGCCTCGTATCCGTCGCGGCGGATCCGATCGCGGACGTCATCGCTGATACCGTGTTCGGCGGCAAGGGCGTCCAGGGCGGACATCGCAGCGCCCGAGATCGCACGCTCGGCGAGCTCGTACTCCTCGTCCGCGGCGTGATCGACCGGGAACCCTGCCCAGCGGACGACGGCGGGCAGAAGCGGCCCCTGCACGAGCAGACTGAGCAGGATGACGCCGGCGGTGACGAAGATGACCTCGTTGCGTCCTTCCAGCGTCGACCCCGTGGCTGTCGTGAGCGGCACGGACAGTGCGATGGCCAGAGACACCGCTCCCCGCATACCGGCGACCGTGCTGACCAGCTGCGCCCGCGTGCGCAGGCCGCGCGGATGCGCGGTGCCTCCGCCGATGCGCTGGAACGGGACGGAGAGGAGCTGGAACAGGAACCGCACGATCAGCAGCGTCGCCCAGACGGCGAGGGTGACGAGCACCAGCCTGCCGACCTCGCGCAGCGACGTCTCGTGCACGACCCATTGCACCTCGAGTCCGATGAGCACGAACAGCGCGCCGTTCAGCAGGAACACCCCGAACGGCCAGACCGCCTCCGCCTGCCTGCGCGATGCCGCCGTGCTGATCTGCGGGCTGATGTACGCCGCGATCAGACCGGCCACGACCACGGCGAGCACGCCGGAGGCATGCATCATCTCGGCGATCAGGAAGGCGGTGAACGGCACGAGCAGCAGCGCCACGTTGATCGTGATGGTCGTCCGCACACGTCGCAGCAGCAGCCAGGCGGCGGCCGCCACCGCGACGCCGGTCACGACGCCGCCGGCGTACGAGACGATCACGGTCCATGTGACCGACAGCGGCGTCACCTGACCGCCGACCGCCAGGGATACGGCGATGGCGTACAGGACGAGTGCGGTGCCGTCGTTGGTGAGGCTCTCGGCCTTCAGCTTCATGAAACTGCGCTGCGGCAGCAGTCGTCCGAGAGCGGCGACGGCTGTGGCGTCCGGTGGCGCGACGGCGGCTCCGAGAATGAGGGCGATCTCCCACGGCATCCCGAACAGCACGGCGACACCGGCGACCGCGAAGGCCGAGGCGACCACGAGAAGAGTGCTCATCGGCAGGATGTACCGGAAGTCGCGGCGGATCGATCGCAGCGACGTGGTGAGGCTCTCCCAAAAGAGCATCACGGGCAGGAACAGCAGCAGCACGGTCTCGGGCGGAAGCTGCACCTCACGCAGCTCGGGCACGAACCCGAGCAGCAGGCCGAAGACGACCAGCACCAGCGGGAGCGCGAGGCGCACGCGCGGCGCGAGCATCGTCCCCACCAGGATCGTCAGTCCGAGCAGGACTGTGATCTCGAGACCTTCCATCCGACCCCACCATCTCTGCCGCCGCGTGACGGTCCGCGAACATGCTCACAACACAGCGCCCGTCGACGCCAGGGTATTCCCGGCGCCGACCGCCGTCGAGAGATCGGCACGACGTAGGCTGAGCGGATGCCGCGGATCCGGAACATCAGTGTGGGCCTGCCTGTGAAGGACGGGCATGTCCTCGTGCTCGTCGGACGGGACCAATCGATCGGCCAGGACTTCTACCGTGCGATCGGCGGCGGCATCGAGTTCGGCGAGCGCGCCGATGAGGCGCTGCGGCGCGAGTTCATGGAGGAGCTGGGGGTCGCGCTCGACGGCTCCCGTCTGCTGGCCGTGACGGAGAACATCTTCACGTACGAGGGCGAGCCGGGGCACGAGATCGCGCACGTCTTCGCTGTGGACTGCGCCGGGCTGGATGCGCTGCCTCTGGATGCCGAGCTGCGCATCCTCGACGAGGGCTCGCCCGTGAGATGGCTCCCCATCGACGACCTGCGGGAGGGCACGCGGCCGCTGTTCCCGGCCGGAGCCCCCGACGCCGTGTTCGCGCTGGTCGACGGATGACGCCCTCCGTGCAGAGACTCGCGCGCGAGCACGCCGAGATCGCGTTCGTCGATCACGGCGGGGACGGTCTTCCCGTGGTGATGTGCCACGGCGCCGGTATGGACCGGACCATGTTCGAGGCGCAGAGCGCGGCGCTCGCGGCGGCGGGGTTCCGGGTCATCTCCTGGGATCTCCCCGGGCACGGCGAATCCACGCTCACCGCGGCATCCCGCTTCACGGCCGCCGACGCGCTCGATGACCTGACTGTTCTCCTGGACGCGTGCCAGGTGGACTCAGCTGTGCTGGTGGGTCACTCGCTCGGAGGCAACCTCGCGCAGGCGTTCGTGCGCGCGCACCCGGAGCGGGCGGCGGGGCTGATCGTGATGGATTCGACGTGGAACGCGGGCCCCCTCTCCTGGTGGGAGCGCCTCGCGCTGCGGCTCGCGGCGCCGTCGCTGGCGTTGGTTCCGGCGCGCCGGCTCCCCGGCCTCATGGCGCGGGCGTCGGCCGTCTCGCCGGAGGCGATCGCTCGGACCGAGGCGGTGTTCGCCCGGATGCCGAAGTCCGTCTTCCTGGATGTCTGGCGCGCCACGGTCTCCTTCGTTGATCCTGATCCCGGGTATCGCACGCCCGTGCCGCTCGGCCTCGTGCGCGGCGCGCTCGACCGCACAGGGAACATCGCGACGGCCATGCCCCGGTGGGCGCGGACCGAGGGCGTCATCGAGCACGTCGTTCCGGATGCCGGGCACATCGTCACCTGGGATGCGGCGGAGGCGAGTTCGCGCGTGCTGCAGGACGTGCTCGAAGGGTGGGGATCGGCGGGTCGCGGCGAGGGGTAGGTGACGCGTGGGCGACGCGCAGGCACCGCGGGCCGCCGATGCGTCACGGCGTCGCGGTCGCGCCGTCCCTGCGGCTGGCCGAGCGAGCGACGCCACCGGAGTCGCTCGGCAGCGGGCTGTTGCGACCGTGTGGATAGCACTCGCGCGGCGGCGCCACCAGCACCGATAACGGTGTGCCGCTGTGCTTCTGGCATCACCGCACGATCGACCACTCCGGATGGCAGATCCGAGTGATCGAGGGCAGACCCAGATCCGCGGCCCCGCCTGGTGGGACCCCGCCCAGCAGTGGCGCAGTCCGCGGCCGCTCCTTCCGGAGTGGGTCGGCGGGTAGCTCGGGAGCCGAATGAGATGCATCGGGAGGATGCTTCGTGAGAACGGCAACTACTCCACCCGACCGGTCACAGCACGGTTGTGCACCATAGCGACGGCGAGCCAGTCTGCGAGCAGGTGATCGTCCGCGATCGCTGCAGGCGCGACCTCGATCCACCCCGGTCCCATCGCCCGCCCTGCACCCATCTCGGCCTGCGCTGCACCGGGCCTCGTGAGCAGCTCCTGATGCTGATCCGCTGCGACCCGCACGCGCAGCGCCCCATCGCGCTGCGCGGCGACGACCATCTTCTCGTTCACCATGATCGATCGTCCGCCGAACATCGAGACCTCACGTACGGTCGGCTCGGCAGCGAGCAGGCTGCGAAGGCGCTCGACCAACGCAGCCTGCTCGGGCGACTCCGCCCTCACGACGCACGCCCCCTTCGCGTCAGCTCTGCGCCGAGTAGTCGGGCAGTTCCTGCAGCGTCCACGTGTTGCCGTCCGGATCGTCGAACGTGACGAAGCGACCCCACGCCTGCTCGTCGACACCCTGGGCATCCACGCCCACGTCGCGCAGCTGCGCCATCGCGGCATCCGCATCCGGTACGACGACCTGGATCGTGTTCTGCTGACCCGGCTCGAGATCGATGCCCATCCCGGTTCCGAACGCGATCGAACACGCCGATCCGGGCGGCGTCATCTGCACGAACCGCAAGCCTTCGTACGGTGTCTGATCGTGGTCGGCGTTGAAGCCGATCTTTACGTAGAAGTCCTTCGCCCGGTCGACGTCTGTCACCGGAACGAAGATCAGCTCGATCTTCCAATCCATAACGCACACACCTCCACGGCGAGACCATCCCGCCCGACACCACGCTAGGCCCGGCCTCCGACACGCACCAGACCCGGAACCATTCCCGCCGGACTACGCAGCAGGCAGGAACACACCGCCCAAGAACTCCGCCAGCTCCGCCACAGCGCCCAGCGGCAGGATCGCCGCCACGTACTGGTCCGGGCGCACGACGACGACGACGCCATCTCGCGACAGCTTGCGTGCTGCGAAGACATCCGTCGCCGTCCACTTCGACGGCCCCGCCGCGTACACCTTCTCCCAGTCCGTCAAACCGAGCGGCCCCGTCGTCGGCTGGAACAGCGCAGGCACCGACGGGAACTCCACCTCCTCGAACGGCTGCTGGTAGATCGCTTTGACGTCGAACACGGCATCCGCATCGGCATCCGACGGCGTGAAGCGGGCGAACACCTTCGTCGCCGCCGCAGCCCACGAAACCAGCGCCGAACCGTCCCGGTCTCCGAACGCGTACACGCGCCAGCGGCCATCCGCCCTCGCGTGATGACCGAGGTGCACGACGTTGCCGTCGCAGACGCGCACGACCTCGGCCGACTTGAACCGCTTGCCGAGCGGAAACCCCGCCGCGAGCGCCTGATGCGCATCCGACGCGATGAGCATCGAGGGGCCGTACTGCGTCATGAACCCCGAAGGGAACTCCGCCGTCGCCAGGTAGTACGTGGCCAGGTCGGTGGGATCCGAGATCTCCTCCGGCTTGCGCGCCATCAGCGACGACCACTCACGATCGAAGTCGATCAGCTGCTGCGCCACCGGCCGGCGCTCCGCACCGTAGGTCGCCAGCAGCGTCGCAGGCGACCGCCCGGTGAGCACGGCACCGAGCTTCCAACCCAGATTGAAGCCGTCCTGCATCGACACGTTCATTCCCTGTCCCGCCTTCGCGCTGTGCGTGTGGCAGGCGTCCCCGGTCAGGAACACACGAGGCGTGCGCCCTGACCCGTCGATCACGTCGTCGAAGCCGTCCGTGACGCGGTGCCCCACCTCGTAGACGCTGTGCCAGGCGACCTCTTTCACGTCGATCGAGTACGGATGCAGAATGGCATTGGCCCGAGCGATGATCGTCTCGATGGGTGTCTCACGCACCCGATGCGCGTCGTTCTCCGCCACCTCTCCGAGATCGATGTACATCCGGCTGAGATAGCCGCCCTCGCGCGGGATGTGCAGGATGTTGCCCGCCGCGGCGTTGATCGCGCACTTGGTGCGCCAATCGGGGAAGTCCGTGTTCACGAGCACGTCCATGACACCCCAGGCGTGCGCTGAGATCCCGCCGACGTGCATGCGCCCGATCGCCTCGCGGACGCCGCTTCGCGCACCGTCGCAGCCCACGACGAACTTCGCCCTGATCGTCCGCTCTCCACCGGCATCCCGCACCCCGACCGCGACCGGGAACTCGCCGTCCTCGTGCGTCCTCAGACCCACGAACTCGACCCCGTAGTCGGGAGCGATCCGCCCTGGCCCGTGCGCCGCGGCCTCCGCGAAGTAGTCCAGCACGCGCGCCTGATTCACGATGAGGTGCGGGAACTCGCAGATGTCATACGCGTAATCGGCAGTCCGCGTCGTGCGGCGGATGTTCTCGGGATGCTCCGGATCGGGACCCCAGAAGTTCATCCACCCGATGTTGTAGGCCTCCGCCATGATCCGCTCCGCGAACCCGAACGCCTGGAACGTCTCCACGCTGCGGGGCTGGATGCCGTCGGCCTGGCCGAGTTCGAGCCGCCCGGCGCGCTTCTCGATGATCCGCGTGGTCACCTCGGGGAACTGTGACATCTGCGCTGCCAGCAGCATCCCAGCCGGCCCTGAGCCGACGATGAGCACATCGACCTCGTCCGGCAGCCGACTCGGACGGTCGACTCCCGTGCCGGATTCCGGCAGCACCCGCGGGTCCTGCGAGACGTAGCCGTGGTGGTGGAACTGCATCGTGTCCTCCTCGGACGACAGTGTCGAGGGTGCGTCCATCCCTTGCGGAGGACGTTCAGTGTGTTCTATATTCGAACACACTGTTCTACTATTGAACAGATCGTATACGAAGCGGATGCCGGCGGACAAGCCTGCCCGAACGACAGGACCTCCATGGCCGGCTCGCCGAATCACACCCCCGCCTCGCAGACACTCAGTCGCGGCATCCGAATCCTCGAGATCCTCGCCGACGCGCACGAGCCGCTCATGATCGACGACATCGCGACGCGCCTCGGAGTGCACCGCTCCGTGGCCTACCGACTGCTACGGACGCTCGAAGAGCACGCGCTCGTGAGCCGCGACTCCGGCGGTCGCGTGCAACTCGGCGCCGGACTCGCCGCGCTGGCCGCCGGCGTCGCCCACGACCTGCAGGCCGAGGCGCTCCCCGAACTCACTGCCGTCGCGAACGAGCTCGGCGTCACCTGCTTCCTGACGGTGCTCGACCACGACGAGTGCGTGACTCTCGTGAGCATCGAACCTCGCCACGCGGTCAATCCCGTCGCGCAGCGCCCCGGCACGCGGCATCCCGTCACGCGCGGCGCCCCGGGCAAGGCGATTCTCGCGCAGCTGGGGCCGTCAGCGCGGCGGGCTCTGCCCGCTGCCCTGACGGACGAACTGGATGCCGTCGCCGCGAACGGCTATGCCACCAGCCACGACGAGGTCATCCCGACGTTGCGGTCGGTCGCCGTCCCCCTGACGGTCCGAGGACGCGGGCCGGCAGCCATAGCGGTCGTCTTCGTGGCGAGCAGCCATGACGATGACGCCATCGCCGCCAGGCTCACGCGCTCGGCGAACGCCGTGCGCGAGGCGCTCGGCGGGTGAGCCCCCGCGCTCTGACATCCGCCTCCCGCGCGCTCGTCGCGTCGGAGAGATCCCGGGGGTCGGAGCCAAGACTGCGGAAGCATCCGACGAAGGGATAAGTCCGACCGAGCGCGTCGCCCGTCGGCGCCGTCGGTGAGATCAGTTCGCCGGCGTGTGCTCTGCGACCAGGCGGATGTTGTAGGACGCGACGCGCTGCGGCACGCCGTCGAAGGCCTCAGCACGCGATGCGGACGCCATGTAGTCGGCCTCGCGAGCCTGGAACGCCTCCGCATCACCCTCGGCACTGACCGCCCACACGAACTCGTTGGTCTCCGGCAGCCCGTACGCGAACTCGATCGTGAATCCGGCCGCGGGGCGCACCCGCGGCATCCACTTCTCCCACCAGTCGACGAACGCGTCGTACTCCCCGTCGACGAGCACGTAGCGGCGCAGTTGAGTCGTCTTCATGCGTTCATCCTGGCAGACGGCGCGCCGAGCAGCGCCCGGTGGACCGGCCAGCCAGCCAGCCGACCCGGCCTACGCCTTCGTCATCCCGCGGATCGGACGGACCGCCTGCTCGGCCAGCGCGGTGGCCGCGCCCATAAGGATGAGCGTCCACATCAGCACCGTCTTGCGTCCGAACCGGTCGCCGAAGTGCCCCGCGAGGAAGGCGCCGAGAGGCCGGAACAGGAAGCTAATCCCGACCGTGGCGATGCCGAGCAGGATGCTGTTGGCGCCGAGCGCGGAGAAGAACAGCTCGTTGAACACGAGCGCCACCGCGGTCGCGTATATGAACTGGTCGTACCACTCGACGGTGGTGCCGACGACGGTGGCGAACACGACTCGCCGCCGGTCGGCGGATGTCGCGATGGTGCCGGTCGGGGTGAAACCCGGGTGATCAGTCATTGATGCTCCTTGGTCGACGTCTTCGTCTGAAGGGCGGGTGGATCATTGCTTGCCGCCCGGCACGGCGACGATATACGATTTCGAATATGTCGCACAAGAGCAGCGACCACGACGCAAGGAGGCGCCCCGTGACGGACCCGATCGCCCGACCGGGCAAGATCATCGCGATCCACCTCAGCTACGCCTCCCGCGCCGAGCAGCGCGGCAGACGACCGGCGCATCCCTCGTACTTCTTCAAGCCCGCGAGCTCCGTCGCGGCATCCGACGGCACCGTCGAACGCCCGGCCGGTACGGAACTGCTCGCCTTCGAAGGCGAGATCGCCCTGATCATCGGCACGCCGGCCCGACGCGTGACACTGCAGGATGCCTGGTCGCACGTGGCCTGGGTCACCGCAGCCGACGACCTCGGACTGTACGACCTGCGTGCGAACGACAAGGGCGCGAACGTGCGCTCGAAAGGTGGCGACGGCTACACACCGCTGGGTCCGCGGCTCATCGACGCGCGCGACGTCGATCCGTCCGACGTGCGCATCCGCACCTGGGTGAACGGCGAACTCCGCCAGGACGACACGACCGCCGGCCTCCTCTTCCCGCTCCCCCAGCTCGTCGCGGATCTCTCGCAGCACTTCACGCTCGAAACCGGAGACGTCATCCTCACCGGCACACCGGCGGGTTCCAGCGTCATCGTCCCCGGTGACGTCGTGGAAGTCGAAGTGGATACCGCGGGCACGACGTCCGGCCGACTCAGAACGACCGTCGTGCAGGGCGAAGTCCCCTTCGACGCGGCGCTCGGCTCACTCCCGGCGGTCGATGCCCTGCAGCGCGCCGAGGCGTGGGGCGCACCGACCGACACCCCCGGCGTAGCGAGCGAGGCCGCACCACGCCTGGACCCGGCCCTGCGCGCCAAGCTCGAGGCCGCACCGACGGCCGGGCTGTCCACGCAGTTGCGCAAGCGCGGCATCACGGCGTGCTTCATCGACGGCGTCACCGCGAACATCCCCGGCGTCAAGATCGTCGGATCGGCGAGGACCCTGCGCTTCGTGCCGTTCCGCGAGGATCTGTTCGCTTCGCACGGCGGCGGCTACAACGCGCAGAAGCGCATGTTCGACAACGTCGACGAGGGCGAGATCATCGTGATCGACGCCCGCGGAGACGCCGGCACGGGAACGCTCGGCGACATCATGGCCCTGCGCGCCCTGACCCGTGGGGCCGCCGGCGTCGTCACCGACGGCGGCGTCCGCGACTTCGACGCAGTCGCCGCGAGCGGGTTCGCGGTGTTCTCGCGCGGCGCGCATCCCGCTGTCCTCGGACGCAAGCACGTCCCGTGGGAGGTCGACGTCACGATCGCGTGCGGCGGCGCCGCCGTGCAGCCGGGCGACATCATCGTGGGTGACGGCGACGGCGTGATCGTGATCCCCGTATCCCTCGCCGAAGAGGTCGCCGATGCCACCATCGCGCAGGAGGCCGAAGAGTCCTGGATCGCCGAGCAGGTCGCTGCAGGGCACCCCGTCGACGGGCTGTTCCCGATGAACGCCGAATGGCGTGCCCGCTACCACGAGCGGAGCGGATCATGACCGCCCCGACGCTCAGCAAGTCCCAGCGCGCCTACCATTGGATCAAGGAGCGCATCGCCGCGCAGACGTACACCCCGGGCTACCGCCTGGTGCTCGGCACGATCGCCAGCGAGCTCGACATGAGCGTCGTCCCCGTCCGCGAAGCCATCCGCCAGCTCGAGGCCGAGGGGCTCGTCGAGTTCGAGCACAACGTCGGCGCTCGCGTCGCCATGGTCGACGATGCCCAGTACCGGCACAGCATGCAGGCCCTCAGCATCCTGGAGGGCACGGCGACGGCGATGGCGGCCCGCGCGCTCACGCCGGACGATCTGCGAGCGGCCCGCGCGATCAACGACGAGATGGTCCAGACGCTCGATCACTTCGATCCGTCCGCGTTCACCGCCCTCAACCAGCGCTTCCACGCGACGCTCATCGCTCCGTGCCCCAATCCGCGACTGCACGAGCTCGTGACGCTCGAGTGGGCACGGCTGGGCCGGCTGCGCGATTCCACGTTCAGCTTCGTCCCCGGCCGCGCGCACGAATCCGTCCGGGAGCACGAGCAGATCGTCACCCTCATCGAGAGCGGCGCGCCGCTCGACGAGATCGAGCATGCCGCGCGCCGCCACCACGCCGCGACTCTCGACGCCTACCTCGACCAGGAGCATCCCGACGAAGCCGTCGGGATGCACATCCTCTGAACCATGGAGAAGCCATGACCGACTCCCGCATCCCCGCAGATATCCCCGACCACATCCGGCACTACATCGACGGCGCGTTCGTCGACTCGGTGGACGGCGACGCGTTCGACGTGCTGGACCCCGTGTCCAACGAGACGTACACCACGGCATCCGCCGGCAAGAAGGCCGACATCGACGTGGCCGTCGCAGCAGCCAAGCGCGCTTTCGACGAAGGGCCATGGCCCCGGATGCTGCCGCGCGAGCGGAGCCGAGTGCTGCACCGCATCGCTGACATCGTGGAGTCCCGCGATCAGCGCCTCGCCGAACTGGAGAGCTACGACTCCGGGCTTCCCATCACGCAGGCGCTCGGCCAGGCCCGGCGCGCAGCCGAGAACTTCCGCTTCTTCGCCGATCTCGTCGTCGCCCAGGCGGACGACACGTTCAAAGTCCCGGGTCGCCAGATCAACTACGTCAACCGCAAGCCGATCGGCGTCGCCGGCCTCATCACCCCGTGGAACACCCCGTTCATGCTCGAATCGTGGAAACTCGGCCCCGCGCTGGCGACCGGCAACACGGTGGTGCTCAAGCCGGCCGAGTTCACCCCGCTGTCGGCCTCGCTGTGGGCAGGCATCTTCGAAGAGGCCGGGCTCCCGCAGGGCGTCTTCAACCTCGTGAACGGTCTCGGCGAGGATGCCGGAGATGCGCTCGTGAAGCATCCGGATGTCCCGCTGATCTCCTTCACCGGCGAGAGCCGTACGGGGCAGATCATCTTCGGGAACGCCGCGCCGTTCCTCAAAGGACTCTCGATGGAGCTGGGCGGAAAGTCGCCGGCGGTCGTGTTCGCCGACGCGGATCTGGATGCCGCGATCGACGCCACGATCTTCGGAGTGTTCTCCCTCAACGGCGAGCGCTGCACCGCGGGCTCCCGCATCCTGGTCGAGCGCAGTGTCTACGACGATTTCGTCGAGCGGTACGCCGCGCAGGCGCAGCGCGTGCGCGTGGGCTATCCGCACGACCCGACGACCGAGGTGGGCGCCCTGGTGCACCCGGAGCATTACGAGAAGGTCATGTCGTACGTCGAGATCGGCAAGACCGAGGCGCGCCTGGTCGCCGGCGGAGGCCGGCCGGCCGGGTTCGACGACGGCAACTTCGTCGCACCGACCGTCTTCGCCGACGTGTCCCCGGACGCCCGGATCTTCCAGGAGGAGATCTTCGGTCCCGTCGTCGCGATCACGCCGTTCGACTCCGACGAGGAGGCGCTCGCTCTCGCGAACAACACGAAGTACGGCCTCGCGGCTTACATCTGGACCAACGATCTGAAGCGCGCGCACAACTTCGCCGGCGCCGTCGAAGCCGGCATGGTGTGGCTGAACAGCAACAACGTCCGTGATCTGCGCACCCCGTTCGGCGGCGTGAAGGCCTCGGGCCTCGGGCACGAGGGCGGCTACCGATCGATCGACTTCTACACCGACCAGCAGGCCGTGCACATCACGCTCGGCGCGGTCCACAACCCCACCTTCGGCAAGAACTGACCCTGGGCTCAGGGACCACCCCCAGCAAGGACGCTGACATGACGAACCGCGATGACATGACACTGACCTCCTCCGGTTTCTACGTGCGCCAGGAGGCCCCGATCCAGGCATCCGATCCGACGCCGACCCCGACTGCGACGCCGCCCGATGTGCTGCGCTGCGCCTACATGGAGCTCGTGGTGACCGACCTCGCGGCATCCCGCACGTTCTACGTCGACATCCTCGGCCTGTACGTGACAGAGGAGGACGACGAGGCGATCTACCTGCGCTCGACCGAGGAGTTCATCCACCACAACCTCGTACTGCGCAAGGGACCGGTCGCCGCGGTCGCGGCGTTCTCCTACCGTGTGCGGGAGCCCGCGGACCTCGACAGGGCCGTCGCGTTCTACACCGAGCTCGGCTGCGACGTCCGCCGCGACCCGGAGGGCTTCGTCAAGGGCATCGGCGACTCGGTGCGCGTGGTCGACCCGCTGGGGTTCCCTTACGAGTTCTTCCACCAGACCGACCACGTCGAGCGGATGTCGTGGCGATACGACCTGCACGTCCCCGGCGAACTCGTGCGGCTCGACCATTTCAACCAGGTCACCCCCGATGTGCCGCGAGCGGTGAAGTTCATGCAGGATCTCGGCTTCCGCGTCACGGAGGACATCCAGGACGAGGAGGGCACGGTCTACGCCGCCTGGATGCGCCGCAAGCCCACCGTGCACGACACCGCCATGACCGGCGGCGACGGACCCCGCATGCACCACGTCTGCTTCGCGACACACGAGAAGCACAACATCCTCGCCATCTGCGACAAGCTGGGGGCGCTTCGCCGCTCTGATGCGATCGAGCGCGGCCCTGGTCGGCACGGCGTGAGCAATGCGTTCTACCTGTACCTGCGCGACCCGGACGGGCACCGCGTCGAGGTGTACACGCAGGACTACTACACGGGCGACCCCGACAACCCCGTCATCACGTGGGATGTGCACGACAACCAGCGCCGCGACTGGTGGGGCAACCCCGTCGTGCCGTCCTGGTACACGGATGCCTCGCTGGTGCTCGATCTCGACGGCAACCCGCAGCCGGTCATCGCCCGCACCGACGACAGCGAGATGGCGGTGACGATCGGCGCAGACGGCTTCAGCTACACCCGGCCGGAGGACGAGGGGATGCCGGAGTGGAAACAGGGCGAGTACAAGCTCGGCCACCAGCTGTAGGGAGTTCCGGATGCTGACAGCGACGCAGATCGCAGACATCGCCGCCGAACTGGCGGAGGCCGATCGGACGCATGGCGTGATCCCGCGGATCACCGCACGCTTCCCCGAGGCGACGATCGACGACTCGTACGCGATCCAGGGCGTGTGGCGGGATGCCCAGATCGCCTCAGGGCGCCGGCTGGTCGGACGCAAGATCGGGCTGACCTCGAAGGCCATGCAGCGGGCAACCGGGATCACCGAGCCCGACTACGGAGTGATGTTCGACGACACCCTGCACGAATCGGGCGCCGACATCCCGTTCGCGTCGTTCTCGAACGTGCGCGTCGAGGTCGAGCTGGCCTTCGTGCTCCGGCATCCACTCGAGGGACCGGACTGCACCCTGGACGACGCCATCGCCGCGATCGACTACGCGGTCCCCGCCCTCGAGGTGCTGAACTCGCACATCGAGCTCGAGGGCCGCACGATCGTGGACACGATCAGCGACAACGCCGCGTACGGCGCGATGGTGCTCGGCACGGTGCGCAGGCGCCCTGATGAGATCGACCTGCGCTGGGTGCCCGGCGTGCTCAGCCGCAACGGCGAGATCGAGGAGACCGGCGTCGCCGCCGGAGTCCTCGGACACCCGGCGGCGGGCGTCGCGTGGCTGGCGAACAAGTTCCACCAGCACGGCGCGCGGCTGGAGGCCGGGGAGATCATCCTGGCAGGATCGTTCACACGTCCGATGTGGGTGTCTCAGGGCGACACCGTCCTGTGCGACTACCGCGAGATGGGAACGATCGAATGCCGCTTCATCTAGCCCGGTCCTTCCGCGAGCGTCTCGCGGAAGCAGACCGCCCGCAGATCGGCATGTGGGTCTGCTCCGGCAGCCCGATGATCGCCGAGATCGCCGCTGGCTCCGGCGTCGACTGGCTGCTGATCGACATGGAGCACTCGGCGAACTCGCTGTCGAGCGTGCTCGCCCAGCTGCAGGCGGTTGCCGCCTACCCCGTCGCACCGCTCGTGCGCGTGCCCTGGAATGACGCCGTCATCATCAAGCAGGTGCTCGACCTGGGCGCACAGAACATCATCGTGCCGATGGTGTCGTCCGCCGACGAGGCCGCCGCAGCGGTCGCGGCGACGAGGTATCCCCCGCTCGGCATCCGCGGCGTCGGCAGCGCTCTGTCGCGCAGCGCCCGCTGGAACCGCGTGGACGGCTACCTGCAGGATGCCGCAGCGCACGTCTCGCTGACCGTGCAGATCGAGACCTCCGCCGGGGTGGAGCACGCGGCCGACATTGCAGCCGTCGACGGTGTGGACGCCGTGTTCGTCGGGCCGTCCGACCTCGCGGCATCCGTCGGTCGGCTCGGCGAGCAGGCGCATCCGGAGGTTCTGGATGCCGTGGCGCGCACGTTCGCCGCGGTGAAGGCGGCGGGCAAGCCCGTGGGGGTGAACGCCTTCGGCCCGGCGGGCGCTGACGCCTACATCGCGCAGGGCGCGGACTTCGTGGCGGTCGGAGCGGATGTCGCGATGCTCGCCCGAGCGTCTGAAGCGCTCGCCGCCCGGTTCGGCGCCGACACGACCACTGAGCGCGCGCACTACTGACGCTTCGGCCCGTACGAATCACGAACCTTGTGACGAATCACGGACGGATCGGACCGTTTCGTTCGTGATTCGTCACCGTGTTCGTGATTCGTCACCGTGTCCGTGGAACGTCCGGCCACGGCTGTCCGGCCCCGGTTGTCCGGTCGGAACGTCAGCCGCGCAGCGGGTCGGCCAGCAACGGCGCGAACGCGGCCTCTGCGGCGCCGATCAGCAGTCGATCGGCGCCGAGCGCAGCCGCCTTCAGCTCGACCTGCTCGGCTGGCGCCTGCAGCGCACCGGCGCGCACGAGTGCGTCGAAGCCGTCCGCGTCGCGATCGCGGAGCATCGCGAGGAACCCGCCCAGCACGACGATCGAGGGGTTCAGCACGTTGACCGCGTTCGCCAGCGCCGCGATGAGGATGCGCCGCTGCCGGTCGATCTCGGCGACGATACCGGCGTCGCTGGTCGCGGCGAGCACGGCGGCGAGCGCCGCATCATCGACCGCACCGAGGCGGGCCTCGTGCAGCAGCCGGGCGCGATTGACCTCGTCCTCGAGCACGCCGCCGTCGGTTCGGCGGTCGTCGTCCGAAAGGATGCCCGGCCGCGTCTGCCCCCACTCACCGGCGTATCCGCCGGCGCCGGAGATCAGTCGTCCGTCCAGGATCAGTCCACCGCCGATGCCGCTCGCACCGCCGTTGAGATAGACGACGTCATGGTGCTCCCGCGCGGCACCGAACAGGCGCTCGGCACGTGCACCGAGAGACGCGTCGTTGTCGACGTGGACGGGAACCTCCAGCGCGGCGCCGAGCTGCTCCGCGATCGGCTCGTCCTGCCACCCCAGGTGCGGCGCGAGGCGCACGATGCCGTCCTCGGCACGCACGAGCGCGGGGACAGCGAGGCCGACGCCGACGATCCGCGCCTGCGGCGCACGGGTGCGCCAGTCCCGCACGAACCGCGACACCGCCGTCACGACCTCCGCGGGCGTCGGCGGCTGCGCAAACGCGACTCTGGTGCGCTCGTGCACGGCTCCGCCGAGCGAGATCACGCCGATCTCGATCGCGTCGACCTCGGGGTTCACGGCGATCGCGACGATGTCAGGGCTGGGCGCGACGATGGGCGATGGCCGCCCCACGCGGCGCGTGGCGTCCGGCTCCTGCTCGATGACGAGGCCGCGCGTCGCCAGCTCCGCAACCAGGTCCGCGACGGTCGAGCGGTTCAGTCCGGTGTCGGCCGTGATCGTCGCGCGCGAGCGTGCGCCCTGATGGTGCACCAGCCGCAGGACCTCGCCCAGGTTGGTGCGGCGCACGCCTTCCACCGTCGTCGCTCGTTCGTTCATCCGCCCAGGTTATCGATGCCGTGCCGCAACGCTGGTGTCCTCGACCACGACAGACACGATTCGCTCATCCGCCGCGGTCACCTCGTGCACCTCACCTGTCAGCATCACCATGCCCGCTTCGGTCGCCATGCCCCCGATGTCGCGGCACACGGCCGCCCGCTCGTTCGCGATGGCGCCCCCGGTCGCATCGGAGATCTCGCCCGCGGCTGAAGCCGCGGCGTGCGATCCGACCCACACGCGCACCTCCCCGGGCTCGACGACGCGCGTCAGGCTGCGGTTCGTGAAGGCGAATCGCGTCGCGGGGACCGCGAAGCGCACCGTTCGGCTCTCGCCTGCGGACAGCTCGACCCGCGCATACGCGAGCAGCTGCGCGACGGGACGCGTGAGCGAGGCCGTGACGTCCCTTCCGTACAGCTGGACGACATCCGCGCCGTCACGGGATCCGGTGTTCGTCACGACGACCGATGCGGTGAAGCCCCCGTCCGTCTCGGCTTCCTCGGACACCGCGAACGCGTCGTACGCGAACGTCGTGTACGACAGGCCGAAGCCGAACGGCCGCAGCGGCGTCGAGTCGAGCGCGGTGACCGCAGACGGTCCGCCGAGAATCGGGCGGAGATAGCTGTACGGCTGCGCACCGGATGACCGGGGCAGGCTCACCGGCATCCGACCGGACGGCGAGACGTCGCCGATCAGCACGTCCGCGATCGCCGTCCCGCCCGCCTCACCAGGAAAGAACCCCTGCAGCACCGCGGCCGGCCGTGCACCCTCGGCGTCGAGCGCCCAGTCGATCGCGTACGGGCGCCCGGTGATCAGCACGACGACGACCGGAGTGCCCGTCGCCACCAGTGCCTCCACGAGCTCGCGCTGCACGCCGGGCAGATCGAGGGAATCGACGTCGTTGCCCTCACCGACCGTGCCACGGCCGAACAGCCCGGCCTGGTCGCCGACGACGACGATCGCGACATCGGAGGATGCCGCGGCAGCAGCCGCCGAACCGAAACCGGACCGATCGTCCCCCTCGACATCCGCACCGCGCACGTGGACGATCTCGGCATCCGGCAGCGCCGCGACGAGCGCCTCGCGCACCGTCGGGATCTCGAAGCCGATCTCGTATTCGGGGTGGTGGGCGAGCACATGATTCGCGAACGAGTAACAGCCCTGCAGGGCGTCGGCACGGTCGGCGTTCGGCCCGATCAGCGCGATCCGGCGTGCTGTGCGCGCGAGCGGAAGGACGCCGTCGTTCGACAGCAGCACCAGGGACTCCGCGGCCAGACGTCGCGCGAGTGCGCGGTGCTGAGGTGTGTCGAGATCGATCACGGCCGGCGGGTCGTCCTCGAAGGCACCGGGCTCGAGCAGCCCGAGCTCCTCCTTCTGCGTCAGCAAGCGGATCACCGCGCGATCGAGGTAGCGCTCATCGAACTCGTCGACGCGCACCCGCTCGATCAGCGGCGCGAGATATGCGTCGCCCGAGGGCAGTTCGACGTCGATGCCGGCGGCGAGGGCCAGCGCGGCGGCCTGACCGCGGTCGGTCGCCACCGCGTGCATGACCTCGAGGAAGGCGACCGCGAAATAGTCCGCGACCACGACGCCGTCGAAGCCGAGCTTCTCGCGCAGCAGGCCCGTGAGCAGGTCCGGATCGGCCGCCACCGGCATCCCGTCGATCTCGGCGTAGCTGTTCATGACGCTGCGGACGCCGCCGTCGCGAATGGCCATCTCGAACGGCGGCAGGAACACGTCGGAGATCTCGCGCGGCCCCGCCGGGACCGGTGCATGGTTGCGACCGGCCCGAGAGCCGGAGTACCCGAGGAAGTGCTTGAGCGTGGCGTGGACACCGGACGACTGCAGCCCGCGCACGAACGCCGTGCCGATCGTCCCGACCAGGTACGGGTCCTCGCCGATGCACTCGTCGACGCGACCCCAGCGCGGGTCGCGCACGACGTCGAGCACCGGCGCCAGACCCTGATGGATGCCGAGGCTGCGCATCGACTCCCCGATCAGCGATGCCATCTCAGCGACCAGCTCGGGGTCGAACGACGCACCCCAGGCCAGCGGCGTCGGGAAGGTCGCCGCCTTCCAGGCGGCCAGTCCCGTCAGGCACTCCTCGTGCACGAGCGCCGGGATGCCGAGGCGCGTCTCGCGCTTCAGCCGCCGCTGCTCGGTCCAGAGCCAGGCGGCGCGCTCCGCGGCATCCACCGGCCGCGTGCCGTACACCCTGGTGTAGTGGCCGATGCCGTGCCGGGTGGTCTCGGCGAGGGTGCCGCCCGCGGCATCCCCCGCCATCTCGTTCTGCATCGGCGCGACGACGTCGCCGCCCTGGTCGAGCCAGTAGCCGACGATCTGAGCGGCCTTCTCCTCCAGTGTCATCTGCGCGACGAGGTCGGCGACGCGCGCCGACGGGGTCGGGAATGCGGGGATGTCCGGGGTCATAGAGGTCTCCCTGAATCGTGCGTGCGGGTCTCAGCCCTTGACGGCGCCGGTCAGACCGCCGACGATGCGGCGCTCGAACAGGCTGAAGAAGATCAGCGCCGGCAGCATGGACAGCGACGTGTACGCGAGCACCCGGGCGGTGTCGACCGAGTACTGCGAGGCGAAGTTCTGCACCCCGAGCGGCAGCGTGAACAAGCTGGAGTCGTTGAGGATGAACAGCGGGAGCATGTAGCCGTTCCACGCGCCGATGAACGCGAGGATGCCGACGGTGATCACGCCGGGGAGGCTCAGCGGAACGACCATGCGCCAGAAGAATCCGAGTCGCGAGGCCCCGTCGATCGACGCAGCCTCCTCGAGTTCCTTCGGGATGGCCCGAAGGAAGGGCACGAGGATGATGATCGTCGTCGGCAGGGCGAACGCGATCTGCGGAAGGATGATGCCCGCCAGGCTGTTCACGAGCCCCAGGTTGCGGATCAGCAGGTAGAGGGGCGTGATCGCGACCGTCACCGGGAACATGAGCCCGGCGGCGAACACGGAGTACATCACGGCCTTGCCCGAGAAGTCGTACCGCGCGATCACGTAGCTCGCCATGACGCCGAGGATGACGGCGCCCAGCGTGGTGCCCACCGCCGAGAGCGTCGAGTTCAGCATCGCGGTCCAGAACTCGCTGCTGGCGAGCACGTCCGTGTAGTTCGTGACCTGCCACGGATCCGGCCAGGCGGCCGGGTCGTTCGTGATCTGCGAGTTCGTGCGGAAGCCGCCGATGATGATGTACAGCAGCGGCGTGACGCACACCGTGATGAGCACCAGCGCGAGCAGGTACACCCCTGGGCTGCCCCATTTCACTCCGGATTCGGCGCGACGGCGTCGAGGGCCGACCGCCTGGATGGCCACGGACGTCTTGAGCGTGTCGGTCATCGCCTACGACCCTTTCGGCTTTCTCCGGTCAGCGCGCCCTCGGTGTCGCGCCGGAGCACGAACCGCTGATACACGAGCGCGACGACCAGCGAGATGAGGAACAGCATCACGGCGACGGCGTTTCCGAAGCCGTAGTTCCCGGCCAGATGGCCGTTCTGGTACATGTACGTGGCCATGGTCGAGGTGCCGGCGGTGGCCGCGATGTACTGCCCCCAGATGATGTTGACGAGGTCGAACAGCTGGAGCGAGCCGATGATCGACAGGAACGCCCAGATGCGGATGGTCGGCCCGAGCAGCGGCAGCGTGATGCTCCACTGCGCACGCCAGAACCCGGCGCCGTCGATGGCCGCGGCCTCGTACAGCTCCTCGGGGATCGACTGCATGCCCGCGAGCATGAGGATCACGGCGAAGCCGATGTACTTCCACGTGATGATGACCATCAGCGACCACATCGCGATGGACGGATCCGCGATCCACGAGTGCTGCCACGACTCGAGGCCGATCTTCTCGAGGAAGGAGTTCAGCGCTCCGGCATCCTGGAGCATCAGGCTCCACCCCGTGCCGACCACGACCTCCGCGATGACGTAGGGAGCGAAGATCAGCACGCGGATCACCGAGCGGCCGCGGATCTTCTGATTCAGCAGCAGGGCGAACAGGATCGCGATCGGACCCTGCATGACGAGCGACAGGATCACGATGATGAAGTTGTGCATCACGGCCTGCCGGAACGTCTCGTCCTGCAGCATGAGCACGTAGTTGTCGAGTCCGACGAACTCCGTCGGCCAGCCGAAGCCGTTCCAGCGGAAGAAGCCGTAGAAGCCCGCCATCAGCACCGGGAAGATGACGAAGCCGAGAAAGACAAGGAGCGCGGGGCCTGCCAGCAGCACGATCTCGCCGCGCTTGCGCCAGTCCGGCCGCGGGGATCGCCGTGCCGGGACCTGGTCGGTCCCGGCACGGGTGCTGCTCGCAGGCGCCGGCGTCTCCATCAGCGCCTGTGAATCGGTCATGCTGCGACTCAGCCCCTTGCCGCGGCTGCTTCGACGCCGTCGACGAGCTTCTGCGGGTCTCCCTGACCTGCCAGCATCTCGACGACACCGGTGTTCAGCGCGTTTCCGACGTTCTGCCCGAGCGAGGTGTCCAGCCACAGCGACACGTACGGCGCCTCGGTGTAGGCCGCCATGAGAGGCGCGAGAGACGGGTCGGTCACGGCGCCGGTGGCATCCTGCGATGCGGGGATCGTCTGGAACGCCACCGCGTACTTCTCCTGCCACTGCTTGGACGAGACGAAGTTGAGGAAGTCCTCGCACGCGGCGGGCGAGTCGTTCGAGCACGAGTACCCGTCGACGCCGCCCATCATCGCGCCGGGTGCGCCGTCGCCGTCGACCTCGGGGAACGGGAACCAGTCGAGATCGGCGAGCGGCTTCTGGTCCGGCGTGAGGCTCGCGATGACGCCGACGTCCCACGCGCCCATGAGCTCCATGGCGGCCTTGTGGTTCGCGACGAGACCGGCGGACGAGTTGGCGCCCTCCTGGGCCGACGTGGTCAGGAAGCCTTCGTTGAACGGCTCGATCGACGCGAACTCGTCGAGGTTCTCGGCCGCTTCCAGCCAGCATCCGTCGGAGAAGTCCGGGTCGGTGGCGAGATTCTGCACGATGTCCTGGCCGCAGGCGCGCAGTGCGAAGAAGTAGTACCAGTGCGCAGCGGGCCATGCGTCCTTCGCGCCGAGCGCGATCGGCTGGATGCCGGCTGCCTTCAGCTTCTCGACGGCATCGCCGAGTTCGTCGATCGTGGTCGGCGTCTCGTCGATGCCCGCCTCAGCGAACAGGTCCTTGCTGTAGAAGATGCCGCCGGGGAGCACGGCGCTGGGCACGCCGTAGATCTTGTCGTCGACCGTGAACGCGCTGAACGGGGCATCGCCGAACGAGGTCTTCACGTCGTCGTCGATGAGGTCGGTGAGGTCCTTGACCTTGCCGGCCGCCACGATGTCGGCGAGCTTGCCGCCTCCGCGCGCCATGAAGATGTCCGGCATGTCACCGGAGTTGACGGCGGTCTGCAGCTTGCCGTCCATGTCCTCGTTCTGGATCGAGGTCACCTTGATCGTGACGTCGGGGTTCTCCTCGTGGAAGGCGGCAGCCGCGTCCTCCCAATACTGCTTGCCGTCGCCGGTCGTCGAGTTGTGCCACATCGTGAGAGTGCCGCTGTCGCCGCCGCCGTCGCCACCGCCGCCGGCCGTGCAGCCGGTCAGGCCGAGCATTCCCAGCGCTGCGACGGCCGCACCGGCGGCCCATGCCTTGCGCATCTTCATGCTGTGTTCTCCTCTTCATCGAGTCGTGCGGCCGGTGCAACGCATTTGTTGCCAACCACACCAATGTGTTGTGTCGCCCACTCTGGCACCGCCGACGCACCCATGTCAAACGATATCGATAACGTTTTCGTGCGAGTGACTAGGCTGACCACATGAACGCTCGACCGACCATCACCGACGTCGCCCTCGCAGCCGGAGTCTCGGTGGCGACCGTCTCCAAGGCGATCAACGGCCGCGATGGCGTGTCCGCCGCGACACTCGCCCACGTCCTCGGCGTCGTCGCCGAGCTGGGATACGAGAGCTCGCTCGTCGCGACATCGATGCGCCGAGGGCGCACGAACGTGATCGGCGTCCTGGTCGCCGAGTTCGAGCCCTTCGCCCTGCAGCTGCTGCGCGGCGTCTCCACCGCACTCCAGGACACCCCATACGACGTGCTCGCCTACGCCGGCAGCGTCTCGGCCGGAGACCACCTCGGCTGGGAGCGGCGATCGCTCTCCCGCCTCGGCGGCACGCTGATCGATGCGGCGATCCTCGTCACGCCGACCGTCATGCCGACCGAGGCCTCCGTCCCCTTCGTCGCGGTCGATCCGCACACCGGCCCTGGCGGGCCGGCGACCGTGTCGGTCGAGAACGTCTCCGGCGCGCGCGCGGCCACGGAGTACCTGATCTCGCTCGGACACCGGCGCATCGCCCATCTGCGCGGTCGGACCGATCTCGAATCCGCCCATCAGCGCGAGCGCGGCTACCGAGATGCACTGGAAGCGGCCGGCATCGCGTTCGACGAGACGCTCGTCGCCGACGGCGGCTACCGAGCGGCATCCGCGACCGCCGGCGCCGACGCGCTGCTCGATCTCGACGACCGACCGACCGCGGTCTTCGCCGCGAACGACCTGTCGGCCATCGAGATGATCCGGGTCGCGACCGAGCGCGGGATCCGTGTTCCCGATGCGTTGTCGGTGGTGGGCTTCGACGACATCCCCGAGGCGTCGTCGCATACTCCTCAGCTCACGACCGTGCGCCAGCCCCTTGCCGAAATGGGAGCCGCCGCCGTCGGCATCGTGCTGGGGATGCTCCGCGGCGGCGACACCGAGCAGCTCCAGCTGCCGGCGGAGCTGATCGTGCGCGGTTCCACTGCACGCATTGCGATCCCCAATCAGTCTTGATATGTTCTAGCTCACAACAATTCACCACCGACGTTGAAAGCGATGCGCCATGGCACTCACCCCCACCCGCGAAGACAAGTTCTCGTTCGGCCTCTGGACGATCGGCTACAACGGAACCGACCCGTTCGGCGGTCCCACCCGCCCGGCACTGGACGTCGTGCACGCCGTCGAGAAGCTCGCCGAGCTCGGCGCGTACGGTCTCACCTTCCACGATGACGACCTGTTCGCCTTCGGCTCCACGGATGCGGAGCGTCAGACCCAGATCGACCGCCTCAAGGGCGCGCTGGCCGACACCGGCCTGATCGTCCCGATGGTCACCACCAACCTGTTCAGCGCACCGGTCTTCAAGGATGGCGGCTTCACCTCGAACGACCGCGATGTGCGTCGTTACGCGCTGCGCAAGGTCTTCCGCCAGCTCGACCTCGGTGCAGAGCTGGGGGCGAAGACGTTCGTGATGTGGGGTGGCCGCGAGGGTGCGGAGTACGACTCCGCCAAGGACGTGCGCGCAGCGCTCGAGCGCTACCGCGAGGCCGTCAACCTGCTCGGCGACTACGTCACCGACAAGGGCTACGACATCCGCTTCGCGATCGAGCCCAAGCCGAACGAGCCGCGCGGCGACATCCTGCTGCCGACGCTGGGTCACGCGATCGCGTTCATCGACTCCCTCGAGCGCCCGGAGCTCGTCGGCGTGAACCCCGAGGTCGGCCACGAGCAGATGGCCGGGCTCAACTTCACCGCAGGCATCGCGCAGGCGCTGTTCCACGGCAAGCTCTTCCACATCGACCTCAACGGCCAGCGCGGCATCAAGTACGACCAGGACCTCGTCTTCGGTCACGGCGACCTGCACAACGCGTTCTCGCTCGTCGACCTGCTCGAGAACGGCGGCCCCGGAGGGGTTCCCGCGTACGACGGCCCTCGCCACTTCGACTACAAGCCGAGCCGCACCGAGGACGAGACCGGCGTGTGGGACTCCGCCGCCGCGAACATGCGCACCTACCTGCTGCTCAAGGAGCGCGCTGCGGCCTTCCGCGCCGACCCCGAGGTGCAGGAGGCGCTGGCCGCCGCGAAGGTCGACGAGCTGTCGACGCCGACGCTGAACCAGGGCGAGAGCTACGACGATTTCCTGGCGGACCGCTCCGCCTACGAGGACTTCGACGCGAACGCGTACCTGGGCGGCAAGGGCTTCGGCTTCGTTCGCCTGCAGCAGCTCGCCACCGAGCACCTGCTCGGAGCCCGCTGAGATGACGCTGGTTGCCGGAGTCGATTCTTCGACGCAGAGCTGCAAGGTCGTCATCCGCGACGCTTCGACGGGAGCCGTGGTTCGCTCGGGGCGCGCGTCGCACCCCGACGGCACGTCGGTGGATCCGTCGGCCTGGTGGGACGCTCTGCAGAGCGCCCTGTCGGATGCCGGTGGGCTGGCCGACGTCGCGGCGATCGGCATCGGCGGCCAGCAGCACGGACTCGTCGCACTCGATTCCGACGGCCGCGTCATCCGTGACGCACTGCTGTGGAACGACACGCGCTCGGCGGATGCCGCCGCGGCGCTCACCGAGGAGGTGGGCGCCGCGGAGTTCGCGCGGCGCACCGGTCTGGTGCCGGTGGCGTCGTTCACCGTCACGAAACTGCGCTGGCTCGCGGATGCCGAGCCGCACAACGCCGCGCGGGTCGCCGCGGTCGCGCTGCCGCACGACTGGCTGACCTGGCGCCTTCGGGGGTACGGTCCGGCCGGCGAGTCCGAGCTCGGCCCTGTACTGTCCGAGCTCGTGACCGACCGCTCTGATGCGAGCGGCACCGGATACTTCGACCCGGCAGGCGACGAGTACGACCGCGATCTGCTGTCGCTCGCACTGCGCCGGGATGCCGGTGACGTCGTGCTCCCCCGCGTGCTGGGCCCCTCCGACCACGTCGCCGGGCCCAACGGCCTCGTCGTGTCGGCCGGAGCAGGCGACAACGCCGCGGCGGCGCTCGGACTCGGTGCGCGCCCCGGAGACGTCGGTGTGTCGATCGGCACGAGCGGCACCGTGTTCGCCGTCACGGACGCACCGGTGGTCGACCCCAGCGGCACGGTCGCCGGTTTCGCCGATGCGTCAGGAGCGCGCCTGCCCATCGTGACCACACTGAACGCCGCGCGGGTGTTCGATGTCACCGCCGCGCTGCTCGGCATCGATCACGACGAGCTCTCGCGCCTGGCCCTCGCGGCGGAGCCCGGCGCCGACGGACTGTCGCTGCAGCCGTGGTTCGAGGGCGAGCGCACCCCGAACCGGCCGGACGCCACCGCGACGCTTTCCGGCATGACGCTGGCATCGACGACGCGCGCGAACCTCGCCCGCGCGGCGATCGAGGGCGTGCTGAAGGGCCTGGCGTTCGGGCTGGACGCGATGCTCGAGCACGGCGTGACCGCCGATCGCGTGCTGCTCATCGGGGGCGCGGCGCAGAGTCCTGCGGTCTCCGCGATCGCCGCCGAGATCTTCGACGCCCCCGTCGTCGTTCCCGAACCCGGCGAGTACGTCGCTCGGGGCGCGGCCATCCAGGCGGCCTGGGCCCTCACCGGCATCCGCCCCGCCTGGTAGCCCGGTTCGAATCGACGCAGCGCGGCAGGATGCCAGGATGGAAGGATGCCGCTGACGAGAACGCTCCGATGATGCGCGGGCTCGCCGCCATGCAGGACCGCAGCTTCCGCTGGTTCTTCATCGCCAGGGCGATCACGATGACCACCGGCTCGATGTCGTCGATCGCGCTCGCGTTCGCCGTCCTCGAGATCGACAACGACGCCCGTTCGCTGTCGTACGTGCTGGCCGCATTCACCGTGAGCAACATCGTCTTCATCCTCTTCGGCGGCGTCGTGGCGGATCGGATGCCGCGGGCGCTCGTCATCCAGACCTGCTATGTCATCGACATCCTCGCCGTCGGCGCGATGGCCGCTCTGCTCTTCACGGGCACGGCGACGGTTCCCCTGCTCGTGATCCTGTCGATCGTCAGCGGCGCATCGACGGCGTTCGTGATGCCGGCGATGCAGGGCATCATCCCTCAGCTCACCGCGCCGGAGCACCTTCAGCAGGCCAACGCGATGCTGTCGTTCGTCCGGTCGACGGTCACGATCGGCGGACCCATCATCGCCGGCATCCTGGTGACCGCGGCGGGCCCCGCCTGGGCCATGGTCGTCCAGACGGCCGGGTGGCTCGTCGCGATCCCCGTGCTCGCACTCGTGAAGCTGCCCCCGCCGGCCGGCCGAGGCGGTTCGACGCTGTTCCGCGACCTCCGGCTCGGCTGGAATGAGTTCTGGGGCCGGACGTGGCTGTGGACGATCGTGCTGGCGTTCATGATCATGAACGCCATCCACGTCGGCGCCTGGAGCGTCGCGGGTCCCTACATCGCGAAGAACGACGACCGGCTCGGCATCGCGGGCTGGGGCTGGGTGCTCAGTGCGGAGGGCGCCGGTGTCCTGCTCATGACGCTCGTCCTGATGTGGGTGCCGCTGAAGCGTCCGCTGCGCCTGGGCATGATCGGCATGGCCATGTTCGCGATCCCGCTGACGATGCTCGGGATCCACCCTGCCGTGATCCTCCTCGCGATCGTCGCCTTCCTCGCCGGCGCGGGCCACGAGGTGTTCAACACCGGCTGGAACGTCGCCATGATGGAGAACGTCCCTGTGGATCGGCTGTCGCGCGTCTCGAGTTACGACATGCTGGGCAGCTGGGTCGCGATCCCGATCGGCACGCTCGTCTACGGCTGGCTCATCACGAACGCCGATGTCACGACCGTGCTCATCGCCTCCGGTGCGGTCTACGCGGTCGTTGCGCTCACGACGCTCGCGCTCCCGAGCGTCTGGCGCATGGGCCGCGTCGTCGCCGCCGAAAAGCACGTGGCGGATTCATAGTTTCCCAGGCCAGACTGGAGCCATGAGCTTCGCCGCACTCCAGCCACTGGCCGACCGGGCCGCACTGTTCACCGCCCTCCGCCAGGACGCCCTCGTCGCCGCCACGGACGCTCTCGGCGAGCACCGCTGGGATGCCGACCTGAACGCCGGAACGCTGACGTTCACGTCCAACGACGACGCCGCGAACCAGCTGATCACCACACCGCACCTCATCGCGACGCTCGCACCGGGACCGCGCTCGCTGCTCTGGGCGTGGGCGCACCCGCAGGGCGATGCGCAGGGCGTCGCCGCGCAGCTGCGCGATTACGGCCAGCAGTACGGCATCGCCGAGCTGACACAGTCCGAGCTGCCCTTCCCCGAGGATGCCCGAGACGACGCCGAGGCATGGATCGCGCAGGCGACGCACGTGATCGGCTCGGTCGCCGTCGAGATCACCGGACGCTCGCCGTACTACTCCGCCCCGGTCGGCGGCGGCACCCGCGCCGTCTTCCTGCTCGACGCGCCGATCGCACCGCTCACGGTCGCTGACGCGGTCATCGCGGCGCCACGCATGCTTTCGACGCTGACCCTGCCGGACGCCCGCTCGTCGGTGTGGGATGCCGCGCGCCTGGCCGGCTGGAACCTGGAGTGGACCGACGAGGCCTTCTCCGGCGCGATCGTCAGCGACGCGACCGGCTCGGCGACGTTCCGTTTCGACGAGCAGGCCCGCATCATCGGAATCGAAGGGGCGATGGGCAGCGCGGCCTGATCCGCACCCCCTACCCCGGCATCCGCATCTCGCCCCTGTGGCACGGCGCCGGACGTCGCTAGCATGAGCGCATGGCCGCACTGGAGCTCATCCCCGCCGGAAAGACCTTCACCGAAGCCGAGATCGTCGTCTTCGCCGACGCCGATCGGCGCACGCTCGACGACGCGATCCGGGATGCCGATGTCCTGATCAGCTGCCCGCACGCGGGCGCTGCCATTCCCGCCGAGATCGCGGAGTTCCTCTCCCCCGCGCTGACCAGGCGTCTCCAGTACGACTTCACCGACGTCGCCACCGACGCGATCGTCCGCCGCTGGGCTGCGGAGGATCCCCGCGTCGTCGCGGTGCTGAATCCGCATCCGCGCCTGGTGCGCGATCCGAACAGGGCCAAACCCGCGGACGTCGCCGCCGACCTCACCGAGGCCATCGAACGCACGCGGTCGGCGGGCGCGTGGAAGAAGGTCGATCTCACCGGCGTCGACGCGATCCGCCCTGTGACGTTCTCGTTCCTCCCGATCCTGCAGGTTCCGGACACGGATGCCGGACTCCACGCCCTCGTCGATGCCTTCGTCGATGTGGCCGAGCGCGGCCTCGGCGTGTACGAGCGCATTCGCGACGATCTCACCGAGCGCTTCATCGCCGAGAAGCTGCGCACGGGAGACCGCTTCACACGACTGTCGTTCCACGACACCATGAACACCACGACGACGAAGGACGGGGCCGTGAACGTCCCGCGTGAGGCCAAGGATCGGCTGCCGGACGTCGTGGCGCTGTCCAACCGCGGCGACGCGCACGGCGAACAACGCGATCCTGCCGACCCGCCGACCATGGATCCCGCACGGCTGCGCATCCTCGCGGAGGCCCATCGTGCCGGGTTCGCGGTCCGGACCGCCGCCGATGTCGCACTGAACAAGCCCTACCTGGGCAGCCAGGAGATCCTCGCCGCCGGCATCCGCTTCCGCGAGCTCGCCGATCAGGCGCGGTCCGCCGGAGCGCACTTCGACGCGGTGCAGGCGGAGTTCCGGCGCGAGTTCCTCCTGGGGGATGCGGCCGTCGCCGAGCTGAACGAGCCGGGAACCGAGTGGATCACCGAGGACCCGTCGCACGTCGCCGACGTCGCGGCCTCCTGCCGTGCGTCGTGGGACCTCTACCGCGAGTTCTGACCTAGGACGTGTCTCCCAAACGGTCCGTTGGCGGTGTTGGGAGACTGTAGGGCGTGGCGGGGTTTCATCATGTCGAGGTGTGGATCGCGGATCTTGCGGAGGCTCGGGCGGAGTGGGGCTGGCTGCTTCGCGAGCTCGGCTTTGAGTGCGAGGGCGAGTGGCCCGAGGGCGAGTCGTGGGCCGCTGGTGGCGCTTATCTGACGCTCACGACCTCCCCGAATCTGTCCACGGTGGCGCACGATCGGAGGGCGCCTGGTGTGAACCATCTCGCGTTCAAGGCGGGCGCGCCTTCCCGGGTCGACGCGATTGTTGCTCGGGCGGAGAAGCATGGCTGGCGACCGTTGTATCAGGACCGGTATCCGCACGCGGGAGGCCCGGATCACTACGCCGGCTGGCTGGAGAACTCCGCCGGTTTCAAAGCAGAGGTCGTCGCCAGCGAGTCGTGATGATGCTCGCAGGTGGTGGCGGATTGCGCGGGACGAGTATGCCTTGTCGCCCCGCACCTGGTCAGGACGTGAACGCGGACGGCCCGGGCCGCGGCGCACGACCCGCAGATGGTGCATCAGGACGGGGAACATCGGAGAGTCGCCCGCTTGGCCGGGGCCGATCAAGACCACCAGCGGCAGCCCACGCCCGTCGACGAGCTGATGAATCTTCGTGCTCAACCCGCCACGCGACCGACCTATCGCGTGATCAGCCGGTTCCTCGCGCAGATTCGTGTAGTTCCCGACTCACTCAAGAATCATCCTGCGAGGCGACCTCGCGAATTAGGAGACACGACCTAGGCCGCTCATCCGCCCCAGAGCGCACCGAACGCGGCGCCGGCGCCGATCGTGGTCACCGCGAGGATGAGGGTCGGCAGGAAGAACGAGTGGTCGATGAGCTTCGTGCCGAGCTTGGTCGTGCCGGAGACGTCGAAGTTCGCCGCGGCGATCTGCGATCCGTTGGTCGGCAGCAGGTAGATACCGGCGAACGCGCCGGCCCACATGCCGCTGAGCACGCCGAGCGGGATGCCGGCGGCGAGCCCGATCGGCACGATCGTCCGCGTCGCGGTCGACTGGCTGGTGGTGAGCACGCAGACGAGGAAGACACCGAGCGCGAAGATCCAGGGCGCTGCCCCCACCAGCGCTCCGATGCTCTCGGAGATGAACTCGATGTGCGCGGAGAGGAAGGTGTCGGTCAACCACGCGAGGCCGAACAACGCGATCGCCGAGACCATACCGGCCTTGAACACCGTCGCGGTCGGCACCTCGCCGACCTTCGGACGCGACACGATCAGGATGAGCGTGCCGACGAGGAACATGATGATCTCGATGATCGGTGTCATGCCGACCGGATCGCCATCGGCATCCAGCGGACGGATGCCCTTGAACAGGCCGAACACCACGATCGCCAGCACGCCGAGGAGGAAGATGATGGCCGCGTTGCGTCCCGCCGTCGTCACCGTGACGTCTGCCTTGACCTCGGCCGCACCGGAGCGGGGAGGGGCGAGCGTGCCGGCGACGATCTTCGCCTGCACCTCCGGGTCGTCAGCGAGATCCTTGCCGAGCCGGTTCACGACCAGCGAGCTGAGCACGATGCCGACGATCGCCGCGGGGATCGTCACCTTCAGGATGTCGATGAGCTCGAAATCGTAGGGCGCGACGTCGGTCAGCGTCACCATCGCCGCCATCGCCGCCGAGACGGGGCTGCACGCCAGCGCGACACCGGTCGCGACGACCGAGAGCGAGAGCGGCCGGGACGGACGGATGCCGTTGCGGTACGAGAGGTCCTGGATCACCGGCAGCAGCGGATACAGGATGTTCGAGGTGCCGGCGCCCGCCGCGAAGAGGAATGAGACGAGCGGTGCCACGAGCGTGATCTGCTTCGGGTTGCGCGCGATGAGCTTCGCCGCGACCGAGACCATCCAGTCGATGCCGCCCGCGACCTGCATCATGGAGGCCGCGAGCACCACGGACAGCACGATGAGCAGTGCGTCGACGGGTGGCGACCCGGGCGAGAGCTGGAAGACGAACACGAGGATCGCGACGCCCGCACCGCCCCAGAGACCGAGCCCGACGCCGCTCGAGCGCGTGCCCATGATGATGCACCCCAGCACGACGAGCAGTTGCAGAACGAACAGGACGGCTTCCATCGGTGGCTCCTTCGCAGGCCAGGATTCGGCGTCAGACTATCGGTGCGCTTCACGGCGCGCCAGGGCGCGCTCCCGCGGCGCAGTCCGACCAGCGGTTCAGCGCGGCGCCAGAGTATGCGAACCTGGGCATATGAGGAACGGCATCATCCGCTTCGGCGCGCTCTACGTGTTCAACGTCGCAGTCCTGCTCATCATCGGGCTGGTCCTGCCGAGCGTGAGCGTCGGGTGGCACGCGCTCTGGGCATCCGTCATCCTGACGCTGGCGGCCCTGTTCATCAAGCCGCTGCTGAAGGGCGCGTTCCAGAAGTCGGCGGCGAAGTCCGCGGCCGATCGCACGAAGACCGGCGAGAAGGTCGTGCAGTACGCGCTCGTCTACGTGGTCGAGCTCATCATCTGGGTGCTGACCGTGTGGCTGAGCCCCGTCGGCGTCCACGGCTTCTTCTGGGGCTACGCCCTGCCGCCGCTGCTGCTCCTGCTCGGCTGGGTCATCTACGACCAGGTCGACGACGTCCTGCGACGCAAGGCGGGCGAGGTCTACGACAAGGTCTCCGGCGGCATGAAGTCGAAGGATGCCGCGGCATCCGCTTCCCGGCCGGAACCGGCAGCGCGTGTCGACGTCGAGCCCGACGACGGCCTGACGCCAGAGCAGCGCCGGATGCTCGACGAGCTGTAACCCCGGCATCCCGTTCCCGTACGTCGGACATGCGGAATGTCGGGGCAGATCCTGTGATCCGCCCCGACATTCGCGAGTTCTCCGACGCTGTGGCGCGACCGTTCAGCCGGCGAGTCGCTCCGCAGCCTCGACGACGTTGGTCATGAGCAGTGCGACGGTCATCGGACCAACGCCACCGGGGTTGGGCGAGATCCATCCGGCCACCGACGCGACGTCGGGGTGCACGTCGCCATGGACCTTGTTCTTGCCGGTCTCGGGATCCGTCTCGCGCGTGACGCCCACATCGAGCACAGCTGCTCCGGGCTTGACGTCCTCGGCACGGATCAGGTGCTTGACCCCCGCGCCGGCGACGATCACGTCGGCCTCGCGCAGGTAGGGCGCCATGTCGGGCGTCCCGGTGTGCACCTGCGTGACGGTCGCGTTGATGTCGCGGCGGGTGAGCAGCAGCCCCATCGGTCGGCCGATCGTCACACCGCGCCCGACGACGACGACGTGCTTGCCGTTGAGGTCGTAATCGTTGCGCAGCAGCAGCTCGATCACGCCGCGCGGCGTGCACGGCAGCGGCGTATGGATCGGGCTGTTGACGTTCAGCACCAGCCGGCCGAGATTCGTCGGGTGCAGTCCGTCTGCATCCTTGGCCGGGTCGATGCGCTCGAGGATCGCGTCAGTGTCGATGTGCTTCGGCAGCGGGAGCTGAACGATGTAGCCGTGACAGGAGGGGTCCGCGTTGAGCTCGTCGATCAGCGCTTCGACGTCGGCCTGCGTGGCGTCGGCTGGCAGTTCGCGCTGGATCGAGTTCATCCCGATCGCCTCGGACTGCCGGTGCTTCATCCCGACGTACAGCTGGGATGCCGGGTCGGCCCCGACGAGCACCGTGGCGATGCCGGGGACGATCCCCTTCTCTGCGAGCGCGGCGACACGCTCGGCCAGCTCCGCCTTGATCTGGGCGGATGCCGCCTTGCCGTCCAGGACGACAGCGGTCACTGGGTCAGCCCCGGGTAGAGCGGAAAGGCGGCGGCAAGCGCGTCGACGCGGGCCTTGAGGGCTGCCACATCGGCGCCGGGCAGCAGCGCCAGCGCGATGATGTCGGCGACCTCGGTGAACTCGGCATCCCCGAATCCGCGGGTCGCGAGCGCCGGCGTGCCGATGCGCAGACCCGAGGTGACCATCGGCGGACGCGGGTCGTTCGGGACCGCGTTGCGGTTGACCGTGATGTGGATGTCGTGCAGCAGGTCCTCGGCCTGCTTGCCGTCGATCTCGGCGTCGCGCAGGTCGACGAGGACGAGGTGCACGTCGGTGCCGCCGGAGCGGACCTTGATGCCGGCATCCTGAACGTCCTGACGCCCCAGGCGCTCGGCGAGCAGCGCGGCACCGCGGACGGTGCGCTCCTGGCGCTCCTTGAACTCCGGCGTGCCGGCGATCTTGAACGCGGTCGCCTTGGCGGCGATCACGTGCATGAGCGGGCCGCCCTGCTGACCGGGGAACACGGCCGAGTTGATCTTCTTCGCGAGGTCGGCGTCGTTGGTGAGGATGAAGCCGGAACGGGGCCCGCCGATGGTCTTGTGCACGGTCGAGGACACGACGTGCGCGTGCGGGACGGGGCTCGGGTGGACGCCGGCGGCGACGAGACCGGCGAAGTGCGCCATGTCGACCCAGAGGTACGCGCCCACCTCGTCGGCGATCTCGCGGAACGCGGCGAAGTCGAGCTGACGCGGGTATGCGGACCAGCCGGCGATGATGACCTTCGGCTTGTGCTCGATCGCCAGTCGACGAACCTCGGCCATGTCGACCAGCGAGGTCTCCGGGTCCACGCCGTACGCGACGATGTCGTAGAGACGACCGGAGAAGTTGATCTTCATGCCGTGCGTCAGGTGTCCGCCGTGGTCGAGCGACAGGCCGAGCAACGTGTCACCCGGGCGGGCGATGGCGTGCAGCACGGCGGCGTTGGCGGTCGCACCGGAGTGCGGCTGGACGTTCGCGAACTCCGAGCCGAACAGGCTCTTGGCGCGCTCGATGGCAAGGGACTCGGCGACGTCGACCTCTTCGCACCCGCCGTAGTAGCGGCGGCCGGGGTAGCCCTCGGCGTACTTGTTCGTGAGCACGGAGCCCTGCGACTGCAGCACAGAAACGGGCACGAAGTTCTCGGATGCGATCATCTCGAGGAAGCCCCGCTGGCGGTTCAGCTCGCGCTCGAGGACCTCGGCGATCTCAGGGTCGACTTCGGAAAGCGGTGCGTTGAAGTACGGGTCGGTCATGACGTGCTCCTGATCTCACGGTGGAAAGGGGTTGTTCCTGATCGGCCCAGGCGCGCGGTCGATTCCCATGAGAAGTCGCTCCCCGGTGGTAGTCCACCCAGACGCCAGTCGCGACGGTTCGAGCATAGCGGATCGGATCAGCCGCAACGCTTGGATGTCACGGCCCCCACCGGTAGGTTTTGTTCATGGTCCTTACTCTTGTACCGCTGCCCTCGTCCGTCGCGACCGGCCCCGGCGCGTTCGCTCTCACGCCCAGCACGCGCATCGTCATCGTCGACGGTGCGGATGCCGCGGCATCCGCCCTCTCCGACCACCTGGCCGAGCGCGTCGGAGTGCGGCCGGAGACCACCCGCAGCGAACCGGCCGCCGGCGACATCGTCCTGCGGGCCACGGGGGCCGATGGCGAGGGCTACCGGCTGGAGGTGACGGATCGGGTCGAGATCGCCGGTTCAGAGGCCGGGCTGTTCTACGGCATCCAGACCCTGCGCCAGCTGCTGCACGAGGAGGCCGGTGCGTGGACGATCGCCCAGGCATCGATCGCCGACGAACCGCGCTTCGCCTACCGCGGAGTGATGCTGGACGTGGCCAGAACCTTCTTCGACGTGGCGACGGTGAAGGCGTTCATCGACCGCGCCTCGTCGCTGAAGTTCAACCACCTGCACCTGCATCTCAGTGATGACCAGGGCTGGCGCCTGCAGATCGACAGCCGGCCGCTGCTGACCGAGAAGGCATCGGCGACGTCGGTGCTCGGCCGCCCTGGCGGCTTCTATTCGAAGGGCGACTTCCGCGAGATCGTCGACTACGCGGCCGCACGCCACATGGTGATCGTTCCCGAGATCGATCTGCCGGGGCACACGCATGCGATCGGCCTCGCGTACCCCGAGCTCGTCGAGCCGCCGGTGATGAACGACATGCTCCTCGCGCAGGCCGAGGCGCTCGGCCAGCCGCTGCCGGTCGCCGGAGAGCCGTATCAGGGCTGGGGCGTCGGGCACTCCTCGGTGCGCATCCATGACGAGGCGACGTGGGAGTTCCTCTGCGACGTGCTCGGCGAGGTCGCGGCACTGACACCCGGACCGTACCTGCACGTCGGCGGCGACGAGTGCCTCGGGACCGCGCCGACAGACTTCGATGCGTTCATCGAGCGCGTCACCGCATTGACCGTCGAGCTCGGGAAGACGCCGGTGGCATGGCACGAGGCGGGTTCCGCGGTCGTGGCCGAGGGCACGATCGGCCAGTTCTGGGGCAGCGACGACCCGACCGTCGAGCATGCGGCGCATGCGCTCCGGTTCGCCGAGCGGGGCGGGGCGGTCATCCTGTCCCCGTCCACGCGCGCGTACCTCGACATGAAGCCCTCGCCCGAGGATCCGCTCGGGCTGAGCTGGGCCGCGATCATCGACCTCGAGGCCGCGTACGGCTGGGAGCCGGATGCGATCGTGCCGGGGTTGGACGAGAGCGCGATCCTCGGCATCGAGGGGCCGCTGTGGTCCGAGACCATCGCCGCGCTCGCGGACATCGACCATCTGTTCTTCCCCCGCGCGGCGGCTCTGGCCGAGATCGCATGGTCACCGGCATCCGCCAAGGACTGGACCTCGTTCCGTGCGCGCGTCGATGCGCTCGGAACGGTGTGGGATGCCGAAGGATGGGGCGGGCAGCGCCCGGCCGAGATCGAGGGAAGCAGGCCATGACCGCAACCGTGATCCATTCCGCGCGACTGATCTCGCACGGAGTCGAGACCCAAGACGCCTGGGTCCGCTTCGAGGGCGGCGGCGTCGTGGAAACGGGAACCGGCACGACATGGACCGCCGCCGACACGGTCGTCGACGCGACGGAGGTCGCCGGTGCCGGTGCGGTGCTCACGCCGGGCTTCATCGACATCCATGGCCACGGCGGGGCCGGTGCGTCCTACGACGACGGTGCGGAGGCGATCCGCACCGCGCGTGCGCTGCATCGAGCGCACGGCACGACGCGCGCCGTGATCTCCCTGGTGACCGCGTCGGTCGACGACCTCGCCGCGCGGGTCGCCGGGATCGCCGAGCTGGCCGGGACGGATGCCGAGATCCTCGGTTCGCATCTCGAAGGCCCCTTCCTCGACCCCGGCCATCAGGGCGCTCACGAGCCATCACTGCTGCGGGCTCCGGATGCGGCGGATCTCCAGCGCCTGCTCGACGCCGGACGCGGAACCGTGCGCCAGGTCACGATCGCCCCCGAGCTCCCCGGCGGGCTCGACGCGATCCGGCGGATCGTGGGCGCCGGTGCGGTCGCGGCCGTCGGCCACACGGATGCGGATGCCAGGATCGCCGCTGCCGCCTTCGATGCGGGGGCCACGGTGCTCACGCACGCATTCAACGCGATGCGCGGCATCCACCACCGGGATCCGGGCCCTGTGCTGGCTGCGGCGGCGGACCGCCGCGTGGTGCTCGAGGCGATCGCCGACAACGTGCATCTCGATCCGCACGTGATCAAGCTGATCTTCGATGCGGCGCCGGAGCGCGTCGCCCTGGTGACGGATGCGATGGCCGCGGCCGGCAGCGCAGACGGCCGCTACGACCTGGGAGCTGTCAAGGTCACGGTGACGGATGGGATCGCCCGAACGGATGCGACGGGCTCGATCGCCGGATCGACGCTCACGCAGGATGCCGCGCTGCGCAACGCGGCGCAGGCAGGCGTTCCGCTCGCGGCCGCCGTTCGCGCTCTCACCGAAACGCCGGCATCCGTCATCGGGGAGGGCGACCGGCTCGGGCGCCTGGACCGAGGGATGCTCGCGGATGCCGTCCTGCTCGATGCGCGCCTGGGCGTGCGACGCGTCTGGGTGGCGGGTCGCCCGGCGGTCTGATCGGCGCGACGCGACTTCCGCGGAGCAGAGGGGAGGCCGCCGTGCCCCAGACAACGGCGGCCTCACTCCCTCCTGGACGAGCGGGCGGCTCGGGAACTCCTCCCCCGAGGGTCCCGAGCCCGCCCTGAGCCGACGCATTGCCCCGCGTCGGCACTGTGCGATCTCCGCCCCCCGGTGGTGATCGCGCAGCGTGCTCTGATGATGAGACGGACTGGGTGGCGATTCATCACGCGAATCGATGAACTTTTTCTGACATTTTTCCGAAGGCACCGGCAGAGAGTTGGCTCCGAGTTGTCCACAGGGCTGGTCAGGCTGGGAGAACGGGGTGAGAATGGAAAAGGCGCGTGATGGGGACCCGATTCACGCGTCTCTTCCTGTGGAGCCGACCCGATGCTCCACGAGATCTGGATGCCAGTGCTGAACGAGAACAACGACAACGCGCAGATCGCGGACGCCGATCTGATCCTGCGCACCCGGTCAGGCGACCGGCACGCCTTCGGCGAACTCTGGCGACGGCACTACCCGTCCGGTGTCGCCGTGGCCCGCTCGATCACCTCCACGCTCGATCCGGACGATCTCGTCCAGGAGTCGTATACGCGCATCTACAACGCGATCCTCAAGGGCGGCGGCCCGAACGGGTCGTTCCGCGCCTACCTCTTCACCAGCATCCGGAACACCGCGGCGGGCTGGGGCAAAGCGCGTCGCGAGACCGCCATCGACGAGATGGATGCCGTCGCCGACCCGGACACGACCGAGCAGGCAGCCGATGACGCCCTCGACCGCGGCCTGACCGCGAAGGCCTTCCGCAGCCTCCCCTCCCGTTGGCAGGAGGTGCTCTGGTACACCGAGATCGAGCAGATGAAGCCGGCCGAGGTCGCTCCGCTGCTCGGGATGAAGGCCGGTGCCGTCGCCCAGCTCGCCTTCCGCGCACGCGAGGGTCTGCGCGAGGCGTGGATCCAGGCGCACCTGCGCAGCGCGGCCCCCGGTTCGGAATGTCAGTGGAGCATCGAGCACATGGGAGCCCACTCGCGGGGCAACCTCAGCACCCGCGACCAGAAACGCTTTGACGCGCACCTTTCGGACTGTGCACGGTGCATGATCGTCGTCGCCGAGGCGAAGGACGTCTCCGACCGCCTGGCGATGGTGTTGCTGCCGCTCGTGCTCGGCATCACGGGCGCGACCGGTTATCTGGCGACGCTGCAGGGCGGCGGCGCCCCGATCGTCGCACTCGCGGCGATGCCGTCCAGTGTCGTCGAAGGCGCTGTCGTGGTCTCCGGAACCGGGGGCGCCGCGATGGCCGGCGCCGCAGCCGGATCAGGTTCGACCGGAGGTACGGGCGGTGCCGGTGGAGGCGCCGGAGCTGCCGGAGGCGCTGCGAGCGGCGGAGGCGCCGCGGGAGTGACGGCGGGAGCGGTCACCGGCATCGGCGCACTGGTCGGCGTCGGGTCCGCCGCGCTGATCGTGGCCGGCGTCGTCGCGGCAGCCGCGATCATCCCCGGCTTGACGAGTTCGTCGGCGGTGACCAGCCTTCCAAGCGCCAGCCAGGTCGACGAATCGCCCTCGATCCCGGCCGAGGTCGGCCCGGATGAGAAGCTCGAGGCGCTGAGCCACGAGCCGCTGGTGATCGACGAGCCGGTCGAGGACGAGGATGCCGGTGACGAACCGGGCCCGGAGTCCGACCTGATCGTGGAGGCGCCGCTGTCGCCGCCCGTCGTGTCTGCGCCTGGAGACTCGGGTTCGGGCGGTTCCGGTTCGGGCGGCGATACGGCGCCCGAGCAGCCCGCCGCTCCCATTGATCCGCCAGAAGGCCCCGTAGCCCCGGCGCCAGAGCCTTCGGAAACGCCGGCGCCAACGCCAACGCCAAGCGCGCTTCCAGAGCCGATGCCAACGCCGACCCGGACTCCAGAGCCGACGCCCACTCCGAGCGCGCTTCCAGAGCCGACGCCAACGCCGACCCCGACGCCGACCCCTACGCCGACTCCGGAGCCAACGGCCACACCAACGCCACATCCGACTCCGACGCCGACTCCGACTCCGACTCCAACCCCGACCCCGACTCCAACCCCGACCCCGACCCCGACTCCGACCGAAAGCCCCACGCCCCCGGGACCTGGTGACGGCAACGACGGTGCTGGAGGTACGGAGGGCACGGCCGACCCTGACGCCGACGCCGACGCCGACGCCGACGCCGACGCGGGAGCAGACTCCGATACCGGAGCAGACAGCAACGCAGGCAGCGCGGCGGACACCGACGCAGGAGCAGACCCGGACGCAGGCACTGGAACAGACACCGACACCGGAGCGAGCAGCGACGCTGACAGCACCGCAGACACCGACGCAGGAGCAGACAGCGACACCGGAGCAGACTCCGACACCGGAGCAGACTCCGACACCGGAGCAGACAGCGACACCGGAGCAGACAGCGACACCGGAGCAGACTCCGACACCGGAGCAGACAGCGACACCGGAGCAGACAGCGACACCGGAGCAGACAGCGACACCGGAGCAGACAGCGACACCGGAGCAGACTCCGACACCGGAGCAGACAGCGACACCGGAGCAGACAGCGACACCGGAGCAGACAGCGACACCGACGCCACCGCGGACCCCGATGACCCGTCGATTCCGACCACACCACCCGTGATCGAAAGCGTCCACGAATGGAAAGATGGGGGCGCGCTCTACGTGACCGTTCAGATCTCCGGTGTGCCGGGCGCAACGGTCGAGCCAATGCTCGATAGCCGCTTCGATGAAGGCGATCAATTCGTGTTCGACGACGCAGGATCAGGATCAATCACGATCGAGTTCTATCGCTCGTCTGACATGAGCACGACGCTCACCCTCCGGTATCGACTCGCAGACGGGTCAGAAGGCCCCTCGATGTCGACGACCCTGCAAGAGCTGCGGGATCGTGCATCCGCACCCGCCGAATAGACTGGGAGCATGACCCAGGAGACACCGGCCGAACCGGGCGTGAACCGCCCGAACGTCACCCCGCTCGACATCATCCGGGTCGTCGTCCTGCTCGCCGCTCTCGCCTCGCTCGCGATCTGGGGCCTGGCGACGTGGGACATGCCGTGGAACATCGTCGTCGGAATCGCGGCCCCCGTGGTGGTACTGCTCGTGTGGGCGCTGTTCCTCTCCCCGCGACCCGTCGTGCGCCTGCATCCTTTCCTGCGTGCAGCCGTCGAACTCCTGCTCTACGTCGGCGTGACCATCGCGTGGTGGTCGATGGGTGAAGCCGTGATCGGTTCGATCTTCGCGGTGATCGCCATCGCCGCAGGTGTGATTGCCGGGCGGCGAACCCTGGCATGAGCGCACTCGCGGCGCTGCGCGCAGCACTCGGCGACATCGTCGACGTGACCGACGCAGCGTTGGAGGCCGCCCGCGCGGATCGCTCAGGGCACGTCGCCGCTGGGCGCCCCCTCGCCGTCGTGCACGCCGAGTCGATCGAGCACGTCCAGCAGACGATGCGCATCGCGACCGAGACGCGCACACCCGTCGTCGTCCGCGGCGCCGGCACCGGACTCGCCGGAGCCGCGAACGCGGGCGACGGCGAGATCGTGCTGTCCATGCGCCGCATGACCCGGATCCATGAGATCCGACCCGATGACCTTCTCGCGGTCGTCGAACCCGGCATCCTGAACGCCGAGCTGAACGCCGCCCTCGCCGCGCACGGAGTCTGGTGGGCACCGGATCCGGCCAGCCGCGACATCTCGACCGTCGGCGGCAACATCGCCACGGGTGCCGGCGGGCTGCTCTGCGCGAAGTACGGCGTCGTCCGTGACGCCGTACTCGGCATCGACCTGGTGCTCGCCGACGGACGCCTCCTGCGCCTCGGGCACCGCACCGTCAAGGGCGTCACCGGTCTCGATCTCACCTCCCTCGTGATCGGCTCGGAGGGCATCCTCGGCGTCGTCGTCGGCGCGACGCTCAAGCTGCGCCGCCTCGTCCCGGGCACCACATGCACGATCGCCGCGGTCTTCCCGGATGTGCGGGCGGCGGCCACGGCATCCGCTGCCGTCACGGCCGCCGGCCTCCAGCCCGCGATCATGGAGCTGATGGATGCCGCGGCCCTCGCCGCCGTGCACCGGCTGCTCGCGCTCCCGGCGCCCCAGCCGAATGCTGCGCAGCTGACCATCCAGACCGACGGACCCGCCGCGCAGGAGGAAGCGACGCTGATCGCCGAGATCCTCACCCGGCACGGCGGGGCGACAGTCGTATCCGACGACCCGGCAGAGGGCGAGCGGCTGCTGGCGATCCGCCGCTCCATGCACGCCGCCATGGCCGCGCTCGGCACGACGCTCATCGAAGACGTCTCTGTGCCCCGCAGCGCACTGCCGGCGATGTTCGACGAGATCGCCCGGATCGAAGCCGCCTACGGCCTGACGATCCCGACCGTCGCGCACGCCGGTGACGGCAACCTGCACCCGAACTTCATCTTCGACGGTCCCGAAGTCCCCGAGCCCGTGTGGCGGGCAGCCGATGAGCTGTTCCGCGCCGCGATCGGGCTCGGCGGCACGCTCACCGGAGAGCACGGCATCGGCAGCCTGAAGAGCCGTTGGCTCGCCGAGGAGCTCGGCGACGATCAGTGGCGGCTGCAGCGCGAGATCGTCCGCGTGTTCGACCCGGCCGGCATCCTCAACCCAGGGAAGGTGTTCACCCCATGAACGACATCCACGTGAGCGCTGCGATCATCCGGGATTCCGACGATCGTGTGCTCGTGGTGCGCAAGCACGGCACGGTGCGGTTCATGCAGCCCGGCGGCAAGCCGGAGGCCGGCGAGAACCCCGCGCAGACGCTCACCCGCGAGCTCGAGGAGGAGCTCGGCCTCGTCGTCGCGGAAGCCGACCTCACTCCTCTGGGCCGGTTCATCTCGGATGCCGCGAACGAGCCGGGTCACCGCGTCGTCGCGACCGCCTTCGCGATGCGCGCCGAACCTGACGACGTCGCGGTCCGGGCAGAGCTCGCCGAACTGCGCTGGATCACCCCGGCCGATGTCGACACTCTGCCTCTGGCTCCGCTGAGCGTCGAGCATCTGCTCCCGCTCGCGTGGCCGGATGCTGAAGCGCCCGCCTCGGCATCCGCCTGATCGAGGCGGAGCCTTCGCTCAGATCCCCTGCCAGGCCGGCTTGTTCGCGAACGTGTACCGGTAGTAGTCCGCGAGCTTCAGCTTCGACGCCGCTGCCTCGTCGACGACCACCGTCGCGTGCGCGTGCAGCTGGATCGCCGAGCCGGGCAGGAACGCCGAGAGCGGCCCCTCCACGGCATCCGCGACGGCCTGCGCCTTGCTCTCGCCGAACGCGAGCAGCACGAGGTGACGTGCCTGCAGGATCGTGCCGAGCCCCTGCGTGATGCAGTGCATCGGGACGTCGTCGATCGAATCGAAAAAGCGCGCGTTGTCGGCACGCGTCTGCTGCGTGAGCGTCTTGACCCGCGTGCGCGACGCGAACGACGACCCCGGCTCGTTGAAGCCGATGTGCCCGTCCGTCCCGATCCCGAGGATCTGCAGATCCACCCCGCCAGCTTCCGCGATCGCCGCCTCGTAGTCGGCACCCGCGCGCTCGATCCCGGCGGCAGCCCCGTTGGGGACGTGGATGCGGCGCGGATCCAGTCCGAGCGGCTCGACGACTTCGCGGGTGATGACCGAACGGTAGCTCTCCGGATGCACCGGGTCCAGACCGACGTACTCGTCGAGCGCGAAGCCGCGCACCTGTGAGAGGTCGACGCCGCCGACCCTGCTCTGCAGCGCCTCGTACACCGGCAACGGGGTCGACCCGGTGGCGAGCCCCAGCACCGCGGACGGGCGCGCTGCGATGAGCGCGACGATCTCGTCCGCGACGAGCGCTCCCGCTGCCGCGCTGTTCTCGACGATGACGACTTCAGCCATGGGTCACGATCTCCTTGTCGACAGGTGCGGAATCGGATGCCGCGACCAGCGCGGCACCGAGGGCTGCGGCCGGTGAGCCGCTCGGCAGCAGCTCGATCCGCTTATCCAGACGGAGCGAGCGCATGAACGCCGACCCGTCGGCTTCGCGACGCAGCGCCGCGATGATGTCGGCGTGCAGCCGCTCGCCGAGGGCGGTGAGCCCGCCGCCGATGACGACGGTCTCGACATCCACCGAGAGCACGAGGATGCGCACCGCGGCGGCGGCTCCCCGCGCGAGATCCGCGCGCAACGAGAGCGCAAGGGGGTCGCCGGCGTCCGCTGCGTCGAAGATGTCGCGGACTGGAAGGGCCCCCGGCCTCCCCCACGCCTTCGCCAGCGCACCGCCGCCGCACAGCGTCTCGACGCAGCCGCGCTGACCGCAGCCGCACATCCGTCCGCCTGGGTCGACGCTGATGTGCCCGACCTCGCCGGCCGTGCCGTGCGCTCCGCGCCAGATCTTCCCGTCCGCGACGATACCGGCGGCGACGCCCGTTCCGAGATTGAGATAGGCCATCGATGCGCCATCGCCGCGAAGCGCTGCCGCCCCGAGCGCGGCCGCCTTGACATCGTTCTCGACCGCGATCGGCACGTTCAGCATCCGGCCGGCGCGTGCCGCGATGTCGAGCGACTCGACCCCGAGGTTCACCGCATGCAGGACGCGGCCTGTACCGGCTTCGACCAGGCCGGGGATGCCGACGCCGACGGACTCGAGCTCGGTCGCTGCGAGTCCCGCCTCCTGCACGACGGACTCGACGCTGGCCAGGATGCTGGTGATGACGGCGTCATCGCCCCACCCGGTGGGGCGGCGCACGCGCGCGACGATCTCGCCGTCGGCCGTCACCGCCACGGCATCCGTCTTCGTCCCGCCGACGTCCAGGCCCACTCGGATCGACCGACCGGTCCGGTCGGTGCTCACGCGCGCGCCCATCAGCGGACGCTGTCCAGTTCGACGACCGGGAGGGACGAAGCGCGCGAAACGCGCATCACGAGACGCCCAGCTGACCGGACAGCACCATGACGGCCGTCCCGCGCAGCACGATGTCGTCCTGCGTCGTGAGGCGGATCACGACGTCATCGAAGACGCCGTCCAGGGTACGCGCGCGCAGCGTCGCGGTGGCCGCGTCGAAGAAGGTCTCATCCAGCAGCTCCGCGGGTCCGGACAGGACGATCTCGGAGAGGTCGAGCGCGCTGACGATCGGCGCGATCGCCACCGCCATCCGCGTCCCGGCATCGCGCAGCAGTTCTTCGCGGGACTCGGGCGCCTCGGCGATCGCCGCGGCGAGACGGCTGCCGCTGAGCCAGGCCTCCAGGCATCCGTCCTTGCCGCACACGCACCGAGGCCCACCGTCCGTGCCGACCACGACGTGCCCGATCTCGCCGGCCGCGAAGCGGCTGCCGAGCAGCGGCTGACTGCCGGTGATCAGTCCGGCACCGACACCGCGGCCGATCTTGATCAGCATGACGTCGGACTGCGCTTCGCCGAACGTGTACTCGGCGAGAACGGCGGCATTGGCGTCATTGCGCGCCGTCACCGGCAAGTCGAGATCCAGCCCGAGACGCGCCTCCAGCGGGAAGTTCGTCCAGCCGAGGTTCGGCGACTCGATCACGACGCCGTCGGGGCGCACGATGCCCGGCGTTCCGACGCCGACGCCCAGCAGCGTGGTCGTGGCTGCGGCCTTCAGCTGCCGCGCGAGATCGAGCAGCGCCTCGTAGGTCGCCGTCCCATCCGGCTGGGCAGGGCGCGGTACTTCACGACGCTCGATCACTTCGCCGTCGAGACTGAGCACGGCACCGAGGAAGGCCTCGGGCCCTGACAGGTCGAGTCCGATGATCTGGTGGCCGTCGCGGTCGATGTCGATGAGGATCGGCGGCTTGCCAGGGCCAGCAGTCTCGCGGATGCCCTTCTCCACGACGATGCCGTCGGCGATGAACTCCGAGACCAGGTCGGAGATCGTGACGCGGGTGAGGCCCGTCCCCCTGGACAGGTCAGCGCGGCTCATGGCGCCCGCGTGATAGAGCGTCTGCAGGACGAGGGCACGGTTGTGTCCGCGTGCGTGCTCGGGGAGCACCTTGGAGCGCGAGCGGAGGTGCCGGGCGCCGGCGAATCCGTGCGCGCTCGCACCGGTGTACTCGGCCGTGGCCGGCACACGTGTCTCATCCGATTCGGACATGTTTGTTAGTAGACCTTACGAACACGGTGTTGCGCAACCTCTGCGCAGGCGGCTGGATGGAGGGTTACCGAAACGTTACCCACGGCTGGGAGCCCCCGCTCCCCCGTGAGATCCCAGCCCGGCGACGAGATCGGCGACGATCCGCCGACGATCGTCAACGCTCATCGGCTTGCCCGGGACGCCGGGGCGGCGCTGATCCGGAGCAGGTCCGTCGAGGGGACGATACCGCACCCCCATCGCCGCGAGACGCCGCAGCTGCACGGGCAGGCGATGCGCGAAATCATCCCACGCTCCTGGCTCGCCGCCCGACCACAGCCGCTCCGCGATCGCCGACAGGCGGGGGAACATCGCGTAGTCGACGCGATCGCTGCTCGGCAGGTGCTCGGTCCACGTGTTCGCCTGACCGCCGAGCGCTCTGTCATCGATGCGCAGCGTGTAGGCGTGCTCGATGGTCAGCGGCGGGCCGACCGGTACCGGTTCGTCCGCGGATTCGGACTGGCGGTAGTCCAGGTAGACCTCCAGATCAGGGCAGGCGATGACCGGGATGCCGCGGTCCAGCGCCTCCCGCATGGCCACGGGACCGCGCCAGGCGAGGATCTCGACGCCCTCGGGGACGTCGCCCTCGAGCACCTCGTCCCAGGCGAGCGCGGCGCGCCCTCGCGAGCGCACGTGGGCCGCGAGCTGCGCGGTGAACCAGGGCTGGATCTCCGCCGGGGAGGCGAGGCCCAGCTCCTGCATCCGCGCGCCAGCGGCGGCGCTGTGCGCCCATTCGGTGACCGGTACCTCGTCACCGCCGATGCCGATCCAGGGCGAATCGAACACGTCGCACAGCGCGTCGATCGCCGCGCGCCCGAACGAGAGCGACGGCTCGGTCGGCGCGAGCGTCCTGGCATTGACGCCGAATCGCTCCCAGGGCCCGTCGACGGCATCCGACGCATCCGTGTTGCCGAGTTCGGGATACGCGGCGAGCGCAGCCTGCACGTGACCGGGGAGTTCGACCTCGGGGACGAGCGTGATGAACCGCTCGGCGGCGTACCGCACCAGGTCGCGCAGCTCGGCGGTCGTGTAATGCCCCTCGTGCACGCCGGGTTCGACGGTCGCGAGCGGACCGTGCCCGCGCTGGGTCGCCGCGCGCCGCGCCCCCACCTCGGTGAGCCGCGGGAAGCCGGGCACCTCGAATCGCCAGCCCTGGTCGTCGGTCAGATGCAGGTGCAGGATGTTCAGCTGATGCGCGGCGAGCACATCGATGAGGCGGCGGATGTCGCTGGCCGGACGGAAGTGCCGTGCGACGTCGAGCATCGCTCCTCGCCAGCCGAACGCGGGTGCGCTGCGCCACCGCCCGGAGGGCAGCCGCGCGCCGGCAGTGCCTTCCGGCGGCAGGAGCTGCCGCAGCGCCATGACGCCACGGAACGCGCCGACGGCATCGGCCGCGTGCACCGCGATGCGCGCCGCGTCGACCTCGATGCGGAACGACTCGGGGGCGCGCTCCTCGGGGTCGCGGACGAGCGCGATGATCCCGGCATCCGGATCCGCGCTCTCGCGCAGCCACAGAACCTCGCGGAGCCGATCGGCGACAGCGGAGAACTCTGCGGGGGCGTCGATGCGAGCGCCGGAATCGACGACGAACGGCGGCTTCTGCGCGTCGATGTCGGCGTCGAGCAGCGGGACCGTCGCACGATGCGCCGGGGGCGTCGCGCGCAGGGCCGCACCGGGTGTCCGGCCGGTCGGCTCGCCTCCTTCGAGGACGGGCACGCCGCTGACGAGCACCTCGATGATGCCGACCGGCTCGGCCCGGGGGTCATCGAACGTCGCGCCGGCCGCGACCCGCTGCGGGTCGAAGAGCACCAGGTCGGCCGTCGCTCCGGGGCGGATGACGCCGCGCGGCGCATCGCCCCGGTCGAGCCCAAGGCGTCGGGCCGGCGTCGCCGACAGGTGCTGCACGGCATCCTCGAGACCGAGCACTCCGAGCTCGCGGACGTAGCGACCGAGGTAGTGCGCGAACGTCCCGTATCCGCGCGGGTGCGGCTTGTCGCCGATGAGGATGCCGTCGCTGCCGCCGCTGTGCCGCGGATGCCGCATGATCTCCCGGACGTTCTGCTCGTCGCCGATGTGCATCAGGATGCCGGTGGCCGCGGCATCCCGCACGACGACGTCGAGCACGATGTCGACCGGCCGACGCCCGAGGGACTGCGCGATCTCGTCGACGCGACGTCCGACGAGCCCGGCCAGGGCGGGGTCGCCGACGCCGGAGATCTCGATCGTCGACCAGTCGGCGCGTTCGCCGTGGAAGCCGTCGCAGCCGAGGTCCTCCAGTTCGACGCGCACCTGTTCGCGGCCGGATGCGTCCAGTGCCGCGACGGCGGCGACGAGGTCGCCACCGGAGGCGAGCCTGCTGGGCAGCAGCGCGGCGAGCGTCGTCGCGCCGGGGAGGTAGGGGTACGTGTCGAGGGTCACGTCCACGCCGTCCGCGATCGCGTCGTCGATCAGGGCGATCAGCTCCGCGGCGCGCCCGCGGTTCGGTGCGAAGTTCATGGTCGCGTGGGTGAGGTGGATCGGGCACCCGGTCCGCCGTCCGATGTCGAGCACCTCCTGGTATGCGTCCAGCGCGGCGGCGCCGTAGCTGCGAGTGTGCGGAGCCCAGTAGCCGCCGCGCTCGGCGACGACCCGGCACAGCGCCTCGAGCTCGGCGGTCGACGCGTGCATGCCCGGCGTGTACGTCAGCCCGCTGGACATGCCGAAGGCACCGGCGTCCAGTGCCGCATCCAGCAGCTCCGCCATGCGCGCGAGCTCGTGCGGTTCGGCTGCACGGGCCTCATGCCCGATGACCATCATGCGCAGATTGCCCTGCGGGACCAGGACCGCGACGTTCGCCGCGGTGGCGGCGTCGATCGCGGTCAGGAACTCGGCTATGGACCGCCACGGGATCTCGGCCGGTCCGTTCCAGCCGGCGATCTGGGCGGGGATCAGCGCGGCGGATCGCTCGTCCAGCGGCGCGTACCCGAGCCCGTCCTGACCCACGACCTCGCAGGTCACGCCCTGCCGGATCTTGGCCGTGTGCTCCGCTCCGCGGAGCACGGCGAGGTCGCTGTGGGCATGCATGTCGATGAAACCAGGGGCGAGCACGAGCCCGGCGGCATCGATGTCGACGGCCCCCTCCGGCAGCAGGAAGTCCGCGTCGTCCGCGGTCCGGATGCCGACGACGCGCGCGCCTTCGACGGCGACGTCCGCGGTGTACCGCGGAGACCCGGTGCCGTCGATGACGCTCGCACCGCGGTACAGCCGCACCCGACCGGCCGCCGCGTGCTCAGCGCTCAGAAGCACGTCGCCACGGCCCCGATCACGCGCGGATCGTCCGCGTCAGGATCATCGATCACCGGAATCACCCGCCACTTGTCGAACGCCGTGCACGGGTGCGACAGCCCGAGACGCACGACGTCCCCGACACTCACCTCGTCCGCCTCGTCGAGCGCGAGGAACGCGTGCTGGTCGTTCAGCGCGGTGACCCTCCCCGCGACCGACTGCGGCACGGGCAGGTCGATGTCGAACGGGACGTCGCGGCGTCCGGCATCCAGCAGCGCGAGCCGTGGTTCCGGGTGCGAGACGACGCGCGCCCAGGCGTGCATCGCAGATCGCAGCGGCACTGTCGGCAGCGCAGCGCCGAACGGGGACATCCGCGTGTAGAAGCCGTCGTCGTGGATCTGGAATGCGCCGGAGCGGAGCACGACGTCTGCGTCTGCACGATGCGGAGCGAGCACGGCCGCTGCACGGTCGGGGAACGAGCTGCCGCCGGCGGACAGCACGGGCCGCATGCCTTCCGGGTACGTCAGCCGCTCGTGCAGGTCGACGAGAGTCTGCAGATAGGCATCGACGGCGGCGACGGATGCCGGGGTCCGATCGGGCCCGAACGGACCCTCGTATCCGGCGACGCCCGCGAGCCGCAGCCCGGGCGCGTGCGACACGGCCGCGGCGATGCGCTCGCCCTCGGCGACCGTGCGGGCGCCCGTGCGGCCGCCCCCGCCGCCCATCTCCACCAGCACGTCGAGCGGATGCGCGGGATCGGTGGCCGCGTCGGCGAGGATCGCGACGGTCGCCTCCGCATCCGCCCAGCAGAGGATGCGCAGGTCGTCGTGCTGAGCGAGCAGGTCCGCCAGGCGGGCGGCGGCCGCGGCATCCGTCAGCCCGTTGGCGATCAGCACCGTGCGCACGCCGGCTTCCACAGCGACGCCCGCCTGCCACGGCGTCGCGACCGAGATGCCCCACGCGCCGGCATCCAGCAGGCGCTGCCACAGGGCGGGCGCCATGGTCGTCTTGCCGTGCGGCGCGAGTCGGATGCCGAGATCTTCGGCCCAGTCGAACACGGTCTTCTCGTTGTGCGACAGTGCATCCTCATGGAGCGTCATCACGGGCGTCGAGAACTCGGACAGCCGGAATCCGGCATCCGGAACCTCCGACAGACGAAGCCCGTGGGCGCGAGCGGGAAAGGCCTTGGCCCAGGGGCCGAGCACGGGGTCCGGAATTTGTAGAGGCACCTAACAAGGCTACTAGGCTTGACGCATGAACTCGAAGATCCGTGTCACGACCGACGCCGCACCTGCACCGGCGCACACCTTCTCGCAGGGCATCCGCAAGGGCCCGTTCGTGCAGGTCTCGGGCCAGGGCCCCGTCGACCCGGCCACGAACGAGTACCTCTTCCCCGGTGACGTCGCAGCGCAGACCACGCGCACGCTCGAGAACGTCAAGGCGATCGTCGAAGCATCCGGCGCGACGTTCGACGACGTCGTGATGCTGCGCGTCTACCTCACCAAGCGCGAGGACTTCGCGATCATGAACGAGGCCTACGGCGCGTTCGTCGAGGCCCACACGCCCAGCGGCGTGCTGCCGTCCCGCACGACGGTGTTCACGGGTCTCCCCCGTGAGGAGATGCTCGTCGAGATCGACGGCATCGCGATCGTCGAGGCCTGAGCGGCGCGAACAAGACCCCCATCCGGCGCACAGCGGTGAAGTTGCCGACCGTTGCCATTCCGTGATAAGTGATCCCGTACGATAGACAGATACATGTGTCATGCCGATCACGGGGGGTGAGATCGTGACCGATCTTGTTGCAGCATCCGGCTCCGACACCGCGAAGACCGCGGTCGTCGACGAAGCCGTGGATGTGAGCGCTTCGGGCACGGGCGAGCAGCCTCCCGCCGACCAGCACGCCGAGTGGGCGCCGCTCGAGCCGGCCCCCAAGAAGAAGCGCGTGGGCCTCTGGGTCGGCATCGGCGCTGGTGTCGTCGTGCTCGGCGCCGCCGCGGCATCCCTGGTCCTCATCGCCCCCGGCACAAGCGTCGCCGGTGTCCAGGTCGGCGGGCTCACCCCCGGCATGGCGGCGGAGACCATCAGCAACCGACTCGCCGAGACCGAGATCACGCTGACCGGCATGGGCGGCGACGTCGTCGTCACCGGTGCTGACCTCGGCGCCTCCGTCGACGCCGAAGCGCTGGCCGAGCAGGCCTTCGCCGAGCGCCCCCTGTGGAACATCAGCCAGTGGGGCGCCGAGACGATCCCGGCGACGATCTCGCTCGATTCGGCCGCGGCCGAGAGCGCACTGCGCGCGGCGTCGCCCGCTTCGTACACCGACGCCACGGACGCCACCGTCGTCTTCGACAGCGCGACGGGCACCTACGTCACCACGCCCGCCGAGCCGGGCACCGGAATAAGCGTCGACGCCCTCTCGACCGCCTACGTCGACGCGATCGGCGACGGCAAGTCCGAGCTGGACTTCACCGGCGACCCGACCGAAGCGCTGCCCGAGATCTCCACCGAAGCGGCACAGGAGACGGCGACCCAGCTGAACACCATGCTCTCGACCATCGGCTTCTACGTCGGCGAGGAGCGCACGGTTCCCGTCGCGCCGGAGGTCGCCGCCACATGGCTGACCGTCGAGAACGTCGACGGCGCGCTCACCATCACTGCGGACGCCGCCGCGATTCAGCCCACGGTCGACGCACTGGCAGCCGCGGTCGATCGCGCTCCGGTCAACGCGACGAACATCACCGACTCGAACGGCAACGTGCTGCGCGAGGTCCAGGCCGGCCAGACCGGTCGCGCCCTCGGCGACACCTCGACGGCCGCGGATGACTTCGCCGCCCAGCTGGCGGACGGCAATGCCAACTTCGCACTGGCCGTCACCGAGACTCCGTTCGAGACGACCGGGCTCGTCCGTCGCGCCGAAGTCGACCTCGGCGCGCAGCGCGCCTACTTCTACGAGAACGACAAGCTCGTCAACTCGTGGGCCATCTCCTCCGGCAAGGCCGGTCACGAGACCGAGACCGGCAACTTCAAGATCCGCGCGCACGTGCGCATCCAGGACATGGTCGGCAACAACGGCGACGGCACCAAGTACCGCACGCCCGACGTCCCCTGGGTCACGTACTTCAACGGCGACCAGGCCTTCCACGGTGCGTACTGGCACAACAACTTCGGCAACGTGATGAGCCACGGCTGCGTGAACATGCCGGTCTCGGCCGCGCAGTGGGTCTTCGAATGGGCGCCGGACGGCCTCGAGGTCAACGTCCACAACTGACGCTCGCCCGGCCCGCACGGGCGCGGGTACGCAAAAGGCGGATGCCGAAGCATCCGCCTTTTGCGTACCCGGGGTCAGAGGGCGTCGATCACCGCGTTCAGCGTCGCGGACGGGCGCATGATCGTCGCGACCTTCGCGGCATCAGGACGGTAGTACCCGCCGATGTCGGCAGGGGTTCCCTGCACGGCATTCAGCTCGGCGACGATGTCCTGCTCCTTCGCGGCGAGTGCCTCGGCCACCGGGGCGAAGGCGGCGGCGAGCTCGGCATCCTTCGTCTGCGCGGCCAGCTCCTTCGCCCAGTAGAGCGCGAGGTAGAAGTGGCTGCCGCGGTTGTCGATCGTGCCGAGGGCGCGTCCGGGCGAACGGTCCTCTTCGAGGAACGTTCCGGTCGCGGCATCCAGCGTCTCGGCCAGCACACGCGCCTTCTCGTTGCCTGCGAAGTCCGCGAAGTGCTCGAGCGACGCGGCCAGAGCGAAGAACTCGCCCAGCGAGTCCCAGCGCAGGTAGTTCTGCTCGACGAGCTGCTGCACGTGCTTGGGGGCCGAACCGCCGGCTCCCGTCTCGAAGAGCCCGCCCCCGGCGAGCAGCGGGACGATCGACAGCATCTTCGCGCTGGTGCCGACCTCGAGGATCGGGAACAGGTCGGTGAGGTAGTCGCGCAGCACGTTGCCGGTGACCGAGATGGTGTCCTCGCCGCGGCGCAGACGCTCGAGCGAGTAGCGCGTGGCGTCCTCGGGCGTGAGGATCTCGATCGTGAGGCCCGCGGTGTCGTGATCTTTGAGGTACTCGTTCACCTTCGCGATGAGCGCGGCGTCGTGCGAGCGCTCGGCGTTCAGCCAGAACACCGCAGGCGACCCAGTGGCACGGGCGCGCGAAACGGCCAGCTTCACCCAGTCGCGGATCGCGACGTCCTTGGTCTGCGTGGCGCGCCAGATGTCGCCGGGCTGCACGGCGTGCTCGATGACGACGTCTCCGCTGGAGGCGACCACCTGGATGCGACCGGCCTCAGCGACCTCGAAGGTCTTGTCGTGGCTGCCGTACTCCTCGGCGGCTTGCGCCATGAGACCCACGTTCGGCACGGTTCCGATCGTGGCCGGGTCCAGCGGACCGTTCGCGATCACGTCGTCGATCGTGGCCTGGTAGACGCCGGCGTAGGAGGAGTCGGGGATGACGGCGAGCGTGTCGCTCTCGCCGCCGTCTGCGCCCCACAGCTTGCCGCCGTTGCGGATGAGCGCGGGCATCGACGCATCCACGATGACGTCGCTCGGAACGTGCAGGTTCGTGATGCCCTTGTCGGAGTTCACATACGACAGACGCGGACCGTCCTGGATCGCCCGGAAGAAGTCCTCGGCGATCGCCTCTCCGCCCTCGAGGTCGGCGAGACCGGACAGGATCGAGCCGAGCCCGTCATTCGCGCTCAGACCGGCGGCCGCGAGCGCGTCGCCGTGCTGCGCGAACACGTCGGCGAAGTACGCCTTCACGACGTGCCCGAAGATGATCGGGTCCGAGACCTTCATCATGGTCGCCTTGAGGTGCACGGAGTACAGCACGTCGTCGGCCTTGGCCGCGGCGAGCGTCTCGGCGAGGAACGCGTCCAGCGCTGCGGCGGAGAGGAACGTGGCGTCCACGATCTCGCCGGGGAGCACCTTGAGGTTCTCCTTCAGGGCGGTGGTCGTGCCGTCCTCCGCGACATGCTGGATCGTCAGCACGTCGTCGCCGGGCGCGACCCAGCTCTTCTCGTTCGACTTGAAGTCGTCGTGTCCGAGCGTCGCGACGCGGGTCTGGGACCCCTCGGCGAACGGCTTGTTGCGGTGCGGGTGCTTCTTGGCGTAGTTCTTCACAGCCAGCGGAGCGCGTCGGTCGCTGTTGCCCTCGCGCAGCACGGGGTTCACAGCCGAGCCCTTGATGCGGTCGTAGCGCGCGCGGACATCCTTCTCGTCGAGCGTCGAGGGCTCGTCCGGGAAGTCAGGCACGTCGAAGCCCTGCGACTGCAGTTCCGCGATCGCGGCCTTCAGCTGCGGGATGGATGCCGAGATGTTCGGCAGCTTGATGATGTTCGCCTCGGGCGTCGTGGCGAGACCGCCCAGCTCGGCGAGGGCGTCGGAGACCTGCTGGTCGGCGGTCAGCCGCTGCGGGAATGCGGACAGGATGCGCCCCGCCAGCGAGATGTCACGGGTCTCGAGCGCGATGGCCGCCTTCCCGGCGTACGCCTTGACGATCGGCAGGAGCGAAGCGGTGGCCAGAGCCGGCGCCTCGTCCGTGTAGGTGTAGATGATGGCGTCGTCGGTCACCGGGAGATCTCCGTTCACGAGGGCATTTGTCTCGATACCAAGATACCTGAGGGCCTGGTGCGCCGCTGTTCGCCGTATTCACCCCTCGGGTCTGGTGTCAGAACGACCGGGACCGGTTACCCTGGGCTTATGTCGGAACTGCGTGTGGTCGAACTGTCCGCTGCGACGATCGTCGCCGTCAACAACCTGTCCCTGAAGCCAGGGCAGGAGCAGTTCCTCGCGCCGGTCTCGTACGGGATCGCCGCCACGGTGATCAACCCCAAGACCTCGTGGCAGCGCGTCATCCTCGACCGCAACGAGGTCGTCGGGTTCGTGAGCGCGAACTTCGATCCAGAGGCCCCGGAAGACCACTTCCGCTCCGTGCTGTGGCGGATCAACGTCGATGCCGACGACCAGGGCCGCGGTGTCGGCCGCTTCGCGGTCGAAGCGCTCATCGATGAGGCGCGCACGCGCGAATTCGATCACGTCGATGTGATCTACGAAGCCGGTGATGGCGGCCCTGAGGCCTTCTTCAATCGCGTCGGCTTCTCGCCGGTCGGCGAGACCGAGTACGGCGAGATCATCGCCGAGATCCGCATCGACTCCTAGACGGGCGGCGGGGCCTCGGATCCCCTCCCCCACCGAGACCCCGTCGCCTCCTCCTCCGCGCGTCTCCGTGCGGAGGACCTTCAGCGCGCGTTCCCGCCCGTCCCTGAGCCAGGACGCTCGCGCCAGGCGGCGATGGCGGATGCCGCGGCGGCCGCCGCTCGATCGAGCACGTCGGCCGAGAGCGTGATCACCTGCTGAGCGGCATCCTGCCACCCCGGTCCCGGTGCCGCGCGCTCCCCCGCGGCGACGTGCGCGGCCTGCTCGGCCTCGTCGAACGCGCGCTCCAGCCGCACGACCGAGAGCCGGTAGACGGTGAACTCGGCCGGGGCCACCTTCCCCGGCGCCGGGCGGCTCTGCTGCGCGTGCTCGAGCGCGGAGAGGAACGCCGCGGTGGCGGGCACATGCGCGTCGCTCATGCTCGGATACGCGATGAGTCGTGCCGGATCCGTCTCGTACTGCATCCACCGCACGAGCACGGTGTCGTGCTGAGCGCGCAGGCGCTCCAGCGGTGTCGGCTCCGATCGCGCCGGGATCTCCGTGCGCGCGGCTTCCGCGCGCACGCGCAGCGCCTTGACGGCAGCCGCTGCCGCCTTCGCATCGCGCTGCGCCGTCTGCAGATGCCGCCGGGCGCGATTGACGTCCTCCAGGCTCGCCCGCGATGCGGCACGATCCGCGGACGTCCGCGAGAGGTCGGCTCTGGCGACGCGTGCCGCGTTCTGCGCCGCGGTCGCCGCGGCGACCGCGGCCCGCAGTTCGATCCTCGCCGCGTCGTAGGCGATCCGTCGTTCGGCGTTCATCCGATGCACTCCCCACGCCCCGATCCCCGCAGTGCCGGCAGCCGCAGGCACCGCCCACCAGAACTCGGCCAGCAGCAGGGGATCCATGCCCTTCATGCTAACCGGGGCGGATGCCGAAGCATCCGCCCCGGTCGGCATCAGACCAGCGTCTCCTGCCAGGCCGCGTGCAGCTGGGCGAACTTGCCCGTGCCGCCGATCAGCGCGGCCGGGGTGTCGTCCTCGATGATCCTGCCGTGCTCCATCACGAGCACCCGGTCGGCGATTGCGACGGTCGACAGCCGGTGCGCGATGATGATCGCCGTGCGGTCGGCGAGGAGCGTCTGCAGAGCGTCCTGGATGAGCCGCTCCGACGGGATGTCCAGCGACGCGGTCGCCTCATCGAGGATGAGCACGGCCGGGTCGGCGAGGAACGCCCGCGCGAACGAGATCAGCTGACGCTGACCGGCGGACACGCGACCACCGCGCTTGTTGACGTCGGTGCTGTACCCGTCGGGCAGCGACTCGATGAAGGCATCGGCTCCGACCGCCTTCGCGGCGGCACGGATCTCGTCCAGCGTCGCATCCGGCTTGCCGAGCGCGATGTTGTCCGCGACCGTTCCGCTGAACAGGTACGCCTCCTGGGTCACCATGACGATGGCGCGACGCAGGTCCTTCGGATGCAGCGAGCGCAGATCCACATCGTCCAGCGTCACGCGCCCCCGGGACGGATCGTAGAAGCGCGAGATCAGCTTCGCCAGCGTCGACTTGCCCGCACCGGTGGTGCCGACGAGCGCGATCGTCTGCCCGGCGGGGATGTCGAGCGAGAAGTTCGGCAGGATCGTCTTCTCGCCGTTGTACCCGAAGGTGACCTCGTCGAACGAGACGTGACCGCGCGACTCCCACAGGTCGACGGGCTTCGCAGGGTCCGGAACGGTGGGCACCTCTTCGAGGACGCCGGAGACCTTCTCCAGCGCAGCCGTCGCCGACTGGTAGGAGTTCAGGAACATCGCGATCTCCTGCATCGGCGCGAAGAAGTTGCGCACGTACAGGACGGCACTCAGCAGCACGCCGACGCCGAGCACATCGATCGACACCCGGTACCCGCCCCACAGCACCACGAACGCGGTGGTGAGGGCGGCGACCGCCATGAGGCCGGGCTCGAACGTGCCGAACAGCACCATCGAGCGCCGGTTGACGTCGCGGTAGTCGCCGGCGAGCCTGCGGAACGTCTCGTCGTTGCGCGGCTCCTTGCGGAACGACTTCACGGCGCGGATGCCGGTCATCGTCTCGACGAACTGCACGATCACGCGCGCGCTGATGACGCGCGATTCGCGGTACACCCGCTGCGAGCGCGAGTAGAACCAGCGCATCAGGAACGCCAGCGGGATGCCGGCGAGCAGCAGGATGAGACCCGACTGCCAGTCCCAGATCATGAGCGCGATGAACGTGAACGCACCGAACAGCACGCCAGAGACGAGGTTGTTGAGGCCCCCGTCGAGCAGCTCGCGGATCGAGTCCAGGTCGCTCGTCTGACGCGAGATGATGCGCCCTGACGTGTACGACTCATGGAACTCGAGGCTCAGCCGCTGAGTGTGCAGGAAGATGCGCTTGCGCAGATCCAGCAGCACGGCCTGGGTGATCCTTGCCGCGATGACCACGTACCACCCGATGAGCGCGGCCGCCGTGGCACCCGCGAGCAGGTAGGCGCCGGTCACCATGATCGCCGGCATCCAATCGGCCTGGTTCAGCAGCATCGGCAGGGCGTTGTCCAGACCGATGCCGATGAGGATCGGGCCGGACACCTGCAGCGCCGTCGAGATGACGAGCACGATCGCGGCGAGCGTGATCCGACCGCGCAACGGCGCGATGAGCGAGCCGAGCAGACGCAGCGAACGCTGACGGATCGCGCGGCTCTCTTCGCGGGTGTAGTTGGAGCGGTCCTCGTCCTGGGTTCCGGTGAGAGTCATGCCTGCACCTCCTCGTCCGCGGTGGCCGCGGCTTCCGTGACGGGTGCCTCCGCCGCGAGCATGTCTTCCGTGATGACCGGGATCGCCCCTGTCCTGGCGGCTTCCTCGGCCTCGAGGCTCGAGATCACGTGCCGGTAGTGCGCACTCGTCTTCAACAGGTCGGAGTGCGTGCCGACCGCGGTGACCCTGCCGGATTCCAGCAGCGCGACGCGGTCCGCGAGCGCGACCGTCGACGGACGGTGCGCGACGATGAGCGCCGTGGTCTCGGCGAGCACGTGTCGCAGCGCCTCCTCGACGAGCGCCTCGGTGTCGACGTCGAGCGCCGACAGCGGGTCGTCCAGCACGAGCACCTTCGGCGCAGCGGCGACAGCGCGTGCCAGCGCCAGGCGCTGACGCTGACCTCCGGAGAGGCTGAGGCCCTCCTCGCCGATGACGGTCTCGGTGCCCTCGGGCAGCGTGTCGACGAACGCGGCCTGCGCGACATCGAGCGCCTCGCGCATTACGCGCTCGCCCTCCTCGCTGTGCGGGTCGAGATCGGCGCGCCCCAGCAGCACGTTCTCGCGGACGGTGGCCGAGAACAGGGTGGCGTCCTCGAAGGCCATCGCGATGTGCGTGCGCAGCTCGGCCAGAGTGAGGTCCCTGACGTCGACGCCGTCGAGCGTCACGCGACCTCCGGTCACGTCGTACAGGCGCGCGGGGAGCGTGGTGAGCGTCGTCTTGCCCGAACCGGTGAGGCCGACGAGCGCCATCGTCTCGCCCGGCCGCAGCACGAGATCGATCCCGTCCAGCAGGTCACGCTCGGAGTCCCCGGCATCCTGGTATCGGAAGTGCGCGTTCTCGAAGGCGAGCTCACCGCGGGGCTCCGCGATGTGCACCGGCTTCTCGGGATCCGTGATCGTGTTCGTCTCGTTGAAGATGTCGAACACGCGATCCGTCGCTGTCCTGGCATCCAGCATGAAGGAGAAGAGGAATCCGATCGACTCGATCGGCCACCGCAGCACGGTCGCCATCGCGAAGAACGCGAACAGCTGGGGCAGGTCGATCCCGCCCTGCCAGACCAGCCAGATGCCGGTGATCAGGCTGAGGCCGAAGGCGATCTGCGGCATGAGGTCGAGCCAGAACCAGATCTTGCCGACCGCACGGGCCTTGTTCAGCTCGGTCTCCCTGAGCGTCTCGGCCTGCGAGCTGAAGCGGCGCAGCGCGTGCTGGCCGCGGCCGAAGGCCTTCAGCACGCGGATGCCGTGCACGCTCTCCTCGACGCTGGTGGCGAGGTCGCCGGCCTGGTCCTGGCTCTGGCGAGCGAGCGCGCCGTAGCGCTTCTCGAACAGGAACCCCTGGATCCACATCGGGATGCCGGTGATGAGGAAGATGACGCCCAGCATCCAGTGCCACTGGAACAGCAGCACGGAGCCGATGATGATCGTCAGGACGTTCACGATGAGCAGGATGAGACCGAAGGCGAGCCAGCGGCGGATGAGGCCGATGTCCTGCATCATGCGGCTGAGCAACTGGCCGGACTGCCAGCGATCGTGGAACGCGACCGGCAGCGTCTGCAGGCGCGCGTAGATCTCGCTGCGCATGCGGAACTCGACCTCGGTGGCGGGGGTGAGCACGAACCAGCGGCGCAGCCACACCATGGCGGCTTCGCCGAATCCGAGCAGCAGCACCACGGCGGCGCCGCCGACGATCAGGCCCATGCTGACGGCATCGGTACCGGTGTCGAGACCGCGCACGACCTGTTCGAGCACGATCGGCACCATCAGTGCCAGGATCGCGGCGGCGAGCGCGCTGCCGGCACCGCCGACGAGACGCCAGACGATGGGGCGGACGAACGGCTTCAGGCGCCAGAGGGCGGCGGGAGTGGAGAGAGAGGCGGACGAAGGAGGGGTGCGCGTAGCAGGCGTGGCAGACATGACTCTCAGAAGTGACGAGGCGAGAAGAGGTGACGAAGAAGAGCGCCGACGGTGATCACCGCGGCGACGGAGAAGCGGAAGCGGGTGCGGAACTACCCGCGGAAGGTCACGGCACGGATACCCGGAGCGAAGACCTGTGCGACGGCGATCGAGATCATGATGTCCTCCTCGGGTTCAGTGGTGCCGCCCGGTCGGCGCGACAGCCCTCCAGCCTATGCCTGTGAACCGGCTGAGTGCAACACTTTCGCGGAGACGAGTGAATCGTGTCAGTCAGGCAGCGGCCTCGCGCGCCAGCAGCGACTCCTTAACGTCGAGACCCCAGGCGAAGCCGCCCAGCGACCCGTCGGTGCGCAGCACGCGATGGCAGGGGACGAACAGCGCCGGTGCGTTGCGGGCGCAGATGGATGCCGCGGCGCGCACAGCACTGGGCTGCCCGAGTGCCGCGGCGAAGCCGGTGTACGTGAGCGGCGCGCCGACATCGATGCGCCGCAGCGCAGCCCAGCCGCGCAGCTGCATCTCCGTGCCGAACTGAGCGACGGGGACGTCGTCGATCGCCGTCGTGTCGCCGCGGTAATAGGCCAGCGCGGCGTCCGCGGCATCCGTCTGTCCTTCCCGCACTTCGGCCGGCCGATTCCGAGCGGCGAGACGCGCGATGATCTCCGCTGGTTCCGTCGTCCAGCCCGATGCCAGCACGCGCTGCTGTTCGTCGGCCAGGATCGTGAAGGGCCCGTCGGTGGTCTCGATGGTCTGGATGATCGCGGTCATGAGGTCTCCTCGGTTCGGATCGGACGGGTTCGGGTCTGGCGCACGGGCGCCGCACGCCACAGATGCGCGGTGAGATAGCTGCGCCACGGCGCGGTGCGCACCGCCCAAGCGGTGAGGCCGGCCGGGTCGGCGGGGATGCCGAGGGCTGCGGCGCCCGCACGGACGGCGACGTCGCCCGGCAGGAAGATGTCGGGGGCGCCGAGCACGCGCATGCCGACGTAGTCAGCGGTCCACGGTCCGATGCCCGGCATCGCGATGAGCGCCGCCCGCTGCTCTGCGGCGTCGTCTCCGACGGTCAGGCGCAGGCTGCCGTCTGCGAGGGATGCCGCCGCCTGCGTGATCGCGCGGATGCGCGCCGCGGGCCCCCGCAGCACCTCGGCGCCGCGTTCGGCAATCGCCGTCATGGTGGGGAACAGCAAGCCGTTGTCACCGCCCGCTGAGTCTGTCGAAGGCTCCCCCAGGGCGTCGGCGAGCGCCGTGAGCGCGGTCCGCGCCGCGACGACCGTGATCTGCTGGCCGACCATGGCGCGGATGAGCATCTCGTGCGGGTCGGCCGCCCCGGGGACGCGGATGCCAGGGGTGCGAGCCACACCACCCGCGAGCTCGGGATGCGCCGACAACGCGGCATCCACCGCCACCGGATCGGCATCGAGGTCGAACAGCCGTCGCGCGGTCGCGACCAGCGGGGTGAGGTCGCCCAGCCTGGTCACGCGCGCCCGCAGGCGCAGCCAGCCGTCCTGCTCGCGGATCTCGAACCAGGCCGGCCCTCCAGGCATCCGCAGGTGGCGCGCGAAGGAGGTCGACGTCGCGTGCTCGATCCCAGGCAGCGCCCGCGCGGACATCCATGCGAAGATCCCCGCGGCGTCGAGCGGCCCGCGATGCGGCAGCAGCAGATCGATCTCGCCCGGTGCGTGGACATCGGTGCGGTGGCGCCTGGCGCGCAGCTCGGTCGGCGTCATGCCGAACACTTCACGGATCGTGTCCCCCGCCTGGCGGATGCTCGCGAAACCGGCCGACAGCACGACGTCCGAGATGGGCAGATCGGTGCCGACGAGCAGCATCCGCGCCGTGTGCGCCCGGTGCGCCCTGGCGAGAGCGAGCGGGCCGGCGCCGAGCTCGGCGGCGAGCAGCCGCGTGAGATGGCGGCTCGAGTAGCCCAGCCGCGCGGCCAGCCCTGGCACACCCTCGCGCTCCACCACGCCGTCGGCGATCAGCCGCATGGCACGCGCGGCGACGTCGCCGCGCAGATTCCATTCCGGCGAGCCGGGTGCGGCCTCGGGGAGGCACCGCTTGCAGGCCCGATAGCCGGCCTCGTGGGCTGCCGCGCTGGTAGGGAAGAACGAGACGTTCTCGGGCTTGGGCGTGCGCGCAGGACAACTCGGACGGCAGTAGATCCGCGTCGAGCGCACCGCAGTGACGAACTGACCGTCGAACCGGACGTCGCGCGCATCAATCGCGCGGTACCGCTCGTCGAAGGTCATCGCGGGGATGCTCATGCCTCAACTCTGACATGTCCGGATGCCGCGTGCGCGCGGAAATCGGACATCGCAGTTGGACCCCGAACGCCGACACCCCCGGCGAATCATCGCCGGGGGTGTCGCTGACCGCGTGAACGGATCAGTGGAAGAAGTGACGCTCTCCCGTGAAGAACATCGTGACACCTGCGGCCTTCGCCGCGGCGATGACCTCGTCGTCGCGCACCGATCCGCCGGGCTGAACGATGGTGGTGATCCCGGCATCCAGGAGCACCTGGGGGCCGTCCGCGAACGGGAAGAAGGCGTCGGATGCCGCGACCGAACCGGCTGCACGGTCACCGGCGCGCTCGACCGCGAGACGGCACGAGTCGACGCGGTTGACCTGGCCCATGCCGATGCCGACCGTCGCGTTGCCCTTGGCCAGGACGATGGCGTTCGACTTCACAGCGCGGCACGCCTTCCAGGCGAAGATGAGGTTCTCCATCTCCTCCTCGGCCGGACGCTCGCCGGAGACGAGCTCCCAGTTCTTCGCGACGGATTCGATGTCGTCGGGGAACCTGTCGGCATCCTGAAGGAGCAGGCCGCCGGAGACGAGACGGACATCCATCTGCTCCTGACGCCAGTCGGCAGGCAGCTGCAGCAGACGCAGGTTCTTCTTCGCCTTGAAGACCTCGAGCGCCGCCGGCTCGAACGCCGGGGCGACGATGACCTCGGTGAAGATGTCCTTGAGGTTCTCCGCCATCTTCAGCGTCACGGTGCCGTTGGTCGCGATCACCCCGCCGTAGGCCGAAACCGGGTCGCACTCGTGCGCGCGGAGGTGAGCGCTCGCGATCGGGTCGAGCGCGTTGGGCGCCGTCGTCGCGATACCGCAGGGGTTCGCGTGCTTGACGATCGCCACGGCCGGCAGCACCATGTCGAACGCGGCGCGCAGCGCGGCATCCGCGTCGACGTAGTTGTTGTAGGACATCTCCTTGCCCTGCAGCTGCACCGCCTGGGCGATGCCGTGTCCGCCGACGCGCGAGTAGATCGCGCCGCGCTGGTGCGAGTTCTCGCCGTAGCGCAGGGTGGCCAGGCGCTCGGCCTTGATGGTGAGGTGAGCGGGCAGCTCGCCGCCGTCCGAGAGCGTGCCCTCGGCGAACCACGCGGCGACCGCGGTGTCGTAGGCGGCCGTGTGCGCGAAGGCACGGGCGGCCAGTTCACGGCGCTGCGAGAACGTGGTGCCGCCCTCGGCGACGGCCTCGATGATCGCCGGGTACGACTCGGGCGAGACGACGATCGCGACGTTGGCGTGGTTCTTCGCCGACGCGCGCACCATGGCAGGTCCGCCGATGTCGATCTGCTCGACGACCTCGTCGCCCATAGCGCCCGAGGCGACCGTCTCGACGAATGGATACAGGTTGGCGACGACGAGCTCGAACGGCGCGATCGACAGGTCGGCGAGCTGCTGCTCGTGGTCGGCCAGACGCAGGTCGGCCAGCAGACCGCCGTGGATGCTGGGGTGCAGGGTCTTGACGCGACCGTCGAGCATCTCGTCGACTCCGGTCACCGAGGCGACGTCGGTGACGTCGAATCCGGCGTCGCGGATGGTCGCCGCGGTGGAACCGGTCGAGACGATCTCGACGCCGGCGCCGGCGAGCGCCTCGGCGAGCACGAGCAGGTCGGTCTTGTCGCTCACCGATACCAGCGCGCGCCGGATCGGGACGACGTCGCGGTCACGGTAGAGAGAGGGATCGTGGCGGGGGCCGGCCATGGAAGGCTCCTTCGTGCGTCGGGGGCGTCAGGTGTCAGGATGCGGTGGTCAGATCGATCTCGCCCGTCGCGATGCCTCGGACGACCTCGATCAGGAGGCGCCGTTCGACGGGCTTGATGCGTTCGTGCAGGGCGTGCTCGGTGTCGCCGGGGTGGACCCTGATGCGCTCCTGCGCCAGGATCGGGCCGGAGTCGACGCCGTCATCGACGACGATGACGCTCGCTCCGGTCTCGGTGACACCGGCGGCGAGGGCATCGCGGACGCCGTGCGCGCCGGGGAACTCCGGCAGGTACGCCGGGTGGGTGTTGATGATGTGCGGCGCGTAGCGCGCCACCAGGGATGCCGGCAGCAGCCGCATGAGTCCGGAAAGCACGATGAGATCCGGCGACCAGACCTCGAGCTGACGTCCGAGCTCTTCGCCCCATTCGTCGCGCGAAGCGAACGAGCGGAACGGCACGGCGAAGCTCGGGATCCCGAACTCCTCGGCGTGCGCGAGACCTTCCGCGTCGCGATCGGCGCCGACGACGACGACGCGGGCGGGGAAATCGGGGTGGCGGGCGGCTTCGAGGAGGGCCCGAAGATTGGAGCCCGCGCCTGAGATGAGGACGGCGACCGTGAGCACCCGGTCAGTCTACCGGCGGCCGGGCGTGCCCGAGTCGCCGCGGTGCCCGCGGAAGAACTCCGACTCCTCGATGGGGGCGGTCTCGTCGTCCGGCGAGGCATCCGGCGAGGCATCCGCCGTCGGGGATGCTGCGGAGCGCGGTGCTGTGACCGGCTCGTCGACCGCGAACGGCGAGATCCCCATCCTGGCGGTCCAGCGATCGGTGCGCTCCTCGGCCAGCTCGTCCCGGTTGCGCGGCGACAGCAGCAGGATGCCGGCGCCGATGAGCACCTCAACGCCGATGGCAAGGGCGACCCAGCCGGGGTGGGGCCCTACCTCGGCCAACCGGCCGGGCCCCATCGACCCCGAGGCCACCAGCGCGGCGAGTGCTGCGACGCCGGCGGACAGCAGCGCCATGCCGGATGCGATCGCGGCCCGCGGCATCCATCCGGTCGCCGACTGCTCCCAGACCAGGCGCGAGCGCACCATCCAGCCGGCCACAGCCCCGGCGGCGACGGGAATCAGGATGACGATCAGCATCCAGACCGAGCTGGCCTCGGGGATCAGCCCGAAGATCGGGATACCTGGCACGACGCCGAGCTGCGTGCTCGCCGGCGACACCGCTGTGCCGACGCCGACCGCGAAGCCGGGGCCGGCGAGCCAGGACACCGCCCAGACGACGGCCGTAGGCAGATAGACGAGGTGGCCGAGCGTGATGACGGTCGCACCCAGCGCATCGACCCTGGCCGCTTCGAACAGCGTCACGACCTCGCTGCCGCGCAGCAGGACCGACAGTGCGAGCGACAGCGCTCCGACGCCGGTGAGGATCACGGTGACGATCGCGGTGCCTCTGATCGCCTCCGCCACGACGGGCCCGTTGTCGCCCCATCCGTCGACCGCGTCATGGACGCGATCGACGATTCCCTCATCGCCCTCGCGCCACGCCTCGACCACGGCTCCGCCCAGGGCACCGGCCAGGTAGAACGCGGCGGGCAGCAGGATGCCGAGCACCGGCGACGTGCTGACTCCGGCGACGTGCGAGGTGAGGGCGACGACGGCCGCGATGGCGGTGAACGCCGCGGTGCCGGAAAGCACGCCGATCCCCCACGCGCCGGATCGAGCGGCCCTTCGACCGGATCGGGCGGCGGCGAAGTGCGTGAACAGCAGGAACGCCATCGGCGCGACGGAGAGCGCGAAGGCCGCGGCATCCGATCCGATCCCGACCGCGACGAGCATCTCGTCCGACAGGGCGACCTGCAGCGGCACAGCGTGCCCGAACTGCCAGAGGATGCCGGTCGCCGGCCAGAGCGCCCCCCAGTCGGCGCCGGCGCCGAAGGCGAACGTCCACAGCAGCGTCAGCGGTGCGAGCAGCACGACCAGCCCCACGGCGGCCGCGATGGCGGCATCGACGGCGGCGAGGAGCGCGACGAGGAGGCGTTGCATGACTCAACGAGACTACGACGAGTTGCCGACAGTCCACCGGGGGCGCGCGCGACGCCCGCGACACGATAGCGTTTCTGCGGAGGTCCCCCGATGACAACAGCCCCTGCTCCCGCTCAGACACAGCCCGCGGAGCCGAAGAACGCCCTCGACAGGTTCTTCGAGATCACCCAGCGCGGATCGACGATCGGCACCGAGGTCAGAGGGGGTCTCGTCACCTTCGTGACGATGGCCTACATCGTGATCCTCAACCCGATCATCCTGTCGACGCCCGATATCGCCGGCGACGTGCTCCCCGGCCCGGCCGTGGCAGCCGCGACCGCGCTAACCGCCGGTGTCATGACGGTGCTGTTCGGTGTCATCACGCGCCTCCCGTTCGCGTTCGCGGCCGGTCTCGGCATCAACGCGTTCGTGGCGTTCACCGTCGTCGGGTCCGTGACCTGGGCCGAGGCGATGGCGCTCGTGATGATCAACGGCATCGTGATCGTCCTGCTCGCCGCCACCGGCCTGCGCAAGATGATCTTCGACGCAGTCCCCGTGCAGCTCAAGCTCGCCATCACGGTCGGCATCGGCCTGTTCATCGCCTTCATCGGCTTCGTCAACGCCGGATTCGTCACCGCGACGGGCAACGCGTCCCCGCCGGTCGATCTGGGCATCGGCGGATCTGTGGCGAGCGTCCCGACGCTGCTGTTCGTGATCACTCTGCTGCTGGGCGGCGTCCTCATCGCCCTGCGCATCAAGGGCGCGATCCTCATCGCCCTCGTCGGCGGCACCGTGATCGGTGCGCTCATCAACCTCATCTGGAAGGTCGAGGGCCTCGGCTTCGACTTCTCCGGCGGCATCGTCGGTCTGCCCGATCTCAGCCTCATCGGCGCCGTCGACTTCGGCTTCGATCTCGGCAAGGTCAGCTTCGTCGCCCTGGTCATGTTCGTGTTCACGCTCGTGTTCTCGAACTTCTTCGACGCCATGGGAACCATGACGGGTCTCGCCAAGGAGGCCGACCTCGCCGATGAGAAGGGCGACTTCCCGCGCATCAAGTCGGCGCTGGTCGTCGAGGGCGTCGGAGCGATCGTCGGCGGTGGCACGTCATCGTCGTCCGCGACCGTGTTCGTCGAGTCCGGTGCCGGCATCGGCGAGGGCGCACGCACCGGCTTCGCCACCGTCATCACCGGCGCGATGTTCCTGCTCGCGATGTTCTTCACCCCGCTCACCGCGCTGGTCCCCGGAGCGATCGCCGGCGCAGCCCTGGTGCTCGTGGGCGCCATGATGCTCTCCCAGATCAAGCACATCGACTTCAGCGACTTCCGGGTGCTGCTGCCGGTGTTCCTGACCATCACCGTCATGCCCATGACGTACTCGATCGCCAACGGCATCGGCGCGGGCTTCGTCAGCTGGATCGTCGTGAACGCGTTGTCCGGCCGCGCGAAGACGATCCACCCGCTGCTGTGGGTCGTCGGCATCGGCTTCGTGCTGTTCTTCGCCCGCGGTCCGATCGAGGCCGCGTTCGGCGTCGCCTGATCGTCACCAGCGCGCCGGAATCCGCAAGACCGCCTGGGATCAGGACGAATCGCACCGATTCGTCCTGATCCCAGGCGGTTCTTCTGTTCTCGGGAAAGACAACTGCCCCGGACATGACGAAGGCCCCGGGGTGGAGCCCAGGGCCTTCGTCGTACAGTCTACCGCGTCAGAGCGCCTCGACGATGGCGCGCATCAGGTCGGCCGTCTCGGACGGCGTCTTGCCGACCTTCACGCCGGCAGCCTCGAGGGCTTCCTTCTTGGCCTGTGCGGTTCCGGCCGAGCCGGAGACGATCGCGCCTGCGTGGCCCATCGTCTTGCCCTCGGGGGCGGTGAAGCCCGCGACGTAGCCGACGACCGGCTTGGTCACGTGCGCCTTGATGTAGTCCGCGGCGCGCTCCTCGGCGTCTCCGCCGATCTCGCCGATCATGACGATCGCCTTGGTCTCGGGGTCGGCCTCGAACGCGGCGAGCGCGTCGATGTGCGTCGTTCCGATGACCGGGTCGCCGCCGATGCCGATGGCGGTCGAGAAGCCGAGGTCGCGCAGCTCGAACATCATCTGGTACGTCAGCGTGCCCGACTTCGACACGAGACCGATCGGGCCCTTGCCCGTGATGTTCGCCGGTGTGATGCCGACGAGCGCCTCACCGGGGGTGATGATGCCGGGGCAGTTCGGTCCGATGATGCGGGTCGTGTTGCCCTTGGACTGCGCGTATGCCCAGGCCTCGGCCGAGTCGCCGACCGGAACGCCTTCGGTGATCACGACGAGCAGCGGGATCTCGGCATCGATGGCCTCGATCATCGCGCTCTTCGTGAAGGCGCCGGGGACGAACGCGATCGACACGTCGGCGCCGGTCTCCGCCATCGCCTCGGCGACCGAGGCGAAGACGGGCAGCTCGACGGCGTTGCCGTCCTTGTCGGTGTGCGACACCGTGGTGCCGGCCTTGCGGGCGTTCACGCCGCCGACGACCTGGGTGCCGGCCTTGAGCATGAGAGCTGTGTGCTTGGTGCCCTCACCGCCGGTGATGCCCTGGACGATGACCTTGGAGTCCTTGTTGAGGTAGATCGACATTTCTCTGGTCCTTCTCTCTCAGGCGTTGGCCAGCTCGGCGGCCTTGTCGGCGCCCTCGTCCATCGTGGCGGCGAGCGTCACGAGCGGGTGGGCGTACTCGGCGAGGATGGCACGGCCTTCTTCGACCTTGTTGCCGTCGAGGCGGACCACGAGCGGCTTCGTCGCAGCGGATCCGAGCGTCTCGAGCGCACCCTTGATGCCGTTCGCGACGGCGTCGCAGGCGGTGATGCCGCCGAAGACGTTGACGAACACGCTCTTGACCTGCGGGTCGCCGAGGATGACATCGAGGCCCGCGGCCATGACCTCAGCCGATGCCCCGCCACCGATGTCGAGGAAGTTGGCGGGCTTCACGCCGGCGTGGTTCTCGCCCGCGTAGGCGACGACGTCGAGCGTCGACATGACCAGACCTGCACCGTTGCCGATGATTCCGACCTCGCCGTCGAGCTTGACGTAGTTGAGGCCGCTCTTCTTTGCCTTCGCCTCGAGCGGGTCAGCGGCATCCTTGTCCTCGAGCTCTTCGTGCTCGGGGTGGCGGATCTCGGACGCGTTCTCGTCCAGCGTGACCTTGCCGTCCAGCGCGATGATGTCGCCCGACTCGGTGCGCACCAGCGGGTTCACCTCGACCAGCGTGGCATCCTCGCCCTTGTAGACCTCGAACAGCTTCACGAAGACGTCGGCGACCTTCTCGACGAGGTCCTCGGGGAACTTCGCGGCGCGGGCGATCTCGACGGCCTTGTCCTTGTCGATGCCGGTCAGCGGGTTCACCTCGACGCGGGCGAGCGCTTCGGGCTTCTCGACCGCGAGCTGCTCGATCTCCATGCCTCCTTCGACGGAGCACAGCGACAGGTAGGACCGGTTGGCGCGGTCCAGCAGCACCGAGAAGTAGAACTCCTCGGCGATCGCCGCTCCCTGCGCGACCATGACGCGCTTGACGACGTGGCCCTTGATGTCCAGACCGAGGATGGCCTTGGCCGCCTCGTACGCCTCGTCGGGAGTCTTGGCGACCTTCACGCCGCCGGCCTTGCCGCGACCACCGGTCTTGACCTGAGCCTTGACGACGACCACACCGCCGATCTTCTCGGCTGCCGCTTTCACCTCCTCAGGAGTGTCCGCGACGATGCCGGCGAGAACCGGCACCCCGTACTTCTCGAAAAGGTCTCGTGCCTGGTACTCGTAGAGATCCACGTGCAGTCCTTCGCTGGTTGCGGCGGGTGGGACGCGACAAGAATGTCGGTTGCCGATAGATGAATCGACCCGAGAAAACAGCCTACTACCGTCTGTCATCAGCCTTTCGCGCCGGTCTAGGCTTCTCGCTATGCACGAATCCGCAGAACCGCGCTCCGTCGTCGTCGCCGCCGCGCTCGAACTGTTCCAGGCGCAGGGCTACGACCAGACCTCCGTCGAGCAGATCGCCAGGGCTGCCGGCGTCAGCCGCTCGACGTTCTTCCGCCAGTTCGGCGGCAAGGAGGACGTCGTCTTCGCCGATCATGAGGTGCTGCTGACCGAGTTGCGCGGATTCCTCGCCGAGGGTCACGACGACCCGTGGGCCGCGGTGTGCGAAGCATCCGAGCGAGTGTATTCGCACTTCGCGCACGATCCGGAGATGGCCCGTCAGCGCTACCAGATCGTCCGGCAGGTGCCCGCGCTGCGCGAGCGCGAGATCATCACGGTGTTCCGCTACGAGCGGCTGTTCGACGAATATCTGCGCTCCGCTCTGCCCGGAGTCGACCCGTTGGATGCCGTGGGCTTCGCCGCCCTGGTGACGGCGGTCCACAACCACGTGCTGCGCCGGCTGCTGCGCGAGACCAAGAAGGTGCCGGTGTCGACCCTGCAGGCCGCGCTGGTCGATGTGCGCCGCCGGTACGGCGTCGGGGCGGATGCCGTCGAATCCGCCTCCGATGACGTCGTCGTCGCCGTCTTCCCCCGTTCGATGCCCGTCGCCGAGATCACCCGTCGCCTGGGGGCCGAGCTGAGCTGAGACTCGGTGCCCTCTGGCGTGAAACCGAGTGCCGTCAGCGGGTAGAGTGGCGCGCATGAGCGATGAAGCCACCTCCTTCCCCGGCGAGCGCGTCCCCGGCTACGACACGACCAGTCGCCGCGACAGTGACTACTACGCGGTGTTCGCCGACATCCCCGCCGCCGACCGCGCCGCATGGGATCGCGCGAAGGCGTACGTGGACGAGGTCGGCCCCCGCATGGCCGAGGCCTGGGATCGCGGCGAGTACCCGCTCGACGTCACCCGGCGGATGGGCGAGATGGATCTCGTCGTCGACGGCATCGACCATCCGAAGCTCACCCGGTTCTCGCCGCTGGCGGCGGGGCTGGTCAACATGGAGATCTCCCGCGGCGACGGATCGCTCGGCACGGTGCTCGCCGTTCAGGGCGGGCTCGCCTTGCGCACGGTCGCCCTCTTCGGCAGCGATGAGCAGCAGGAGCGGTGGCTGACGGCACTGGCCGACGGATCCGTGCTCGGATCGTTCGCCCTCACAGAGCCGGACCACGGCTCCGATTCGGTGTCGCTCGAAACGGTCGCCCGCCGGGACGGCGACGTCTGGGTCATCCGGGGAACCAAGAAGTGGATCGGCAACGGCGCGTCCGGCGGCATCACCTTCGTCTGGGCCAGGGTCGACGACGCGGATGCCGCGGAGCACGGCGCCGTGCGGTGCTTCCTGGTCGAGCAGTCGACGCCCGGATACGTCGGCACTGTGATCACGGGCAAGGGGTCGCTGCGCGGCATCCACCAGGCGCACATCGTGCTCGACGACGTGCGCGTTCCGCTGGATGCCGTCCTCCCAGGCACGCACAGCTTCAAGGATGCGTCGACCGTGCTCTACGCGACCCGATCCGGCGTCGCGTGGTCCGCGCTCGGCCATGCGACCGCCTGCTACGAGGCGGCGCTGTCCTACGCGCTGCAGCGCGAGCAGTTCGGCAAGCCGCTGGCGAAGTTCCAGATGGTGCAGGAGCGTCTGACCCACATGCTCGAGGACGTCACCGCGATGCAGCTGTACTGCCGCCGCCTCGCCGATCTCGAGACGGCGGGCGAACTGCGCCCCACGCAGGCGTCGCTCGCGAAGTTCCACAACACCCGCGCTGCCCGGCGCATCGCATCGACGGCGCGCGATCTGCTCGGGGGCAATGGCATTCTGCTCGAGTACGGCGTCATCCAGCACATGGCCGACATCGAGGCGATCCACACCTACGAGGGCACCGAGAGCGTGCAGGCGCTGCTGCTGGGCCGCGACATCACGGGTCACTCGGCGTTCGCCTGAGCATCCTGAAACGTACTCTGCGAGGTGAGACAGGCCCTGGTGGGGGCCGTCTCACCTCGCAGAGGAAGTGTCGCGAAGGGCGTCAGCCGTTGCAGCCGCAGGCGCCGGACGGGCCCTTGACCATGAAGCAGACATCGCACACGCCGTAGTCGCGCTCTTCGAGCTTCGTCGCACGGACGGGCTTCGCTGCCGCAGCCGACCGCGGCGCCGCCGCGGTGCGGGAACCGGGCGTGCGCTTGGTGGAGGCCTTCAGCGGCGTCGTCTCGGCGTACGCGCTCGGATGCGTGACGAAGAAGTACGGCGCGCGTCCCTCGCTCGGCTGCAGCCGGAGCGTCGTGGAGCCCACGACGATCTGCTCCCAGGACTCGAAGCCGTTCGTGTAGGTCTTGCCGATGTGCAGCGGTGCCCCTTCGCCGACGCGGACGGCCTCGATGTAGCGGCCGCGGTCGATGAAGGACGAGATGCCGACGGCATCCGCGATCGACGTGATGAATGCGTGATTGATCGGGTCGATCCGGTGCGCACGCAACGCCTCGGGAAGGTTGCGGTACGGACGGGAGGTGCCTGCGGGGGTCGGCCCCTGTACTTCGTTCATTACGTCAAGGATCTCACGGACTCCGCGTCCGCACGGACCGTTCTCGGGCGTGCAAGACTGGCCCCATGGTGCGCGCGACGATCATCGGCAGCGGTCCGAATGGGCTGGCTGCGGCCGTGGCGATGGCACGTGCCGGCTACGAGGTGCGCGTCCTCGAAGCGGCAGCCACGATCGGCGGCGGCGTGAGGACGCTGCCGTCGACGATCGCGGGGTTCCAGCACGACGTGTGCTCTGCCGTGCATCCCGTGGCGCCGACCACGCCGTTCTTCCACGCCTTCGGTCTCGGCGAGCGCATCGAGTGGATCCGACCCGCGATCTCGTACGCGCACCCGCTGGATGACGGCCGCGCCGGAATCGCCTGGCGCGACATCGAACGCACGGCTGCCGGGCTCGGCGCCGACGAGCGCGCCTGGCTGAGCAGGCTGCGTCCGCTCAGCTCGCACATCGCCGGCGTCATCGACTTCACCGGCAACCAGATGATGCGGGTTCCGCACGACCCGATCACCTCAGCGCGCTTCGCCCTGCGGATGCTGGAACAGGGCACGCCGCTCGCCGCGCGCGCCTTCCGCACTGAGGAGGCGGCCGCGCTGCTCTCCGGAGTCCTCGCGCACGCGAACACCCCGCTCCCCTCGCTCGCCGGGTCGGCGGCGGGTCTCATGCTCGCCGCTCACGCCCATGCGGGCGGCTGGATGTACCCCCGAGGTGGCGCGCAGCGCATCGCCGACGTCCTGGCCGAGGACATCAGGACCCACGGCGGGACGATCGAGACGGACGTCCACGTCACCGATCTCGAGGCTCTCGACTGGGGCGACCCGACGCGCGGCGATGTGCTGCTGCTGAACACATCGCCGCGACTGTTGCTGACGCATCCGGACGTCCCGTCGCGCTACGCGCGCGCGATCGACGCGTACCGGTACGGGCCGGCCGCGGCCAAGGTCGACTTCGCACTCGACGGGCCGGTGCCGTGGGCGAACGCCGACGTCGCGAAGTCTTCGACCGTGCACCTCGGCGGCACCCGCGCCGAGGTCTGGGCCAGCGAAAACGCGGTCGCCAACGGCCAGGTCAGCGAGCGCCCGTACGTGCTCGCCGTGCAGCCATCCGTGCTCGACGACACCCGTGCCCCCGAGGGCAAGGCTGTGCTGTGGGCGTACATCCACGTGCCGCAGGGCTCGCAGCTGGATGCCACCGAGCTCATCACCCGCCAGGTCGAGCGCTTCGCGCCCGGCTTCCGCGACCGCATCCTCGCGCACCATGCGGTTCCGGCATCCGCGCGGGAGGCGATCAACCCGGCCGAGATCGGCGGCGATATCCTCGGCGGCGCGTTCACGCTCGCCCAGGCATTCCGGCGCCCCACGCTGTCGATGGTGCCATGGCGGACGCCGATGCCCGGGGTGTACCTGGCCTCGGCCTCCACTCCCCCCGGCCCCGGCGTGAACGGAATGGCCGGCTGGCACGCGGCCCGCACGGCCCTGGCCGATGCCGGCACACCGGTGTCGCTGCCCGACCTGTTCGGCTGACGTGCATCGGCGGTTCGGTCGCACGGCTTCCCTCGCGGTCCACCCGCGTCCATGATGGCTCCATGGCCTACGACATCCCTGCTCCGATGCTCGCCAAGGCGGCATCCGCCGTCCCGGACCCCGCGAAGACGCCGGGCGGGCTGCTGTACGAGCCCAAGTGGGACGGCTTCCGCGGCCTGCTCTCCTGGGACGGCGAGTCGCTCGAGATCGGCTCCCGCGGCGCGAAACCGCTGACGCGCTACTTCCCCGAACTCGCGGATGCCGCAGCGGATGCGCTCCCCGGCCCCTGCCTGCTCGATGGCGAGATCGTGGTCGCCACCGGCGAACAGGGCACGCAGCGGCTGGATTGGGAGGCGCTCAGCCAGCGCATCCATCCGGCGGCGTCGCGCATCGCCAGGCTCGCGGCCGAGACGCCGGCGATGTTCATCGCGTTCGATCTGCTCGCGGACGGCGATGAGCAACTCCTCGATCGGCCGTTCCGCGAGCGCCGGGAGCGGCTGGAGCGACTGTTCGCCGGCATCCCGCACCCCTTCCACCTGACCAGGACCACACGCGAGCGCGACATCGCCCAGCGCTGGCTGGCCGAGTTCGAGGGTGCGGGTCTCGACGGCGTGGTGGCGAAGCCACTGGATCAGCCGTATGCGCCTGGCAAGCGCACGCTCATCAAGATCAAGCACGCCAGGACTGCCGACGTGGTGGCTCTGGGATACCGGATCCACAAGTCGGGATCCGGCGTCGGCTCGCTGCTGGTCGGGCTCCACGATGCCGACGGCGTGCTCCGCCAGGTCGGCGGAGTCGCTGCGTTCAGCGATGCGCGGCGGCAGGAGCTCATCGACGAGCTCGCTCCGCTCGTCGAGCGGGATGCCGAGGGGTCCGCCGTCACGGGCGAGGGCGAGCGCAGCCGGTTCGCCGGCAGCAAGGATGTGTCGTTCGTGCGGTTGCGCCCCGAGAGGGTGCTCGAGGTGCGGTACGACCAGATGGAGGGCGCGCGCTTCCGCCACACGGTGCAGTTCGAGCGCTGGCGTCCAGAGCGGGATGCCCGATCGTGCACGTACGCGCAGCTCGAGACGGTCGCCGGCTACGACCTGGACGATGTGCTGGAGCGCGTCTGACCGCCGGGTCCCCTACGCTCGGAACCTGAGGGGGCGCGCATGAGCGGAGAATGGCGGGTCGGCGTGGCGGCGGCGGCGGTGCTGCTGGGCATCGGCGGGGCGGTCTGGGCGGCGTTGACGGCCGCGCCGGACATCATCGGCGCGCACTCCTGGTCTGACGCCCCGTCCGTGGTGTGGTGCGCACCCCTGGCCGTGGTCTGCGTCGTGATCGCAGCGCTCGGGTCGCGGACGCTCGCCCGCGCGGATGAGTGGCTGGACGACGTCCCAGCGAAGTCGTATCTTCCTGCGGTCGCTCGATTCGCCGGTGTCGCCCTCGGCGCGCTCGGGGCGGCGGTGACGACCGACCGACTCGGATGGCGGATCGCGGCCGGTGCGCTCGCCCTGGCTGCGATCGTCTTCACGGTGCTCCGCGCGCGGATGCTCAGGTCCGAGATCCTCGATACGCGCGTCGAGCGCGCGAGGATCGACGCGCTTCTGACTCACGGGCGCCGCGTGCGCGCCGAGGTGGTCGAGGCCGAGTTCACCCAGGTGTGGGTGGGCGCGATGATGCTGTTCGAGGTGATAGCCGAGTACACGAGCCGCTCCGGCTCCCACCAGGTCCGCGAGCGGCTTCTCACCGGGATCGACGACGCGCCCGCTGCAGGCGGCACCGTGCTGCTGTGGGTCGCCGCCGACGGATCCGCCCCGACCGACGTGGTCATGCAGACAGATCCGGACAGCATCCGCCATCCGGACCCGTCCGCCCTGCTGCCCGTGGTGGAGCCGCCGTTGGCCCGCCGACGGTGGCTGGCCTGACGATCAGTCGCCCACGCGATCGCCGTTCTCATCCCAATTCTCGGCGACCTTCTTGCTCGGCTGCACTCGGGGCGGCTCCCCCGGCATCTTGGGGAACTCCGGCGGGAACGAGAGCTCGCCGAGACCGTTGTCGACGTCCCGCTGCCACCACTCCAGCAGCGTGTCGATACGACCGGGCGCTGCCTGCAGATCGGCCCAGGGGTCGCCGACGTCGGCAAGGCGCTGGGGAATGCTGCGCACCGTGAAGCGCTTCGGGTCGACCTCGTCGAGCTCGTCCCAGTGCACCGGCGTGGACACCGTGGCGCCCGGCAGCGTGCGCGGGCTGTAGGCGCCGGCCATCGTGCGGTCGCGGTTGGCCTGATTGAAGTCGACGAAGATGCGCTCGCCCCGCTCCTCCTTCCACCAGCTCATCGTCACCCGGTCGGGCATGCGTCGCTCGAGTTCACGACCGGCGGCGATGACGGCGTGCCGGACGTCGAGGAACTCGTGCTCGGGGACGATCGGGCAGAACACGTGCAATCCGCGGTTGCCGCTCGTCTTGATGAAGGGCTCGAGCCCGCCCTCGCGCAGGACCTCTCGCAGCCCGTGGGCGGCGACGACGGCATCGGCGAAGTCCGTGCCCGGTTGCGGGTCGAGATCGATGCGCAGCTCGACCGGGTTGTCCGGGTCGTCGGCGAGCGATGCCCAGGGGTGGAACACGATCGTGTTCATCTGCACCGCCCAGACGATCGCACTCGGCCGGTTGATGACGATCTGCGGGTGACGGCGCCCGCTGTTGTACGCCACGGTCACGGCGTCCACGAAGTCGGGCGTCCCCTTGGGCGGATTCTTCGAGAAGAATCCCTCGCCGCCGATGCCGTCACGGAAGCGTTCGAGCGACACCGGGCGGTGGCCGTTGGCGTTCAGGAACGGCGTCGCGACCTGCTGAGCGTATTCGGCGAGCTCGGCCTTCGTGATGCCCCCTTCGCCCGCCGACGGCTCCGGCCACACCACTCGGTTCGGACTCGAGAGGGCGATCTCACGGTCCCCCTCGGGGTCGGAGACGGTCAGCGTGACGCGTTCGGAGGCCATGCGTCGACCCTATTGCGAACCGCGATCATCGACCAGAGGGCCACGGCCTCGGGCCCGAGTTCGGCTCAGTCGCCGAGATCGACCGCGAGCACCAGCACCGGGGCAAGGGCATCGCGCTCGACGATGATCGACGGGCCGGCGGAATCGACGAGGATCCCGGCCATCTCGGGGTGCGTTGACAGCACCTTCGCGAGCTGCTCGGGGCTGAACGGCATCGGCCGGTCGCCGCGTCCGAGCGCGACCACCTCGAGGGGGTGCGAGAACAGCTGCAGGAATCGCTTGCCATCGGGGGTCTGCGCTTCCGCGATGCCCACCTGGCCGTTCGAGGTGCCGTCGTTGACGGCGACCCATGCCTTGGTCGTCGCGAGCGCCTCGCCGACCTTCGCGGCGGTGTCCGCTGCGCGCGGAGCCGCGAGCAGCGTCTTGATCGTGAGGTCGCCGTCGGTCTGATCGAGGGCGCGCTGCAGCACCTCGGTCGGGAAGACCGCACGGTGGACCCCCGACGCGTTGTCGAGGATCAAACCTGTGAAGCCGCCGTCGATCACCTGCTGGAGGACCGACGTCACGGGTTGGGCGACGGCGGACGTCGCCGTCGGGTCCGTCTCGCGCTGCACGGAATCGCGCACGGATGCGGCGTTGCTGAACGCGAGCATGAAGGAGCGGTCCTCGTCGCGGACGACCGCGATCGACAGCGCTGTGCCCTCGGCGATCTGCGCGCGCGCGTCTCCGTTGACGCGGAGATACAGGTGCCCCTGCATGGCCTGACGGAGCACGCCGAGCAGCTGTTCGTTGGTCGCGCCGGCTTCGACTTCGGCGAGCGCCTCACGCAGCAGGACGTTGTCCTTCATGCCGGGCACGGTCTCGGTCTGCTCGGGCGGAAGAGCCGGCGCCAGCGGCAGCTTGCGCGCGACGGGTGCTGCGGGCGCGGACGCCGCGGGTGCCGAAGGCGCGGCTGCCTGGACCTGCGGGCGCGGCTCGGCCGGTTCGTCGCCGGAGAGCGTCACCTCAGGTCCTGCCTGGGCTCCGACGCCGCGGAACGCCTGCACGGAGATGCCGACCGCGGGGGCGACCGTCTCGGCTTCGGGCTCGTCGACGGGGTGCTCCGCCTCGTCGGCCTCGACCGCGGTCGGCTCGGCGACCGGGACGACGTCGTCGGCGGACTTCTTGCGGCGGGAGAACAGGGCCATGTCAGCCAGCCTAATCGCCGCGGGGACGCCGATCGCGCCGTCGCCGCTACAGCTTCTCGATCGGCGCGATCTTGATGAGCAGCTTCTTCTGGCCCGCGGCGTCGAACCGCACGTGCGCGATGCGCTTTGCGCCCTCACCGGTCACGGCATCCACGCGTCCCTCGCCGAAGTCGTCGTGCCGGATGCGGTCGCCCGGAGCGAGCTCGAGATCGCCGTTGTCGCGCACCTTCGAGGTGACCTTGTTCGGGAACCGATCCATCGACGTGGACAGCGGCTTGAGCGAACCACCGAGCGGTTTCACGCCGAAGCGGTCGCCGCCGCCACCGGGTCGGCGGGCGTTGAGCGCACGCGACTGGGTCCCCCCGCGCGAATTCACATCGCCCGGCGACTGCCGCCAGTCGATCAGACCGGCCGGGATCTCCTGCAGGAACCGGCTCGGCATCGCCACGGTCACTTCGCCGAACTGCGCCCGTGTCATCGCGAGCGACAGATGCAGGCGCTTGCGCGCACGGGTGATGCCGACGTAGAACAGCCGCCGCTCCTCCTGCGGGCCGCCGGGCTCCCCCGCCGAGATGCGGTGCGGGATGAGGTCCTCCTCGACGCCGGTGACGAACACCGCGTCGTATTCGAGGCCCTTGGCGGTGTGCATCGTCATCATCGACACCGAACCGGACTCGTCGTCCAGGTCGTCGGCATCCGACACCAGCGCGACATCGGTGAGGAAGTCGACGATCGTCCCGTCCGGGTTGTTGCGGGCGAAGTCGCGTGTCACGGCCACGAACTCGTCGAGGTTCTCGACCCTGGCCTCATCCTGAGGGTCGCGACTGGCGCGCAGCGCGTCGAGGTAGCCGCTCTTGGCGAGCAGCACGGTCAAGCCGTCTGCGACCGATGTGGCCGGCGGCACCTCGCCGGACGACGGCAGCACGATCTCGGATGCCTCGGCGAGTACGGCGTCCAGGTGACCGATCGCGGCCTGCAGCTTGGGGCCGACGCCGAGCTCGCCCGGTCGCGACAGCGCCTCGCGGAAGGTGATGCCGTGATCCTCGGCGAAGCGGGCGATCGCTGTCTCCGTCACGTCGCCGATGCCGCGGCGCGGCTTGTTCAGGATGCGCCGCAGCGACATCTCGTCCGCGGGGTTCGCGACCGCGACGAGATACGCGAGCGCGTCCTTGATCTCGGCGCGCTCGTAGAACTTCGTGCCGCCCATGATCTTGTACGGGACGGCCGAACGGATGAAGATCTCTTCCAGCGCTCTGGACTGCGAGTTCGTCCGGTAGAACACCGCCATCTCGGAGTAGGGAATCCCCTTGCGGCGCAGGGACTCGACCTCGTCGGCGACGAACTGCGCCTCATCGTGCTGCGAATAGCCGGTGAAGCCGATGATCTGATCGCCATCACCGCGATCCGTCCACAGCTTCTTGTCCTTGCGGTCGAAGTTGTTGCCGATGACGGCGTTCGCCGCGGACAGGATGTTCTGCGTCGAACGGTAGTTCTGCTCGAGGAGAACGACCTTCGCGCCCGGGAAGTCACGCTCGAATTCGCTGATGTTGCGGATGTCCGCGCCGCGGAACGCGTAGATCGACTGATCGCTGTCGCCGACGACGGTGAGCGACGCGCCGGCGAGCTCATCGGCCCCCGAATCCGCTGAAGGCTCGGGCTCGAAGATCATCATGCCGTTGGAGGCATACGGGTCAGGTGCACTCGTCGTCACCGGGCGCGTCAGCTCGTGGATCAGCGCGTACTGGGCATGGTTGGTGTCCTGGTACTCGTCGACGAGGATGTGCCGGAACCGGCGGCGGTACGTGTTGGCGACCTCGGGGAAAGCGCGGAACAGGAACACCGTCTGACCGATGAGGTCGTCGAAGTCGAACGCGTTCGCCTTCTGCAGCTGGCGCTGATAGTCGCCGAAGATCTCGACGAAGAGGCGCTCGGCGGGGTCGGACATGTTCGCCTGACGGGCGTAGGCCTCGGCATCCGACAGCTCGTTCTTGAGCTTCGAGATGCGGGACTGGACGGATGCCGGGGTGAGTCCGTACGCGTCGGCCTCGTGCTCTTTCACGAGCCGCTTGATGAGGGCGCGCGAGTCGCCGGAGTCGTAGATGGTGAAGGTCTTGGTGAAGCCGAACTGCTCGGCCTCGCGCCGCAGGATGCGCACGCATGCGGAGTGGAACGTCGAGATCCACATGCCGCGTGACGCGTCGCCGACCAGGTCTGCCACGCGCTCGCGCATCTCGCCGGCGGCCTTGTTCGTGAACGTGATCGCGAGGATCTGACTGGGCCACGCCTCGCGCCCGCGCAGCAGCGAGGCGATGCGGCGCGTCAGCACGCTCGTCTTGCCCGACCCAGCCCCCGCCACGATGAGCAGCGCGGGGCCGCGATAGGTGACGGCGTCGAGCTGCTGCGGATTGAGGCCGGCGAGGAGGTCGTCCTGCGCCTGGGGTCCTGCTGTTCCGGGAACGATGAGGGGTGCGTCTGTCATGTCGTTTCGAGTCTAGGCGGCGTCGCCGACACCGTGCGGCCGACCGACGACCGCGCTCGGACGCGCGCCAGCGCTCAGGCGATGCGCGTGCCAGGGGGCAGCGTCCGAGCTGGTGTCCTGGTCCGCGCCCAGGCGCCGGCGAAGAGCCCGCCGGCGATGAGGATCTGCACGCCGAGACCGACGAACCAGCTCGGCACGGTTCCCTCCATCGACTCCTCCGGTGTGGGATAGGACACGTCGTGGGAGCTCGAATCGCACTCGTCCCAGCGCTCCTGCTCGACCGGAGACTTCTGCGCCATTCGCACGCCGTACTTGATCTGGCCGAACAGGTCGATCGGGTAGCCGTCAGCGTTGAACTCCGTCGGTGTCGCGTCGGCGAGGACCACGAACGGGTTCGCCGCCAGCACCCACCACACGCGATCGAAGCGCGGGACCTCGTACGTGTAGGTGTCCCACTCGTCGCAGATCGGGTCGCCGCTCGCGTCGTACGGGCGGCTGTAGCTCGTCACTTCGCTGCGGAGCGCCGAACCGGCGAGCCCGAAGACGATGAGCGTCCCGATCGTGAGGGCAGCGACGACGAGATACGTCGCGGCCACCGAGAACAGCGGTCGGGCGATGAGCCCGCTCAGACCGACGCCGATCGCCGCGACGATGACGATCTCGACGGCCAGGACGAGGATCGAGACGAGCAGCACGAGCGGGTCGGCGCCGCCGCCGAGCAGCGCGATCGCCAGGAAGGGCAGCGCCACGAGCAGGAACGCCCCGCCCGTGGCGACCGCCGCGAGCAGCTTTCCCAGCATGATGTCGCCGGTCGAGGCCGCCGTCGCCTGGATCGCCGCGAGCGTCGCCGCCTCGCGATCGCCGTTGATCGCATTGCCGCTGAGCGTCGGCGAGACGAGCACGACGAGCAGCAGCACGACGTTCACGACGATCGAGTAGACACCGGCGCCGATCGCGTCGCCCCAGGAGTAGACCATGAACGCCAGCGCCGTGATGCCGACGAGCAGCACCGCGAACACGCCGAGCAGGATGTACCAGCCGACGCTGCGCAGCCGCTGCGTCAGTTCGAGTCGTGCGATCGTTGCGATGTGCGCGGTGCTCATGCGTCGGCTTCCGTTCCGGACGAGGGCTGCGAGGACGGATGCGGTGGCGACGCGGAATGCGGCGAAGCGGCCGCGGGCGGAGCGGGAGCCTGCGCAACAGGCGCCTGCGGACCCGCACCCCGCGGAACCGCGCTCTGCGGAGCAGCGCCCTGCGGCGCACGGCGCAGGTTGAGGAACGTGTGCTCCAGCTCGCTCTGCGCTGGCGCGAACTCCACGACGGCGAGCCGCGCCTCGACCAGACGCCGCAGCGCATCGGCCGCGGCATCCTCACCGGAGAAGCCGATCAGGACCGCCCCGCGGTCCGCAGCGAGCGACTCCACGGGGATGCCGAGCGCCGACGCCACCTGCCAGGCGTCCGCGGCGAAGCGCTCAGGAGCGGCTCCGGCGAACCGTGCGCGCCACACCCGCGCGGAGGCCTGCGCCGGCGCCGCATCGACGACCTCCCCCGCGACCAGGAACACCGCATCGTCGACGACCTCTTCGAGTTCGGACAGGATGTGGCTGGAGATCAGGATCGTGCGTCCTTCGCCGGCGAGACGGCGAAGGAGGGCGCGCAGCTGCACTCGCGCCTCCGGGTCGAGCCCCGATGCAGGCTCGTCGAGCAGCAGCACCTGCGGGTCGTGCACGAGGGCCCGCGCGAGGCCGAGCTTCTGCTTCTGCCCGCGCGAGAGCACCTTCGCCGGTGCGTCGGCGAGTTCCTGCAGGCCGACCAGTGCGAGCAGTTCGGCGGCACGGGCCGCGGCATCCGGCTTGGGCAGGTCGTACAGCCGCGCGGTCGTCACGAGGGTCTCTCTGGCGGTCAGCGATGGCCAGGCGCCGAGCGCGTCCGGCATCCAGCCCAGCATCCGCCTGGCTGCGAGGGGATCGGTCAGCGGGTCGACGTCGCCGATGCGGATGCTGCCCGCATCCGGCGCGAGCAGCGATGCGAGCATCAGCAGAAGTGTCGTCTTTCCCGCGCCGTTCGGCCCGACGAGGCCTGTCACGCGCCCCGGCGGGGCGTGGAAGCTGGCGCTGCGGACGGCGCGCACATCGCCGAATGATCTGCTGACACCATCGGCGACGATTCCGCTCATGCGGTCATCATGGCATCCGATCGATCTGTGTCGGCGCGACTCGCAGGCGACCCTCAGCCGCGTACCGAAACGCGCACGGGCGGACGATCAGGGACGCACTGGCAGAATCAGAGCATGCGCACCATCCTCAACATCATCTGGGTGATCCTGGCCGGATGGGCCCTGTTCCTCGGGTACGTGCTGGCAGGCATCCTGCTGTGCATCCCCATCATCACGATCCCCTGGGCGATCGCTTCGTTCCGCATCGCCGGCTACGCGATCTGGCCCTTCGGACGCGAGGTCGTCAGCAAGCCGACGGCCGGTGTCGGATCGTTCCTCGGCAACGTCATCTGGGTGATCCTCGCCGGGTGGTGGCTCGCGATCGGGCACATCGTCTCGGGTGTCGCGCTGTGCATCACGATCATCGGCATCCCGATGGGCATCGCCGACTTCAAGCTCGTCCCTGTTTCACTGATGCCGCTGGGCAAGGAGATCGTGCGGTCAGGCACCGGGGGCTTCGACCGCACGCTCTGAGTTCAGCCGCGTCTAGACTGACGCGATGGATGCCGCCCGCCTGGTCGCCTGGGATCAGGAACTCCGCTCGGCGCACAGCCGATTGCGCTCCGCACTGAGCGCGACCCGCGAAGCGCTGGAGGGCCAGGATTCCGTGCCGGATGCCGCATCGGACCTGGTGATGTTCTGCATCGGATTCTGCTCCGCGCTCGACGGTCATCACCTCAGTGAGGATCGGATGCTGCTCCCCGCGCTGCGCGAAGAGCATCCGGAACTGGGCGGCGTCATCGACAAGCTCATGCAGGACCATTCGATGCTGGCGCATCTGCTCGGCGCCCTGCGCGCGGCGGTCGAGCGCGGTGAGGATCGGGCATCGATCGAGCGGCATCTCGACGGCATCGGCGCGATCATGGAGTCGCACTTCCGCTTCGAGGAGCGCGAGATCCTCACGCCCCTGCGCGCGCTCGCTCTCGATGCGGAGGTCCGGGACGTGCTCGGCCCGTTCTGAACTGAGCGGGCAGAGGTGTTCAGCCGCGGAAGAAGGCGACGCCCAGGTCGGGGTGATCGACGAACACCCCGTCGACGCCGGTGCGCGCGATCGCACGCCACTCCCCCTCGTAGTCGCCGTAGTCGCTCCGACCGCCCGTGCTGCGGAACTCCGGCGCGAGGAACGCGTTCTCCGGGCGGCACGTCCAGGTGAAGACGGTGAGACCTCTGGCATGCGCGTCGGCGACGATCGAGTTCGGCTCCAGCAGCATCCGCTTGCTCACGCTGATGCCGTCGACCTGACCGACCAGCCCGTCGAGGCCCGCCGGCGTGACCGTCGCGGGGTACGTCAGCGCCTGCTTCCCGTGCGCGACGAGCAAGTCGTACGGCCGCCCCTTGGCCTCGATCAGATACACGAAGGATGCCGCGACGCCGGCCGACCGCAGCTTCGCGAGCACGGTCGACTCGAACGACTCGACGATCAGCGGCAGCTCTCCCTCCGCCCAGCCAGCTGCGCGCAGGTCGCGCACGATCAGCGGCGCGAGGTCGAGGCCGATGCTCTCGAAGTAGGTCGCGTGCTTGACCTCGAGCACGACGCCGATCTCGCGCCCGTGCCCCGCCGATCCCTCGCGGACGATGTCGAGCACATCGATCAGACGCAGGATCGGCTGCCCCCGATCGAAGCTGGCGCTCGAATGACGCAGCTCAGGCACGCGTTCGCGCACACGGAGGGTGGAGAGCTCGTCCCAGGTGAAGTCCTCCGTGAACCAGCCGGTCTGCGCCTGGCCGTCGATCCGCTTGGTCGTCCGGCGGTCGGCGAACTCCGGGTGGTCCGCGACATCCGTCGTCCCCGAGATCTCGTTCTCGTGGCGGACGACGAGCACGCCGTCGCCTGTCGCGACGATGTCGGGCTCGACCGCGTCGACGCCCATCGCCAGGGCGAGCTCGTAGGCGGACCTGCTGTGCTCGGGCCGATACCCCGATGCGCCGCGATGACCGATGACGAGGGGCGCATTCCTGGGCATGCTCTCAGCGTAGAACAGCGCACGCGGCCGGCAGCCCGGGTACTGTGGATACAAGCGATATCAAGACCCCCTTGGAGTGAGGCCACGATGAGCAACTTCGCATTCAACAACCCTGCTTTCCAGCAGCAGGACCCGCGCAATGTCGCGACGTATCCGGGCGGACCGCAGGCGGCTCAGGGTGCGCAGGCGGCGTCGTTCCAGCACGCCAGTGTGGATGCCGCAACGAACGCACAGCTGGAGGGCATGTACGCAGCCCCCGCCGCCGGTGCGGTCGAGACCGACCGGATGAGCGTCGAGGACACCGTCTGGAAGACCGTCGGACTGTTCGTCGTGCTGCTCGCCGCGGCCGCCGTCGGCTGGGTCTGGACCGCCACGAGCTTCTACAACACGGGCGAGGCGAACCTCGTGCCGTGGATGGTCGGCGCCCTGGGCGGCTTCGTGCTCGCCATGGTCGTGACCTTCACGTCGCGCAAGAAGGTCCGCCCCGCGCTGATCTTCGGCTACGCGGCCTTCGAGGGGCTGTTCGTCGGCGCGATCTCGGCGTTCTTCGAGATCATCTGGCCCGGCATCGTCATGCAGGCGACGCTCGCGACGTTCTCCGTGGTGGGTGTGACGCTCGCGCTCTTCGCCAGCGGCAAGATCCGCGCCTCCAAGAAGATGACCAAGATCGTGATGATCGCGATGGTCGGCTACCTCGTCTTCTCGGTGCTGAACCTCATCCTGATGTGGACGGGCCTCCTCCCGGCCGGTCAGGCCTTCGGCCTCTACAGCGCCACGATCGCCGGCATCCCGCTCGGCCTGATCATCGGTGTCCTGGTCGTCTTCATGGCCGCCTACTCGCTGGTGCTCGACTTCGACCAGATCCAGCAGGGCGTCCGCAACGGCGCCCCCCGCAAGTACGGCTGGCTCGGTGCCTTCGGCATCATGGTCACGGTCGTCTGGCTGTACGTCGAGATCCTGCGCATCATCGCCATCGTTCGCGGCAGCAACTGACGCCGCGAATCCGCATCACGCAAGGCCCGTCTCTTCGGAGGCGGGCCTTCCGCGTTGTCAACGGGTTGCCGTGCGGTCGCGCCCCCGCGAGTCTGGGTACACCGATCATAGAAAAGGAGCACACATCATGAGCTTCCTCGGATTCCTCCTGCTCGGACTCATCGCCGGCGCACTCGCGAAGCTGATCCTTCCGGGCAAGCAGGGCGGCGGCTGGTTCGTCACCCTTCTGCTGGGCGTCGTCGGCGCGCTGCTCGGCGGCTGGCTGGGCAGCCTGCTGCTGAACCGCCCGCTCACCGAGTTCTGGGACCTCGGCACCTGGTTGCTCGCCATCGGCGGTGCGATCATCGTGCTCGTGATATACGGGCTCATCGTCGGTCGCGGCCAGAAGGTCAACGACTGACCCCGCGCTCGCACCGTTTTGGTACCGCGCCGACGGCTCAGCCGCGCGCCTTCGCCTCCAGAAGGGCGCGTTCGCGGTCGTTTCCCGCCAGCCGGGCGGCGACCGCGAACGCGGCGCGTGCCTCGGCATCCCGTCCCATCCGCAGGAGCAGCTCGCCTCTCGTCGCCGGCAGCAGGTGGTAACCCCTCAGCGCACCGGATGCCGCGAGTCGATCGATCTCGCGCAGGGCGGATTCCGGGCCGGTCGCCATCGCGATCGCAGCTGCGCGATTGAGATCGACGACCGGTGACGGGGCGATCCGCCCGAGCGCCTCGTACAGCACGACGATGCGGTCCCAATCCGTCTCGTCGACGGACGCCGCAATCGCATGGCACTCGGCAATCGCGGCCTGCAGCCCGTACGCGGTGCGGGCGCCGAGAGCATCCGCGCGGGCGAGGGAGGAACGACCGGCGGCGATGCGCCGTCGGTCCCAGCGGCGGCGATCCTGATCGGCGAGCAGCACGGGGTCGCCGTTCGCGTCGACCCGCGCCGGAAAGCGCGCCGCTGTCAGCTCCATGAGCGCCAGGATGCTGTGCGCGTCACGCTGCTCGGGCAGCAGGGCCACGAGCACACGGGCGAGGCGGATCGCCTCGATGCTGAGCTCGGGGCGCATCCACTCCGCACCGCTCGACGCCGCATGCCCCTCGTTGAAGATGAGGTAGAGCACGCCGAGCACGGCACCCAGGCGCGCGGGCTGCTCTTCGCGGGCCGGCACCTCGAACGGCACGTTCGCGGCGGCCAGGGTCTTCTTGGCCCGCACGATGCGCTGCTGGACGGTCGCGGTCGGGATCATGAACGCCCGCGCGATCTCCTCGCTGGAGAGACCGGCGACCACGCGCAGCGTCAACGCCACCTGCGCCTCACGGGAGAGCACGGGGTGGCACGAGATGAACACGAGACGCAGCACGTCGTCGTCGATCTCGTCCGGGTCCCACGGGTCGGCGTCCGCGGCATCCGCCTGTTCGCGCTCGAGATCGTGCGCGAGCGCGGCCACGCGATCGTCGAACCGTTCCTGACGACGCCAGGCGTCGATCGCCCTCCGCTTCGCCACGGCGATGAGCCAGGCCGCCGGGTTGCGTGGAACGCCCTCGGACGGCCACTGCTTCAGCGCCTCGACGAGTGCCTCCTGAGCGAGGTCCTCGGCGAGTGAGAAGTCGCCGACCATTCGGGTGAGCGTCGCGGTGATCTTGGCGGACTCGATCCGCCACACGGCGGCGAGGTCGCGCTCCACGTTCTCCGCGGAGCGCGCCCTCGGCGCGATCGTGCTGTCGGACATGTCAGCTCTGGGCGCGCTGCGCCTGCTCCTCGCGCCAGCCCTCTTCCTTCTGGATCCATTCGTTGTCCTCGGGGAAGTCGCTCATGTCGGTGACGCGACGCACCTCGAGGAACGACCCCGGGCCGAGCGGGGCGCGCTTGGCCCACTCCGCCGCCTCTTCGCGGGAAGAGACCTCGACGATCCAGAAGCCGTTGAACAGCTCCTTCGTCTCTCCGTAGGGGCCGTCCGTGACGAGCGGAGCCTCAGCGGAGAAGTCGACGACGAAGCCCTCAGCGGCATCCGTCAGGCCCTCGCCTGCAGCGAGCACGCCCGCCTTGATCATCGACTCGTTGTACTTCCCCATCGCCTCGATGACCTGCTCGAAGGGGATGTCCTTGAACGCCTCGACGCCGGAGTCGTCTGCACGCATGATCAGCATGTACTTCATGATGGTTCTCCTTGATCCTGGGGCCGTGTCTCGACCCTCTCACTGAAGACGTCGAACGGGAAGACGCCGGATCGACACGGCATCCGAAATTCTTTCGACATTCGTCGCGGCCGTCTTCCGCACTCTTCGTGGGCGCCGGGCCGTGTCGCGTCGCCGTGGCATGATTGCCCGGAGCAGATTCTCCGGGGGGAAGCGATGAAGAATCGGATGCGCCGCGCGACTGTCATCGTGGCCGCGGTGCTGAGCGCGTTGATCGTCGGCGGCGCGGCCTCCGCGCACGCCGAGCCGCCGCTCGATCTCGATGCCGGTCACATCACGGACGTCTCCGATGTGCTCAGTGAGGCCGACGAGGCCCGGTTGGAAGTGCAGCTCGACGAGTTGGCGGCCGCCGACGATCGCCCCGAGCTGTTCGTCGTGCTCGTGCCCGAATTCGACGACCCGAGCAACGCGCTCGCCTGGGCGGACGACACCGCCGAGCGCAACAACCTCGCGCCGGATCAGTACCTGCTGGCGATCGCTACCGACGGCCGCAGTCTCGCGATCTCGGCGGAGTACGGGGGTGGCGACGTCGCCGCTGGTCCTCTCTCCGAGTCCCGCGTGCTCGACATCGAGGAAGCCCTCGGGTCGGAGTATCTGGCCGACGACGACTGGGCGAGCGGAATCGCATACGTCGCCGACGAGTTCGACAAGGTCCCGTGGCCGTGGTGGGTCTGGTTGCTCGGGCTCGCCGGACTCGCGCTGATCATCTTCCTCGTGACGCAGCTCGTGCTGTTCCTCCGACGTCGCACCGCGCTGGCGGCGGAGCTGCGGACCTTGGAAGGGCAGAAGAAGCGCGCCGCCCGTCAGCTGGTGCAGACCGATGAGGCGGTGCGCACCAGCGAGCAGGAGCTCGGCTTCGTGACGGCCGAGTTCGGCGACGAGACGACCGCCGAGTTCGCGTCGGTGCTGACCGACTGCCGCGCGCGGCTGCAGGAGGCCTTCCAGCTTCTCGAGACGCTTCAGGATGCTGAGGAGGACAGCACCTCAGAGACACGCACCTGGACGGACACGATCATCCGGCTGTGCGGCGAGGTGGACGGCGCCCTGGAGGGGCGCAAGCGCGAGCTGGCGTCGTTGCGCGCTCTCGCGGACGGGGCCGCGGAGACCCTGACCAGGCTGAGAGCCGAGCGAGAGTCCGCGGTAGCATTCGTTGGCGAAGCGGCGGACCGGGTCGCCTCTCTCGCCGCGACGTTCTCCGCCGCTGCGTTGGCCGGGGTATCCGACAACCCCGAAGAGATCCGCGGCAGGCTGAGCGCCGCCGACCTGCAGCTCGACGCCCTGCAGAAGGCCGTCGACGCGCGCCGACCCCGGGCGATCACCGAGGCCGTGCACGAGATCGAGCGACTGCTCGCCGAGGCCAGGGACCTGCGCGACGCTGTCGGGGCCGAGGCAGACGCTATCGCCGCGCGAGCGGGGGCGGGAGGCATGGGGACGCGGGCGGGAGGCGCGAGAGGGGTGCTGCCGGGAGGTCCGGCGGTCGCATCGCCGGAGACGGAAGGGGCTGCAGCACCGGAGACGGCTGCCGAAGCACCGATCGCCGCGTCCGGGTCGACCCTCGATCGCGCGAAGGCGACCGTGCGGGCCGCCGAGCTCTCAGTGCAGGGGAGGACCGGCGAGGTGAGCTCGTTCCCGTTGACCCGCCTCTACTTCGCCCAGCGTCAGCTCGCCGCGGCGACCGATGCCGCGGGCACCGCGGATGCCGAGATCCACGCGGCATCCGCCCTCGCAGCGGCCGAGCAGGTGCAGAGCCTCGTCGGCGCTCCCGTCGCGTCCGAGAGCCGCCGGTTCGTCCGGTCCTCGCCGTCGAACGGGAGGACCGCCGTGATGTACGACTCGCCGTCGTCCGGCACGAGCGGAACCTCGGATGGGAAGCGCTCCTACGCCTACGAGGAGGACGAGGGCCGCGGCGGGAAGGCCGTCTGGGGCGGCGTCGGCGGCGGGGTCGTCGGACTGATCAGCAGCGTGAGCATCGCCGGAGACGAGCCTGGGCTCGTCATCATGTTCGTGATCGGCGGCGTCGTGCTCGGCGCGCTCTCCGGTGCGTTCGGCCGCGAGGGCGGCGGGGGCGGCAGCAGCTCATCCGGGTGGGGTGGTTCGTCACGATCGCGTTCCTCCTGGGGCGGCTCCTCGCGCTCGTCGTCCAGCCGGTCCTCCGGCGGAAGCCGCTCCTCCGGGCGCTCCGGCGGCCGCCGCTTCTGAGCACGCGGATCTTGGCGGCGTTTGCCTGACCGGCGTCCCTTGCGTCGGAGAACTACGCGATGTCGGGGGCATCCCCGCCATTCCGTCCGACGCACGAGAGTTCTCCGACGCACGGCACGCACGCGTGCGTCGGAGACAACACAGGAGCGGATGCCGAGGCATCCGCTCCTGTGTTCACATCACTCCCACTCGATGGTTCCCGGGGGCTTCGACGTGACGTCGAGCACGACCCGGTTGACTTCGCGCACCTCGTTCGTGATGCGGTTGGAGATCTTGGAGAGCACGTCGTAGGGCAGACGCGTCCAGTCGGCCGTCATGGCGTCCTCGCTCGACACCGGACGCAGCACGATCGGGTGACCGTACGTGCGGCCGTCACCCTGGACGCCCACCGAACGGACATCGGCGAGCAGCACCACAGGGCACTGCCAGATCTGCTGGTCCAGCCCCGCCTTGGTCAGCTCCTCGCGCGCGATGGCGTCGGCCTCACGCAGAAGCTCGAGGCGGTCAGCGGTGACCTCACCCACGATGCGGATGCCGAGGCCGGGGCCCGGAAACGGCTGACGTCCGACGATCGCCTCCGGCAGGCCGAGGTCGCGTCCGATCTGACGCACCTCGTCCTTGAACAGGGTGCGCAGCGGCTCGATGAGCTCGAAATCGAGGTCATCGGGGAGCCCGCCGACGTTGTGGTGCGACTTGATGTTCGCCGTGCCGGTGCCGCCGCCGGACTCGACGACATCCGGGTAGAGGGTGCCCTGCACCAGGAACTTGACCGGCTCGCCGGATGCCTTGGCCTCGTCGACGAGGTCGCGCTGCACCTTCTCGAACGCGCGGATGAACTCGCGGCCGATGATCTTGCGCTTCTCCTCGGGGTCGGTGACCCCGGCGAGGAATCCGAGGAACGTGTCCGCAGCATCCACCGTGATCAGACGCACACCGGTCGAGGCGACGTAATCCTGCTCGACCTGCTCGCGCTCGCCCTTGCGCAGCAGACCGTGGTCGACGAAGACCGCCGTCAGCTGGTCGCCGATCGCGCGGTGCACGAGCGCCGTCGAAACGGCGGAGTCGACGCCGCCGGAGAGCGCCGAGATGACGCGCGCAGAACCGACCTGCTCGCGGATGCGGGCGACCTGCTCCTCGATGACGTTGCCGCTGTTCCAGTCGGCGGCGAGACCGGCCGCCTTGTGCAGGAAGTTCTCGATGACCGCCTGGCCGTGGTCGGAGTGTTTGACCTCTGGATGCCACTGCACGCCGTAGAAGCACTTCTCGGCGCTCCCGAAGGCGGCGACGGGCGTCGCGTCCGTGGAGGCCAGCACTTCGAAGCCCTCCGGCGCCTTGGCGACCTGGTCGCCGTGGCTCATCCAGACGTTCTGGTTGCTCGGCTGTCCACCGAGCAGAACTCCACCGTCTCCGGTGAGCGCGGCATCCGTGGCGCCATACTCGCGCAGGCCGGTGTTCGCGACCTCGCCGCCGAGCGCGCGCGCCATGACCTGGAAGCCGTAGCAGATGCCCAGCGTCGGGATGCCGAGGTCGAAGATGCCCCCGTCCAGCGACGGCGCGCCCTCTTCGTACACCGACGACGGGCCGCCGGACAGGATCAGCGCGACCGGGCTCTGCGCCGCGATCTCGGCGGCCGTGACCGTGTGCGGGACGATCTCGCTGTAGACGCCCGCTTCGCGGACGCGGCGGGCGATCAGCTGTGCGTACTGGGCGCCGAAGTCGACGACGAGTACCGGACGCTGGGCGGTGTCAGCGCTCATCGCGCGGCCTCCTGGGTTTCTGAGGACGAGGCGGCGACGGCCGCCTCACGGGAAGCAAGATAGGTCTTCACCTCACGGGAGACCTTGGCCTCCATGAAGAACGACAGCAGCGGCACGATGCCGCCGAGGGCGAGCATGATGAACCGCGGGAAGGTCCAGCGCATCAGGCTCCACACCCGGAAGCACGCGAACAGGTACACGACGTAGAACCAGCCGTGCGCGACGAGGATCGTCAGGGAGAGGTTCACCCCACCGGCGGTCTGACCGGTGGATTCGAGGTCGCATCCCATGCCCCCGGGGACGAACAGCGAGTACCACTGGCATCCGTCGCCGACGATCACCGGTGCGAACCAGAGGAGACCACCCGATCCGCCGGCGAAGAGCTCGACGTGGATGGGGCTGTACTTGAGGATCATCTCGGCCAGCAGCAGGAGCAGCATGACGCCCGTGATGATCGAGGCGATCTGGTAGAACTTCAGCGCCCCGCGGATCTTCGGGAAGGAGGCGGCTTTCGGTTCGGGCATGGGGTCCAGTCTACCCGCGCACCGGCACTGCTTCTGGCGCGCTGGCGGCGCCCGACGACCGTTCGGATGCCGCAGCAGACGACGGAGGCCGCCGGGAGCGATTCCGGCGGCCTCCGTTGCGGTTCAGCGGATCAGAACCATCCGGTGATCAGATCCCAGATCCAGTCCAGGACGTCGCGCACCACACCGCCGGCACGGTTGACCGTGACCGTCGCCGTGGCGCTGTCGCCGTCGGCCTGCGAGACCTCGACCGTGTACTTGCCCGGCTGCGCGTTCTTCGGGACGGTGACGGATGCCTGGAACGACCCGTCCTCGCCCACGACGACGTCGCCGAGATCGATCGCCGCGCCCTTCTTGGGCTGCAGCTCGATCGAGACCGTCTCGCCCGGCTCGAAGTCGGCGCCTGCGACGCTGAGCTTCTTGCCCGCCGAGATCTTCTTCGGCACCTCGATGGTCCCGGCGAACTCGACCGGCTCTGAGCCGGCGATCGTGAACGGCACCTGCACGCTCGTGCCGGTGTCGGCGACGGAGACGGTGAGCTGCTGCTCACCGAACACGCCGTCCGGAACCGTGAACGCCAGGCTCGCGCGCCCCGCCTCGTCGGTCGTGTCGACGATCGTCGGATCGATCTGCCCCGAGACGAGCGCCGTGTCGCCGAGCGACACCGCCGCCTCGGCACCGTTCGCCTCACCCGCGCTGAAGTTCAGCGAGGAGAGCGCGATCGTCACCTGGTCGCCGGCGCTGTAGCCATCGGCATCCGCGGGGCTCAGCGTCACACCGACAGCGCGCTGCGCGAGATCGGGCGTGGCCGTTCCGTTCGCGTCGAACCAGTCGACCATCGAGGCGAGATCGACCTTGCCCGTGTCTGCCTTGTTCGTCCCGTCGGCGAATGCGGAGAAGTTGTCTCCCCCGGCTGCGAGGAACGAATTCGCCGCCACCGAGTACGTCGCCGCCGGGTCGATCGGCGTTCCATCGAGCGAGATCGACGTGATCCGCTCCCCCGCCGCCGCGGCCGGGTCGTAGGTGTACACCAGACCCTCCGAGACGCCGAGCTTCAGGAAGGGACGGCTCGCGCCAGCGGGCTGCCACTGCTGCTCGAGCACGTTCTTCAGCTGGACTCCGGTGAGATCCAGCGTGACGAGCGTGTTGGCGAACGGCTGCACCGTCGCCGCCTCGCGGAAGGTGACGTTGCCGTCCGGGTCGGCCGCACCGGCGCTCGCGTATGCGAGATTGGCGCGGATTCCGCCCGGGTTCATCAGGGCGATGTCGGCCCCTGTGGACCACTTCTGCACATCGGCGACGAAGTTGCCGATCGTCGACTCGCCACCGCGGTTCTCAGCACCGGTCGACTGCCGCGCACGGTTGAAGTCCGCCGTGATCTCGCCGACCTTCTCGGCGCCGAGCACGTCGGCCTCGGCCTTGGCCGCGTCGACGATGGCCTGCACGTCGACGAGCGCCGGGTACAGCGGCTTCCCCGCCTCGGTGAGGGGCTTGATCTCGTTCGTGATCGAGATGAGCTCCTTCGACTCGGCATCCACCTGCAGGTTCATCAGACCGAAGTTCTCGCCGTACTGACCGGCCGAGACGACGGGGCGTCCGTCGATCACGTGGTTGTACGCGAGGTGAGTGTGCGCCGAGACGATCGCGCTCACACTGTCATCCACACCGGCGACGATCTCGCCGAGCGCGGATTCCGGAGTGATGCTCGCGACATCGGTGCTCGTCGCCCCCTCGTGGACGAGGAGGATCAGCACGTCGGCTTCGCCGTTCGCCGCGTCACCATCGGTGAGGTCCGCCGCGACCGCGTTCACCGAGTCGGTGATGCTGCGCACCTCGAGCTCGGCGATGCCGTCCGGCGACACCAGGGAGTCGAGCTCCTCGGTGACCGCGCCGATGAAGCCCACCGTGACGCCGTCGAGCTCGGTCACCCAGGCCGGAGCGAGCGCAGGCTCGCCCGTCTCGGTCACGAACACGTTGGCGCTGATGTACTCCCAGTCCGCGCGGTCCTGGATGCGGCCCTCGAGGTCCTCCCAGCCCTGATCGAACTCGTGGTTGCCGGCGGCGCTGACATCCAGCCCTGCCGCGTTGAGCGCGTCGATGGTGGGGTTGTCGTCCTGGATGAACGACGTGAACGTCGACGCGCCGACCAGGTCGCCCGCGGCAGCGAACACGGTGTTCGGGTTCGCCTCGCGCTGCTGCTGCACAGCACCGGCGAGCACGGCGGCGCCTGCCGCTGCGCCGTCGGCCTCGATCCGACCGTGGAAGTCGTTGATCGTGACGATGTCGATTGACACCGGCGGGATCTCGCTCGAGATGCCGACGATGACGGGGTCGTGGTCGCTGGAGCGGAACGGCGTGCCTGCCTCGGTGGCGCCGAACGCGTAACCGCGGTCGCTCCACTCCGGCGAGTTGATCGCCCACACGTCGGTGCCGGTCACGGATGACGTCAAGGACGGCGACGCGATCGCGTGGTCGAGCGAACCGAGCTCGCCGTCGAACGTGTAGGTGTACTGCCCGGCAGCGTTCGCCGGAACCAGGTCGGTCCAGCCGGCCTGCGCGAACACGTCGATCGGGTCTTCCTGGCCGTAGGCGTTGAAGTCGCCGAGCAGCAGGATGTCGGAGCTACCGCTTGTCTCGGCGATCGTCTGGGTGAAGCCGAGCAGCGACTGCGCCTGAGCGACGCGGTCCGCGTTGAAGAAGCCCTGCCCATCGGCCGGCTCCGTCCCGCCGCCGGAGGGCGGGGACTTCGACTTGAAGTGGTTCGCGACGACGGAGACGATCTTGCCGTCGACGTCGAACGTCTGCGCGATGGGCTCGCGGGCGTTGTCCCACACGGTCTCATCGACGACGGTGGCGCTGTCGCCCACCGGCGTCACGGCATCCGTCTTGTAGATGATCGCGTTCGTGATCACGTCGGTGTCCGTGTCGAGCAGCGCCGCCGGTGTCGGCACGTACGCCCACACCGCGGAGCCGGCGTCCGCGTTCAGCCCGTCGACGAGATCGGCCAGCGCGGTGTCTGCCGGCTTGCCGAAGTGGATCGAGTTCTCGATCTCCATGAGCGACACGACATCCGCACCCAGAGCGTTGATCGCGGTGACGATCTTCGACTTCTGGATCGCGAACTCCTCGGCCGTCTCGGCGCCACGGGCGTTCGAGTTCTCGCTGGTGAGGGTCGTGAAGTAGTTGTAGACGTTGAAGGCGCCGACCTGCACGTCTCCACCGACCTCGGGCGCGGCATCCGTGCGCGGGTTCTGCGCCGTGAAGGTCGCCTTGTAGGAGGCGTCGCTCGTGTCATCGATCGGGACGACGGGCTGCAGTCTCCAGTCGTCGAACCCGTACTGCAGGACGTAGCCGGATTCAGCGAAGTCCACAGAGTCGCCGCCCCGGACGACGGTGTCTGTCGTGAAGTACGGCTGCTCCCCCGGGTGCGCGTTGCTGGTCACCTGGGAGGACCAACCGTCGTCGAGGAGGATGCGCTCGGCGCGGTTCTCGGCGGCGATCGCGTTCGCGGCGTCACCGGGGCGCGTGGTCTCGGTGCTCTTCACATTCAGCTCGCCAGGGTTCAGCCACAGCGTGCCGTAGTTGTACAGCTGATGACTGGAGGCGAGGAGATACGAGCCGGTCGGAGCCACGAGCATGTTCTCGTAGGCCTCGCGGTCGGCGCCGATGGCGGTGTCGGCGAGCGGCGTCGGCGCCGGAAGGCCGGCATCGGCGGTGACGACGGCGACATCCGAGACGGATGCCGGGTTGATCTGCGTCTGCCCGTAGTACTCGCTGACCGTGCCGGTGACCGACACGAGGTCGCCGATCTCGAGCGTCGGCGCCAGGGCGTTCAGGTACACGAAGACGCCGTCCGAGATGCCGGGTGTCGCGTCGGTCTCGCCGCCGGAGCCCTGGGTCTGGATCGAGATGCCCTTGTAGCCGCCGGTGCGGTAGTCGCCCGTGACGATGCCCTCGACCGTGACGTTCTGGCCGTTCAGCGGCGAGACGTCGCCCTGGCCCTGCACCTCGGCGATCGAGACGGCGGTGGGCTCTTCCGGCTCCTCGGGCTCTTCCGTTCCCCCGCCGGAGCTCTGCGGCGTGATCGTCGCGGAGAGCGTGAAGTCGGCGCTGTTGTCGTCGGTGTCCGCGCCATCGGTGCGGTTCAGGGACTTGACGTCGGTGTTGCCCGCCGGCGCCGTGGCCCTGGCAGTCTCGAACGTGTTGGAGGTGCCGTAGCCGAGCAGGTCGATGACCCCGTCGACGTCCGCGATCGAGCCGGGGGTGAGGTTCACGGCCGCGGTGCCCTCGACGAGCGCGATGGTTCCGGTCGTTCCGCTCGGGTTCAGCGAGCTCACGACATCCGCCGCCGGCAGCGCCTGTCCGTTCGATCCGTTGCTGCCGCCCTGCACGAGGAAGTGCCCCCCGGAGGGGATGACGCCCGTGAGCGCCGCGACACCGGAGAAGTTCCCGGTACCGGTCGCCGAGCGGTACTGCAGCGACAGACCGTCCAGGGTGACGGGCTCGCTCGTCGGGTTGTACAGCTCGACGAACTTGTTCGTGAACTGCGCACCGGCGCTGCCGCCGGAGAGGTACGCCTCATTGATGACGACCCCTGTTCCGGTCGTGTTCGCAAAGGCGGGAGTCGCGATCAGCGCGCCGGCGCCCAGAGCGGCGACGCAGGTCACGGCGAGGACGCGGATGCGCCCCCGACTGCGGAAGGACGCCGGAACCGTACGGTTCCCGGCATCGGGGGCTGGCATCATCGTTGCTGTCTCCTCGGTCGGGTGGTGTGGCGGCTCTCGTGAATCCGCCGCCCGTGGGCGCGCACAGCGCGCACACATAATCGGGAGCATAGGGAGGGCCGAGGACAGGAGCAACGGTGTTCGCCGAATCGTCATCGTCTGCTCATGCAATCGCCTCAGAAGCGCTCAGATGCGCACGGGCGCACGCGCAGATGCGCGCGCAGACGGGTCAGGATGCCGCGGCGGCCGCGTCCTCGAGATCCTCGACCTCGCGCTCCCAGGCATCCTTCGCCAGGCGGTACCAGATGTAGAACGCGAAGCCGGCGAAGATCGCCCATTCGGCCGCGTAGAACACGTTCAGCCAGTTGACCGGGGACTGCGCGTCCGGCGCAGGAGACGAGATGCCGACGAGTCCGTCCGGTGCCTCGACGCTCGCGAGATAGGGCCGGTAGACCGCGAGACGATCAGCGTCGTGCCAGTGGTTGAGCAACGCGGCCGGCGACATCCGGTCCATCCGCTGCGGGTCATCGGACGGGGGCACCTGCACGCCTTCGTCTGAGATGAGACGGCCGGCGATCGTGGCGTCCGTGCCGGTGGCGGTCTGTTCGAGAGCGGCCGCCGCGGCATCCGCCTCGTCCCGGTCCTGCACCCAGCCCAGCGCGACCGCGATCGACACGCCGTCGGCGACGCGAAGCTGGCCGGTGACCCAGTAGCCCTCGACGTCGTCGTTGTACCGCGACGAGACCACGAGGAAGTCGCCGCCCACCCAGGTACCCGTGACCTCGGTGCGCTGGCCGACATACGGCTCAGGCAGGTACTCGCCCGGTACGACGATGTCATCCAGCTGGCGGACCTCCTCGGTCACGCCGGCGGGAACCGGGTCGGTGTCGATCGCGCGACCGAGCTGCCATTGGCCGAGGAACGCGAAGACGCCGGCGACGACCAGGCACAGCGCGAGCACGCCGATCCAGCGTGGACGCAGCATCACCTCGCGCAGCGTCGGCGGAAAGACCTCTGGTGTCGTCACGGCAGCCGGATGCTCAGCCCTGCTCGTACGGTGCGAGCACGACCTCGACGCGCTGGAACTCCTTGAGATCGGAGTAGCCGGTCGTCGCCATGGACTTGCGCAGCGCACCGATGAGGTTCGCCGTGCCGTCGGCGACGGGCGCAGGGCCGAAGAGGATCTCCTCGAGCGGCGCGATGGCATCGACGGCCACGCGGCGACCGCGCGGAAGCTTGGCGTGGTGCGCCTCAGGACCCCAGTGGAAGCCACGTCCAGGGGCATCGGTCGCGCGGGCCAGGGCGACGCCGAGCATGACGGCATCCGCGCCCATCGCGAGCGCCTTGACGACGTCGCCGGAGGTGCCGACGCCGCCGTCGGCGATCACGTGCACATAGCGTCCGCCGGACTCGTCGAGGTAGTCGCGGCGCGCGGCGGCGACGTCCGAGACGGCGGTGGCCATCGGCGCGTGGATGCCGAGGGTCGCGCGCGTCGTCGACGCCGCTCCCCCGCCGAAGCCGACGAGGACACCGGCGGCGCCCGTGCGCATGAGGTGGAGAGCCGCGGTGTAGGTAGCGGCGCCGCCGACGATCACCGGGACGTCGAGGTCGTAGATGAACTTCTTCAGGTTCAGCGGCTCCGCGGCGCTGGACACGTGTTCGGCCGACACCGTCGTGCCGCGGATCACGAACAGGTCGACGCCTGCGGCGACGACCGTCTCGTACAGTTCCTGGGTGCGCTGCGGGGTGAGCGAACCGGCGACCGTGACGCCACCGGCGCGGATCTCGGCCAGACGCGCCTTGATGAGCTCCGGCTTGATCGGCTCGCTGTACAGCTGCTGCATGCGCTGCGTCGCCTGCTCGGGCGCGAGACCCGCGATCTCCTCGAGCAGCGGCTCCGGGTTCTCGTACCGCGTCCACAGACCCTCGAGGTCGAGAACGCCCAGGCCGCCGAGCTGGCCGAGCGTGATCGCCGTCGCCGGGCTCACGACCGAGTCCATCGGCGCACCCAGCACCGGGATGTCGAAGCCGTAGGCGTCGATGGTCCAGGCCGTCGAGACGTCCTCCGGGTTGCGCGTGCGCCGCGACGGCACCACCGCGATGTCGTCGAACGTGTACGCGCGACGTGCGCGCTTGCCTCGGCCGAGTTCGATGTCCATGGTCACCCGTCCAGCCTACCCGGGGCGGCCGCGGCTGAGAGACTGGGAGCGAGCAGGAGGTTCGGTATGGCACAGGATGCCGTGGAGATCGCCGTGGTCGGCGCCGGGGTCATGGGGCTCGCGACGGCGTGGGAGCTGGTGCGGCGCGGGCATCGGCCCGTCGTGCTGGAGCAGTTCGGCCGCGGCCACACGCAGGGCGCTTCGCACGGCGCGACACGCAACTTCAACAACGCCTACGCCGAGGAGCACTATCTCGATCTGCTCGTGCGCTCCCGCGCCGGATGGGACGCCCTCGGCCCCGTCGACGGCGCTCCGCTGCTGCGCCTGCACGGTCTCGTGACGCACGGCGATGTGGATGTCGCCGCGGTGCAGGAAGGCCTCCAGGGGCGCGGCATCGCTGCCGAGCTGCTGACGCCGGACGAAGCGAGTCGCCGGTGGCCGGGCATGCGGTTCGCGTCCGATGTGCTGTGGTCTGCGGAAGCCGGGGTCGTGCGGGCGGCCGACGCCCTGCCGGAGCTGGAGCGGCGCATCGTCGCCGGCGGCGGCTCCGTGCGCTGGGACACTCCGGTCGAGCGCATCGGCCAGGATCCGGCGCACGCCGTGCTCGCTCTGGCCGACGGAACGACGCTGACCGCCGACACGGTGGTCGTCACGGCCGGCGCATGGACCGCGAAGATGCTCGGCAGCATCGGTCTGCCCCGACTGCGCGTGACCGAGGAGACGCCGGCGCACTTCTCACCATGGTCGGATGCGCCGTGGCCGTCGTTCAACCACTACGTCTCCCCGCCCTCCTACCCCGCCACGGTGTACGGCATGCCGACGCCCGGCGAAGGCGTGAAGGTCGGATTCCATCAGGTCGGCGACGAGGTCGATCCGGACGCGCGCCCGCACCGCACCACTCACGCGGAGGCGCTGCGCACCTACGTGCGGGAGTGGATGCCGGGGCTGGATCCCGACTCCGGAGTGCACGTGAGCTGCACGTACACCTCCACAGACGACAGCGACTTCGTGCTGGATCGGCGAGGACGGGTCGTGCTCGGTGCGGGCTTCTCCGGGCATGGATTCAAGTTCGCGACCGGGGTCGGCGCCGTGCTCGCCGATCTCGCCCTCGACACGGATGCACGCGCGGCCGAGCCGTTCCGTCTGCCCTGATCCGTTCAGCGGGCGCGCACGACGCGACGCTCGTCCCACGCCGGCTCGTCGGCCGCGGTCTGCCCCCGCTGGCCGTGTCCGACGAACTGGTCCATGACGCCGACCCCGCCATCGATCGTCACGGCGCCGGAATCCGCCGCCGCATCGCCGCGGATGATGCGCAGCAGCGTGGTCTTGCCCGCACCGTTCGGGCCGATCAGCGCACTCGTGGTGCCGGCGCCGACGCGGAACGTCACCTCATCGGGGAGCGGTCTGCCGTCCGGCAGCGTCAGCGAGATCGCCGAGATGTCGATGTAGCCCACGATGGGTCGTCCTTCCGCCCACCGCAGCCGTCCTGAAGCAAGCCGACCAGGCCATCAGCATCGGTCAGCGGGGCTCCGACGTCCGTGCCAGCAGCTCGATGAGCAGCGCCTCCGCAACCGGCGCCGGCAGTTCCTCGATCAGCGCCATCAGCGTCGCCATCGGCTGGTTCTGCCGCACGCGGCCGGCGCTGGCGAGCCGCAGCAGGCGCCAGGATGCCGCGGGCCCCGGCACCCGATCGGCGCGGTACCCAAGCGCACGGACGGCTCCCGCGAGCGCTCGCCCGTCGGCGGCCGGGCGTCCCCGCACGGCGTCGGAGGCTCCGCTCAACGCGCCCCGGAAGTCCGTGAGCGAGCGTTCCAGCACCGGCGTGAGCGTGAGATGGGCGCTGCGGGGAAGACGGGTCCCGTCGGACTGCACGAACCCCGGCTGGTGCTGGATGCGCCAGCCGTGGCGCGCCAGTTCGTCGGCGAGCCGGTGCGGATCGACGCGCTGCTGGGGCGGCAGAGCGGGATCCGCGACGAGCGCGATCGCCGGGCCGATCGGATCCCCCATCACCGCGAGGCCGGGGATGCTTTCGACCTCGACCCTGACTCCCGCGGCGGCCCGCGCGATCGACGCCGTCAGGTCGGCGAAACCGGCATCCCCCAGGTACTGGGTGATCGCCCAAGCCGCGGCCAGCGGCGACGCGGATCGGGAACCCAGCAGCGTTGGATTCACGACGGGGTAACCGGGCCAGCGGGTCGTCGCGAAGAACTGCGCCCGATGCTGCCGCCGGCCTCGATGCAACAGAACCGAGACGCCTTTGGGCGCGTAGCCGAACTTGTGCAGATCGGCCGACAGACTCGTCACGCCAGGCACCCGGAAATCCCAGACGGGCACGCCAGGCCACCACGGCAGCACGAGCCCGCCGAAACAGGCATCGACGTGGCACCGGATGCCGCGGGCACCGGCCGCAGCCGCGACGTCGCGGATCGGATCGAGCACGCCACTGGGATACGCCGGAGCCGACACCACCACCAGCGCGACGTCGCCCGCCATGCGGGAGATGAGCGCGTCGGCCGCGACGGCGCCGTCCGGCCCGCACTGGACCGGATCGAAGTCCAGGTCGAACAGTCGCGCCGCCTTCTGGAACGCGGCGTGCGCGGTCGCCGGGGCGAGCAGTCGCGGTCGCACGCCGGCGTCCGCCTTCTGCGCATGCTCGGCGCGCCACAGATCGCGCGCGGTCTTCACTGCGAGCAGGCAGCTCTCGGTCCCGCCGCTCGTCACCGACCCGACCACATCGCGCCGCCCGTGCACGGCGCGCCGCACGAATCCGATGACGTCGCGCTCCATAGCCGCGACAGAAGGGAAGACGGTGGGGTCCAGTCCGTTGACCGGACGGGCGAGGGATGCCGCGGCATCCGCCAGTTCGTCCAGCTCCGGCATCCCCGAGTCGTACACGTAGGCGAGCACATGTCCGCCGTGCGTCGGGGCGTCGGCCGCACGCAGGTCGCGCAGTCGGTCGAGGATGCCGCTGCTCACGCCGTCTTCCCCGCGATGTCGCGCTCGCGGAGCCGGTAGCGCGTGAGCGTCACGAGGCTCAGCATCATGAGCACGGCCGGCAGGATGCTGAATGCCACGGCGATGCCGGCGATGGCCGTCGGCGGCTGATCGACCGCGACGCCCGCGGTGGATTCGACGTAGCCGGTGGCGGCGAGGACGACGGACAGGACGGTCGCGCCGAGCGCCATGCCGGTGGTCTCCCCCGCGGTCCAGACTCCGCTGAAGACACCGGCGCGGTTCGCGCCGTGCTCGGATCGATCGTGAGCCATCACGTCGGGGAGCATCGCCATCGGCAGCGTCTGCATGCCCGCGTACGCCGCACCCGCGAGCGCGACGGGGGCGAGGATCCACCACCCTGGGACCCAGATCATGGCGACGAGAACGAGCGATGCGAGCAGGAAGACGAGGCTCGCGAGTCGGAATGCGCGTTCCTTGCCGACGCGATCGGCGACGAGCTTCCAGACCGGAGCCATCAGCAGCGCCGGGGCGATGAGCGACGCGAACAGCGGCGTGACGGCGCCCTCGTCGTGGAGGATCCAGCGCGCGATGAACTGCGCGCCGGCCAGCATGAGGCCGGTCGCGAGGCCCTGCAGCATGAAGGTGGCCAGCAGCGCCCGGAACGGCGCGCTCTCGCGCAGGACGCGGATGCCGGCGCGGTAGTGGGCGCCGATCGACATTCCCGCGACGACAGGCAGTGGGGGTCTCTGGGGTGCGACCGACGCGGACACCAGCATCCCCGCAGCCAGCACGACGCCGGCGACCAGCGCCATCACGAGGTAGCCGCGCAGCGGGTCGTCGGGGAACAGGCCGCGCAGCTCCGGGCCGCCGGCGCCGAACAGGAGGATCGCGAGGGTCAGCACCACGACGCGCCAGCTGAGCAGCCTGGTGCGTTCGCGGTAGCTGTTCGTCAGCTCGGCGGGCAGCGCGATGTAGGGCACCTGGAACAGGCTGAAGCAGGTCGCGGCGAGCATGAAGGCGATGAGCACCCACAGCGCGGAGGCGAGCGGCCCGAGCCCTCCTGGCACCGCGAAGGTCAGCACGAACGCGATCGGAAGGCCGATGCCGCCGAGGACCATGAACCGTCGTCGCGACCCGGCCTGCGCATAGGAGCGGTCGCTGAGACCGCCGATGACGGGGTCGATGAGCACGTCCCAGATCTTCGCCGCCGTCACGATCGCACCGGCGGCGAGCGCGGCGACACCGAGCGAGTCCGTCAGGTAATAGACGAGCACGAGCCCTGGGAGCGTGGCGAAACCGCCGGTTCCGAGCGAGCCGATCGCGTAGCGGGCGACCTGGCTCCTGGTCAGCGCCGAACTCCCCGGTGAATCCATGCGCTCACTCTAGTGGCGCCCGACGGCGGCTGATGCGGCGCCGAGTCGGCGGCGTCCGGTGGCGTGGTCAGGCGGCGTAGCGCCCGGATGCGATCGCGCGGGCGCGCTTCTTCTCGGCCTCCTCCTCTCGGTTCTTCGGCGGGGTCGTGGCGACGAGGTCATCGAGCAGATGCTGCGTGAGGTGCGCGATCTCGGCGACGGCCCGGTCGAACGCCTCTTGGTTCGCCTTGGACGGCTTGGTGGTCCCGGCGATCTTGCGCACGTACTGCAGCGCAGCCGCATGCACTTCGTCCGAGCTGGCAGCCGGTTCGAAATTGTGGAGGGTGTGGATGTTTCGGCACATACCCGCACGCTACGCCGCGGCACGGACACGAGGGAAGAGGTACCCATATCGCGCTGTAGCGCGGCACGCACCGGCTCACTACCCTCGAGAGGGTCACCGCCGTCGTCCTCGAACAGGAGAGCAACAATGACTGATCCCACGCAGCCCGACTACACCCCTCCTGCTGCGCCGGCCGCTCAGCAGCCGTCCGGCGGCTACGCACCTCCCGCGTACTCCGCGCCCGCGTACCCCGGCGCCGCCCCGGCGCCAGTTCCCGGCCGCGGCCTGGCCATCACCGGGTTCGTCCTCGCGTTCCTGCTGCCGCTCATCGGCATGATCATCAGCATCGTCGCGACCGTGAAGCTCGGCAAGATCGGCGCACCGCGCGGATTGTCGATCGCCGGCATCATCATCGGCGCGATCCTCACGGTCCTCTGGGTCGTCATCGCGATCTCGGTGGCCGCCGCCGTGTTCAGCGGGCTCGCCGTCATCTGCTCGGAGCTCGGCACCGGCGTCTGGGAAGTCGACGGGGTCACGTACACCTGCGGCTGAGTCCGCAGCGCCCACAGCAGCGTCGGAGAAATCCGCAGCGTCTGAGGGATCCGCCCGGATCCGTCTGACGGTGAGGATTTCTCCGACGATACGACGAGGGGGACGGATGCCACGGCATCCGTCCCCCTCGTCGTGACGACCTACTTCTTGTAGTTCGGCGCCTCGACGACGATCTGCACATCGTGCGGGTGCGACTCCTTGAGCCCTGCCGCTGTGATGCGGACGAACCTGCCGCGCGTCTTGAGCTCTTCGATCGTGCGCGCGCCGACGTAGAACATCGACTGACGGAGTCCGCCGATCAGCTGGTAGGCGACCGCGGACACCGGGCCGCGGTACGGGACCTGACCCTCGATGCCCTCGGGGATGAGCTTGTCGTCGCTGGGGACATCGGCCTGGAAGTAGCGGTCCTTCGAGTACGAGGTCTGCTTGCCGCGGGTCTGCATCGCGCCGAGCGATCCCATGCCGCGGTACTGCTTGAACTGCTTGCCGCTCTGGAAGACGATCTCACCCGGGGACTCGTCCGTTCCGGCGAGGAGCGAGCCGAGCATCACGGCGTCCGCGCCGGCGACGAGCGCCTTCGCGATGTCGCCCGAGTACTGCAGACCGCCGTCGGCGATGACCGGGATGCCGGCCGGGCGCGCGGCGAGCGACGCCTCGTAGACGGCCGTGACCTGCGGAACGCCGACGCCGGCGACCACGCGGGTCGTGCAGATGGATCCGGGTCCGACGCCGACCTTGACCGCGTCCGCACCGGCATCCACGAGCGCCTGCGCACCCTCGCGGGTCGCGACGTTGCCGCCGATGACGTCGATGTGCTCGAACGTCGGGTCCGACTTCAGGCGACGGATCAGATCGATGACGCCCTGCGACTGCCCATTGGCGGTGTCGACCACGAGGACATCGACCCCGGCATCCCGCAGCGCCTCTGCCCGCTCCCACGCGTCTCCGAAGAAGCCCATCGCGGCGCCGACACGGAGGCGTCCCTGCTCGTCCTTGGTGGCGAGCGGGTACTTCTCGCTCTTGTCGAAGTCCTTGATCGTGATGAGCCCGGCGAGCTTGCCGTTCTCATCGATGAGCGGCAGCTTCTCGACGCGGTGCTTCGCGAACAGTGCGATGACCTCACCTGCGGCCACGCCGACCGGAGCGGTGACGAGACCCTCGCTGGTCATGACGTCCTTCACGAACGTCGTCTGGCGCTCGAAGCCGGAGACGAAGCGCATGTCGCGGTTCGTGATGATGCCGACGAGCGTGCCGGTCGGGTCGACCACCGGGAGCCCCGAGATGCGGTACTTCGCGCACAGCGCGTCGACCTCTTCGACCGTCGCGTCCGGCGTCGTGGTGATCGGGTCAGTGATCATGCCGGACTCGCTGCGCTTGACCCGGTCGACGTGCGCAGCCTGGTCGGCGATCGAAAGATTGCGGTGCAGGATGCCGATGCCGCCCTCGCGCGCCATCGCGATCGCCATGCGCGACTCGGTGACGGTGTCCATCGCGCTGGACAGCAGCGGCGTCGCTACGGAGATGCGGCGCGAGATCCGCGAGGAGGTGTCCGCCTCGCTCGGGATGACGTCGGTGTGCCCCGGCAGGAGCAGCACGTCGTCGTAGGTGAGTCCGACGAATCCGAACGGGTCGTGCTGGTCCATGGATGATCCTCCTGGTGTGGCGGGGCGCGGCGCGGGGTGTATCAATCCTAAGCGCCGCGGACGCCCGTGCTATTCCCGCGCGCGAGACGGACAGGCGACGCGTTCGCGGCCAGAACGTGAGCAGATCGTGCATTGGCCGAAACAGAATCGACACACTACGCTCATACCGTCGTACATCAGGGCCGATGCACAACTCCGTCTTGGCCTGTGTACTGGACGGGAGGTTCTGTGAGTCCGACGATCTCGGCGAAGCGGAGCGGAATCCGATGGGCGATCGCCCTGATCGGGACGCTCATCGCTTTCGCCTTCCTGGCCCTCCAAGCGCCGTCGCCGGCCGCAGCCGTCGCATCGGCATCCGCTGAGGAGACCGACGACGGCCAAGAGGTCACCGACTTCTATCTCGCCGGTGTCATCACCTTCGACGACTCCCCCGTCGCCGACGTCACCATGTCGGTGGAGGGCGACGGCTTCGAGGCGGAGACCGAGACGGATGCCGAAGGCCGGTGGCGTCTCTACGTCCCAGAGGCCGCGACCTACGTGCTCACCGTCGATGAGGACACCCTCCCCGACGGCGTGATCGTCGACGCGACCCAGCTGCCGGAGGGCATGCAGCCCCTCTCGGGGACGACGGCATCGTTCGAGGTCGAGTTCGGACTCACCGGGACCAAGATCGTCAACCTGTTCCTCGGCGAAGGCGTCCGCGAGACGACCTCGTTCATCGACCAGCTGCTGTCGCGCATGGTGGGCGGTCTGAACTTCGGCCTGCTGCTGGGCCTGGCGTCGATGGGCGCTGCGCTCATCTACGGCACCACCAAGCTGTCGAACTTCGCGCACGGCGAGATGGTCACGTGGGGCGCGGTCGTCGCCCTGCTGGTCACGTCGTTCTGGCACCTGCCGATGTGGCTCGGGATCATCGCCGCGATCATCGCCGGCGGCCTGCTCGGATGGGCTCTGGATGCCGGGCTCTGGCGTCCCCTCCGCCGTCGCGGCCTCGGGGTCGTCCAGCTCATGATCGTCAGCATCGGGCTGTCGCTCGCCCTGCGCTACGCCCTGCAGTTCATGATCGGCGGCGGCACGTATCAGCTGCCCGGCGCCAGCCCCACGCCGATCAAGCTCGGCCCGATCTCGCTCTCGTACATCGACATGATCGCGATGGGCGTCAGCCTGATCGCGATCCTCGGTGTGGCGTTCTTCCTCACGCGCACCAGGGTCGGAAAGGCCACCCGGGCGATCTCGGACAATCCGCAGCTGGCCGCGGCATCCGGCATCGACGTCGACAAGGTGATCCGGATCGTCTGGATCGTCGCCGGCATCCTGGCCGCGATCTCGGGCATCCTGTGGGCGTACTTCCGCCCCGGCGTGAAGTGGGACATGGGCATGCAGATGCTGCTCCTGATCTTCTGCGCGATCACGCTCGGCGGCCTCGGGTCGGCGATCGGCGCCCTGATCGGATCGATCATCGTCGGGCTCGCCGTCGAGGTGTCGACGCTGCTCGGGGTACCGAGCGACCTCAAGTACGCCAGCGCCCTCGTCGCGCTGATCGTGATCCTGCTGGTACGACCCCAGGGTCTGCTCGGCCGCAAGGAAAGGTTGGGCTGACGCATGGACTTCGGCAACATCTTCGGCAACACCGCCGCGTATCTCTTCAGCCCGACCACCATGGCCTACGCCCTGGCGGCGACCGGACTCGCCGTGCACTTCGGGTACACCGGCCTGCTGAACTTCGGCATGGCCGCATTCATGGCGGTCGGCGGCTACGGCTACGCGATCTCGATCCTCAGCTTCGGCCTGCCGTGGTGGATCGGCATGCTGATCGGCCTGATCGGCGGCGCGCTGTTCGCGCTGATCCTCGGCATCCCGACCCTCCGACTGCGGGCCGACTACCTCGCCATCGCGACCATCGCGGCTGCCGAGGTCGTGCGTCTGCTGTTCCTCACCGAGCTGTTCAAGAAGTGGACGAACTCGGCGGGCGGACTGTCCGGGTATCACCAGAGCTTCCGCGACATCAATCCGTTCCCCCCGGGCACCTACGGCTTCGGCCCGTGGACGTACAACGCCAACGACCTCTGGGTGCGCGTGTTCGGACTGATCATGCTGGCGATCGCCGTCCTGCTGGTGTGGGCGCTCATGCGCAGCCCGTGGGGGCGCGTGCTCAAGGGCATCCGCGAGGACGAGGACGCCGTCCGCTCGCTCGGCAAGAACGTGTTCGCGTACAAGATGCAGGCGCTCGTCGTCGGCGGTGTGCTCGGGGCGCTCGGCGGCATCGTGTTCGTGCTGCCGTCCGCTGTGATCCCCGGCAGCTACTCGACGTCATTGACGTTCTTCCTGTGGACGATCCTGCTTCTGGGCGGCGCGGCGACCGTCCTCGGACCGACGCTCGGCGCCGTGCTGTTCTGGGTCGTCTTCGCCTTCCTCGGCAGCCTCCTGCCGGCCATGGCGGACGCCGGACTGCTGCCGATGACCGCAGCCCAGGCCGACATGGTGCGGTACGTCCTGATCGGCGTCGTCCTGATGCTGATCGTGATCTTCCGGCCGCAGGGCATCCTCGGAAACAAGAGGGAGATGACCTTTGTCAAGTGAATCGAATGCCGCGCAGCCGGCCGCATCGGCACCGCGCGCGAAGACCACGGGGCTCACGAAGGGTCCTGCGGCTCCCGGCGTCGCGAAGGTCGACCCGATCCTCGTCGCCGATCATGTGACCCGCCGCTTCGGCGGTCTGACGGCCGTCGATGTCGACCACCTCGAGATCCCCCGCGGCGCGATCACCGCGCTGATCGGTCCGAACGGCGCCGGAAAGACGACGCTGTTCAACCTGCTCTGCGGTTTCGACAAGCCGAACTCCGGCACGTGGTCGTTCGATGGGAAGAACCTCTCGGGAGTCCCCTCGTTCAAGGTCGCGCAGATGGGACAGGTGCGCACGTTCCAGCTCACCAAGTCCCTGTCCCTGCTGACGGTGCTCGAGAACATGAAACTCGGAGCCCCGCACCAGCGCGGCGAGGGATTCTGGGCGAGCCTGTTCCCCTTCCTCTGGCGCGACCAGGAGGCGGAGATCGAGCAGCGCGCCCGCGAACTGCTCGCACGCTTCAAGCTGGATGCCAAGGAGAAGGACTTCGCGGCATCGCTGTCCGGCGGTCAGCGCAAACTGCTCGAAATGGCGCGTGCGCTCATGAGCGACCCGACGCTGGTGATGCTCGACGAGCCGATGGCCGGCGTCAACCCGGCGCTGACGCAGTCGCTGCTCGAGCACATCCTCAGCCTCAAGGATCTCGGCATGACCGTGCTGTTCGTCGAGCACGACATGCACATGGTGCGCCACATCGCGGACTGGGTGGTCGTGATGGCCGAGGGTCGCGTCGTCGCCGAGGGCCCGCCGGACGAGGTGATGGCGGACCCAGCAGTGGTGGATGCCTATCTCGGCGCCCACCAGGACGTCGATCTCGGTGCGGTCACCGGCCGCGTCTCCGTGGTGTCTGACGCCGCGGCCGAACGGATGCGCGAGCAGATCGAGACCGAGGCCGAAGCCGAGATCGCGTCCGACGACGCACAGGAGGGCAAGCCATGACCGAGGACACCCGCGACGTCGTCGTCGAGCTCACCGACGTGCATGCCGGATACCTGCCAGGAGTCAACATCCTCAACGGAGCGAACCTCATCGCTCGCCAGGGCGAGCTCATCGGCATCATCGGCCCGAACGGTGCCGGCAAGTCGACGTTGCTGAAGTCGATCTTCGGCATGGTGCAGGTGCGCCAGGGCGACATCACAGTGAACGGCGAGAGCATCGTCGGGCTCAAGGCCGACAAGCTCGTCGCCAGAGGCGTGGGTTTCGTGCCGCAGACGAACAACGTGTTCCCCTCGCTCACGATCGAGGAGAACCTGCAAATGGGTCTCTACCAGAACCCGAAGGCGTTCACGGAGCGGCTGGAGTTCGTCACCGGGATCTTCGCCGAGCTCGGCAAGCGGCTCAAGCAGCGGGCAGGATCGCTGTCCGGCGGCGAGCGCCAGATGGTCGCGATGTCGCGCGCGCTCATGATGAACCCGTCGGTGCTGCTGCTGGACGAGCCGTCGGCCGGTCTGTCTCCGGTGCGCCAGGATGACGCGTTCATCCGGGTGTCCGACATCAACAAGGCGGGCGTGACGACGATCATGGTCGAGCAGAACGCCCGACGCTGCCTGCAGATCTGCGACCGGGGCTACGTGCTCGATCAGGGACGCGATGCGTATGAGGGCTCGGGTCGCGACCTGCTGAACGATCCCAAGGTCATCGGCCTGTACCTCGGCACCCTCGGCACCGACGCCGCTTAGGCGCGAACGGTTCGAATCTCGACCGCGGCCGCAACACCCGAAAGGGCTCCGGATGCCGAGGCATCCGGAGCCCTTTCGTGTGCGAGTTACTTGATGCGGGCGTGCATGTTCTCCGCGTCGAACTCGTAGACACCGATGGCCGCACCCTTCGGGTCGTTGTTCTCGTCGAACGTGACCTCTCCGGAGTAGCCGTCGTAGTCGGGCGTGCCGCCGTCGTTGATGATGTCGGCGCAGTCGGCGAAGCTCGTGCACTTCTCGCCGTCGCCCTCGCCACCCGAGACCGTGCGCATGGCACCGGCGATGTCCGCGCCCTCGACCGAGACCGCGTACAGGGCCGACAGCGCGATGAGCGTCGCGGCGTCGTACGCCTCAGCCGAGTAGGTCAGCGCGTCGATGGGCTCGTTGCCCTCGGCGGTCCAGACCTCGTTGAGCTGGTCGATGAAGTCGTCCGGCAGCTCGGCCCCCGCGCGCGTGCCCTTCGATCCCTCGAGGTTCACGGGGAGGTCCGGCCAGTCCTTCAGGTTGCCGTCGACGAGGTACAGAGCGCCCGTGTCGATGCCCGCGTTGCCGAGCAGCGGCGCGATGGTCGCGAACTGGTCGTACGACACCACAGCGACGGCATCCGGTGCCGCAGCCGAGATGGTCTGCACCTGGGCGTTGAACTGACCGTCGCCCTGGTTGTAGGAGGCGTCGGCGACGACCTCGCCGCCGGTGCTCTCGAACGTGGCCTTGATGGCCTCGAACAGGCCGGTGCCGTACGGGTCGTTCTGGTAGATGATGCCGAGGGTCTTGTGCCCGTCTTCGGCGATCTGGTTGCCCAGGACCTCGCCCTGCAGCAGGTCGCTCGGAGCCGTGCGGAAGTAGAGGTCGTTGATCCCGGAGAAGTCCGGCGACGTGTTCGACGGCGAAACGGTGAGGATGCCCGCACCGGCGTTGCCATCGAGGATCAGCTTGGTGACGCTCGACGAGGCCGCACCGACCATGGCCGTGATTCCGGCGCTCTGGAGGTTGGTGATCGAGGTCTCGTACGCCTTGTTGTCCAGGTCGCCCTCGTCCTCGCTGGTCAGCTCGACCTGGATGCCGGCATCCGCCTCGTTGATCTGCGCGACCGCGAGCTGGACGCCCGCCTCCATCGGTGCGCCGAGGAAGGCGAGGGTACCGGTAGCGGGAAGAAGCGAACCCAGATTCAGCGTCAGGTCGACGTTCTCGGGGCGCTCATTGGTCGACTCCGATCCCTCGGAGGACTCGGGGGCTGGCGGGGTGCTGCTGCATCCCGCGATGACCAGCGCCGATGCACCGAGCAGGGCGATTCCTGCCAGAAGCTTGGGGCGCGAACCCTGCAAACCGTTCATATTGCTCCTTCGACAACAGCGAACATGGCGACGCCACGCTCGGGTGGTCTAACCCTATGACCGGGCCACATACCCGCGGGTATCGGTGCGCTAACGATCTTGTTTCGCGTTGATGACGGTGGCGCGGAAACTGCTCAGACGGGCTCGGGAGCCGGCGTGCGGCGGTGCCGTCGCGCCGCGAGCAGCAGGTCGACGACGAAGACCCCGACGGCCACCCAGACCAGGATGAAGCCGATCCAGCGCTCGGTCGGCATCGGCTCGTGCAGGATCATCACGCCGATGATGAACTGCATGATCGGAGTGATGAACTGGATCATCCCGATCACGGTGAGGTTGATGCGCCGCGCCCCCGAGGCGAACAGCAGCAGGGGCACCGCGGTCGCGACTCCGGCGAAGCACAGCAGCACCGTGTGCCAGACCCCGCTGTTCCCGATCGTGATGCCGGTCGTCATCCCGACCGCGATGAGCTGGATGACGGCGATCGGAATGAGCCAGAAGGATTCGAGGGTCAGCCCGCTGACGGCATCCACCGACGGCCCGATCTTCTTCTTGATGAGGCCGTAGAAGCCGAAGGAGAGCGTGAGGGTGAGCGCGATCCACGGAACCGTGCCGTAGGCGACGATGATCACGACGACGGCGAGCGCTGCGATGGCCACGGCGACCCACTGGAGCCGCCGCATCCGCTCGTGCAGGATGAACACGCCGAGCAGCACCGTGGTGATCGGGTTGATGAAATAGCCCAGCGCCGTCTCTACGACCTTGTCGTCGAGCGTGCCGATGAGGAACGCCTGCCAGTTGACGTAGATGAGGAGTCCGGCGAGCGCGGTGAGGCCGAGCAGCCGCGGCTGCCGGACGATGGCCCAGAGGCGCTGCCAGCCGCGCGTGATCGCGAGCAGGATCACGCAGAACAGCAGCGAGAACAGCACCCGCCAGGCGACGACCTCCCACGGCCCCGTCGGCACGAGAAGCAGGAAGTACAGCGGAAGGACGCCCCACAGCAGGTAGGCACCGGTGGCGTAGAGGACTCCGGTGGTCTGCTCGGTGCGTGGGGCGGACGTCGTGATCACTGATCAACCCTACGACCGGCATCCGGCCCTGGATGCCGCTGCGGGCGACGATGGCAGGAAACGCACGAAGCATGACGCACGAAGGCCCGGATGCCTGAGCATCCGGGCCTTCGAAGCGAAGGTCGCTGAGATCAGCGAACGACGACCGCGAGGACGTCGCGGGCCGACAGGACGAGGAACTCGTCCGCGCCGAACTTCACCTCGGTGCCGCCGTACTTGCTGTAGAGCACGCGGTCGCCGACGGCGACGTCGAGCGGAACACGGTTGCCGTTGTCATCGATGCGGCCGGGGCCGACCGCCACGACCTCGCCTTCCTGGGGCTTCTCCTTGGCGGTGTCGGGGATGACCAGTCCACTCGCGGTGGTCTGCTCGGCCTCGACCTGCTTGATGACGATGCGGTCCTCGAGCGGCTTGATGGAAACCGACACGGTCTACCTCTTCTTTCTTGACGCTGACACGAAAGACTCGTTCGCACTCTCAACCCGAGAGTGCTAATGCCAGTGTAGGACGTCGGCTGGCACTCACGCAATGCGAGTGCCAGTGAGGCGTAACGCGCTGGGCGAACACCCGCCGCGTAGGCTGAACCGGTGGAGATGACCGAGCTCGCCGCCCTGCTCACCCCGGACGGACTGCGCCTGCTCGACGACGTCGGAGGCATCGAGTCCACGACGGACGTCGCGAGGGTCGTCTCTCGACTGCGGGCGGCCGGGCACTCCCCCGAGCTCGTGTCGGCCGTCGTCGGCCAGGCACGGCTGCGCACCAAGGCGGCTGCGAAGTTCGGTCCGTTCGCCGAGCGGATGCTGTTCACCCAGGCGGGCCTCGAGCAGGCCACCAGGCTCGGCGTCGCGGCACGGCACGCCGGGCGCATGCGCGCGGCCGGCATCCGGCACGTGGCGGACCTCGGTTGCGGCATCGGCGGCGATTCCCTCGCGTTCGCGGGTGCCGGCCTCGGCGTGACCGCTGTCGACGCCGATGAGGTCACCGCCGCGATCTCCGCGTACAACCTCGCGACGTTCGGCGAGGATGCGTCAGTGTCGCACGGGACCGCCGAGGAGGCGGTGCGCACCATCTTCGGAGATTCAGACGTTGTCGGGCGGGATTCGGCGGATCCCTCCGACGATCGCGCAGATCTTCGAGGCGATGGCAGCACCGCGATCTGGCTGGACCCCGCCCGCCGCACCTCCGGTCACGGCGAGACGCGGCGCGTCACGGCATCCGACTACTCCCCCTCGCTGGACTGGGCCTTCGACGTCGCGGCCCGCATCCCGACCGGCATCAAGCTCGGCCCCGGCCACGATCGCGATGCGCTCCCCGAGGATGCCGAGGCGCAATGGGTCAGCGCAGACGGCAGCGTCGTCGAGCTCGTCGTCTGGACCGGAGCGCTTGCGCGGGACGGCGTGCGCCGTGCGGCGCTCGTGATCCGCGGCGACGAATCGCATGAGCTCACGGCCGGAGCGGATGCCGAGGACGCCGAGGTCCGTCCGCTCGGCTCCTTCGTGCACGAACCGGACGGCGCGGTGATCCGCGCCCGGCTGATCGGCGACGTCGCCCGGAGCCTGGATGCCGGGATGCTCGACGAGCACATCGCCTATCTGACCGGGGATGCCGCAGTGACGAGTCCGTTCGTGCAGTCGTTCCGCGTACGGGAGTCGATGCCGGCGAACGTCAAGGCCATCAACGCGGCGCTTCGGAAGGCCGACATCGGGACGCTGGAGATCAAGAAGCGCGGCATGGACATCGACCCCGCCGCCTTCCGCAAGAAGCTCAAGCTGAGCGGGTCGCAGAGCGCAACGCTCATCCTCGTGCGGGTCGGCGCTCAGCGGATCGCCGTGCTCGCCGACCGGGTGTGAGGCTCACGGCTCGACGTCGCCGGTCTTGTCGTCGATCGCGGCATCCGTCCCGGCTGACGACTCGCGCTCGATCGTGAGCATCGGTCCCCGCCGATCCGACATCGTCACGCGATACCCGGTCACGGTGCCGTCGGGGTTCGCGATCTCCAGCACGACCGTGGCATTGGCGTCATCGGCGCATGCGCGCTCGACCGAGCCGACCACGGCGACGATGACGCACGCGCTCGATCCGCTGTAGTCCTGCCAGACCGGTCGATCGCCGTCATAGCCGACGAGCTGCAGGGACTCGCCGCTGATGCCGGTCTCGCTCTCGATCCGATCGACGATCGCGAGCTCTTCCTCGGTGTACTGCGACCGCCAGTCCCATGACTCGTTCGGATCGTAGACCTGGGCCACGACGACGAGATCGCCGTGGATGTCGCGGACCACGCTGACGCTGAGCTCGCTCGCATCATCCCCCTCCCCCGCGGACATGTTCAGCGAGGCATAGAGTCCGCCGTTCTGCTGGCCGAACTGCTCACTTGGCACGCAGTTCGACTCGCTCTGCTCATCGAGGGTGAGAAGCAGGCACTGCTCCTCCCCCTCGTCCCGCGTCGCGCGCCAGATCGTCGCCCCGTGCGACTGCCCGAGCGGTGTGATCGACCCGGGGTCGTAGTCGCCGTCGGCCTCCAACGCCACCTGTTCCGCTCCGACCGCGAGCGAGAGCGCGACCGACCGCAGGACGCTCTGCCCGAAGACGACGAAGCCGATGCCGAACCCGATCAGCAGCACCAGTCCGACCGCTGCGTACGGGAACCACCGACGCGTACGGATGCCACGGCGCGCGCCGTCCTCAGCAGGAGCGGTCGCGTCGGCTTCCGCGGCCTCCGCGGCGGCGGCTCTGTCGTCGCTGCCTGCATCTCCTGCGGAATCGGCGGTCCATGCAATGCCCTCCGCTCGCGCTCCCGCCGGCACTGGTGCCCCGCCCGATGGCAGAGAGTCGGGAGCATCCCCGCCTGCGGGTCGCCCGTCCGGCAGCGGTACGGCATTCGCGTCGGCCCCTCCGGGCCGCTCCGCGCCGGTGCCCCGCACGAGCGCCTCCAGCTCCTGGAGCCGCCGAGCCTCGGCATCCGTCAGCCGACCGCCGGGGCCGTACGCCTTCGCGCGCAGATCGCGGAGTTCGTCGTCGTCAACGCCGTCCGTCACCGTCGGTCTCCCCTCACTCGGCGTCGCCGGACGCCCCGTCGATGGGCCGGCCGTCTGTCACGCCGAGGCGAGACAGGATCAGGGCATCCGCCCTCCGCGGCCGCTCCCGCAGTGCCCGCCTCCCCCGAGGACAGCATCCGACTACCCGAAGATCCCGGGTTGCATCGCCGCCCAGATCAGCCACCCGGCGCTGTACACCGTCGCGATGCTCCCGAGCACCAGAGCCCAGATCGCGACCGCTCTGCTCTCCAACGGTCGGCGCAGCGACATGATCGCGGCGACGACGGCGACGATCGCCACCGGGATCCCCCAGCCGACGAAGAACGAGGCGATGAGTGCGACGATCGCGGCCAGCAGGGCCCAGGGCGCGAGGCGCGAGGGATCCTGCGCGATCGGCTCCGTGGTGCCGGGCTCCCAGGAACCCAGGGCATCCGGGTCGGGGCCGCTCGCCACGACAGGCTCGACTCCCACCGGCCCTGTCGGGAGCTTCGAATACCCCTCCCGACGTGCGCCGGGCAGGCGCGTGGTGCCCGCTGGCCTCTCGACCTCGGGGCTTGCACCCTCGACGCGCGGCTCGCGCGGCAGATCGCTCATACCGCGGCCCCGGCCTGCGGCGCCACCTGGATCTCGGTCACCGGCAGCGTCGAATCCGCACCGAAGGCGAGCGTCGAAGCCGGACGCCCTGACGCGATCAGCTCGGCGGCGAGAGCCGCGATCATCGCGCCGTTGTCGGTGCACAGCGACAGCGGCGGGATCCGCACGGTAACGCCGGCGGCCTCGGCGCGTGCGAGGGCGACTTCGCGCAGCCGACGGTTCGCGATCACGCCACCGCCGAGCAGCAGGCGGGGGACGCCGAGGTCGTTGCAGGCGGCGAGCGCCTTCGTGACGAGAACATCGACGACGGCCTCGCGGAAGCTCGCCGCGACGTCGCCGACCGGCACCGGGCTCCCCTCGGCCTCGCAGCGCTCGACCCAGCGGGCGACCGCGGTCTTCAGTCCGGAGAACGAGAAGTCGTACCGGTGCTTCTCCATGTCCGATGCCCGCGACAGCCCGCGGGGGAAGCGGATCGCGCGAGGGTCGCCCTCGACGGCCGCCCTGTCGATCTCCGGTCCGCCGGGATACGGCAGCGACAGCAGCCGCGCCACCTTGTCGAAGGCCTCGCCGGCCGCGTCATCCATGGTCTCGCCGAGAAGCTCGACATCGGTAGTCAAGTCGCGCACGTGCAGCAGCGATGTGTGGCCGCCGGACACGAGCAGCGCGATCGTCGGATACTCCAGCGGCTCGGCATCCGGCGTCAGGATGTCGGCGGCGATGTGCCCGACGAGGTGGTTGACGGCGTACAGCGGCTTGTCGAGCGAGACCGCGAGGCCCTTCGCCGCCCCCACGCCGACCATGAGCGCGCCGGCCAGTCCGGGTCCCGATGTGACTGCGACGGCATCCAGGTCCTCCAGGCGCACCTGCGCTTCGGCGAGCGCCGCCTCGATCGAGGGCTGCAGCGCCTCCAGGTGCGCGCGCGCCGCGACCTCGGGCACGACGCCGCCGTAGCGGGCGTGCGCGTCCATGCTCGAGGCGATCGTGTTCGACAGCAGCGTCCGCCCGCGGACGATGCCGATCCCGGTCTCGTCGCAGCTGGTCTCGATGCCGAGCACCAGGGGTTCGCTCATGCCGTCGTCTCCTTCGGTGTCCGGTCCGTCGGATGCCGCGCATCCCACGCCCGCAGATCCAGCCGCATGACGATCGCGTCGACGCCGTCCGGCTGGTAGTACCGGGGGCGCCGACCCAGCTCGGCGAATCCCTCGGACGCGTAGAGGCCCTCAGCCCCCGGGTTGTCCGCACGGACCTCGAGGAACACCTCGCGGGCTCCTCGAAGGGATGCTTCGGCCAGCAGCGCGGTCAGCAGCGCGCGCCCGCGTCCCGCACCGCGGTGCGCCTCGAGCAGAGCGATCGTCTGGATGTCGGCATCCGACGATCCGCGCATCGAGCGCAGCCCGGCATAGCCGACGACACCGTCGTCCTCCTCGTCGACGAGGTAGTGGCTGTGCTCCCCCGCGAGCTCGGCAGCCATCGTCTCCGCGCTCCATGCATCGGTCGGGAAGGACGCATGCTCGATCGCCATGATGCCGTCGAGGTCCTCAGGCGTCGCGCGGCGGATCACGAGCCCACCTTCTTCGGCGCGCCGGGAAGCGTCACATCCGGCTGGCGGAGGTACAGCGGCTCGTCGCCGGCGAGGGCGCGTCCGGCTGCGACCGCACGGAGCCCGACCCTGGCGAGGGCGGCCGCATCCAGCTCGGCGATCTCGACCGCACGGATGCCGGCGAGGTGCGCCTCGGCATCGACGCGCGGCACGAGGATCGTGTCGGCCGCGATGCTCGGGATGCCGTCGGCATCGAGTCCGTCGAAGACCGTGATCGCGACCTCTCGACGTCGGGCATCCGTCACGATCGCGAAAGGGCCGGCCGCGGGATCCTGCTCGAGCTCGGTGAGCGCGGGCGCGAAGTGGCTCGGCACGGGGATGACGTCGACGCCGCGGCCGAGTGCGAACGCGCGCGCGGTGGCGATGCCGATGCGCAGCCCGGTGAAGGGACCAGGCCCCATGCCGGCGACGACGTGCGTGATCGATTCCGCCTCCGCATCGGCGAGTGCGCTGGTCAGCAGATCGCCGATCACCTCGGCGTGGCCGAGCGGGTCGGGACTGGCGGCGTCCGAGAGTCGTGCTCCGTCACCGTCGACGATGGCGACGGCCGAGCCCAGCGAGGTGTCGACAGCGAGGATCACCCTTCCAGGGTAGTCGGCCCCGACTCCGTCACCGCTCGACGCGGGCGATCTCCACGACGCGCGGTGCGTCGGCATCCAGATCCTCGTCCGCAACGCCCTCCGCGCCGCCGATGGGCCGCGAGAGCTCGATGTCCCACCAGGCGTCGGCCACGGCATCCGCCATGCCCCGCCCCCACTCGATCACGACCACGGAGCGCGCGAAGTCGATGTCGAGGTCGTCGAGTTCGGCGGCGGAGCCGAGCCGATACGCGTCCACGTGCACGAGCGGCGCGCGCCCGACGAGCGACGGATGGGTCCTCGCGATCACGAACGTCGGGCTCTGCACCGGTCCACGGACGCCGAGGCCCTCGGCGAGGCCGCGCGTGAACGTCGTCTTCCCTGCCCCGAGAGGTCCGGTGAGGACGAGCAGGTCTCCGGCCACGAGCTGTTCGCCGATGCGGAGGCCGAGCTGCTCCATCTCCTCGGCCGTGGCGACCTCACGGCGACCGAGGAACGCCGGATCGACGCTCATACCCCGCGCCTCGGAACGCGGGGACCGATGCGGGTGACGATCTCGTAGTTGATCGTGCTCGCCGCGTTCGCCCATTCCGTGGCCGACGGCACCCCGAGCGTCGGATCTCCGAACAGCACGACCTCGTCGCCGACCGCGACGTGCGTATCGCCGACGTCCACCACGAACTGGTCCATCGCGATGCGGCCGGCCACGGTGAAGCGCCGTCCGCCGATCGTCACCGGCCCTCGGCCGGACGCCTGCCGCGGCACGCCGTCGGCATACCCGAGTGGGACGAGCGCGAGCGACGTCTCCCGATCGGTGCGGTGCACGTAGCCGTACGAGACGCCGGTGCCGGCCGGCACGCGGCGCACGGCGGCGACGGCGGCGCGCAGGGTCATGGCGGGGCGGAGCCCGAGCTCGCCGGCCGAGCGGTCCTCGAACGGAGACAGCCCGTAGATTCCGATGCCGATGCGGACGGCATCCAGACGCGTCTCCGGCAGGTCGATCGCGGCGGCCGTCGCGGCGATGTGGCGGATCTCGGGATGGATGCCGAAGGCCGCTGCCGCCTCGACGCCCTGCTCGAAGCGGGCGAGCGCCGTGCGATCGTCCTGCGGCGACGTATTGGAGAGATGGCTGAACAGGCCGATGATCCGGACCCGCCCGATGCGTTCGAGCCTGGCGGCCTCGGCGAAGACGCGCTGCCAGTCACCGGGGGCGATCCCGTTGCGGCTGAGGCCGGTCTCGATCTTGAGGTGGATGCCGACCGGACGATCCACGGACGCCGCATTGCCTGCCGCCTCCAGCTGATCGAACGACGAGATGCCGACCTCGATATCGGCGGCCGCCGCCTCGACGAACCGCTCGCCCGGCTGGTGCAGCCAGGCCATGATCGGCGCGTGGATGCCCTGCCGACGCAGATTCAGGCCCTCGGCGATCTCGGCGACGCCGAGCCTGGTCGCTCCCCCGGAGAGCGCGGCGACGGCCGCGGTCGCTGCGCCGTGCCCGTAGGCATCCGCCTTGACGACGGCGATCACGTCGACCCCGGTGAGGGCACGCAGGTGCCGCACGTTGTCGGCGATCGCATCGAGGTCGATCGAGGCCTCGCGGAACGGAGTGGTCACAGCGGCTCTCCTTCCGCCACGACGAACGCGGCCGCGAGGCCGGCGTCGTGGCTCAGGGACAGGTGGAGGGTGAGAATGCCGCGGTCGGCGACCACGTCCGCCGTGCTGCCGCTCAGGTCGAAGCGGGGGCGACCGGATTCCTCCGACGCGACCTCGATGTCGATCCATCGGACGCCGTCGGACCCGCCGAGCGCCTTGATGAGCGCCTCCTTGGCGGCGTAGCGCGCGGCGAGGGACGGCAGGCGCAGCGACCGCTCGGCCGGGGCGAACAGGCGCTCCATGAGACGCGGAGTGCGCTGCATCGTCCGCTCGAAGCGTGCGATGTCGACGATGTCGATGCCCGTCCCGATGATCACCGATTCAGCCTACCCGCGCAGGTGCCGTCGACGCCGATCGCCCCGACCAGAGCCCCCGGAGCTGCGCGGCGAACGAGCCGCCCGGCTCACTCCACCGTGACGGACTTGGCCAGGTTGCGCGGCTGGTCGACGTCGAGGCCCTTGGCCGTGGCCAGCGCCATCGCGAAGATCTGCAGCGGGACGACCGACAGCAGCGGCTCGAACAGCGCGCCGGCGAGCGGGATGCGGATGACCTCGTCGGCGAACGGCAGCACGGCGGCGTCGCCCTCTTCGGCCACCACGATCACCCTGGCGCCGCGGGCGCGGATCTCCTGGATGTTCGAGACGACCTTGGCGTGCACGAGCGCCGAGTGCCGCGGCGACGGCACCAGCACGAACACGGGCTGCCCGGCCTCGATCAGGGCGATCGGACCGTGCTTGAGCTCACCGGCGGCGAAGCCCTCCGCGTGGATGTAGGAGATCTCCTTGAGCTTGAGCGCGCCCTCGAGTGCGATTGGGAAGCCGACATGACGCCCCAGGAACAGCACGGAGCGGGTGTCCGCCATCCAGCCGGCGAGCTGCGAGACGTGCTCCTGCTCGCTCTCGAGCACCTTGGCGACCTTCTCCGGCAGCGCCTGCAGCTCGGCGACCTCCACCGAGGCATCCGCGACGGCGCCGCGGACGCGGCCCATGTGCAGACCGAGCAGCAGCAGGGCGGTGATCTGCGCGGAGAACGCCTTGGTCGAGGCGACGGCGACCTCGGGGCCGGCGTGCGTGTAGACGACGGCATCCGACTCGCGCGGGATCGTCGCCCCCTGCGTGTTGCAGATCGACAGCGTGCGCGCGCCGCGCTCACGGGCGTACTTGACAGCCATGAGCGTGTCCATGGTCTCGCCGGACTGGCTGATCGACACGACGAGCGTGTCGGCGCCGATCACCGGGTCGCGGTATCGGAACTCGTGCGCGAGCTCGACGTCGACGGCGACGCGGGCCCACTGCTCGATCGCGTACTTGCCGACGAGGGCTGCGTAGGATGCCGTGCCGCACGCCGTGATGATCACACGCGTGATGCCGGTGAACAGCTCGTCGAGACCGTCGAGCTCCGGGATGACGACCTGTCCGTCCTGGATGCGTCCGCGGATCGTGTTGGCGACGGCCTCCGGCTGCTCGGCGACCTCCTTGGCCATGAACGACGACCAGCCGCCCTTCTCGGCGGCGGCGGCGTCCCAGGACACCTCGAACGGCTCGGCCTCGACCGGAGTGCCCGCGAAGTCGGTGACGGTCACCTCGGAGGGCGTGATCGAGACGATCTGGTCCTGACCGATCGCGAGCGCCTTGCGGGTGTGCTCGACGAAGGCTGCGACGTCGGAGCCGAGGAAGTTCTCGCCCTCGCCGAGGCCGATCACGAGCGGGGAGTTGCGGCGGGCACCGACGACGAGACCCGGGTGGTCCTGGTGCAGCGCGAGCAGCGTGAACGCGCCCTCCAGGCGGTTGACGACGCTGCGGAACGCGAGCTGCAGGTCGCCGCCGTTGTCATGGTAGGCGCGGCCGAGCAGCGCAGCCGCGACTTCGGTGTCGGTCTCGCTGCGGAAGCTCACGCCGGAGGCGGTCAGCTCATCGCGCAGCGCCGAGAAGTTCTCGATGATGCCGTTGTGGATGACGGCGAGCTTGTCGTCGTCCGCCAGGTGCGGGTGCGCGTTGACGTCCGTCGGGCCGCCGTGCGTCGCCCAGCGGGTGTGCCCGATGCCCGTGGCGCCCTCCGCGAGGGGGCTGTCGGCGAGCGAGTCGCGCAGGACGGCCAGCTTGCCGGCCTTCTTGCGCATGCCGAGCCCGCCGTCCTCATCGATGACGGCGATGCCGGCGGAGTCGTAGCCGCGGTACTCGAGGCGGGCGAGGCCGGCGAGAAGGATGTCCTGGCTGGGCCGCGGGCCCACGTATCCGACGATTCCACACATGCTCATAAGGGTAAGCGCGGATTTTTGCGAGGGTCCCGAACAATACCGGACGCCCCGTATCGGCCATGGCGGGTCAGAGCTTGCGCAGCAGCACGCTCTCGACCGCGTGATCGGCGCCCTTGTTCAGCACCAGTCGCGCCCGGTGCCTGGTCGGCATGACGTTCTCGACGAGGTTGGGCATGTTGATCTCGTTCCAGTACCCCATCGCGGTCTGCACCGCCTCGTCATCCGTGAGGTGCGCGAACACGTTGAAGTAGGACGACGGGTTGCTGAACGCCCCCTGGCGCAACGCGAGGAACCGCTCGACGTACCAGCTCGCGATGTGCGACGTGTCGGCATCGACGAAGATCGAGAAGTCGAACAGGTCGCTGACGGCCACGTCGTTCGGCGCCGGCGGCGGCTGCAGCACGTTGAGCCCCTCGACGATGACCACGTCGGGGCGACGAACGACGACGTGCGCATCGGGAACGATGTCGTACCGCATGTGCGAGTAGAACGGCGCCCGCACTTCGGCGGCCCCCGACTTCACCTCGGTGAGGAAGGAGATCAGCGCGCGGCGGTCGTACGACTCCGGGAATCCCTTGCGCTCCATGAGACCGCGACGCTCGAGCTCGGCGTTCGGGTAGAGGAACCCGTCCGTCGTCACGAGCTCCACCCGCGGTGTGCCGGGCCAGCGGCTCATCAGCTCGCGCAGCAGACGAGCGATGGTCGATTTGCCGACGGCGACGGACCCGGCGACGCCGACGACGAACGGCGTCGTGGTGTCGTCTTCCTGAAGGAACGCGCTCGTGGCCGCCCCGAGCCGCTTCGTCGACGTGGCGTAGAGGCTCAGCAGCCGGCTGAGCGGCAAATACACCTCACGGACCTCGGTGAGGTCGAGTCGGTCGCCGATGCCGCGGATCTCGACGACCTCGGTCTCGCTCAGCGGCTGATCGAGATCCGCCGCGAGCCGCGCCCACTCCGCGCGATCGATCTGCCGGTACGGGGACAGCGGGAGCAGAGGGTCGGCGGCGGTCACGGCATCCATCGTATCCGCGCGCCGACCCGTCAGCCGATGAAGAGGGTCGCCTGGACCGGCAGGTCGTCCGCTGACGCCCCCGCCGCGATCCGGTACGCCCCCGGCTGCACGCGCAGCGCACCCTGGTGCAGCCAGTCGTCGACCGCTCCGGCGACCCTGGCATCGGGATCCCACACGGCGAAGCGGGCGAGCTGGAACGAGATCTCCACGTCGCGGGTCTCCCCCGCTTCCAGCCGCACGCGCCGGTACCCGAGCAGCAGTCGCCGTGCGGGTCGGATCGGCAAGCCCTCCGGCGCGAGCCCGTAGACCTGGACGAGCTCCTCCGCCGCCCGCTCGCCGCGGTTCGCGACGCGCACGGTCGCGGTCGCCTCGCCGGCTTCACCGAAGGCGGGATGCCGGTGCGAGGGCGCCGGGGCCGTCGCGTCCTGCGCGGACACCGACACACCCTCGTACGCGACGTCGGCGTACGTCAGGCCGTGGCCGAACGCGAACGCGTACGGGGCCGGCTGATGCCGGTACGTCGCCTGCTGCCGCTGCGTGTCGTAGTCGAACAGGTCGCCCGCCTGAGCAGGGTCAGCCGGCCAGGACTGCGCCAGCCGCCCTGCCGGCTCGCGGTCGCCGCTGAGGACATCGGCGAGGCCCCGACCGAGCTCCTGGCCGGCATGACTCGACCACACCACGGTCGCGGCGGTCGCCGCGTCGCCCAGCACGTACGGGTAGCTCGACACGATCGTCAGGATGGTCGGCGTGCCCGTCTCGTGCGCCGTGCGCCAGATCCCGCTCGCCGCCTCGGGCAGGTACAGGTGCGGGCGGTCCTCGGTCTCGCGGCCGGCGAGATGGGGATCGTTGCCGACGACCACGACGGCGAGATCCGCGGATGCCGCGGCCTCCGCCACCGCCTGGGTGCCGGAGCGCACGGTCCGCACCGCGAACCGCTCGGCGCGGTCGAGCGTCACGCCCTCGGCCAGCACGATGCCGACTTCGCGCGAGATGCGCACCCACCGGCCGGAGCCGAGGTGCAGCAGCGACCACGTCCCGTCCGGATGCACGTGCCTGCGGAAGCTCTCCTGCACGACCCACCCGCCTACCCGCTCCGCGTCGGCCCGCATCGGCCAGGCACCGCCGGTCAGGAGGCGTCCCGAGGCGTGCGAGCGGAGCGTCAGGATGCCGTCGCCCCAGTCGGTGAGATCCCACAGCGCGTCCTCCGTCGCCGACGGGGCGACCGCCGCGACGTGCGCGCCGGCGTCGTCGGAGCGCACGTAGGCTCCGGTGCTCGTGGAGCGGAGCGCGATGGTGTCCGCACCCGTCTCGACGCGGACCTCGGCATCCGGGTAGCGCTCGGCGAGCCCACGGGCCGCACCGACCGCGTACGGGGGCGTGCCGGAGTACCAGTCGGTGAGGACGAGATCCGCCAGGGGGCCGACCACCGCGATCGATCGCGGGGCCGCGAGCGGCAGCACGCCGTCGTCGTTGCGCAGCACCACGACACCCGCGCCGGCGGCCTCGCGGGCGAGCTCTCTCGCCGCCGGTGCGTCGATCGCGTCGACGCCGATCCCCGCGAACGGGTCGGCGTCGCCATCGAACTCGCCGCTGCGGACGCGCATCTCGAGCAGGCGGAGCGCCGCACGATCGATGTCGGCCTCGTCGAGCAGCCCCGCCTCGAGCGCTGCGCGCAGGTGGGTGAGGGTCGGCGTCGCATCGGCGTCGTTGTCGGTGAACGAGTCCATTCCGCCGCGCACCAGAGCCGCAGCGGCATGCGCCATGTCCGGCTGCGCGCCCTGCACGGACACGACGAACGTGGGTGCTCCGGCATCCGATACGATCGCCAGCGACCCTGGCGCCCAGCTGCGCGCTTCGTCGGTGAGCTCGGGCTGGGTGTGCGCCGGCGAGCCGTTGACCTGGTTGTACGCGAGCATGATGCTGCCGGCGGCTTCGCGCTCGATCGGCCCGCGGAAGGCGGGGAGCTCCTCCTCGTGCAGCGTCCGCAGCGACATCTCCGACGAGGTCGCCGAACGGTCGGTCTCATTGCTGTAGGCGAGGAAGTGCTTGAGCGCCGGAACCGTCTTCCAGACGCGCTCGTGGCGTCCGCGCAGGCCCCGCGCGTACGCGGTGCCGAACGCCGCCGTCAGGTGCGGATCCTCGGAGTACCCCTCCTCGTTGCGCCCCCACGCGGGGTGGCGCAGCGTGTTCACGACCGGTGCCCACACGTTCAGGCTCACGAGCGGATTCTCGGCCCGCTTCGCGCGCACCTCGGTCGAGGCGACGTCGCCGACGCGCTCGATCAGGTCGGTGTCCCAGGTCGCGGCCAGCCCCACCGGCTGCGGGAAGACGGTCGCCGTGCCCAGCCAGGCGGCGCCGTGCAGCGCCTCGCAGCCGGTGCGGTACTCGGGGACTCCGAGTCGCTCGATGGGCGGAGCCGCCTGGTGCAGCATCGCGAGACGCTCATCGGACGTCAACCGGGACAGGAGGTCGGCGGCGCGGTCGGCCACCGAGGCCGTGGTGTCGCGGAACAGCATCAGCGGGTCTCCTCGATCGTGATCTGCAGCTCGCCCGCGCCGTCGGCGGTCGCCGAGACGTTCCCGCTCGCCAGGGACCAGGATGCCGCGGCATCCGTGCTCGAGGCGATGATGCGGTCGCCCTCACGGCGCACCCGGAACGTCGTCGCCGGGGTGCCGTCGTGGCCGGGAATCGTGGTGATGCGGTCGTATCCGTCCGGCAGCGCGAAGCAGCGGAGCACGACGCCGTCCGCCCAGGCGTAGTCGGGGCGGTCATCCGTGCTGCCCCAGGGCAGCACGGTCCCCGGGCGGACGCGCAGCGGCACCGAAAGATAGTCGTGCGTCTCCTGCAGCCACCGGCTGCCATCGACCTCCGTGCCGTCCAGGAGCGATGTCCACACCCCGGACGGCACGTAGTACTCGCTGTGACCGTCGGCATCGAACACCGGCGCGACCAGCAGCGCGTCGCCGAGCATGTACTGGGTGTCGGCGTCGAAGCCGCTGCGGTCGTCGGGGAACTCGAGCACCATCGGCCGCATCATCGGGATGCCGGACGCCGCCGCCTGCTCGGCCGCGCCCGCCAGATACGGCATGAGACGCATCTTCAGCTTCGTGAACAGGCGCGTGACCTCCACCGCCTCCTCGTCGAACTGCCACGGCACCCGGAACGAGCTCGAACCGTGCAGGCGCGAGTGCGAGGACAGCAGGCCGAAGGCGAGCCAGCGCTTGAAGAGTCCGGCATCCGGCGTGCCCTCGAACCCGCCGATGTCGTGACTCCAGTAGCCGAAGCCGCTCATCGAGAGCGAGAGACCGCCGCGCAGCGATTCGGCCATCGACAGAAAGGTCGAGTCGCTGTCGCCGCCCCAGTGCACGGGGAACTGCTGGGTCCCGGCGGTCGCCGAGCGAGCGAACAGCACGGCCTCGCCCTTTCCGCGACGCCGCTCGAGCGCGCGGAACACGACCTCGTTGTACAGGCGCGGGTAATGGTTGTGCATGCGGACGGGGTCGGATCCGTCGTGCCAGACGACGCCCTCGGAGGGGATCCGCTCGCCGAAGTCGGTCTTGAAGGTGTCGATGCCCTGGTCCATCAGGCGTTCGATGTGCCCGACGTACCAGTCGGCCGCCTCCGGGTTCGTGAAGTCCACGATGCCCATGCCCGCCTGCCAGAGGTCCCACTGCCAGACGCCGCCGTCGGTGCGCCGGAGGAGGTACCCCTTCTCTGCCGCTTCGGCGAACAGCGCGGAACGCTGAGCGATGTAGGGATTGATCCACGCCGAGATCTTCAGCCCTCGCTCGTGCAGACGCGCGAGCTGGCCTTCGGGGTCCGGGAACATCCGGGGATCCCATTCGAAGTCGGTCCACTGGAACTCCCGCATCCAGAAGCAGTCGTAGTGGAACACGCTCAGCGGCAGGTCGCGCTCGGCGAAGCCGTCGATGAAGCCGTTCACGGTGGCCTCGTCGTACTCCGCGGTGAACGATGTCGTCAGCCAGAGGCCGAACGACCACGCCGGGACGCGCGCCGGGCGGCCGGTGAATGCGGTGTACCTGGTCAGCACGTCCTTGGGCGTGGGGCCGGCGAACAGGTAGTAGTCCAGGGTCTCCCCCGGCACCGAGAACTGTACGCGCGAGTTGACCTCGCTGCCGACCTCGAACGACACCCGGTCAGGGCTGTCGACCAGCACGCCGTACCCCCGGCTGGTGACGTAGAACGGCACCGACTTGTACGACTGCTCGCTCGATGTGCCGCCATCGGCATTCCACGAGTCGACGACCTGGCCGTTCTTCGCGAACGCACCGAAGCGCTCGCCGAAGCCGAACACGCGCTCGCCCGGTTCGATCGAGAGCTGCTGGTGCACCCAGGTGTCGCCGGCGCGCGTCTGCGGTCCGCCGTCCGCGCGGAACGAGTCGTCAGCGGTGAAGTGTCCGATCGATCGAGGCAGCGAGCGGGTGAGCACGCGCCCGTCCTGCTCGAAGCGCACATCCCACGCGCCCTCGCGGGACACGACGACGCGCAGGTCGCCGGTCTCCAGAACCCCTTGCGCGTCGTCGAGCGACACGGTGGGCACGAAGCCGGCCTCGGGGAACGTCTCGAAGTCCGGCCCTGCGGCGATGCGTCCGGCGTGGCGCTGCACGCGGGCCTTCACGACACCGGATGCCGGGGACGAGAACGTGATCGTCAGCATCGGCCGGTTCAGGGTGTCGCCGCGATGACGGATCGTCGCGGTCGGGGCGTAGACCGTCATGGTCCCGGCCTCCGCATCGATGCGGATGTCGTCGACCTCGGCCGCGTAGAGCGGGGCCAGACCCGGTCGGGTGAGCCAGTAGCCATCGGTGAACTTCACCAGGTGCGCCTTTCTGTCAGTGCTCGCACTTCGCCGGGCGCGATGCCGACGGAGCCGTTCGTCTCTTCTCCGGTGAGCAGGTCTACGCGCGACCCGTCCACCGCGATGTCCATGGGGGTGTCGGTGTGGTTCAGCAGGAACAGCACGTCTCCGCGACGCACCGCCTCGAGCCCCTCGGGGAGGAGCCCAGCGGGGCCGCCGAACGCGTCGACGATGCGCGCCGCGGTGAGCACGTCCCCGATCAGCGCGGAGAGCGTCGCGTCGTCGACCACGGCACCCAGGTACCAGGCCGTCCCCTCCCCGACGTCATGCCTGGCGATGGCGGGGACACCGGCGAGCTCTCCGCCGGCATGGCGGGCGAGCACATCGGCACCCTCGGCGCGCAACCGCTCGGCGATGATGCACGCGGACGGCTCGGAGAGTGCGCGACCGGCATCCCATCGCTCGTCCATCGCCAGCGGGCTGCCGGAGTCAGGGACACCGCCCCATTCCTCGCCGCTCACGCCGATCAGTTCCCGCAGCAGCACGGGCGATCGCCCGGTGAGCACCTGCGCGTTCTCATCGGCCACGCCGCTGAACGGGCCGATGACGACGTGCGCCCCGGCCTCGACAGCGCGGCGCAGAGCCGCCGCGGTCGCCGGTTCGACGATGTACGCGTGCGGTACGAGGATCGTCCGGTAGCCCGTCAGATCGGACCCCGCTGGGACGACGTCAGCGGCGACGCCGCGGCGCCACAGTTCGCGATACCAGCGCGCGATCTCGGTCATGGTGCGGAGCCGCGCGGTCGGCCTGGCCGGCTCCTCGCCGGCCCACCACGACGACCAGTCGAACAGGATCGCGACAGCGGTGTCCACCCGAGCGCCCGCGACCGCGGACAGCTTCTTCAGATCGTCGCCCTGGCGGCGCACCCCGCGGAACACGTCGGTGTCGGCCCCGGCGTGCGGAAGCATCGCCGAGTGGAAGCGCTCCGCGCCGGCCCTGGCCTGGCGCCACTGGAAGTAGCACACCGCATCCGCGCCGCGGGCGACCGCCTGCAGCGAATCGCGTCGCGCGCGCAGCGGCGATTTCGGCAGATTGTGCTCGCGCCACGAGGTCGCGCTGATCGCCTGCTCCATGAGCACCCACGAGCGCCCGCCGCCGAGCGAGCGCATGAGATCCTGCACGAGCGCGATGTCGACTGGCGCCTGCGGCGCCGCGGGGTCGGGGTACTGATCATCCGAGACGACGTCGACGTCGTCGGCCCACGCCCAGTAGTCGGTGAGCGCGTGGAAGCCCATGAAGTTCGTCGTGACGGGCTGGGTCGCCCCCGTGTTCCGGATGACATCGCGCAGCTCGCGGTAGCACTCGAGAAGCTGATCCGAGCTGTAGCGGCGGAAGTCCAGCGACTGGGTCGGATTCACCAGGTACGGCATGCGTCGAGGAGGCAGGATCTCGTCGAAGTCGGCGTAGTGCTGCGACCAGAAGGTCGTGCCCCAGGCGTCGTTGAGCGCCTCGATCGTGCCGTAGCGGCGGCGCAGCCAGAGCCGGAACTCCCGCGCGGCCTCGTCGCCGTGATCGATCTGGCCGTACTCGTTGCCGACGTGCCACATCCGCACGGCCGGATGCTCGGCGTACCGCTCGGCGAGGTCTCGCGTGATGGCCGCCGCGTGCTGCCGGTACACCCGGGATGCCGGCGAGAACTGGTTGCGCGATCCGGGGATCAGGCGGACGCCGTCGCGGTCGACCGGCAGCGTCTCCGGGTGTCGGATGCCGAGCCACGGCGGCGGTGAGGCGACGGGCGAGGCGAGGTCGACCGCGATGCCGCCGTCGTGCAGCAGATCGAGCACCTCGTCCAGCCATGCCCACTCGCGCGCACCGGGTGTCGGCTCGATCGCGGCCCAGCTGAACACGCCGACCGTGACGAGGTTCACGCCGGCCTGCTGCATGAGCTCGACGTCTTCGCGCCAGATCTCGGGGCTCCACTGCTCCGGGTTGTAGTCGCCGCCGAACGCGAGTCCCCGCTCGGCGATGAGCGCGTCGAAGGCACGGCGCGGTGCGGTCGTCGTTGACATGGTTTTCCGGTTCTGGATCGAGTTGTCGAAGCGTTTCAACAACGAGACCATATACTAGCCACGTGCCGATGTCCATCGAGGCCGCAGATGCCCTCCACGCTCCCGTTCACGACCGCCGCGTCGAGGCCGCAGACACCCCCTCCACCCCCCTGCCCGACGACCTCCACGTCCTGCGCCACCATCGTCCCGCCGAGCGCTGGACAGCGGCGTTCCCCGTCGGAGACAGCATTCGCGGGGCCATGTGCGAGGGCCGCGTCGGCGGCGAGCGCCTGCATCTCAACGACATCACTGCGTGGTCCGGCGTCGCGATCGAAGACCCGCTGGCGGGTGTCGAGGATCGCGATCCGGCGGTGCAGGACGCCGCACGCGCAGCCATCGCCCGCGGCGACGGCGACGAGGCGGAACGCCTGGTGCAGCGGCAGCAGACCCCCTGGTCGCAGGCCTTCATGCCGCTGGGTCAGGTGGACATCGACCTGATCGGTGTGACGGGCGACAGAGCGACGCTCGTCCGTACCCTCGACCTGCGCACCGCGATCGCCGCGCACGAGTACACCTCGGATGCCGGCCGCGTCAGGCACGAGACCTGGGCGGATGCCGAAGCCGGCGCCATCGTGCACCGCATCGCGGCCGAGCAGCCGGTCCGCGTGCGCGTCTCGGCCGACAGCCTGCTCCGCCTGAACCGCGTCGCGCAGGACGACACCCTCGGCGTCGAGTGGCTTCTGCCCATCGACGTCGCACCGGGGCACGCGGATGCCGCCGAGCCCATCCGCTACGACGAGGCTCTCGGCCGCACAGCGGCGATCTCGATCGTTTCGACGGTCGAGGCGACGGCGGAGGACGGCATCCTCACCACGGAGCCGGCACGCGAGCACGTGCTGCTGATCGGGACCGCGACCGCCCCTCCGCTTCCCGGCGAGCCCGCCGACACGCGCGACGCGATCGCTCGGGCCGCAGTCGCGACGGCATCCGACGCCGCTGACCTGCGTCAGGAGCACATCCGTGCGCACCGGGAGCGGTACGCGCGATGCGCGCTCGCGCTGCCGTCCGCGCCGGGTGCGGAGGAACTGCCGCTGTCCGAGCGGATCGCCCTGGCGCAGGAGCACCCAGACGAGGGACTGGCGGCCCTCGCCTTCCACTACGGCCGGTATCTGCTCCTCTCGTCGTCGCATCGCGCATCCGTCCCGCTGACGCTGCAGGGCATCTGGAATGCCGAGCTGCCCGCGCCGTGGTCGAGCAACTACACGACGAACATCAACCTCGAGATGGCGTACTGGCCGGCCGCGGTGACCGGCCTGCCGGAGTGCCTCGACCCGTTGCGCGCCTTCGTCAGCCGGGTGGCCTCGACCACCGGCCGAGCGGTCGCCCGCGAGCTGCACGACGCCGACGGCTGGGCGCTGCACCACAACTCGGATGCCTGGGGACACGCCGCCCCCGTCGGCGACGGCTCCGGCGACCCGTCGTGGGCGTTCTGGCCGATGGGCGGGGTCTGGCTCAGCCTGCAGGTGTGGGACGCGTTCGCGTTCGACGGCGATGCCGACCGTCTGCGCTCCGAGATCTGGCCGGTGCTGGAGGGGTCGGCGCGCTTCGCGCTGAGCTGGGTCCGCACGGACGGCTCACGCGCGTGGACGAGTCCGTCGACATCACCCGAGAACCGCTTCCTCGACGACGCCGGGGTGCCGAGAGCGCTCGGCGAGTCCACCACGATGGATGTCACGCTGCTGCGCGAGCTGTCAGCGGCGTGCGCGAGCGCGGCGTCGGTGCTCGGTATCGCGCCGGCGTGGCTCGCCGAGCTCGACCGCGTGACGGCGCTGCTGCCCGATCCGCGGGTTCTCCCGGACGGGCGCCTCGCCGAATGGGATCGCGACGTCGCGGATGCCGAACCCTTGCACCGGCATCTGTCGCACCTGGTCGGCCTGTACCCGCTGGCCGCGATCACGCCGGATGGCACCCCCGAGCTGGCGACGGCGGCCGCGAACGCCATTCTCGCCCGCGGACCCGAATCCACCGGCTGGGCGCTCGCCTGGCGCACCTGCATGTGGGCGCGACTGGGCGACGGCGGGCGCGTGCACGACCAGCTCCGGCTGTCGCTGCGCCCGGCGCAGCACGACAAGGGTCAGCGCGGCGGCGTCTACGAGAACCTGTTCAGCGCGCATCCGCCGTTCCAGATCGACGGCAACCTCGGCCTGACCGCCGGCGTCGCCGAGGCCCTGCTGCACTCGCACGGCACCGACGAGGCGCAGACCCGCATCCGCGTGCTGCCCGCTCTGCCGCCGGCGTGGGCGGACGGCGCCGTCGACGGGCTGTACGCGCGCGGCGGCGTCCGCGTCGATCTCGTCTGGCGGGCCGGCGTCATCATCCGGGTACGATTGCGCTCTGATACCGCACGTGCGGTCGTGATCTCGGGCCCAGGTCTGGACGAGACCACGCGGGGACTGCAGCCGGGAGAAGACATGATCATCGAGCCGAAGGAGTCGCGATGGTGACGATCGCCGAAGTCGCACGCGCCGCCGGTGTGTCGATCTCGACCGTGTCCTACGTCATGAGCGGCAAGCGGACGATCTCGCAGGACACGCGGGACCGTGTCGAGCAGGCCATCGCGGACCTGAAGTACAGTCCGCACGCGAGTGCGCGATCACTGGCATCCCGTTCGACCAACGTCATCGGGCTGCAGGCTCCGCTGCGCGCCGGCGTCGATGTGCACGTCGTGATGGAGATCGTCGCCGGTGTCGTGCGCGAAGCGCGCGCGCATCAGTACGACATCCTGCTGCTGACGAGCGACGATGCCGCCGGCCTCAGCAGGGCTGCCCGCGCCTCCATGGTGGATGCGCTGCTCGTGATGGACATCGAGTCCGATGACCCGCGCATCGCGACCCTCGAGGACCTGCCGACGCCCGCACTGCTGATCGGCCTTCCGTCCGGCGCGGACGGCATCGCCTGCGTGGACTTCGACTTCGAGGCGGCCGGCCGGTTGGCCGCGACGCGTCTCGCCGAGCTCGGCCACACCCACGTCGCGCTCATCGGCGCTCCGGAGGAGGTCATGGCGCGGCACACGTCGTACGCCGACCGCCTGGGTCGCGGCTTCCTCGCCGCCGCCGGCGAGCTCGGTCTGGATGCCGAGGTCCACGCGTGCCCGAGCAGTCAGGAAGCCGTGGCCGCGGTGGATGCGATCCTGTCCAAGCGCGCCGATGTCACCGGCATACTGTTCCACAACGAGGGCGCGCTGCCGTATGTCGCCGGGCGCCTCGACTCCGGCCCCGACGGGCGGGAGCTGGACGTGATAGCGCTGTGTCCCGCGAACATTGCGCGGACCGTGCCGACTCTCACCGACAGCATCGACGTCCCGGCCGAGGAGCTCGGCGCCAGCGCGACGCGCGCGATCCTGCAGCTGCTGGAAGGGCACGATCTGCCGCCTGTGCAGCTGCTGGCTCCCCTTCTCGAGTCCGCCTCGGATGCTCCGGCATCCGCCTCCGCGTCATGAAGATCGACCCGGAGAGCCGGTCTCTCCAGGGAATGTCCTCGTTCCTCGGATTCATCGCACTGAACGTGATGTACCTCGCGATGTGCATCCCTGTCGTGACGATCCCAGCGGCGACGAGCGCGCTGTACGAGGTCATGATCCGCTACTCGGACGACGAGAGCGGACGCCCCGTGAAGGACTTCTTCCCCGCTTTCGGTCGTAACGCCGTGCGCGCCAGCCTGCTCGGACTGTGCCTCGCCGTTCCGATGCTGCTGCTGGCCGCGAGCGCGGTGTTCTGGGCGTCGCACCCGAGCCTGCTGGCCGGAGCCGCGACCATCGTGGCGACCATCGCCGCGATCTACCTGTTCGCCGCCTTCCTGTTCGCGATGGCGCTCACCGCCGTGTTCACCACGCCGTTCCGCCAGACGCTCAAGAACGCACTGCTGCTCCCCGCCGCAGAGCCGGTGCGCACGTTCGGCATCCTGCTCATCCCGATCGCCCTGGTGTGCATCACCGTGGTGTTCCCGATGTTCGGGGTCGTCCTCGTCACGATCGGGTTCTCGATCGGTGCGTATGCGACGGCGTTCCTGTTCCGCAGCGTCTTCGCCCGCCGCGGCTGATCTCGCGCTGTCGGCCCGCCTGCCACGGCCGCGCGGCATCGCAAGGCGTCCCTAATGGTCGCCTCCACCGCACTGACACGACCCGCGGAGATCCCGGCACGGCCGACCCTCCCCCGCCACAGGCCCCAAAGGGCCTCCACCACCGCCCCGAAGCGACCACACGCGGCCCCCACCAGCACCCCACCCCGACGCGAGCCACGGCATCCGCCCCGGCGCACGCGAAAGGGGCCCGGCACGAGCCGGGCCCCTTGTGCGTGCGGGAGGGAGAGCCCTTACTCCGCGAACTCCTCCGCGACCGCGACGCGGGCGTCGTTCTGCTCCTTGGCGCGGTCGAGGTCGACCTCGAGCACGTCCTCGTAGCCGAGACCCTTCGCGGTGTCCTGCAGGTCGGCCCACAGCTTCTCGAAGTCGGCCTCGCTCTCGGCGAACGTCGCCTGCCACGAGTACTGCACGACGACGGCCTTCACCTGGTTGCGCAGCGCCTCGGTCTGCGAGTCATCCGCGGGGATCGTGTAGCTCGCGCCCGGCCCGACGAGGAGCTGGTCGTTTCCGCGCAGGTACTCCATGGTGCTCGTCGCGTCATCCATGTGCGATGACCAGTCCGCCTTGAGCTCATTGGTCGTCAGCTCCTGGTAGTGCGGCCAGAACTGGTAGTTGTACGGCAGGCCCGTGGCCTCGTCGACGTCGTTCGGAAGGACGACGTTGACATTCAGCGTCGACGCACCGTCGATGTAGCTGCCACCGCCGAACTCCTCGGGCACGGTCGCGTCACCGGTCAGAAAGACCTCCTGACCGAACTCGGTCAGCTCCGGTCCGGTGTCGCCGAGCTCCCACGTGAGACCCTCGAGACCGGCGGCGCCCTGCGTCTGGCTGCTGTTCGTGTAGCTGCCCTCGGCCGAGTACAGCCAGTTGATGAACGCGGCGATGCGCTCAGGGTCCTCGGCCTGCGATCCGATCGCGAGGACCTGCTTGCCGCCGTATGCCTCTGCACCGTAGGAGTAGATCGTCTGATCCTCGATCGGCACCAGCATGAAGCCGCTGCCGGCGTTCATGTTGTCCTCGGTGTTGTAGGCGGCCTGTCCCAGCCAGGGCCACCAGGAGTACAGCACCTGACCGTTCTGGAACTTCGACCACAGCGTGTCGTAGTTCTGCGTCGTCGACTCGGGGTCGACCAGACCCATGCGGTACGCCTCGTTGTAGAACTTCAGGACGCGGTGGTACTCGCCCTCGTCATCCAGGATGCCCTGGTAGTCGGATCCGTCGCCCTTGGCGAGCGCGAAGCCCAGCTCGTCGTAGCCGTAGTACGTGATCGGCTGCTTGGCGTTGTTCATCATGTTGCCGTCCCAGTCCTTGAACAGGGAGAGCGCGTAGACCTTCTTGCCGTTCGGAGCCGTCGGCTGCAGATCCTGCATGTCCTTCAGGACGGGCAGCAGGTCCTCGAGCGTGCTGATCTCCGGGTAGCCGAGCTGCGAGTACAGGTCCCAGCGCAGGTAGGCGCCGAACGTCGGCTCGAGCCCCTCGCTGGGCTCGGTGGGCAGGATGCTGGACACGGACGTCGGGAACGCGTAAACGCCGTCCTTGCCGTCGTTGAGCTTGTCGACCGCCTTCTCGAAGCGATCGAGGTTCTCCATCGCCGGATAGTACTTCGACGTGTCGAGGACCAGACCGCCCTCGATCAGTTCGTCGAGCTTCTGGCCTTTGTCCGTGACGATGAGGTCGCCGAGATCCCCGGCCGAGACGCGGGTGTTGTAGAGCGTGTCGCCGCCACCGGCGACGTTCGGCGCGATGATGTTCAGCTTCATGTTGAACTTCTCGTGGACCAGTTCGCCGAACCAGCCCTCCTGCATGCCCATGTAGTTGGCGAGGCCGTCGAATACGTCGATCGTGATCTCGTCCTCCCACTCGGACGGGAACGCGTCGACCTGGCTCTCGTCGGTCTCGGGCGTGTCGCCGGTGCACGCGGCGAGCGAGCCGACCGCGAGGAGTGCGATGACTCCCGCCGCGACTTTCCTCTTCAGCTTCATTGCTTTCCTTTCTTGGGTGTGCGCGACTCTCGGGGCGTTGCCGTCAGCCCTTGACGGCGCCCAGCATGATGCCCTTCACGAAGAAGCGCTGGAACAGGGGGTAGATGAAGATGATCGGCAGCACGACGATCACCGATACGGTCATGCGGATCGAGGTCGGCGTCTGCGACGTCGCCGCCGACACGATGCCGCTCAGGTCGCCGCCGGCGTTCTGCGCGGCCTGCGCGAGACTCGAGGCCTGGTTGATGAACATGTAGAGCAGGTACTGCAGCGTGTACAGGCTCTGGTCCGTGACGTAGATCAGGGTGTCCTGGAAGCTGTTCCACTGCGCCACCGCGGAGAAGATCGCGACCGTCGCGAGGATCGGTGTCATGTTGGGCAGGTAGACACGGAAGAAGATCTGGACGATGTTCGCGCCGTCCAGTTCAGCCGCCTCCTGCAGCGACTCCGGCATCGACTCGACGAAAGTCTTGACGAGAATGATGAAGAACGGCTGCACGATGAACGGCAGCACGTACACCCAGAAGTTGTTGGTCAGGCCGAGGTTCTTCATGATGATGAAGACCGGGATGAGGCCGGCGCTGAAGTACATCGTGATGATGATGAACCGGTACCAGAACTGCCGGGCCCACATCTTCTTCTGCGTGAACATGAATCCGAGGAAGGCCGAGGCGAGGACGGTGAAGACCGTGCCGATCACGGTGCGCGCGATGCTGACGACCGCCGCGAGCGGCAGCCCGTTGAGCTTGAACACCTCTTTGTAGTTGTCGAGGTGCACATCGATCGGCCATAGACGGACGTCGCCGAGCGCCGAGACGTCGTTGGCGCTGATCGAGTTGATGATGAGGTAGTAGAACGGGTACGCGCACAGCACGACCAGGAGTGCGAACACCGTGTAGTTGACGATCGCGAACATCACGTCGCCGCCGTGGCGTTCGGCCTCGACCTTGCGCTTCTTCGGACGGACGGGCCGGACGGGGCGCGTGGGGGGTGCGGTCAGAGCGGTCATGGTGCGCCTCTCAGACGATCGATTCGCCGCGCACACGCTTGGCGATCGCGTTGACGGTGAACAGGAGGATGACCGACACGATGCTCTTCAGCATCCCGATCGCGGTCGCCATCGACAGGCTGTTGCCGGTCATGCCGATGTTGTAGACGTACAGATCGAGGACCTGGATCCACTCCTTGTTGAACGCGTTCTGGAACACGTAGTACTGCTCCATCCCGTTGTTCAGGAGGTTGGCGATCGACAGCAGAAGGAGGACGAGGTAGGTGGGCATCAGCTGCGGCACCGTGATGTACCACATCTTCTGGAAGCGCCCAGCGCCGTCGATCTCGGCCGACTCGTACAGCGACTGGTCGATGCCCGCGATCGCCGCGAGGTAGATGATCGCGCCCCAGCCGAGTCCCTTCCAGATGCTCCACAGCGTCATGGTGAGCCAGACGTTCTGGTCGGTGTCGAGGAACTTGATCGGTGCGGTGATGAGGCCCCAGTCGCCCAGCACGTTGTTGACGAGCCCGGAACTGGAGAAGAGCGAGAACGCGATCATGTAGACGAGCACCCAGGAGATGAAGTTGGGGAGCGTCGTCAGGGTCTGAACGGCGTTGCGGAACCAGGGGGCGCGGATCTCGTTGAGGAAGATCGCGAACCCGAGCGGCAGGATGCTGGTGGCGATGCCGAGGAAGCTGATCGCGAGGGTGTTCATCATCACCTGCGCGATCTGGGCGACCTGCGTCGGCGAGCTGACCAGCATTTCGAACCACTGCAGGCCGACGAACTCGCTGCCGGAGAGGCCGAGCGCCGGCTTGTAGTCGTACAGCGAGTAGATCCAGCCGTACAGCGGGAAGTAGGAGAACAGGAACGCCAGGATGATGAAGGGCAGGATCACGAGGAACATGCCGTAGGACTTGCGCCCGCCCGCCTGCTGCTTGTCCCGCGGTCGGCGCCGCCCGCGCGACGGGCGCTCCTCGTCGTCGAGCTGCGTGACCATGGTCTCGGTCAGGGTCGTGGTCGTCATCGTGCCATGCCTTGCGCGTCGGGGGCGTCCTCGCCCGCAGGTTGTCGAATCGCTTCGATTGAATAAACCACGTCGGCGACGGTTCGTCAATCTTCGCGGCGTCACACCCGGGTAACGATCGGAGAGCGCTCCCATGTGCGAAACAGCATCGAAACGCTTCGACACAAAGATAGGCGCTTCTACGACCCCGCGCAACCTCGCGTCTTGCGTTTCGCGAAACCGCGAGTCCACCCGCTACCGTGATGCCGTGGCTTTGACTGATCTCCCCCTCGACGAGCTCGAGACCTACCGTCCTGCCGTCGCCGAACCCGCCGACTTCGATGCGTTCTGGCAGCGCACGCTGAGCGAGGCGCGCACCGCAGCGACGCCGCTCGCGCTGACCCCCGCCGACACCCCGGTTACCCAGCTGATCGTGGAGGACCTCACGTTCAGCGGCTTCGGCGGCGATCCGATCCGCGCCTGGGTCACTCGCCCGCGGACCGACGAACCGCTGCCGACGGTTGTGGAGTACATCGGCTACGGCGGCGGCCGAGGCATCCCCGGCGAGCGGCTGCAATGGGCGTCAGCCGGCTACGTCCACGTGCTCATGGACACCCGCGGCCAGGGCGCGAACTGGGGCTCCGGCGGCGACACCCCCGATCCGCACGGGTCCGGATCCGCCTCGACCGGATACATGACGCGCGGCATCGAGCACCCGGACACGTACTACTACCGCCGACTCTTCACGGATGCCGTGCGCGCCGTCGACACCGCGCGCGAGCTCCCCTTCGTGCGCGCGGATCGCGTCAGCGTGACGGGCGCCAGCCAGGGCGGTGGCATCTCGATCGCCGCCGCTGCCCTGCACCCCGACGTCTTCGCCGCGATGCCCGATGTGCCGTTCCTGTGCCACTTCCGCCGGTCGGTGGAGCGGACTCCCGACCACCCATACGCCGAGATCGAGCGCTATCTCGCCGTGCACCGCGGCCGGATCGATCAGGTCTTCGAGACGCTGTCGTACTTCGACGGAGTGAACTTCGCGCGCCGCATCCAGCAGCCCGCACTGTTCTCCGCCGCCCTGATGGACGGTATCGTCCTGCCCTCGAGCGTCTACGCCGCGTACAACCACCTCGCCTCAGCGGATCTCGAGATCGCCGCGTACCCGTTCAACGGTCACGAAGGCGGACAGATCGCGCAGTGGGTGCGCCAGGCGGACTGGCTCGCCGCGCGGGTGTAATCGCGCCGCGGTCGGGCACCGCGCGCCGGTACGCTTTCTCCGTGCGCTTGGGAGTCATCGACATCGGTTCGAACACCGTCCATCTGCTCGCTGCAGACGTCCGCCCCGGCGGCAGGCCGCTGGCGACGACGAGCGATCGGACCGTCCTGCGCCTCATGCGCTACCTCACGGATGACGGTTCGATCTCGGAGGACGGCGTGCGCGCTCTCGTGGCGGCCGTCACGCGTGCACGCACCGTCGCCGACTCCGAGAACGTCGGCGCCCTGCTCGCCACCGCCACCAGCGCCGTCCGAGAGGCCACGAACGGACCGGACGTCATCGCGCGCATCGAGGCTGCCCTCGGCCAGCCGCTGCAGGTGCTCGACGGCGAGACCGAGGCTGAGCTGACGTTCCTCGCCGTCCGCCGCTGGTTCGGCTGGTCGGCCGGCCAGCTGCTGCTGCTCGACATCGGCGGCGGGTCTCTCGAGATCGCGGCGGGGTCGAACGAGATCCCGGATGCCGCAGCATCCGTCCCGCTCGGCGCCGGCCGCACGACCGTCGAGTTCCTGCCGGAGGACCCACCGGGTGAAGAGGCCGTCGAACGGCTCCGCGCCCACGCCGTCTCGGTGCTGTCGCACGTGACGCCGACGTTCGACGCTCTCCCCCGACCCGATCACGTGGTCGGCTCGTCGAAGGCCATCCGCTCGCTCGCGCGACTGGTCGGCTACCCCGTACCCGGTTGGTCGGGCATCGACCGGATGCTCCTGCCCCGCGAAGAGCTCGGCTCCTGGATCCCCCGCCTCGCGCGCCTGCCCGCATCCGCCAGGCAGGAGCTGCCCGGCATCACCCCCGACCGCACATTCCAGATCGTCGCAGCCGCAGTCGCGCTGCACACCGCGATGCGCATGCTGAATGTGAAGGAACTCGAGGTGTCGCCGTGGGCGCTGCGCGAGGGCGTGCTGCTGCGCTACATCGAATCGATGAGCTGGAGCGGCACCGGCATCTGAGCCGGCGCCGCTCTGCGGCTCAGAGCGCCAGACGCTCCTTGACCACGTCGGCGAGCTGCTGGGCGTAGCCCTGCGCCGACTCGGCATCCGCTGCTTCGACCATGACGCGCACGAGCGGCTCGGTGCCGGACTTGCGCAGCAGGACGCGGCCGGTGTCGCCGAGCGCCTGCTCGACGGCGCGGACGGCATCCTGCACGCCAGCATCCTCTGCGACACGGTCCTTGTCGACGCCGCGCACGTTGGTGAGCACCTGCGGGTACACCGTCATGACGTTCGCCAGCTCAGCGAGGGTCTTCTTCTGTCGCGCCATCTCGGCGACGATGTGCAGACCCGTCAGCAGGCCGTCGCCGGTGGTCGCGAACTCGCTCATGATGACGTGTCCGGACTGCTCGCCGCCGAGGGCGTAGCCGTTCGCGTTCATGTCCTCGAGGACGTAGCGGTCGCCGACAGCGGTCTGACGGACCGTGATGCCGTGCTCGCGCATGGCGACGTGCAGACCGAGGTTGCTCATGACGGTCGCGACGAGCGTGTCGTCGGTGAGGTGTCCTCGCTCCTTCATCGCGATCGCGAGGATCGCCATGATCTGGTCGCCGTCGATCGACCGGCCGTCGGCGTCGACCGCGAGGCAGCGGTCCGCGTCGCCGTCGTGGGCGATGCCGACGTCGGCGCCGAGGCGGATGACCGCTTCCGCGAGCTGGTCGAGGTGCGTGGAGCCGACGCCGTCGTTGATGTTCATGCCATCGGGGTCGGCGCCGATCACGGTCACCTCTGCCCCGGCATCCCTGAACGTCTCCGGAGAGACGCCTGAAGCGGCGCCGTTCGCGCAGTCGAGTACGACGTGCAGGCCGTCGAGACGGTGCGGAAGCGAGCCGAGCAGGTGCACGACGTAGCGGTCCTCGGCATCCGAGAAGCGCTGGATGCGACCGACGGACGCGCCGGTGGGCAGCAGCTTCTCCCCGGACATCGCGGCCTCGATGCGCTCCTCGACGACGTCGGGAAGCTTCACGCCGCCGCGGGCGAAGATCTTGATGCCGTTGTCCGGCGCAGGGTTGTGCGACGCCGAGACCATGACCCCGAAGTCGGCATCGCGATCGGCGACGAGGAACGCCAGGGCCGGGGTCGGGATCACTCCGGCATCGAGGACGTCGACACCGGAGGAGGCAAGGCCGGCCGAGACGGCGGCGGCCAAGAATTCACCGGAGACGCGCGGGTCGCGGGCGACGACGGCGGTGAGCCGCTTGCCCTGCGCCTTGCGCGCCTCGGCAGTACGGCCCTGGCCCAGGACGACCGCAGTCGCCTGGGCCAGGGAGAGCGCCAGGTCGGCGGTGAGGATGCCGTTGGCAAGACCTCGCACGCCGTCCGTGCCGAACAGTGCCATGGAGGACTGTCGGGCTTAACGCTTCGAGTACTGAGGCGCCTTGCGGGCCTTCTTGAGACCAGCCTTCTTGCGCTCCTTGACGCGAGCGTCACGGGAGAGGAAGCCGGCCTTCTTCAGGGTGGCGCGGTTGTTCTCGACGTCGATGCCGTTCAGCGCGCGGGCGATGCCCAGGCGCAGCGCACCGGCCTGGCCCGAGGGGCCGCCACCGGAGATGCGGGCGATCACGTCGTACGAACCGGCGAGGTTCAGCACCGTGAACGGGTCGTTGATCAGCTGCTGGTGCAGCTTGTTCGGGAAGTAGTCCTCGATCGTGCGGCCGTTGACCGTGATCGTGCCGGAGCCGGGGACGAGACGCACGCGGGCGATGGCCTGCTTGCGACGACCGACAGCGGCGCCCGGGACGCTCAGCACGGGACGGGGAGCCGTCTCCGCTGCCGCGTCGGCCTCGGGGGTCGCAGTGGTGTAGTTCTGCGGGAATTCGTTGGTGTCCTGGATGTCAGCCACGAGTATGTCCTTAGTCGTTGCGGCGCTTACTGGGCGACCTGGTCGAGGGTGTACGTCTGGGGCTGCTGTGCGGCGTGCGGGTGCTCAGCGCCCACGTAGACCTTGAGCTTGCCCAGCTGCTGGCGGCCGAGGCTGTTCTTCGGGAGCATGCCCCGGATGGCCTTCTCGACGGCGCGGACGGGGTTCTTCTCCAGCAGTTCTTCGTAGGAGACCTTCTTCAGGCCGCCCGGGTAGCCGGAGTGGCGGTAGGCCATCTTCTTCTGGAGCTTCTGACCCGTGAGCGCGACCTTGTCAGCGTTCACGATGATGACGAAGTCACCCGAGTCGATGTGGTTGGCGAAGGTCGGCTTGTGCTTGCCGCGCAGGAGCGCTGCGGCGTGCGAGGCGAGGCGACCGAGAACGACGTCAGTGGCGTCGATGACGACCCAGTCACGCTGGACCTGCCCGGCCTTCGGGGTGTAAGTGCGCGTCACGATAGTGCTGCTTTCTTGTTCGAACGGAGGAGTTCGTGAATCCCACTCCGGGGTGGTTCGCTTCTGCTCGCTGAGCTTGTCGAAGCGAACACGCCAGTGGAGGGCTCACGTTCGCGGTGCCGCAGTATGGCACCAAAGGGTTAGCTTACGGCACTGCGGCCGGAATCGCGAATCACGCGCCTACTCGAGGCGGGCGGTGATGAGGATCGGGCGATGATCGCTCGCGCGCTGCGGCAGCGTGCGGATGCTGTCGATGTCGAACCCCTCGGATGTGGCGAAGTCGTAGTGGCCTTTGAACACGCGGTAGCGCGTGTACGTGCGCTCATCCGACAGCGTCAGCGTGTACCCGTGATCGCGAACGGTCTGTCCGAGGTTCTCCTTGAACACCGGGTAGTTGTAGTCGCCGACCATCAGGATCGGAACCCCTGGCCCGAGCTTCTCGAGTTCGGTGAGCGCGCTGCGGATCTGATTGCGTCGCAGCGAGTTGAGCGCCGTGAGGGGAGCCGCGTGGAACGACGCCACGATCATCTCGCGCCCGTCGTCGATGTCGAACAGCCGCACGCCGAGGACCCGCTCATGCGCAGGGCGCAGCACCCGGTCGTGCAATGACTTCTTCAACTCGATCGCGCGGATCGAGTGCAGGCGGAACGTGTTCTCGCGGTAGAAGACGGCGAGCCCCAGGCGGTTCCCCTGCGTCGCCTGGGCGAGCACGAGATCGCCCACGCGCTCCGGCAGGGCCGCCACATCGCACTCCTGAAGGCACAGCACATCCGCGCTGTGCTCGTCGATGAGCGCATCGAGTTCACCGGCCGCCCGGTGCTTTCGCAGGTTGTAGGAGATGACCTTCATCGTCTCTCACGCTAGACCCTGCGGCTGTGTGCGGGGTAGCGCTGTGGAGTACGGCATCCGAACGGCGTCAGTCGTCCTCGTCGAACCCCCAGCGGATGCCGAGCACACCCGGTCCGAACCCGAACCGTGCCACGTGAACGGAGCGCGGGCCGATCGTCAGCGGCTTCACGGCGTGGTCGGTTCCGGCGTCGGTGTACTCCTCGCACCAGTCCGGCACCGCGCCGTCCGGGAATCGCACCCAGATCACGACCTGCCTGTTCTGCCGATCGAGCCCGTGCCACACGTTGCGCCGCTCCGGGTAATTGCGCGACGGTGCCCAGCGCGATGGCCGTCTCCTCGACCTGACGGTTCACCTCATCAGCCGGGACGCGGGCTTCGGCTCCGATCGCCGGCTCACGCGCGACGCCGGGCGGATCAGGCGCGACAGCTGACCGCGGTCGAGACCGAGGATGTCCTCGATGTCGTCGATCGCCGCAAGCGACTGCGCTCCTTCCGGCTGGCGTGCGCCCGAGCGCCAGTGGCTGAGCGCCGCCATCGAGACGGGGTTGCCGCGAGGCGCCGGTGCAGTTCCGCGAGGCTCTTCCCGCGGGCGTCGAGGTGCACGCGCAACTCCTGCGCGAACGTCGTCGTCCGCTCATCTGCCGGCTCCATGGTGTCCCTCCCCCGCTATCCGGACGTCGAGGCGTCCCTGTCGCGCCGCGCCCTGGTCTGCTCAGCACGGGTGGCGAGCAGACCATCCGCCGGGTACCCGACCTCGGTGAGCGTGAGCCCCCGAGCGGCGAGCACCTTGAACTCGCTCGTGCGCACCAGCGCGTCGCGCAGCGTCACGAGGTCCTCGACATCGAGCCGCCCTTCGCCGACGGCGGCGCATGCCCCGACGAGCGCGCGCACCATGCTGTGGCAGAAGGCATCAGCCTTGACCTCGGCCACGAGGATGCCGTCGTCGTCCCGGTGCCACCGGTAGTCCAGCAGCGTACGGATCGTCGTCGCCTCCTCGCGCGCCTTGCAGTACGCGGCGAAGTCGTGCAGTCCGATGAGCGTCTGCGCCGCGGCATCCATCGCGTCGGCATCCAGCCGGGACCGGATGCTGGTCGTGTCGTTCCTGCGCATCGGATCGAAGCCGGAGACCTCGTCAGCCAGCCGATAGCGGTAGCGGCGCCAGACGGCGGAGAATCGGGCGTCGAATCCCTCGGGCGCGAGCGACGATCGCGTCACCGTGGCGTCCGGGTACGCGCCGAGCACGCCGCGCATACGGCCGGCGACGGATCCTGCGGGGTCATGCGCCGCCCTGCCGTGGCGTGCTTCGATGCGCGCCCACTGCTGCTCGTCCAGGTCGACGTGCGCGACCTGTCCGCTGGCGTGCACCCCGGCATCCGTGCGTCCAGCGACGATGAACTGCACCTCGGAGCCGACGATGCGCGCGAGTGCCGCCTCGAGCGTCCCCTGGACGGTCCGCAACCCCGGCTGCTTCGCCCAGCCCCGGAAATGGGAGCCGTCGTAGGCGATGTCGAGGCGGATTCTCACCCGCCCAGCCTAGGACAGGCGGCCGATGTCAGTCCGCGCGACCGATCATCGCGTCGGCGTGCGCGGCGATCCACTCCATCAGCGGCAGCATCCGGTCCATGAGGTCGCGACCGAGCGGAGTGAGGCTGTACTCGACGTGCGGCGGCACGGTCGGGAAGGACTCGCGGTGCACGAGGCCGTCGTCGGCCAGCGTGCGCAGCGTCGAGGCGAGCATCTTCTCGCTGATGCCGTCGACCTCGCGGCGCAGCTCGCCCCACCGGCGGGTGCCGTCAGACAGCGCGGAGAGCACGAGCACTCCCCACTTGCTCATCACGTGGTCGAGGACGACACGCGTGCTGCACCCCTGTTCGAAGACGAGAGGCGTCGTCTCCTTCATCTGCGCAAAACTCACCATGATGTAGGTACCTTACCTGAAAGTGGGTACCCTCTCGATGGAATGTTCCGATCGGTCGCTGCGGTTGTGTCAGGTGTCACCACGAAAGGACACTTCATGACCATCCTCGTCACCGGAGCCACCGGCCAGCTCGGCCGCCTCGTCATCGACAGCCTGCTGGAGCGCGGCGCCTCCGCCGAATCGATCGTCGCCGGCGTGCGCGATGAAGCGAAGGCCGCCGACATCGCGGCCCGCGGCATCCGCCTCGCCGTCATCGACTACAGCACCCCGTCGACGCTCGACGTGGCCATGGCCGGCGTCGACTCCGTGCTGCTCATCTCGTCCAGCGAGGTCGGCCGACGGGCAGAGCAGCACCAGGCCGTGATCGACGCCGCCGTGAAGGCGGACGTCACGAAGTTCGTCTACACGAGCGCACCGAAGGCGACCACCTCCGACCTGGTCCTGGCGCCGGAGCACAAGGCGACGGAAGAGGCCATCGCGGCCTCCGGCCTGCCCGCGGTGATCCTGCGCAACAACTGGTACACCGAGAACTACGCGCGCGACCTCGCGACCGCTGCCGAGACCGGCACGCTGGCCGCCGGTGTCGGCGAAGGACGCGTCGCATCGGCGAGCCGCAAGGACTTCGCGGATGCCGCAGCGGTGGTGCTGCTCGAGGACGGCCACATCGGCGAGATCTACGAGCTCGGGGGCGACGTGGCGTGGACGTACGCCGACCTCGCGGCAGCGTTCTCGGAGGTCACCGGCCGCGAGGTCGTCTACCAGCGGATCTCGTTCGACGAGCAGCTCGCTGCGCTGACGGGTGCAGGGCTCGATGAGGGCACGGCAGGTTTCGTCGCGGCGTTGGATGCCGGCATCCGCGACGGCGCACTGGCAGAGACCGATGGGACGCTCGCCCGTCTGATCGGCCGCCCCACCACTCCGCTGCTCGAGGGACTGCGCGCCGTCTGAGCCCGCGCTCGTCGAGCGACCGAACCAGGGTCGGAACGCGGTCACCGCGTTCCGACCCTGGTGGCTCCGCCGAGCTCGCTCAACGAGCAGGACAGGGCTTCCCGCTCACCGCACGAGCGGGCCCCGCAGCGTCCGCACGCCGTAGACGCCGCCGACGGGCGTCCCGCCGACGCTCTGGAACCGGACGGTGACGATCGGGATCCGCTGGCCAGCGGCATCCTGCGCGAAGCCGCCGTGCTGATCGCGCTTGATCCCATGGGCCGCGAGCACGTCGCGGGGGATCTCGTCGACGCGCTCGTAGAGCGAGCCGTCGCCGTGCGGGTCCTCGACGCTCTCGCGCCGGAACAGCTCGCCGTTCAGCAGCACATCGAACGTGCGCCCGGCATCCTGCCCGCTGTATCGGATGCCCAGCAGGTTGACGTCCGCTTCGGGATCGACGATCAGCTCGTACTCGAAGAAAGCGTCCGCATCGGCCGCGGCCTCACGGTACTGCGCACCGCTGCGCACCCCGACGGCCGACGCGTGGAAGCGGTGGTTCTTGTCCGCCTCGGAATTGTTGTTGTCGAACGAGGTCAGCGCGTCGATGATGTCGGAGCCGGCTGTCGCGGCATCCGATTCCGCACCGCGCGCCACGAGCGTCACGTAGGTGGCGTAGCGGACCCCGTACTGGCTGAAGTACGGCTCCCAGACGAGCGCGGCCGACGCGTCGTCGACGTTCCGCATCCCGAAGCGCAGCCCGCCGTCCTTGCCGTCCGGGATGCGGACGAGGTGGTCCGCGATCGACTGCTTCCACGACGCGGGGTCATCGACGACGACTTCGCCGGTGAGCGAGCGGTCGGCGACGCCCATCTCCACGAGCACGCCGGCGGTGTACGTCGCGTCGATGTTCTCCCGGCTGAGCTCTGCCGCGAGCAGCACGGGGCCGTAGGTGAACGCGACCCAGTTCTCGTTCTCGGTGCCGTCCGAGATCCGGATCTCCGCAGGCAGCGTGTACGTCACGTCATCGCCGGCGGACACGTCGACGGCGAGGTATCCGCCGTTCGCTTCGGCCACGACCGGACGTCCGTTCACCGCGAGCGTCGGCGCCTCGGCGACCCAGGACGGCACGCGCAGCCGGAGCGTGACCGACGCCGGCCCGCCGTCCAGGCTCTCGACGCGGAAGCGCACGATCTCCTCCCGCGGAACGTCGGCGTCCTGCGTCAGGCGCAGATTCCGCTCCGTCATCCGGATCTCGCTCGAGACGAACCTGTTCACGACGACCGTGTCGGCGTCGAGCACGTAGATGCCGTCGGCGAGCTTGGTGAAGCTTTCGATCCCGGTGCCGTGATCGCACCAGAACTGGTCGTACGGCTGGCCGAACACCTTCGCGTAGCCGGCCCGCTGCGGCTGGAAGTAGGTCACCATGCCCGTCTCCGGGTTCTGGGACGCGAGGATGCTGTTGAGGAACGCCTGCTCGTCGTAATCGGCGTAGCGGACGTCGCCCGTCAGCGCGAACAGCGCCCGGCTGAGCTTGAGCATGTTGTACTCGTTGCAGCCCTCGGCCGTCGAGTTCTCGCCGTAGCCGGTCACGGCGCCGTTGTTCGCCCGCGCGTACAGCGTTCCCGGCGCGTGGAAGTGCTCGGATTGACTGTTCGCGCCGTTCGCGTAGGTGTGATCGTCGATGACGATGCGCCAGAAGTTCTCGGCCGCGGCGCGGTGCATCTCGAGGTCCGCGTCGTCATCGGCACGTGCCGACAGCACCGTGTACCGCTTCAGTGCGCCGACGAGCTTCGGGATCGTGGTGTTGGCATGCCGTCCGGCCAAGATGTCGTCGCCGGCCGCCAGGCTCCGGAAAAGGTCGGTCTCATCGAACCGCTCGGCCGCGCGGCGGTGCACCGGGTCCCTGGTGATCGCGTAGAGCCGGTAGAGCGCCTCGTTCATACCGCCGTATTCGGTGTCGAGGATGATCGCCGGCTCCTCCAGCGCGGCGGCGTACGTCTCGATCCAGCCGCCGAATCCGCTCGCCACGCGCAGGGCGGTCGCACCGATCGCCGCTGGCGCGTACCGATGCGCATCGAGGAGACCGGCGAGCACCTTGTGCAGGTTGTAGAACGGCACGAGCAGGCCGTCGCCGCCGCTGGGCAGCAGGTCGGGTGAGAACGGGGACACGTAGCCCGCAGAGTCAGGATGCGCCGCCGCGTACGCCTGCTGGCAGCGCTCCAGCCCCTGGACGGCGGCGCACAGGCGCTCGAGGATGCGCTCGCGCGTCGCGGCATCCTCACTGGCCGCGTACGCCTGGGACAGCGCGGAGATCACGTGCCCGAAGAAGTGCCCCTGGAACCGGGTGCCCTCTTCCCGCTCCCAGCCGCCGTAGCCCTCCGGCGTCGTCGGCGGAAGGCCGGCGAGCCGGTAGAAGGAGAACAGCAGCCGTTCGGGATCAAGATCGAGCACGTAGTCGAGTGTCTTTTCGGCGGCGTTGCGGAGGTACGGATCCCGGATGGTCACGTCTTCGAGACGGGCAGGTGCAAGAGGCATGGCTCCGATCCTGCCATGCCTGTGACCGGTCACGGTGCTCATGACCGGTTCTGGAGAGAGCGTTCGCTTTGCGGACAGTTTCTGTCCTGGATGCCGAGCAGACTGAAGCCCTCAACCGATGAAGGGAACTCCTCATGACGATTCTGGTGACCGGAGCGACAGGCAACGTGGGACGGCACGTCGTGGCGCAGCTCGCCGAGCGAGGCGAGAGCGTCCGCGCGCTCACCCGCACCCCCGAACGGGCGCAGTTCCCGGACGGCGTGGTCGCTGTGCAGGGCGACCTGACCGATCTCGACAGCATGCGCGCCGCCATGGCGGGATGCGAAGCGGTGCACTTCATCACCTTCGACGGGGCGACGGGCGCACCGCTGCAGAACGGCGCAGACCTCGTGGCGCTGGCCGCGGCATCCGGCGTCCGTCGCATCAGCGTGCTCGGCGGCTGGGTCGAGAGCACGCTCGAACCGGCGCTGCGCACCGGCACCGTCGCCTGGGCGCAGCTCGCCCCGGTCGAGTACATGACCAATGCCCTCGAGTGGGCTCCCGAGGTCGCGGAGCACCGACGGGTCCGCACGCTCGCCGACTGGCCGAGTGCGATGGTCCACGCCGATGACATCGCGGCGGCGGCGATCGTCCTGCTGACCGAGGACGGGCATGACGGTCAGCTCTACTATCTGACCGGTCCGGAGGCGCTGACACCGGCCGAGCGCGCAGCCCGGCTCGGAGAGGCGCTCGGCGAGAGGGTGGAGTGGATCCACCTCGACGAGGACGAGGAGATCGAGCGGCTGCGCGCGCTCGGCCACGACGAGGAGTACGTCGCGTTCGGCCTCGAGCTGGCGAAGAATCCGCCGGAGGTCGGGCAGACCGTCCAGGACACGGTCACGCGGCTCACGGGACAGCCGGGTCGCACCTTCGCCCAGTGGGCGCGGGAGAACGTCGAGGCCTTCCGCGGGTGACGAGTGCGAGCGGGCCCGGGTTTCATGCTCCGGGCCCGCTTCGCCTCAGTCGGTTCGGGTGGAGAAGGCGGCGTCGAAGGCCGCGGCCGGTGGAGTGATCGCGTTCAACTCGCGCACGAACGCCAACGCCTCCGGAGCACCCTGCAACCGGTCCATGCCGGCATCCTCCCACTCCACACTCGTCGGCCCCTCATACCCGATCGCGTTCAACGCACGGAACAACGGATGCCACGGCACCTCACCATGCGCCGTCGACACGAACGTCCACCCGCGGCGCGGATTCGCCCACGGCAGATGCGAACCCAGCACCCCGTTGCGCCCGTCCAGGTTCGTCACCGACTCCTTCACATGCACATGGAAGATATGCGGCGCGAAATCCAGCACGAACGCCACCGGATCGAGCTGCTGCCACATGAAATGCGAGGGATCGAAGTTGATCCCGAAACTCTCCCGATACCCGATCGCCTCCAACGTGCGCTTCGCCGTCCAATAGTCATACGCGATCTCGGACGGATGCACCTCCAACGCGAACCGCACCCCGACCTCCTCGAACACATCCAGAATCGGATGGAACCGGTCTGCGAAGTCCTGATACCCCGCCGCAACCCACTCGTCGGACGCGGGCGGGAACATGGCCACGCCCTTCCAGATCGACGACCCGCTGAACCCCACCACCGTCCTCACACCCAGCGCGGCGGCCATTCGGGCCGTCATCTTGAGCTCCTCGGCTGCCCGCTGCCGGACGCCCTCCGGGTCGCCGTCGCCCCACACCCGATCGTTGAGAATGTCACGATGACGCTGATCGATCGGATCATCGCACACCGCCTGTCCCGCCAAATGATTCGAGATCGTCCACACCTTCAGCCCGTTCCGCTCGAGGATGTCGCGACGCGACTGCACGTACTCCTCGTCATCCCAACGGGCCACATCCAGATGGTCGCCCCAGCAGGCGATCTCCAGCCCGTCATACCCCCACTCCCCCGCCAGCCGAGCCACCTCCTCGAACGGAAGATCAGCCCACTGCCCCGTGAACAACGTGATCGGACGCGTCATATCCAGCTCCTTCGCTCGATTGGTGTACTTCTGGTGTCTAGGCCGTCGGCGGCGCCGTCGACTCCCGGCTCTGAACTACGCGAGCAGCCGCGCGAAGAGCTCGTCCATCGCCGGGTCGACCCGCTGCAGCTCGGGGTGCGCGTCGTGCCAGTCGATGATCTCGCGCGCGGCGTGATGCAGCGCTGTGGTCGGGCGGAAATCCGGAACCACGCTGCGGATCTTCGTGTTGTCGAACACGACCGAGTGCGCCATGTCGCCGGTCAGCTGACCGGCGCGCCCGGGGGCGGCCTGCTCGATCGCGGCGCTGGTGGCGTACCGGATCTTCGGCTCTGCGCCTGCCGCGCGGCCGAGGATCGCGTAGATCTCGTTCCAGGTGTAGACGAAGTCGCTGGTGATCTGGAACGTGTCGCCGTGCGCGAGCGGGTTGTCGAGCAGCCCGACGAAGCCGACCGCGAAGTCGCGCGCGTGGGTCAGCGTCCACAGGGAGGTGCCGTCTCCGTGCACGACGATCTCCTCGCCTCGACGGATGCGGTCGATCGCCGTCCAGCCGCCGAACGCCGGGATCGTCCACTTGTCGTACGTGTGGGACGGACGCAGCACCGTGACGGGGAACCCGCGGTCCCGGTACGCGGCCGACAGCAGATCCTCGCAGGCGATCTTGTCCCGCGAGTACCGCCAGTACGGGTTGCGCAGCGGCGTCGACTCGGTGATCGGCAGCCGCGCGACCGGCTTCTGATACGCCGACGCCGAGCTGATGAAGACGTACTGCCCCGTCCGCCCCTCGAAGCGGTCGATGTCGCGCTGCACCTGCTCAGGGGTGAAGGCGATCATGTCGGCGACGACATCGAACTCGCGCCCGGCGAGAGCGGCGTCAACGGCCGCGGCATCCGAGATGTCCGCCGTGAGCACTTCCACGCCGTCGGCCGGCGCGCGACGCGACTGCCCCCGGTTCAGCAGCGTCACCTCCATGCCGCGCTGCGCCGCAAGGGCGCTCGCCGCCGAGGAGATGATTCCGGTTCCACCGATGAACAACACCTTCGTCGCAGACATGCTCAGCACTCTATCGAGACGAAGGCCCTGTGCGGGCCGACGGGTCAGTCCGCCGAGTCGAACGCCAGCAGCACCTTGCTGGAGACCGTGGGATCCGCGGCGAGCGCGAACGCCTGCTCGACCGCATTCCACGGTTCGACATGACTGACGACCGGCGAGATCGCGAGCGATCCGTCCGCCAGCGCACCGATGACCTCGTCGATCTCGTCGTTGAAGCGGAACGATCCGAGCAGATCGAGCTCGCGCGCGATCGCCAACGAGATCTGCACCGGCTGCGGGCCGCTCGGCAGCAGCCCGACCATGGCGACCGCACCACCGCGCGATGCACCGCGGATCGCGATGTCGAGCCCGCTGTGATGCCCGGAGGACTCGATCACGACGTCCGCGTCGATCGCGGCGACATCGGCCGCATCCGGCTGCTTGAGAACGCGGTCGGCGCCGACCTGCTTCGCGATCTCGAGCGGCCGGTCGTGCAGATCCACTGCCGTGACCTCGCTCGCGCCGCGCGCCTTGAGCACGGCGATCGCCAACAGCCCGATCGGCCCGCAGCCGACGACGAGGGCGGACAGTCCCGTCACATCGCCGAGGCGTGAGACGGCGTGCCACGCGACGCTCGCCGGCTCGATGAGTGCCGCCTCGCGCAGATCGATCTCGTCCGGGAGGACGCGGAGCATCCGCGTCGGCAGCGCGATCTGCTGCGCGAACGCTCCGTCACGATGCGGGAATCGCGCCGCGGAGCCGAGGTAGCCGCCTCCGGAGATGTTCGGCCGGTCCGCGGGGTGGCGCACGTACTCCTTCGCCGGCGTCGCCGGATGCACGGCCACGCGGGCTCCGGCCCACGGGCCGCTGCCGTCCGGAGCGGCCGTGCGGACGACGCCGACGACCTCGTGGCCGAGCACCATCGGCGCCTTCAGGATCGACTCCCCCGCCGCACCGTGCCGCCAGTAGTGCAGATCGGAACCGCAGATGCCGCCGTAGACGACGTCGATCACGGCTTCGTCGGATGCCGGGACGGGCGAGGGGACCTCGTCGATGCGCAGGTCTCCTGCCTCGTGGATGACGATCGCGTGGTTCTGGTCGCTCATCACACCACCGCCGTCATTCCGCCGTCGACGAAGACGACCTGGCCGGTGACGAAACGCGAGGCATCGGACGAGAGCCACACCACGGCACCGCCGATGTCCTCCGCTTCTCCCCAGCGACCGGCCGGCGTGCGGCCGAGCACCCACGTGTTGAAGGCCGGGTCGTCGACGAGCGCCTGGGTGAGCTCCGTGCGGATGTAACCGGGGGCCACGCCGTTGACGCGCACGCCGTGCGGCGCCCACTCGGCCGTCATGGCCTTCGTGAGGTTGCGCAGCCCGCCCTTGGCCGCCGTGTAGGCGCCGATCGTGGGGCGGGCGAGGTCGGTCTGCACCGAGCAGATGTTCACGATCGCCCCGCGTCCGCGCGGAATCATCGCCCGCGCGACCTCGCGGCCGACGAGGAACGCGCTCGTGAGATCGGTGCGCAGCACGCGGTCCCAGTTCTCGAGACTCACATCCAGCATCGGCTCCCGGTGCTGCACACCGGCGTTGTTCACGAGGATCTCGATCGGGCCGGCTTCGTCGATGGCGCGGATGCCGCGGGCGACGGCATCCTCGTCGGTGATGTCGAAAGCCGCAGAGGACACGGCATCCGCACCGTATTCACCCGCGATCGCCGCAGCCGTGGCCTCTGCGGCCTCGGCTCCTCGGCCGTGGATGACGACGTGCGCACCGGCATCGAGCAGCGATCGTGCGATCGCCAGGCCGATGCCTCTGCTGGATCCCGTCACGAGCGCGCGGCGCCCGGTGAGATCGAAAGGATTGGTCATGTTCGTGTCCTCTGCGTGCTCAATAGAATTCGACCGTATCGACGACGTTACGCAACGGCGAGCCGTCGAGGAACCGCGTGGCGTTGTCGGCGAACAGTTCGGCGATGCGGCGATCCTCGAGATCGGTCAGCGCCGCCGTGTGCGGGCTGACCAGCACGCGCGCGTGAGCCCACAACGGGCTCTCCGCCGGCAGCGGCTCGACCTCGAACACATCGAGGGCGGCGAAGCCGACCTTTTCCGATTCGAGGGCAGCGAGCAGCGCGGTCTCGTCGACCACTGTCCCGCGGCCGACGTTGACGATCGTCGCGCCCGGACGCAGCGCCGAGAAGAACTCGGGTCCGATCAGGTGATGCGTCGCGTCCGTCCCGGGAAGGGTCGTGACGACCGCGTCGACCTGCCCGAGCACCTCGGCGACGTCATCCGGATGCACGGTCCGGGCGACGCCTCGCGCGCTGGCTCCCGACCGCGAGGTTCCGATGACCGTCATCCCGAGGGCGGCGAGCTTGGCCGCGACCGACGAGCCGATGCCGCCGAGACCGAGCACGAGAACGGTCTGCTCCGACAGTTGCGACATCATCCAGCGACCGCCCCATTCCCCGGCGCGCTGCTGGGCCTGCAGCCGGGGGAGGTGCTTGGCGCCGGCGAGTACGCCGAACACGGCGAACTCGGCGAGCGCGTCGCCGTGCACGCCGGCGGACGTCGTGAAGACGACGCGCTCGAGCTCCTCAGTGGTGAGGCCTGCGGCGCGGACCTGACCGCCGCCGCCTGCGGCCATCGTGTGCACCCAGCGCAGCCGCGGATTGGCGCGGACCGTGCGCGCGAGCGCAGCGGGATCCACATCGGGGATGCCGTACAGGACGTCCGCGCTGTCCAGCATCGCTTCGTAGGCCGCCTGCTGCGGCGGGGTCCGGGTGAAGGACGGGTCACCGGAGAAGTCGGCGGGATGCCGCATCGGCGGCAGCAGCGTCTGATCGACGATCAGATCGATCCGCGGCTCGAGGGAGGTGAGCAGCGCGCACAGCTCGGGCGCCAGGGGGGCTGCGACAGCGACGCGGAGCGCGCTCATCGCAGCGCTCCGACGGCTGCGGCGATCGCCTCGACCGCGTCGGTGATGGTGTCCAGATCCGTCGCGAAAGAGATGCGGAAGCACGGGGACTGCCCGTACGCCGACCCCTGGATCACGGCGACTCCGGCCTCATCCAGCAGGTGCAGCGTCACGTCCTGATCGTTCTCGAGAACGTGTCCGTCGCTCGTGCGCCTGCCGATCAGGCCCGCGCAGTCGACGTAGAGGTAGAAGGCGCCGTCCGGCACCACGGGCGTGAGCCCGTCGATGGCTCGCAGCCCAGCCAGTGCCGCGTCGCGGCGAGCACGGTAGACGGGGACGGAGTCCGCGATGAAGTCCTGCGGACCGTCCAGAGCCGCCGCGGCGGCCGCCTGGCTGATCGAGGACGGGCACGACGAGGTCTGGGACTGCAGGGTGTTGATCGCCCCGACGAGAGCCGGGTCTCCGGCGGCATAGCCGAGGCGCCACCCGGTCATCGCGTACGACTTCGAGACTCCGGACACGACCAGCACACGATGGCGGAGATCGGGTGCGACGGCCGCGAGGCTCGGCGCCGGAGACCCGGTGAACGAGATCTCGCTGTAGATCTCATCGGAGAGGACCGAGACCGCTGGGTGGCGCCGCAGGACATCGGCGAGACCCGCGAGCTCCTGCTCGGTGTAGACGGCACCGCTCGGGTTGCCTGGGCTGTTCAGGATCAGCCAGGTCGTGCGCTCGCCGATCGCTTCCTCGAGCGCGTCAGGGGTGAGCTTGTATCCGGTCTCCGCGGACGTCGGAACGATGACGGGCGTGCCCTCGTTCGCCCGCACCATGTCGGGGTACGACACCCAGTACGGCGCGGGGATCAGCACCTCGTCTCCGGCATCCACCGTGGCCATCAGCGCGAGGAAGATGACCTGCTTACCGCCGCCGCCGACCGTGAGTTCGGCATCCGAGTACTCGATGCCGTGCGTGCGGCGGAGCGATCCGCGGATCGCCTCGCGCAGCCGCGGGGTGCCGTTGACCGGGGTGTACTTGGTCTCCCCTGCCGTGATCGCGTCGATCGCGGCCTGCTTGATGTGCTCGGGCGTATCGAAATCGGGCTCTCCGACCGTGAGGTCGAGGATGCGGCGGCCGGCCGCCTTCAGCTCGCGCACTCGGGCGGCCGCCGCCGTGCTCGGCGAGGGGTTGATGCGCCCCAGCCTCGCCGCGGCGCGGAAGGAGGAGGACGGGGTCATGAGGCGTCCTCGATGTCGGTGGTCAGGCCCTTCGCCTTGAGCACATCGGTCAGGTTGCACAGCTCGATCGTCGTGCCACCGGCCCAGTACTTCTCGATCAGCTCCGCCTCGTGCGCGTCACGGGCGGCGGAGAGCTCGGCGACTTCGCGCGCTTCCTCACGGCGGACGACGACGACGCCGTCGGCATCGCCCTTGACGATGTCACCCGGACGGATGTATTCGTCGCCGAACACGACGGGCTGGTTCAGCGCGCCGAGGGTCTCCTTCACCGTGCCCTTGATCGACACGCTTCCGGAGAACACCGGCAGGCCGAGCTCGCGCAGCTCACGGGTGTCGCGTACACCGGCATCCGTCACGAGCGCCGCGATCCCCTTGGCCTTGCAGGCGTTGCCGAGCACGTCGCCGAACATTCCGGCCTCGGAGAACTCCCCCGCCGCGACGATGAGGACGTCGCCGGGCTGGGCGTAGTGGATCGCGACCTGGAGCATGAGGTTGTCGCGGGGGGCGCAGACCACGGTGAATGCGGAGCCGACGAACGAGCTGGCGTCGTCGATCGGCTTGATGTGCGAGGAGACGGCGCCGCGGCGTCCCTGTGCCTCATGGATGGTGGCGGCGGTGAACTCGCCCAGCCGTGCGATGTCCGCGGCTGCGGCCCGTTCGATCTTCGTCGTGACGTGAACCATGGTGTTCTCCTTAATCGGCGTCCTGCTGGCGGCGGTCGAAGGTGAGGCCGCCAGGGACCTGGAATGTGGGCATGAGCTCGATGAGCCCGATGTTGACGTGCACGGGGGCGCTCACTGCATAGTCGATGGCGGCGATGACGTCGTCGACGGTCAGGGACTCGTAGCCCTCGTAGAAGGTTGCCCAGGCCTGGGCATCCGTCTCGGGTGTGCCGCCCAGATTGCGCGAGAAGATCTCGGTCTCGATGCGCCCGGGGCTCAGCTCCGTCACGCGGACGCGCTTGCCCAGCGCATCGTTGCGGAGCTGGCGCGAGAGCTGGTGCACGGCGGCCTTGGTCGCGTGGTAGCCGGTGTGGCCGAAGAAGTTGTAGTGCCCGGCGATCGAGGAGATGTTGAGCACGTGCCCGCGGTCGCGCTCGACCATCCCCGGGTACAGCAGCCGGAGGAGGTGCATGACGGCGCCGAGGTTGACCTCGATCATGTCGTCGATGTCGTCGGCCGACGAGTCCAGGATGTTGCCCGCGCGGCTGACGCCGGCGCTGTTGAGGACGATGTCGGCCTCGACGCCGTCCAGCGCGCGCGTGAGCGCGGCGGTGTCGCGGACGTCGAGCGCGTGGGTGATGACCCCCTTCTCGGCGAGGGCCGCCAGGCGGTTCTCATCGCGCGCGATGGCGTGAACGGTGAGTCCCTTCGCGAGGAAGAGGTCGACGGCGCCGCGGCCGACGCCACTGGTCGCGCCGGTCACGACGGCGACTCGATAGTCGGAGAAGGTCATGAAAGGGTCCTTTCGAAGGAGGGATCTGAGGGCGCCTCGAGCGCCGCGAAGACGCTTTCGGTGCGAGAACGGAGGGCATCGAGCGACGCGCGGTCGGCCCGCACTCGGGCGGCGGCGTCCGCTGCCGATATGCGACGGAAGCGGAGTTGCTGCCCCGGCCGGATCTGGGCGAGCACATCGAGTGAATACGAGGTGACGACCGCCAGCACGGGGTAACCCGCCGTCACGCCGCGTCCGCGATGCAGCACGAGCAGTTCGTCTCCCGGCGGAGCCTCGACCGCACCGACCGGCACCCCGCGCGACAGCACCTCGCCGCGCGACCGACGCTCAGGAAGCGGCCCGGTCATGCGCAGCCCGATGTGGTTGCTCGCGGGGCCGACGAGGTAGGGCTGCTCGAAGATCCGCTCGGCTGTCTCGCCGAAGTCCGCGATGTCGGGGCCGTCGGTGACGTCGACGATGAATCCGGTCCTCGCCGGGGGCACGGCGAGCCGGTAGAGCTCCGAGCCGAAGTGGTCGTTGATGACCGGCGCTGTCTCGTCGCGCACCGGGATCGTGTCCCCCGCGGCGAGTCGTCCGCCGAAGCCGAGCACCGAATCCGGCGCGCAGCTGCCCAGCAGCTGCGGCACGTCGAAGGAGCCCCGCACCGCGACGTAGGCGCGCAGACCTCCGTGGATGCCGCCGACCGCGACGAGCTCGCCCGCCTGCACGGACACCGGCTGATCGCTGTCGCGCTGGATGCCGCCGACGGTCACGAATGCATCTGCACCTGCCACCGCGATGAGGACGTCGACGTCCACGACGAACTCGAAGTCGAGAGCAGTGAGCTCCAGCAGGGGCGCCGCTTCGGCGTTGCCGACGAGGATGTTCGCGATGCGCGCCGACCGCTGGTCGAGCGCACCGTTCACCGGAACGCCGAAGCTCGGCCCGCGTCGGCGTCCGAGGTCGGTGATCTGCGTCGAGCCCGCTGCGACGACGGTCAGCTGTCCCGCGTTCACAGCGCGGCCATCCGGGTTCCGAGCAGCGCGTCGTACTCGTCCCTGTCGATCGAGCGGAAGCGGATGAGGTCGCCGGGCTCGTAGGGCACGAACGGCTCGGCATCCAGATCCAGCACGGTCAGCGGGGTGCGTCCGATCAGTGCCCAACCCCCGGGGGCTGCGGCGGGAGTGATCGTGGCCTGGCGTCCGGCGACGGACACGACGCCCTGGGGCACGTGCGCGCGCGGGCTGGCCAGACGCGGCACCGGTTCGGGGAACGGCGGGCCGTCGAGCATGGGCGAACCGCCGGGAGCGCCGAGACACCGCACCACGTAGGTCGACTCGCTGTGCAGCCGGATGATGTCGGAGACCGCGACGCCCTGCGCGCGCGCGACGTCGGCGAGATCAAGTTCGCCGTCCTCGTCGTAGAGGACGGGGACCTCGAAGGTGCGCGGATCGGCACTGAGCGGCTGTTCGCAGTCGATCCCCGCGACCACGTTGAGGAGGAATTCGCGAAGGCGATCGATCGACACGTCGATCGGATCGAGCTCGATCAGTGCGGCGTCGTACGTGGGGATGACGCATTCCACTCCTGGCACCCCTGCGGATTCCAGGTACCGCGCGAGATGGTGGACGAGTCGCCAGCCCGCTTCGCGGTCAGCCATCGTGCTGGCGACCCGCAGGGCGGCGGTACCGCTTGCGGAGATGACGACGGAGGGCTCGGTCACGATGCCCTCACTCCAGCCAGTCCGCGAGCGGGGCGATCGTCACGTCCGCGGCCTCGAGGCCTGCCCGGATCCGGTTCGCGAGTGCGACGGCTCCGTCGGTGTCGCCGTGCACGAGCACCGTGTCGCAGGCGACGGGGATGAGGACGCCGTTGCGGCTCTCGATCACGCCGTCGACGACCATGCACACCGTCCGCTGTTCGATCTCTGCCGGGTCGTGGATGACCGCTCCCGATTCGCTGCGGCGCACGAGTGTGCCGTCGTCCTCGTATGCCCTGTCCGCGATGCCGACGATGCCGACGCGCAGCCCTGCGGCACGTGCCGCCTCCGCGAGCTTGCCGTCCTTGGCCAGCACGATCAGCTCGGGGTCGAGTCGACGGGCGGCCGTCGCGACGGCATCCGCGTAGTCCTCGCGCACCGCGACGAGATTGCCGAGGCGGCCGTGCGGCGCGATGTGCGTCACGGAAGCTCCGTGGAAGGCGGCGATCGCCTGCAGGGCGCCGAACTGGTACAGCACGTCCGTGCGGACCTCTTCGGCCGTCAGGCCCATGTCGCGTCGCCCGAAGCCCTGAAGGTCGGGGAACGACGGGTGCGCACCGATGCCGACGCCGCGCTGAACACACGCCTGGACGGTCTGATCCATGATCTGCGCGTCGCCGGCGTGGAATCCGCAGGCGATGTTGGCGGAGGTGAGGACGTCGAGCAGAGCGGCGTCGTCGCCCATCCGCCAGGGTCCGAATCCCTCGCCGAGATCCGCGACGAGATCGATCATCCGGCTCATGGCCACCTCCGCTCCGAGTGCTTGCGCTGTCCTGATCAGGTTAGAACTGTGGCATCGGATCGTGCAGGACTATGCCAGATCTATGCCAGATAGGCCGTGCTTGAGTCGCTATTGAGCGCATATACTTCGATTCGATGGCACAAACCGTGCCATCAAATCGTCGCCAAGGCGACTCGGGAGGAGACGTTCTCATGGTCGTTCCGGCACGCAGAGTCCAGCGCCGCGTCACGCTGACCGAGATCGCCGAAGCGTGCGGCGTCGCACCATCCACCGTCTCGCGTGCGCTTTCGAATCCGAACCGGGTCAGCCCTGGCATGTACCAGCGGATCACGAGCAAGGCGCAGGAACTGGGCTACACCTCAGCGCTCCTCCCCAGCCGCGACGATCGACTGGCCCGCGGGACCATTGCGCTCGTCCTGCCGAACCTCACGAATCCTTTCAACCTCGACGTGACGCGCGGCGCTCAGGCGCAGATCCGCGCGGCGAGCTACCTGCACCTGATCGTGAGCACCGAGGAATCGCTGCCGATGGAGGAGCAGTGGCTGCGCGAGATGGCTCGGACCGTCGACGGCATCGTCGTGTCGTCCCCCCGCGTCGACGACGAGACGCTGCGATCGGTCGCTCAGATCGCTCCGACCGTCCTCATCAACCGCGAGGCACCCGGCCTGTCCGGTGTCGTCATCGACACCCCTGGCGGGCTTGCGCAGTCGCTTCAGTACCTGCAGTCGCTCGGACACTCGCGCATCGCCTATGTCAGGGGTCCGCACGGATCGTGGACGGATCAAGCGCGCTTCGACGCGATCGCCGAGGCCGCAGCCGCGCTGGAGGTCGATCTCGTGACGGTCGGCAGGTATCAGCCGACGCTGCCGAACGGTGCGGCCGCCGCCGATGCCGTGGTGCTGACGCGAGCGACGGCCTGCATCTTCTTCAACGACGTGCTCGCGATCGGCGCCCTCGATCGCTTCCGGCAGCTCGGGGTGTCGATCCCCGACGACCTCAGCGTCGTCGGCTGCGACGACATCTTCGGTTCGTCGTTCTCCCACCCGCCGCTCACGACCGTGACCTCACCGGGCGAGAGTGCGGGACGAGCGGCCGTCGACATGCTCATCGGGCGGTTCGCGACGCGGGACCGCTCGGACCGGATCGATCACATCTCCGCGCATCTCACCGTGCGCGCGTCGACGGGTCCCTCCCCGCGCTGATCCGGCGGACGCGCACAGGGCCCCGGACCGACTGAACGGTCCGGGGCCCTGGTCTCGGGGTTCTCAGCGGGCGACCGGCAGCACGATCGCAGCGGTGACGGTGTCCTTCTCGAGCGTCGTCTGCTGCACGTCGTCGAGCTCGTCGAGCGTGTACCGACGGGTCTCCTTGGCGGTCAGCGCGGAGACGGTGGCGATCAGCATGAGTCCGATCGCGAGCGCCGCAGGCCCGATCCAGTTCGTGAGGTCCGCTCCGGCCAGCGCGGTCGAGGCCACCGGTCCGATCGCTCCCGCGATCGCGAACCCGATCTGGGTGCCGGTCGCGAGGCCCGAGACGCGCACGCGGTTCGGGAACATCTCGGCGAAGAACGCCGGCCACGCGGCGTTGGCCGTCGAGTAGAAGAAGCCGTTGCACAGGATGCCGAGGACGAAGATCAGCGGCCAGTTGCCCTCGGTGATCGCCCACAGGTACGGCACGGTCGTGACGCCGGCGCCAACGGCCCCGATGATGAACACCGTCTTGCGCCCGATCCGATCCGCCAGGATGCCGGCGAGCGGCGTGTACAGGATCGCCAGGAAGCTCGCGCAGACAGGGACCCAGAGCATCGTCGCCTTGTCCAGTCCGAACCCGACCGTCGCGAAGGAGATCGAGAAGGAGGCGAACAGGTAGCTGACCCCGGCGATCATCGCGCAGGCCGCGATGCGGGTGATCGCGACCCAGTGGAATCGCGTGGCCTGCTTGAGCGGCGACAGGCTCACCTTGATGGCCTGGGTCTCGAGGAAGGCGGGCGGCTCCTCGAGTGTGCGTCGGATGATGTACGCGACGACGACCACGACGGCGGAGAGCCAGAACGGGATGCGCCATGCCCAGCCGAGCAGAGCCTCCTGAGGGAGAGCCGCGAAGGGGATGAACACGGCGGTGGCGAGCAGGCCACCGGATGCCGATCCGCTCGTCACGAAGCTCGTCGCGAACGACCGGCGGTTGTCCGGGGCGTGCTCCAGCGTCATGGTGATAGCGCTCGCCTGCTCGCCCGAGACCGAGAGCCCCTGGATGATGCGGATAATGATCAGCAGGATCGGTGCGAGGATGCCGACCTCGTCGTACGTCGGCAGGCAGCCGATCAGGAAGGTGCAGGCGCCGATTCCGAAGAGCGTGATCATCATCACGAACTTCCGTCCGAAGCGATCGCCGAGCGGCCCGAGGATGAAGGCGCCCAGCGGTCGTACGACGAATCCGATCGCGAACGTGGCCATGCTGAGCAGGACCTTGATCCCCTCTGGCAGGTCCTCGGGGAAGAACAGCACGTTGAAGACCAGCGCAGCGGCGGTGCCGTACACGGCGAAGTCGTAGTATTCCAGCGTCGTGCCGACCCAGGAGGCGATCGCTGCTTTCGCCGGGGTCTTCTTGTGAGGTGCGGTCGTCATCATTCGCCTCCATTGGCGGGTTCTCGGGGGCCGCCAGGTTGCCGGGTGGGTAGTCACGGCCTGGCCTGCAGGTGCCCTGATCTGAACGGTGCTCGATGGCGGGGTGCTTCCCGCCTGCTGGAACTGTATGAACGGGCGTGACGGCGCGGCAAGCAACGTGCCGGTTCTGTGCCAGGAATCGCGAACGCATCCCCGGAAAATCAACCACCTCGACGACGGCACACCCCTGATCGTGCCGTCGGTTTTGCCAACTTTGCCGTGGCGGATCAGCGTAGGCCTCCTCGCCTTCGCCGGCCGGAGACGCCGCTGATCAGCTCGAGGGCCCCCGGACCAGCGTGGGTTCCACGAAACGCTCGCCGCCGGCGGGCACAGGTTCGATGATGTTTCCGGCGGCGACAGCGCCCACCCGCATGAGATCGAGATCGATCGTGGTGAGACGCCTCAGCTTCTGATCGACGATGGTCTCTTCCCAGTTGTCGACGCCGACCACCGCGACGTCGTCCGGCACGCGCATGCCACGAGTCGCCAGCGCGTCCAGAACGCCGAACCCCATGTGGTCGTTGCCGCAGAACACCGCGTCGAACGAGGTCCCGGCGGTCACCAGCTGGTCAACGGCCTGGTCGCCCCATTCCTGGCGCCATTACCCGTAGAGCGTGGCGACCGGTTGCAGCCCCACCTCCTCGAGTGCACGCCGCAGGCCTCGCTCGCGACGCCGAACAGCGAGGTCGTCATGATCGGCTGTCACGTAGGCGACGCGGGTTCGGCCCCCCTCGATGAGGTGGCGTGCGGCGAGATAGCCCGCCTGTTCGTTGTCGGGCAGGAAGACCGAATCGTCCGGGTTGTCGGAGGCTGCGAACGCGTACGTCACCGGGACTCCGAACTGATCGGTGATCGACGGCGTCACACGGCCGTACCCGGCACCGACCACGAGCAGCCCGTCGATACGGCGGTCGGCGACCTCGCGTACGCGAGCCTTCGTCGCCGCCGAGACCAACGGGCTCCCGTTGAGCTCCTTCGACGCGGTGGCCTTCGAGACTCCTGCCACGGCGGCCACGTCACTCAGCCGCACAGTTCGTTGTGTGACCATCAGGCGACCCTACTGACCGGCACGCGCGAACAGCGCATTCGAGGCCGCGCCGAAGGGAAGCTCAGTCGTGCGGACCGGCATCCCCGTCTCGAGAGATCTGTTGCCTGCTACGCCGACAGCCATTGCGCGCACGCCGTCCAGCCCCTTCGAGATTGCGACGCTTCGGTTCTCGCCGGCACCGAGCACCTCGTCGGGAACCGAAGGGTGACCCGAAGTTTGAACCCGTCGCGCCGCGACGATCTGTCACGCCCGGAAACGACAAAACCCCCGGCATCACCGGGGGTTTTCGTCTGTAGCAGGAGCGGGGCTTGAACCCGCGACCTCACGATTATGAGTCGTGCGCTCTCACCAACTGAGCTACCCTGCCGCACGTGCATTCTCATCGAAGTGAGAATGCTGCGAGCCCCGAGTCAGGATTGAACTGACGACCCCTTCCTTACCATGGAAGTGCTCTGCCACTGAGCTATCGGGGCGTTGTCACCTTGTTCAGGCAACCACACGAGAATACCAGATCCCCGCGCTACTCACGAAACCGGGGTGACCCCGTCGTAGCGCCCAGCGTTCTCCCGCATCCACGGCAACGGGTCGATCGTGGAGCCGTTGACGATGATCTCGAAGTGCAGGTGCGCGCCGTACGAGTGACCGGTGTTGCCGACCAGCCCGATGATGTCGCCGACCTTGATCTTCTCGCCGGCCTTCACGCGCAGCGAGCCGTACTGCATGTGCGAGTAATGGCTTGTCACGACCTTGCCGTCGATCACGTGATCGACATAGGCGGTCACGCCGTACCCGCCACCGGACTCCGTGGCGATGCGGACGGTGCCGTCAGCGATCGCCTGGATCGGGGCGCCGTCACCCGGCACGAGGTCGATACCGGCGTGCAGACGGCCCCAGCGCGGCCCGTAGCCCGAGCTCATCGCCACGCCGACCTTGAACGGCCACTGGATCGCCGCCTCCGGGTCGTTCGTGTACAGCGCGTCGGAGTACTGGATGCCCTCTTCAGCGGCGACATCGATCAGCGAGACGGTCGAGTAGTCCTCGCTGCGCTCGAGGTTCGGGTCCGCGACATCCGAGGATGCGACGAAGGCCTGGATCTCTTCATCGGAGGCATCCGCGCCCGGCACATCGGTTCCGGTCGCCACGAGCGACATCGCTGACGTCACCTGCGCGCCCTGGGCGGCGGCGACGGCCTCAGCGGGAAGCGTCATGGACACGGCGAGCAGACCGGCGATCCCCATGACTCCGAGGGTCGCACCGGCGGCGACGAGCTTGCGCGCGCGCGAGCGGCGCACGCGTCGGGGCGCGACATGCTCAGTCGTCTCGGCAGGTGCGGCTTCGGATGCTGCGGACGGAGCGGCGCCGGCAGGTGCTGCAGTCGCCTGCGATCGGAAGGTCTGGGATGCCGCGGTGAAGAGGTCTCCGTCCGCGGCCGGCGCCAGGGGAATGCGCGGGGCGTCGGCGGTCGCCTGGGCGGCGACCTCGACCTCCTCCACAGCAGCTGGCACGTCGATCGGACCGGTCTGAGAGGTCACGATCACGACGGATGCCGCGAGGATCGCCTCGACGGGAACCTCGGGCCTGGGGATGGCGGGTGCCTCGGGACGCTGAGCCGCACCGTTCGTCGCGGGCATCGGCGAGAGATCGACCGCGGGCGATGCGATCGGCTGCGTCATTCGCTGGCGCGCTGCGCGTCGCGAAAGCGGTGCGGCGGCACCGGACTCGGCCGACGTCTCGCGGATCTCACCGGTGGTCACTTCGTCCACCGGGGTCGCGGAGGCCGCGATGCGGTGGCGGCTCGAGCGGCGCGTGGGCGCACTCTCAGCCTCGGATGTGTCGAAGGGCAAAACGGGATTCTTTCGGTCAAGCTCGGGGGCGCTTACTCACCTGCGTCTTCGGGTGACGAAGGTAACGAATGGATAAACACTACAGGGCGGACGCTGAGAATGCCATGAGCGCCCGCCGCATCAGGCGACGATCGAACTCAGGCGATCGTAGGCCCCGACCCCCGCGGCGATCAGCATCGGGCGCGGCGACGACGAGTCGACTCGACGGACGCGACCGCCTGCCTCCTCGACGAGCAGCGCTCCGGCCGCGTGGTCCCACGCTTTGAGCCCGCGCTCGAAGTAGCCGTCGAGCCGACCGGCCGCCACGTAGGCGAGATCGATCGCGGCCGAGCCTCCGCGACGCAGATCGCGTGCGATGGGCATGACCGATCGCACGGTCTGCAGGTCTCCGTCGTGCGTATCAGGGTCGTAGCCGAACCCGGTGGCGAGCAGCGCTCCGGCCGGGATCTCCGTCGTGACGTGCAACGCGCGCCCGTCGTGCCAGGCGCCCCCACCACGCCAGGCCGAGAACAGTTCACCGAGCGCCGGCGCGTAGACCGCCGCGGCCAGTGCCTCCCACTCGTCGGGCAGTGCTGGCCCGCGAACCGCGGCGATGCTCACGCTGTACCACGGGATGCCGTAAGCGTAGTTCACCGTGCCGTCGATGGGGTCGACGACCCACGTCACGCCCGTGGCACCGGCATCCGGAGCCGACTCCTCACCGAGGAACCCGTCGCCCGGCCGTTCGGCGGCGAGCCGCGCGCGGATGAGGTCCTCAACCTCGCGATCGGCCTCGGTGACGATGTCCGCCAGAGTCGACTTCGTCGCCGCGAGCGAGACGCCCGCGGACCGGCGCAGCTTCGCCAGGTCGCCGGCCTCGCGTGCGATATCGACCGCGAGCTCGTGCAGCTGCGCGGCGTCGACCTCTCCCCCGCTCACTGCTGCGGAGCCGCGGGCGGGACGACCGGCGGCGCGGGAGGCGCCGGTGGCGGGGGCGCGAATGCGGTGGTCTGCTCGGGTGCGGCGGGCTGTGCCGGGGCCGCAGGAGGCGTCTGCTCCTGCGCCGGAGGCGTCGCCTGGACCGAATCGGCTGCGGCCGGCTGCGCACCGGGAGCGAAAGGCTCCACGGTCTGCCATCCCGGCGCCGTCGTGGCCGCAGCATCCGGAACCGACCACGCCTGAGCCTGCTCCTGGGCGGGCCAGACCGGCGCCTGCTGCACGCCGGGGTAGGCCGGCGCGACCGGGGCGGCGCCGTATCCGTCGGCGGTCGGGTATGCGGTCGGGAGTGCCGCCTGCTGCACGGTGGGCTGGCCGGTGTAGTACGCGTTCCAGTCCGGCGACCCGTCGGCGAGAACCGGCAGCGGCGTCGCGCCGTCGGCGTACATCGGCCACTGCTGCACGGCGGCCGGAGCCTGCGCCTTCTCCTTCTTCGGAGCGAACAGGGCGTTCAGCAGCGGGATCAGCGTCGTGCCGACGGCCGCCAGGATCGCGAGCGCGACCACGATCCGCCAGTAGAGATCGTTGTAGGTGAACGTGTGCGGGAACGTGAGGTAGAACACCAGCATGGCCACGAGACCCACGAGGAAGACCAGCGTGAGGTAGTAGATGACGCGGGTGAAGACGGTCACGTAGCGATCGGCCGCAGGCCGGAACAGACGCACGTGCAGTAGCGCGAGCTGCAGGATGCCCACCACGAGCAGCAGCTGGAAGAACCGCTCTGCACCGCCGCCGAAGTAGCCGGTGTCGTCCGGAAGCCAGATCTTCACCGCACCGACCAGAAGCGCGATGATCCAGGTGATCATGCTGGTCAGCGCCAGCCAATCCGGGCGGTTCGGGGCGAGCCCCGCCTCGAGGATCGCGATCCCGGCGAATCCGGCGAGCAGCAGGATCGTGAGGAACGCGCGGCCGATCAGACCGTCCTGGTCGCCGATGAGAACCCAGACGACGCACACCAGAGCAGCGGCGATCAGGGCTCCGATGGCGATCCAGATCGCCCCTCTGATCAGCAGCGATGCGTTCGGCTTCGCGACTGCGACTTCCTCCGGTTGCGACATGGCGATCCTCTCGTCGGCCTGCGTGCTCTCATCCTGCCATGCCGCCCCGACGCGCGGGAGAAGCCGCTCGGCACCGTGGGGGAACCGGCCCCTCAGGCGCGCTGAGCGGATGCCGCGGCGAAACCGGCGACGCGCGCCCTGGCGTCCGCCGTGTCGAACGAGGCGCCGATCGAGCGCGCCTCCTCGCTCAGCTGCTCGGCGAACGTCCGGGACGGCTGCGAACGGATCAGTCGCTTGGCCTGCCCGTAGGCGCCAGCGGCCCCGGCGAGCCAGAACCGGGCGATCTCCTCGGCGCGAGCCCTGACGCGCTCGGCCTCGTCCGCGGCATCCGCTCCGTCCACGATCTCGGCGACCAGCCCCCAGTCGAGCGCCTCCTGCGCCGACAGCAGCCGGTCCTGCAGGACCAGCTGCAGCGCCCGCCGCTCTCCGATCGCTCTCGCGAGCTGCGCGGAGACGGACAGATCGGGCGTGAGGCCGATGTTCGCGTACAGGCTGCCGAGCTTCGAGCGGCTGCCGACCACGGCGTAGTCGCCGCTGAGCAGGATGCCGAGGCCGCCGCCGGCCGTCGTTCCGTGCGCTGCCGTCACGACGGGCACGTCGGATTCGACGAGCGCGCGGATGCCGGAGTTGATGACCTCGGCGAGCGCTGAGATCTCGGCACCGGACCCCATCGTGGACGCCATGTCGAGTACATCCCCGCCCGCGCAGAACGCGGGCCCGGCGGCATCGATCAGGATCGCGCGCACATCGTCGCGGGTCGTCGCCTCGATCGTCGCGTCGCGCCACGCGTGAGCGAGGTCCGCGTTGAAGGCGTTGAGTCGGCTCGGACGGTTCAGCGTCAGCCGAGCCATCCCCTCGGACACGGACAGCAGAATGGCGTCGCTCACGGCGTCTCCTTCGATGCGCAGGACAGGTCCGTCCAGCGTAACCGCGGTGACGAGCTCAGGACTCCTCGAGCACGCGGGTGACGAAGCCCTCCATACGTCGACGCGTGCCGTCCAACCGCATGTCGACCTGGCCGGACGCCCTGATCTCGTTCGGAGCGAGCGGATGCGCGAGCCGCACGTTCTCGTGACAGGAGAGGTCGGCGCAGATATAGGTCCCGATGCTGTCGCCGCGGCTCCCTGCCGCTCCGGCGCGACGTGCGGAGAACAGGGCTACCTGATTGCCCGGCTGGAGCGTGTGGCAGATGTTGCACAGACCGTTGCGCGCTCGCCCTGGGTCCGTCGCCCGCAGCACGATGCCGACGACGCCGCCGTCGAGCTGCGCGAGGACGTAGCCGCGCCTGGCGACGGATGGATCGCGCCAGGCGAAGAAGTCGAGGTAGTCCCAGTCGGTGAGCACGAAGTCGTGCGGCATCTCCATGACGCGCAGCTCATCCGCCTCGGCGTTGACGAAACTGGCGCGGACGTCTGCTTCGGTGAGCGCTCGCATCGCTCCAGTCTATGAAGTGCGCCGCGGCACGGGGGCCGCGGGCGGCGGCGCACTGGCGAACGACGAAGGGCCCCGCTGTGCGGGGCCCTTCGAGGAAGTACGTGGCGAGTGAGGGATTCGAACCCCCGAATGCTGAGCAGTCTGATTTACAGTCAGATCCCTTTGGCCGCTTGGGTAACTCGCCAATGCGCACCCGTCCGGCTTCTCCAGCCAACCGGGGGCACGAAAATCCATCATACCCGTGGGAGGCGAGCGGGAGAAATCGAGCCCTCAGGTGCTCAGACCCGCTCCATCGCGCTTGGACAGCGACTCCGGCGTGCGCAGCAGTCCCCCCTCCGCGCGGCACGTCGCCGCGGCGACCGCCATCGCCCGGTCGAGCAGTCGCTGCCAGCCGTGATCGTCGACCGGCGCTCCATCGACGAGCCCCGCGGCCACGGCCGCGAGCGTCGCATCGCCCGCGCCGACCGTGTCGACGACCGGCCATGGGAGCGTGGCGATGGGAGCCTGAAACGTCCCGGCATCCGACTCGAGAACGGCGCCATCCGCCCCCGCCGTCGCGAGCACGGCGCCGGCACCGAGTCCGCGCAGGCGGGCGCGCAGCGCATCGAGATCGCCGTCGTACAGCAGCCCCGCATCGTCCGCGCCGACCTTGATGATCTCGGCGTCCTCCGCCAGCGACTCGAACCCGGTGACGAACGCGTCCCGATCGCTGAGCATCCCTGACCGCGGGTTCGGATCGATCGCGACCCGTGCGCTCTCGAGCACCGGACGGAGAGCCGCGACTTCCCCGGGGACGTCGAACGGGAAGCAGCTGATCACCACGAGGGATGCCTGCGAAATCGCCTCGCGTGCTGCCGCGTCGTAGCGGATGGTGCGCTGCTGCGCCGCCCTGTTGAAGACGTAACTCGGCTCACCGGTCGCCGAGCGCGTGACGATCGCGCGCGAAGATCCGTTCGGCGCAGGGGTCGCGATCAGCCGCACGTCATGGTCGTGCAGGTACTCGCGAATGTGCGCACCGGCCACGTCGTCGCCCACCATGGCGATCAGCGAGGTGGACACACCCAGCCGCCGCAGTCCGACGGCGACGTTGAGCGCTGCTCCTCCGACCAGCTCGCGGATGCCGGTATCGTCACGGATCTCATCGATCAGGGCATCGCCGATCACGACGACGCCTCCCGAAATCTCTGCACTCACGTGACGAACCTACCCTCTCCACGCCGCGCCGACGCGGCAACGTCTGCGCTGCGCGGTACCGTGACGGCATGAACGCGCGCACCGCCCCGATCGCCGCGGCCGTCCTGCTGACGGTCGCACTGGTCGGATGTTCCCCCACCGCAGAATCGGACGGCTCAGGCCCCGAGGCGAGCGATTCGGCATCCCCGTCGACGAACCCGTCCGAGTCGACGACTCCGGGCCCGGTGCGGACACCGCCGACGATCACGATGCCGACCGATTGCCGCGCCATCCTCTCGGAGTCTCTGCTGGATCTGCTCGCGGATGTGCCCCTCAACGACAAGGCGTTCGCGCCGACCGGCGTCCAGGACGACGGCTCCCTGATCTGCGTGTGGGGCGACCCGAAGGCCGACACGACGGGCCTCACGACGACGATCTCGGTCGTGCCGCGCGAGGAGGCGATGGCTGACCTCAACGAACTCGCCGACGACGACGGCTTCTCCTGCTACCAGCCGGATGCCGGAGTCCGGTGCGAGAAGACCTGGGAGAACGAGGACTACCCGGTCACCGACGGTCGAACGCTCTATTGGCGCGATGACGTGCTGATCGACACCCAGTACTCGAACCTGGCCCCTCCCGGCTACACGTCCGACATCGTCCTGCACCTGTTCGGCGCGTCCACCCCGTCCCCGACGCCGACTCCTACTTCGACGCCGACACCGGCCGCCTGAGGAGCGGATGCCGCGACATCCTCAGCCCGCACGGGAACGACGAAGGCCCCGATCCCTTGCGGGATCGGGGCCTTGTCAGTGATTCAGCTCGGCTCGGTCAGTTGTAGGTACCGGGCGTCACATCGTCGGTCGAGAACGCGTCGAAATCGACGTAGCCGAAGTCGCCGTCGGCGTACGCACCGTCGGATGCGAAGATCCGGTTCGGGTAGCGCTCGCTCTTGGCCTCCTCGGTGGCCTCCACCGTGATGTTGCGGTACTTGGACAGACCGGTACCGGCGGGGATGAGCTTACCGATGATGACGTTCTCCTTGAGACCGACCAGCGGGTCGCGCTTGCCTTCCATGGCGGCCTGCGTCAGAACGCGGGTCGTCTCCTGGAAGGATGCGGCCGACAGCCAGGACTCCGTGGCGAGCGACGCCTTGGTGATACCCATCAGCTCCGGACGACCGGACGCGGGACGCTTGCTCTCGCCGACGGCCTCGCGGTTGATCTGCTGGTAGCGCTTGAGGTCCACCATCTCGCCGGGGAGCAGCGTCGTGTCGCCGTGGTCGACCACGGTGACCTTGCGCAGCATCTGACGGACGATGACCTCGATGTGCTTGTCGTGGATCGGCACACCCTGCGAGCGGTAGACGCCCTGGACGCCGCCGACGAGGTACTTCTGGACCTCACGGGCACCCATGACGCGCATGACCTCCTTGGGGTCGAGCGTGCCGACCTGCAGGGGCTGACCGACGGTGACGTGCTGGCCGTCCTCGACGAGAAGCGTCGCACGCTTCAGCACCGGGTAGATCACTGCCTCGTCGCCGTTGTCGGGCGTGAGGATGACCTTCTTGGCCTTGTCGGTCTCGTCGATCGTGATGCGACCGTCGGCCTCGGCGATCGGGGACGCACCCTTGGGGGTACGCGCCTCGAACAGCTCCTGCACACGGGGCAGACCCTGGGTGATGTCATCCGCCGATGCCGAACCACCGGTGTGGAACGTACGCATCGTCAGCTGGGTACCGGGCTCACCGATCGACTGGGCCGCGATGATGCCGACGGCCTCGCCGATGTCGACGGTCTTGCCGGTCGCGAGCGAACGGCCGTAGCACTGCGCGCAGACGCCGACAGCCGAGTCGCAGGTCAGGACCGAGCGGACCTTGATGGTCTCGACACCGAGCGCGACGAGCTTGTCGATCAGAACGTCTCCGACGTCCTCACCGGCGGTCGCGACGACCTCGCCCTTCGCGTCGACGACGTCGGAGGCCAGCGTACGGGCGAACACGGAGTTCTCCACGTTCGCGTCGCGCACCAGCTCGCCGGCCGCGTTCGGAGCGGCGATCGGGAGCTCGAGGCCCTTCGACGTGCCGCAGTCCTCTTCGCGGATGATGACGTCCTGCGAGACATCCACCAGACGACGGGTCAGGTAACCCGAGTCAGCGGTACGCAGAGCAGTGTCGGCCAGACCCTTACGGGTACCGTGCGTCGCGATGAAGTACTCAGCAACCGACAGCCCCTCGCGGTACGAGGAGATGATCGGGCGAGGGATGATCTCACCCTTCGGGTTGTTCACCAGGCCGCGCATACCCGCGATGTTGCGGATCTGCAGCCAGTTGCCGCGAGCACCCGACGACACCATGCGGTTGATGGTGTTGTCCTCGGGGAAGTTCGCCCGCATGGCGGCCTGAACCTCGTCGGTCGCCTCGGTCCAGATCTTGATGAGCTCCTGACGACGCTCGCCGTCGGTCGTGAGGCCCTTCTCGAACTGGGACTGGACCTTCGCGGCCTGCTTCTCGTAGCCCGCGACGATCTCGGCCTTGTTCGGCGGCGTGAGGATGTCGCTCAGCGCGACGGTGACACCCGAGCGCGTGGCCCAGTAGAAACCGGCGTTCTTGATGCGGTCCAGCGTGGCAGCCGTCTCGACCTTGGGGTACTCCTCGGCCAGCTTGTTGACGATCTGCGACAGCTTGCCCTTGTCAGCCTGCTCGCGCACGAACGGGTAGCCCTTGGGGAGCGTGTCGTTGAAGATCGCCTGACCCAGCGATGCGTCCACGAGGCCGTGGCGCTCGTAGCCCTCGGGGGCTTCGCCCTCGAGGAAGGTCAGACCCGGGATGCGGATGCGGACCTTCGCCTGCAGGTCGAGGGATCCCTCGTCCTTCGCGAGCAGGGCCTCGGCGACCGAGCCGAAGGCACGACCCTCACCGGCTGCGCCGTCCTTGACCGTGGTCAGGTGGTGCAGACCGATGATCATGTCCTGCGAGGGCAGGGTGACCGGACGGCCGTCGGACGGCTTCAGGATGTTGTTCGACGCGAGCATCAGCACGCGGGCCTCGGCCTGAGCCTCGACCGACAGCGGCAGGTGCACAGCCATCTGGTCACCGTCGAAGTCGGCGTTGAACGCCGCGCAGACGAGCGGGTGCAGCTGGATGGCCTTGCCCTCGACGAGCTGCGGCTCGAACGCCTGGATGCCGAGACGGTGCAGCGTGGGCGCACGGTTCAGCAGCACGGGACGCTCGCGGATGATCTCCTCGAGCACGTCCCAGACCTCGGGACGCGTGCGCTCGACGGCGCGCTTGGCCGCCTTGATGTTCTGCGAGTGACCGAGGTCGATCAGGCGCTTGATCACGAACGGCTTGAACAGCTCGAGAGCCATCTGCTTGGGCAGACCGCACTGGTGCAGGTTCAGCTGCGGGCCGACGACGATGACCGAACGGCCCGAGTAGTCGACGCGCTTTCCGAGCAGGTTCTGGCGGAAGCGCCCCTGCTTTCCCTTGAGCATGTCGCTCAGGGACTTCAGGGCGCGGTTGCCGGTGCCCGTGACGGGGCGACCGCGGCGGCCGTTGTCGAACAGCGCGTCGACGGCCTCCTGCAGCATGCGCTTCTCGTTGTTGACGATGATCTCGGGGGCGCCGAGGTCGATCAGACGACGCAGACGGTTGTTGCGGTTGATCACGCGGCGGTACAGGTCGTTCAGGTCGCTGGTCGCGAAGCGGCCACCGTCCAGCTGCACCATCGGACGCAGCTCCGGCGGGATGACCGGAACGACATCCAGCACCATCGCGGCCGGGCTCATGCCGGTCTCGAGGAAGGAGCTGACGACCTTGAGGCGCTTGATCGCGCGGATCTTGCGCTGGCCCTTGCCCTCGGAGATCTGCAGACGCAGGTTCTCGGCCTCGGCGGCCAGGTCGAACGCTGCCAGACGGCGCTGGATCGACTCGGCACCCATGTGGGCCTCGAAGTACTGACCGAACCGGTCCTGCAGCTCGTGGAAGACGTCGTCCTCGGGGCGGAGCGCTCCGACCTCGAGGGTGCGGAAGTCCTCCCACACGCGCTCGAGCTTGGCGATCTGCTCGTCGGTGCCCTTGCGGACGAGACCCATCTCCTTCTCGGCGGCGTCCTTGACCTTCTTCTTGGCGTCCGCCTTGGCGCCCTCAGCCTCCAGGGCTGCGAGCTCCTCCTCCAGCTTGGCCAGACGAGCCGCAATCTTGGAGTCGCGACGGTCGGCGAGTGTCTTCAGCTCGAGACGGATGTTGTTCTCCTGCGTGGCCAGGTCGCGGTGACGAGCATCCTCGTCGACCGAGATGACCATGTAGGCCGCGAAGTAGATGACCTTCTCGAGGTCCTTGGGCGCCATGTCCAGCAGGTATCCGAGGCGCGACGGGACGCCCTTGAAGTACCAGATGTGCGTGACGGGCGCCGCCAGCTCGATGTGGCCCATGCGCTCACGACGGACGGAGCTCTTGGTGACCTCCACGCCGCAGCGCTCGCAGACGATGCCCTTGAAGCGGACGCGCTTGTACTTGCCGCAGGCGCACTCCCAGTCGCGGCTCGGTCCGAAGATCTGCTCGCCGAAGAGGCCGTCCTTCTCGGGCTTGAGCGTGCGGTAATTGATGGTTTCGGGCTTCTTGACCTCACCGTACGACCATCCGCGGATGTCATCTGCGGTGGCGAGGCCGATGCGAAGCTCATCGAAGGTTGTTGCGTCGAGCACTAGTTCTCCTGTGTCGAAATTCTTTAAGAAATCAGGTGATCCGACGAGATTCAGATCTCGTCGATCGAAGCGGACTCGAAGCGGCTGGAGATGTTGATCCCCAGCTCCTCAGCTGCACGGAAGGCCTCGTCGTCGGTGTCGCGGAGGTTGACCGCCGTGCCGTCTGCCGAGAGGACCTCGACGTTCAGGCAGAGCGACTGCATCTCCTTCATGAGGACCTTGAACGACTCCGGGATGCCGGGCTCCTGGATGTTCTCGCCCTTGACGATGGCCTCGTACACCTTGACGCGGCCGAGGATGTCGTCGGACTTGATCGTGAGGAGCTCCTGCAGCGCGTACGCGGCGCCATAGGCCTCGAGGGCCCACACCTCCATCTCACCGAAGCGCTGTCCACCGAACTGCGCCTTACCACCGAGCGGCTGCTGGGTGATCATCGAGTACGGACCCGTCGAACGCGCGTGGATCTTGTCGTCGACCAGGTGGTGCAGCTTCAGGATGTACATGTAGCCGACCGAGATCGGAGCCGGGAACGGCTCGCCGGAGCGGCCGTCGAACAGCTGCGTCTTTCCGGAGCGGTCGATCAGGCGCACGCCGTCGCGCGTCGGCAGCGTCGAGTCGAGAAGACCGGCGATCTCCTGCTCCTCGGCACCGTCGAACACCGGGGTGGCGACCTTCGTACCGGGGGCTGCCTCGAAGGCATCCTTCGGCAGGTGCACTGCCCACTCCGGGTTGCCCTCGACCTTCCAGCCCTGCTTGGCGATCCACCCGAGGTGGGTCTCCAGCACCTGACCGAAGTTCATGCGGCCCGGGATGCCGAGCGGGTTCAGGACGATGTCGACCGGAGTTCCGTCCGCGAGGAACGGCATGTCCTCGATCGGGAGGATCTTCGCGATGACACCCTTGTTGCCGTGGCGGCCGGCGAGCTTGTCGCCCTCGGTGATCTTGCGCTTCTGGGCGATGTAGACCACGACGCGACGGTTGACGCCGCTGCCGAGCTCGTCGTCGCCGTCCTCGGCGTTGAACTCCTTGACCGCGATGATCGTGCCCTGCTCACCGTGGGGCACCTTCAGCGACGTGTCGCGGACCTCACGGCTCTTCTCGTTGAAGATCGCGCGGAGCAGGCGCTCCTCGGCGCTGAGCTCGGTCTCGCCCTTCGGCGTGACCTTGCCGACCAGGATGTCGCCGGGGCGGACCTCGGCTCCGATGCGGATGATGCCGCGCTCGTCCAGGTCCTTCAGCAGCTCAGGGCTGACGTTGGGGAGGTCACGGGTGATCTCCTCCTTGCCGAGCTTCGTGTCGCGGGCGTCGACCTCGTACTCCTCGATGTGGATCGACGAGAGGGTGTCGTCCTTCACCAGGTCCTGGCTCAGGATGATGGCGTCCTCGAAGTTGTAGCCCTCCCACGTCATGAACGCGACGAGAAGGTTCTTTCCGAGGGCGAGTTCGCCGTTCTCGGTCGCGGGGCCATCTGCGATGACCTCGCCCTTCTCCACGCGCTCGCCGGCGGAGACGACGACCTTCTGGTTGTAGGACGTGCCCTGGTTCGAGCGATCGAACTTGCGCAGGTAGTACTCCTGCGTCCCGCCCTCGTCGAGCATGACGACCACGCGGTCTGCGGAGACCTCGGTGACGACACCGGCCTTGTCGGCGGTGAGCACGTCACCGGCGTCGATGGCGGCGAAGCCCTCCATACCGGTTCCAACGAGCGGCGAGTCGCTGCGCAGCAGCGGCACGGCCTGACGCTGCATGTTGGCGCCCATGAGCGCGCGCTGCGCGTCGTCGTGCTCGAGGAACGGCACGAGCGAGGTCGCGACCGACACCATCTGGCGCGGCGAGACGTCCATGAAGCCGATCTCCTCGGGGTGGAACAGGTCCACCTCGCCGTCGCGGCCACGGCGGGCGAGAACGCGCTCGTCGGCGAAGTGGCCATCCTTCTTCAGGACGGCGTTCGCCTGGGCGACGACGTGCTCGGCCTCTTCGGATGCCGTGAGGTACACGATCTCCTCGGTCACGCGACCGGCGACGACCTTGCGGTACGGGGTCTCGATGAAGCCGAACGAGTTGATGCGGGCGAACGTCGCGAGCGAGCCGATCAGACCGATGTTCGGGCCTTCAGGCGTCTCGATGGGGCACATGCGGCCGTAGTGCGACGGGTGGACGTCGCGGACCTCGACACCGGCGCGGTCACGCGAGAGACCACCGGGGCCGAGCGCCGACAGGCGGCGCTTGTGGGTCAGACCCGCGAGCGGGTTGTTCTGGTCCATGAACTGCGACAGCTGCGACGTTCCGAAGAACTCCTTGATCGCGGCGACGACGGGGCGCACGTTGATCAGGGTCTGCGGCGTGATCGCCTCGATGTCCTGCGTGGTCATGCGCTCGCGGACGACGCGCTCCATGCGGGACAGACCAGTGCGGACCTGGTTCTGGATCAGCTCGCCGACCGCGCGGATGCGACGGTTGCCGAAGTTGTCGATGTCGTCGGTGGCCAGACGGATCTCGGCCTGCTTGCCGGCGCGGGTTCCCTCGAAGGTCTCGTCGCCGCGGTGCAGGCGGACGAGGTACTTGATCGTGGCGACGATGTCGTCGACGGTCAGGACCGACTCGTTCAGCGCAGCCTCGAGGCCGAGCTTCTGGTTGATCTTGTAACGACCGACCTTCGCGAGGTCGTAGCGCTTGGCGTTGAAGTAGAAGTTGTCCAGCAGCGCGCGGGCGGCCTCGGCGGCGACCTGCTCGCCCGGACGCAGCTTGCGGTAGATGTCGCGCAGCGCGTCTTCCTTGGTGAGGATGGTGTCCTTCGCCAGGGTCTCCTCGATGGAGGGGAAGCCGGCGAACTCGGCGAGGATGTCCTCGCTCGACAGGCCGAGGGCCTTGAGGAACACGGTGACGGACTGCTTGCGCTTGCGGTCGATGCGCACGCCGACCTGGTCGCGCTTGTCGATCTCGAACTCGAGCCATGCGCCACGGCTGGGGATCACGCGAGCGGAGACGATGTCCTTGTCACTGGTCTTGTCTGGCGTCTTGTCGAAGTAGACACCGGGCGAGCGGACCAGCTGGGAGACGACGACACGCTCGGTGCCGTTGATGATGAACGTTCCCTTGTCGGTCTGGAGCGGGAAGTCGCCCATGAAGACCGTCTGGGTCTTGATCTCACCGGTCTGGTGGTTCATGAACTCGGCCTCGACGTACAGCGGGGCGGCGTAGGTCTTGCCGCGCTCCTTGCACTCGTCGATCGAGTACTTCTCAGGCTCCAGATACGGGTTCGTGAAGCTCAGCTGCATCGTTTCGCTGAGGTCTTCGATCGGAGAGATCTCCTCGAAGATCTCCTCGAGCCCTGAGACCTCGTTGACGTCCTTGCGGCCGGCCTCGCGGGCCTCGGCGACACGGGCCTTCCAGGCCTCATTGCCGACGAGCCAGTCGAAGGACTCGGTCTGCAGCGCGAGAAGGTCGGGGACCGTCAGCGTGTCGGAGATCTTCGCGAACGAAAGACGGGATGCTCCGCGTCCGTTCTTGGTGGTGGTGGATGTGGATGCGTTGCGAGCAGCAGCCAAGGGAATAACCTCCGTGAGCCCCGCAGGGCTTCTCGATTCCTTTGTCGTCAGGTGGAGTGCGTTCGAGAGCTCAACATCTGCCGACCACCATATGAGGGCAGGGAGATACGAACGCAAAGATCAACTATACGTCGGATTTCACGACATGTCCAGTCGGTCCTTGACCTATTTCGGATGCTGCGGTAAAAGCCGATCAGCCGACGACCACGACCGCGCGGCAGCGGTCCTCCTCGATCGCCGCCATCGCATCCAGCGAGCGATCCGCTACCGGAAGCAGGTGGGCGTCCACCCAGGTGTCGCCGGTTCCCGGCCCAGTCCATGGGTCCTCGATCACCAGTGCACCGGGCACCTCCCCGTGGCACAGTACCCAGTGCGGAACGTCGAAGCCCTGCATGAGATCCAGGGACAGCAGCAGCAGCGCACTTCGCCGTGCCGCCACTGTCGCGCGCACCGCGGACAACGGCATCCGCTCCGCGGAGACGTCCAGCTCGAGAGCCGCGGCCTCCGCTCGTGAGACCCGCTGGAGCTCAGCGCGCCACTGCTGCTCAGACGAAGACAGGTGACCGATCATCAGCGGCCGATCGACGTCGAGCGCGACACCCACGTACTCCTCAGGCCACCTGTTCCGCACGGCAACAGCGAGCCCGACGGGATCACAGGACGGGAAGTTCGTCGCAGCGCGCCACAGCGACAGCTCCGCCGCGCGATTCAGATCGGACGAGTCCACGCGTCCGGCGATCGCCTGCGCCATCAGAGCGACCACTGCTCCGCACGTGAAAGTCTCGGTCTGCCGGTAGTACTGCGGCTCGGTCACCTCCGCATCCACCAGCCAGCGCACATATCCGCGCTCCGGTTCACCGTCCTCGACTCGGTTCTCGGAGGGCGCGGTGAGCACGGCGAATCCCGCCGTCTCGGCATCCTGGGGCGTCGCCGTCCAGCCTTCCCACTTGAGCTGAACGAGTCCGCGCGAACGCGCGAGCTGCGCGGCGACGTCGAGGACGGCCCGCACGTCGCCGACGGCGTCGACGATCTTCAGATAGGCGCAGCCGGAACGGGCCGTGATGAGGGCGAATCCCACCGCAGCGCCGTCCTCATCGATCGCCGCGAGGATCTCAGGCGACCGGGAGGAGCGATCAGCGCTCAGCCAGCGGTCTGCGACCTCGCGCGGGATCGGCACCGCGGGCAGAGCCTCCGGATCGTAGGGGAAGACGGCGACGCGCGGCATCCGTCCAGACTACGGAATCGCCGCGGTTCACGAGGCGATGTTCAGCTCGTTCCCCGGGATCGAGGCGAGCAGCCGACGGGTGTACGGGTCGCGCGGATTGGTGAAGATCTCCTCCGAGCTCGCGGCCTCCACCAGCGCCCCGTCCTTCATGACGCAGACGTAGTCGCTGATCAGCCGGACGACCGCGAGGTCGTGCGAGATGAACAGGTAGCTCAGTCCGTACTCGCGCTGCAGGTCGCCCAGCAGCGTGAGGATCTGGTCCTGCACGAGCACGTCCAGCGCCGACACGGGCTCGTCGCACACGACGAGATCGGGAGACAGCGCGAGGGCGCGCGCGATCGCGACGCGCTGGCGCTGACCACCGGACAGCTCGGACGGGTAGCGCCGCAGCATCGACTGCGGCAGCGCCACGTCGTCGAGCAGGCGGCGGACCCTGGCCCGGCGCTCGGTGCGGCTGCCGCGCTTGTAGACGTCCAACGGCTCCCCGATCAGGCGTTCGATCGTGAACATCGGGTTCAGGCTCGAGTACGGATCCTGGAAGATCGGCTGCACGCGCTGGCGGAACGAGCGGGTCTGGTCCCTCGTCATCCCGGCGATGTCCGTGCCGTCGAATCGGATGGTGCCGCTGGTCGGCTCCACGACCTTCAGCAGCATCCGGGCGGTCGTGGTCTTGCCCGACCCCGACTCCCCCACGATCGCGACGGTCTCGCCGCGCGGGATGGCGAGCGAGACGTCGTTCACCGCGACGAAGTCCTCGCGCCGCCCTCGCACGGGGTAGATCTTCGTGAGGTTCTCGATCTCGACGATGTGGTCGGATGCCGCGGCGGGCGCGGCATCCTCGGCCGGCGGTGCCGCCGGCCGCTCGACGACGGCGGCCTGCGGGATCAACCGGACAGCCGCGACCGATGGCGCCGCGTGCACGAGCGACTGCGTGTAGGAATGCTGCGGGTTCTCGAGGATCTGCTTCGCCGGCCCCTGCTCGACCACCTTGCCGCGGTGCATCACGATGACCCGCTCCGCGCGTTCCGCAGCCAGGCCCAGATCATGCGTGATCAGGAGCACGGCCGTGCCGAGCTCGCGGGTCATCGTCCCGATTTGGTCGAGGATCGTCTGCTGCACCGTGACGTCCAGCGCGCTCGTCGGCTCATCCGCGATCAGCAGCCGAGGGCTGCAGGCGAGCCCGATCGCGATCAGGGCGCGCTGGCGCATGCCGCCGGAGAACTCGTGCGGGTACTGCTTCGCGCGGCGCTCCGGGTCGGGCAGCCCAGCCGCGGTGAGCGCCTCGACGACCTTGGCCGAGACGTTCTGCCTGGTGGCCAGCCCGTGCGCGAGCAGCGTCTCGGCGACCTGCGTGCCGATCTTCGCGACCGGGTTGAGGTTGGACATCGGGTCCTGCGGGACGAGACCGATGTGGCGGCCACGGATCGTGCGCATCTCGTGCTCGGCCGCGTGGGCGATCTCGCGCCCGTCCAGGCGGATACTGCCCGCGGTGACGCGCCCTCCGCCCGCGAGAAGACCGATGATCGCCATGGCGGTCGTCGACTTGCCGGAGCCCGATTCGCCCACGATCGCGACGGTCTGACCCGCGGCGATCTCGAGGTCGACGCCCTCTACGGCGTGGACGACGCCATCCGTGGTGGTGAAGTCGACGGTGAGACCCTCGACCTGCAGCAGCGGCTGCGCGTTCATGTTGTCGTCCTTCATGGCGCTCACCGCGCCCTCGTCCGGGGGTCCATGGCCTCACGCAGAGCCTCGCCGAAGAGCGTGAAGCCCAGTGCGGTCACCGCGATGCAGATGCCGGGCAGGAACGCCAGCCACGGCGCGATCGACAGCTCCGCCTGCGCGTAGGTCAGCATCCGCCCCCACTCGGCCGTCTCCGGGCGTCCGCCGCCGAGACCGAGGAACGAGAGCGCGGCGGCGTCGATGACGGCGGTCGCCAGTGTGAGCGTGCCCTGCACGATCACGGGGCCGATCGCGTTCGGCAGCACGTGCGACATCGTGATGGTGCCGCGGCCGAGACCGAGGGTCTGCGCCGAGAGCACGTACTCGCTCGAGCGCTGCTGCAGCATCGATGCGCGCAGCAGTCGAGCGAAGATCGGCACCTGCGATGCCCCGATGGCGATCATCACCGCATAAGGGGTCTGCCCGAGGATCGCCGCGATCGAGACGGCCAGCAGCAGGTTCGGCACGGACAGGATGATGTCGACGATGCGCATGATCAGCGTGTCGACCCAGCCGCCGAAGGTGCCAGCGATGAGGCCGAGCACCATGCCGCCGACGAGCCCGAGCGCCGTCGAGACGACGCCGACCATGAGCGAGGCCTGCGCACCCCAGATCAGCTTCGACAGCACGTCGCCGCCGAACCGGTCGAGCCCGAGTGGGAATTGCGCCAGTTCGCCCGGCCCGGGGATGTGCGTCGGCGTGATGTACTTCGCGCCGGGCAGAGCGGTCTCCGGATAGGGCGCCAGGATCGGCGCGAGCACGGCGATGAGCAGGAACAGCAGCACGATCGCTGCACCGATCCACGCCGTCGGGTTGTGCCGCAGGCGTCGGAAGACGTCCCGCCAGAAGCCGCCGCTGCTCTTCAGCCCCTCGTGCGCCACCGCGACCGTGTCGATGATGCCGGCGCCCTGCGCCGGAGGGAGGATGGGGGAAGTCATTGGACCCTCACTCTCGGGTCGATCACGCTGTACGAGACGTCCACCGCGAGGTTGATCAGCGCGTAGGCGATCGCGATGAAGATGATGAAGCCCTGCAGCACCGGGAAGTCGCGGGTGAAGATCGCCCGCGCGAGGAACGAGCCGATGCCGGGGAAGGCGAACACCGTCTCGGTGAGGACAGCACCCGAGATCAGCAGCCCGGCCTGCAGGCCGATGGTCGTGATCACGGGCAGCATGGCGTTGCGCAGGATGAACCGACCGCGCAGCACACCGGGTGCGACTCCTTTGGCCCGCCCGGTGCGCACGTAGTCGGCGTTCTGCACTTCGAGGACGCTGGCCCTGGTGATGCGCACGATGATCGCGAGCGGGATGGTGCCGAGCGCGAGCGCGGGCAGGATCAGGTGCAGGATGGCGTCCCACGAGGCATCCAGCTCCCCGGTGATGATGCCGTCCCACACGTAGAACCCGGTGGGGTGCGTCGCGTCTATCCGCGGATCCTGTCTGCCGTCGGCCGGCAGCCAGCCGAGCTGGACGGCGAAGACGTACTTGAGGATGAAGGCGAGGAAGAACACCGGAATGGTGATTCCCACCAGGCTCAAGACGACGGACGCGTGATCACTGAACTTGCCGTGTCGTCGAGCGGCCCAGTAGCCGAGCGGGATGCCGATGCCGATCGCGATGATCAGCGCCGCGACCGAGAGCTCGAGCGTCGCAGGGAAGCGTCGGAGGAACTCCTCGGTGACGGGTCGGTTCGTCTGGATCGAGGTGCCGAAGTCACCCTGGAGGAGTCGCCCGATCCACGTGAAGTACTGCTGGATCAGCGGTTCGTTGAAGCCGTACAGCTCGTTGACGCGTTCGATCGACTCCGGCGTGGCCTTTTCGCCGAGAAGGGCGACCGCTGGGCCGCCGGGGAGGGCCCTGACCCAGGCGAAGAGCAGGATGCTCAGCCCGAACAGGGTGGGGATGAGAAGCAGCAGTCGCCTGCTGATGGTGCGCAGCACGGATAGGTCTCCGGTTTCCGGGTGCGTCCGGTTCCCGTCGCGCTCGGCGCGACGGGAACCGGACGCAGGATGTCACTCGGTCAGGACGATGTCCGTGAAGACCTCGTCGTTCACCGGGCTGGCCGGATAGCTCTCGACCCGCGGGTCGAACGCCAGCGTCGGAGCAGGGTGCGCGAGCGGCACGCCGGGGACGAGCTGCGCGACGTCCTCGTTGATCTGCTCGTACAGGGGCGTCTGCTCCTCGAGGCTCGAGACGCCGCGCGCGTCGGCCAGCTTCTGGAACAGCTCGGGGTTGTCGAAGCCCCACTCCGAGCTCTTCGCACCGAAGAACACGCCGACGAAGTTGTCGGTGTCGTTGTAGTCGCCGGTCCAGCCGAGCAGGTGGATGCCGTGGTCGGCCGTTCCTGTCGTGCGGTCGAGGTAGTCGATCCACTCCTCGGAGACCGGGGTCGTCTCGACGCCGACCTCGGAGAGCTGGGTCGACAGCACGGTGAAGATCTGCTCGGGGTCCGGCATGTACGGCCGCGACACGTTGACCGGGTAATTGAACGTCAGCTTCAGCGGGTTGGCCTCGGTGTATCCGGCCTCCTCGAGCAGCTGCTTGGCCATGTCGGGGTCGTAGTCGTAGGTCGTGACGTCCGGGTTGTAGCCGTTGACGGTGTCCGGCATGAACTCGATCGCCTTCTCGGTGCCCTCAGGCAGCACCTGGGTGATCAGGGCATCCTTGTCGATCGCGTACGACAGCGCCTGGCGCACCTTGACGTCTTGCAGTTCGGGGATCGCCTGGTTGAACGCGAGGTACAGGATCGTGAACGGCGGACGCGACACCATCGTGAAGCCGTCCTCCTCGAGAGCCGCCGTGTCGGCGGGGCCGACCAGGTCGTAGCCGTCGATGTCGCCCGCCTCCAGGGACTGCCGGCGCGCGGTCGGGTCATCGATCGTGCGGAAGATGATCTCCTCGATCTGTCCCTTCTCGCCCCAGTAGTCGTCGTAGGCGCTCAGCGTGACCTGCTCGCCCGGCGCCCATTCGTCGAACTGGAACGGTCCGGTGCCGGCGGGGTGCCCCATGCCGTACTCGGACATCTGCGGGGCATCGGCGGTGCCGCTGACCTCGTCGGCGCCGAACTCGGCCATGGCTGTCGGACTCTGCATGGCGAACGCCGGCAGCGACAGTGCAGGGATGAAGCCGGCGAACGGCTTGTTCAGCGTGATCGTGGCGGTGTACTCGTCATCGGCGGAGCAGGACTTGTACACGGCATCCGCCGCGTTCGATGCGTAGCCGTGGAACAGCTTGGCGTAGTAGTACCCGAACGCCTCGCTGGCGGCGAGGCCGGTCCAGTTGTACCAGCGGTCGAAGTTGGTGCACACGGCCTCGGCGTTGAACGGCGTGCCGTCGTGGAACGTCACGCCCTCCTTGAGGGTGAAGGTGTGCGACATGCCGTCCTCGGCGGATTCCCACGACTCGGCGAGCAGCGGGGCGGGGTCGGCGGTGCCCGGCTCTGTGCCGACGAGGCCCTCGAAGATCTGGCGGGAGACCCGGAAGGTCTCGCCGTCCTGCGCGAACGCGGGGTCGAGGCTGGCCGGATCGGAGGAGGCGGCGAAGATGAAGGTCGAGTCGACCTCACCCGATCCTTCGCCGGCGTCGTCGTCGCGTTCGCTGGCGACGCAACCTGCGAGGAGCAGTGCCGCGACTGCCGTGCCGGCGACGGCGAGGATTCCCCGTCGTCGCAGAGGTGTGTGGTGCATGGGTGATGCCCTTCCCTGTATAGCGCTTCGTTGCGCGCACCGGGAGCGTCGTCGCTCTCGGATACGGTGATCCTTCGACGCTACCCAGCCCGCTTCCGGAATCCAATCCCACGCTCATTGCGATCCGGTATCGGCTGTGTAACGGGTGCAACACATGCGCGGCACACCATCGACGGCTAGGTTCGAGCCATGCGGATCCTCCTCGTCGGCGCCTCCGGCCTCATCGGCTCGGCCACGGCAACCCTCGCCACTCCGACGCACGAGGTGCGCACTCTGGTCCGACGCGATCCGGTGGATGCGACCGAGCGCCGGTGGGATCCGGCGTCCGGTTCGGCCCCGGCGGACAGCATCGCGTGGGCGGATGCCGTCATCAGCCTCTCCGGCGCCAGTCTCTCTCATCTGCCGTGGACCGCGCGGTATCGCGACGAGATCCTCCAAAGCCGCGTGGACGCGACGTCGGCGCTGGCGCGCGCGATCGCGGCCTCCGATTCCCCTCCGCAGGCGTGGATCTCGGCCTCGGCCGTCGGGATCTACGGCGACCGGCCCGGCTCAGAGCTGGACGAGGATGCCGGCCGAGGTTCGGGCTTCCTCGCCGACGTCGTCTCGGCCTGGGAAGAGGCCACGCGGCCGGCCGAGGCGCGCACGCGCGTCGTGCACGCCCGCACCGGTCTGGTGCTCGCCGCCGGCGGTGCGCTCACGCCCCTGATGCTCACCACGCGTCTCGGCCTCGGGGCGACGGTCGGCGATGGCAGGCAGCACTGGCCGTGGATCGCGCTCGAGGACGAGGCCCGTGCTCTGCTGCATCTCGCGACCGCCTCGTCGCTCGCCGGCGCCGTCAACCTCGTCGCCCCGGCCCCGGCCACGGCGAAGGACGTCACCCGAGCACTCGCGCACGCCATGCACCGACCGCATCTCTTCCGTTTGCCGGCGTTCGCGCTGCGCGCCGGCATGGGCACCGCAGCGGAGGAACTGCTCCTGGCGGATCAGCGCGCGGTGCCGCGGCGGCTGCTCGCTGACGGCTTCGCGTTCCGGCACACGACGGCGGATGCCGCGATCGCCGCCGCGCTCAGCGCCCGCCGTTGAACGGGGTCCTCCCGCTCGTTCAGCGAACGAGCAGATCGTGGACGACCTGAGCCGAGATCCGGCTCGCGGCGCCCGCATCGACGAACGGCAGCGGCAGCGTCCCGCTGACGGGCAGCCCGACGTTCACCACGATCGCCTCGGCATCGAGCCCCGCCGCCCGCTCGATGAGCGCGCGCTGGGCCGGCTCGACCTCAGGGCGGTCCACCAGCAGCACGAGGCGTCCGCCTGCGGCGAGTGCGGTCTTCAGTGCGGCGTCGCGCTCGGCATCCGTCGCCCGTTCGGCATCCAGGCGCACCCGGAATCCGTCCCCGGCGAGCGCGTCGGCCACGTAGCCGGCCGCACTGTCGACCGCGAGGGTCGATCGCCTGCGGGCGTCGACGACGGCGACCGAGGAAACCGCGACGATCGGCCCTCCGACCACCCGCAGAGCGCGGCGGACGATCTCCGCCGCGTCGTACGGCGCTGCCGGCACCGGCGTCGCGGCGCGCAGCTTGGCCGCCAGCGCCCGAACGCGATCACGCGCCTGCTCGACGCGCTCGCGCGACAGCGTTCCGTCCCGCAGCGCGGCGACGATCGCCTCGCGCGCGGTGAAGAAGTCGCGCTCGTCCTGATCCGGCAGCGCTGCGGCACCGGGGTTGGTCGGATTCCCGATGCAGAGCAGGTCGGCGCCGGCGGCGAGCGCCTGCACGGCTCCCCCGCCGATCCCGACGCTCTCGCGGATGGCGGCCATGTCGAGCGCATCCGTGATGATCACTCCCTCGAAGCCCAGCGCGCGCAGCGTGCCCAGCACGAGCGGATTCAGGGTCGCGGGCTTCTCGCCCCAGGCCGGGACGACGATGTGGGCGGTCATGACGGTGTCGACTCCGGCCGCGACGGCGGCGCGGAACGGTTCGAGGTGCACGTCCTCGATCTCACGCGTCTCCAGCGTGATCACCGGCAGCGCGTGATGGGAGTCCAGATGCGTATCGCCGTGGCCGGGGAAGTGCTTGACGCACGCCGCGACGCCACCCGACTGGATGCCGTCGACGACCGCTGCCGTGTGCCGCGAGACGAGCGCGGCATCCGCCCCGAACGAGCGCACCCCGATGACCGGGTTGCGCGGGTCGGTGTTGACATCGGCCACAGGGCCGAGCACGACGTCGACGCCGGCGGCTCGCACCCGCTCGGCCAGCGCGGCGCCGGTCGCCCTGCTCACGTCGACGTCGTCGACGGCCCCGAGCTGCGCAGCGCCGGGCAGGGTCGATCCGGTCGCGGCTTCGAGACGCGTGACGCTGCCTCCCTCCTCGTCGATGCCGATCAGGGCGTCGGGGTGGGCTTCATGCAGAGCAGCGCTCAGCTCCGTCATCCGATCGGAGATGTTCTGACCGAAGTACACGACCCCGGCGAGTCCGTCGCGGAGCTCGGCGAGCAGCCACTCCGGCGCCTCGGTGCCGAGGAAGCCGGGCCACAGGACGGCGTTGGCGAGGCGGGTGAGCTCGTCGCTCATCCCTTCACGGCTCCGGAGACGAGACCGGCCGAGAGCCGCCGCTGCACGATCACGAAGAAGATCATGACCGGGATCGTGATGATCGTCGACGCCGCCATGATGCTGCCCCAGTCGTTCGAGTGCAGCCCGAAGAAGGACTTGAGGCCGATCGCGACGGTGTACTGGTCGGACGCGCCGCCGAGCATCGTCATCGCGAAGATGAACTCGTTCCACGCGGTGATGAAGCTGAACACGCTGGTGGCCACGAGACCGGGCATCACGAGCGGCAGCAGCACCGAACGGAACATCCGCCACCAGCTCGCGCCGTCGATGTAGGCCGCCTCCTCGAGCTCGATCGGCACCGCCGCGACGAAGCCCCGCAGCATCCAGATGCCGAAGGCGAGCGAGAGGGCGATGTACACGATGATCAGACCGAGCAGCGTGTTCAGCAGCCCGAAGCTCTTCACCTGCAGGAACAGCGGGATCACGAGCGCCTCTAGCGGCACCATCTGCACGACCAGGATCATCATCAGGATCGTGGTGCGGAACTTGAAGCGGAAGCGCGCCACTGCGACGGCGGCGAGAAGACACACCAGCGCGCTGACGAGCACCGTGGCGATCGCGACGATCGCGGAGTTGCGCAGGTAGACCGCGAATCCGCCGTCCGTGAGGACGTAGGCGAAGTTGTCCCAGGTGAACTCCTGCGGCAGGAACGACTGCCCGCCGCTGGAAGCCTTGCCGTCGAATGCGCTGGAGATCATCCAGTACACCGGGAACAGGGTGAAGATCAGCACGGCGGCGACGGCGATGCCGGTGCCGGTGCGGGAGAGGACGGACCGACGGGTGCTCACAGCTCGTCCTCCTTCATGAGCGAACGGATGTACACGATCGTGATGCCGATCAGCACGAGCGTCAGCAGCACGGCCAGTGCGGCGCCGAAGCCGTAGCGGTTCTGGCCGAACGATTCGACGTACGACCACACGCCGAGATTCAGCACTGTGCGATTCGAGCCGGAGCCGCCGGGCATCAGGTAGACCTGAGCGAACACCTTGAAGTCCCAGATCGTGGACAGGATGATGACGACCGAGAACACCGGACGCAGCGTCGGGAAGATGATCTGCCAGAAGCGGCGCCACGCGCCCGCGCCGTCGAGCGCCGCGGCCTCGAGCATCTCCTTGGAGACGCCGAGGAGACCGGCCAGGACCGTCACGGCGACGAACGGGAAGCCGTGGTGCACGACGTTCAGCAGCACGATGGCATAGAACGACCACTGGTTCGTGAACCAGTTCACGGGGCCGTCGATGAGGCCCAGATCCAGCAGCATGGCGTTGAAGATGCCGTGGTCGGCATCGAAGATGAATGTCCACACGTACGTGCCGGTCACTGCGGGCATCGCCCACGCGATCATGATGCAGCTGGAGACGATCGTGCGCCATACGGTGCCGAGTCGCGCGAGCAGCAGCGCGACGAGCGTGCCGAGGGCGACGGTCGTGAACACCGCGACGGCGGCGAAGCCGACGGTGTTCGGCAGGACGACACTCCACAGCGTGGAGTCCGTGACCGCCTCGATGTAGTTGTCGAGCCCGATGAAGTTCGGTTCGCCCGTGTTGATCTCGCGCAGACCGTAGTCCTGCAGCGAGTACAGGAACACCTGCACGAGCGGCCAGAGCATGAGCCCCGCCAGGAGGATCAGCCCCGGGGCCAGCAGGACCCACGGCCGAGCCTTCGCCCAGGTGAGGACTCGATTCTTCCGAGCACCGGCCTCGGAGGCGGGGGTGGTCCCCGCCTCCGAGGTGGTCGGCGTCGGTGCGTGCACCATCGACATGAAGGAGGACGTCCTTTGGTAGTGGTGCTGCTCGGATTACTGGTTGAGCAGCTCGGTCATCTCGGTCGCAGCGTCCTTCGTCGCGGTCTCGACGTCCTTCTGACCGCTGAGGATCGACTGCATCATGGCGTTGGTCGTCTTCTTTGCCTGGACGGCGCCGAAGTTCGGCGTGACAGGGACGGACCCGCCGCCCTCGACCATCTGCTGCGCGAACGGAGCCACCAGCGGATCGGTGGATGCGAGCGCCTCTTCCATGGCGGACTGGACGCCGGGGAAGTAGCCGGTCTCGTTCGCCCACTTCTCGGCGAACTCGCCCGTGGTCATGAGCTCGACGAGCTGCCAGGCGAGGTCCGCGTTCTCGGTCGTGTTGAAGACCGAGAGGTGCGATCCGCCGAGAACGGAGGGCGCGATGCCGCCGTCCTTGCCGGGGATGACCGCCGCGCCGAGCTTGCCCTCGAGGTCGGGGTTGGCCTCGAGAATGGCGTTCGGCGTCCACGAACCGGACAGCATCATCGCGACGTTGCCGGCGACGAACGCGTCACGCAGGTCCGTCTCCTTCCACGTCGTGGCGCCGGCCGACGAGAAGCCGTGCTCCGTGGCCAGGTCGGTGTAGAACTGGATGCCCTCCTGCGACTCCGCGCTGTCCAGCTCGCTGGTCCAGGTGTCGCCGTCCTGCGTGGCGATCTCGCCGCCGGCGCCCCAGACCCAGGGGTAGACCTGGAACTCGGCGTCGCCGGGAACGGGGAACGGCATGATCTCGGGGTGCGCGGCCTTGATCGCCTCGCCGGCGGTGATGATGTCATCCCAGGTCTTCGGCGCCTCGAGGCCGAGCTCCTCGAAGATGTCTGCGCGGTAGATGATCGAGCGCACGCCCGCGTACCAGGGCATGCCGTACAGCTCCTCGTCGTAGGTGCCCGCGACTTCGAGCCCCTCGACGAGGTCGTCGCGCAGGCCGTTCTCGGCATCCACGTACTCGTCGATCGGCAGCAGCGCGCCCGCATCGGCGAACTCCGCCGTCCAGGTGGTGCCGGTCTCGGCGATGTCCGGGGTGGTGCCGCCGGCGATCGAGGTCACGAAGCGGTCGTGCGCGTCGGCCCACTGGACCTCCTCGAACTCGACCTTCGCACCGGTCTCCTCTTCGAACGCCGTGGCGACCTCGTCGAGGAACGCAGTGGAGTCCGGGTTCGTGCCCTGCATGATCCAGACGTTGAGGGTCTTGCCCTCGCCGCTGGCGCTGTCGCCATCGCCGGAACCGCTGTCGCCGGAGCAGGCGGCCAGGCCCAGCGTCGCCGTGACGCCGAGCGCCACGAGGGGAAGAATGCGCTTCTTCATCGGGTGAATCTCCTCATTGAAAACGTCCTCGGCACGCTGGGATGCATGTCGATCAGGAAAAAGTATTCACGACTAACAAACTCGCTGCAACTTCTCACGGGGATCGTCACAGAGACGTAACACGTACTCTGGAGCGCATGGGACGATCGCGCGCACGGGATGTCGTGCATCCGACGGCACGCCTCGACCACGGCGGAATCGCCTCGATCGAACCGAGCGAGTTCACCAGCGGATTCGAGCTCATCGTCGACGGGACGCCGCAGTCGCACGTCGATCTGGACGACCCGACGCACCTGCATTTCGAATACATCGTGCGGATGGGAGCCGTGATCGACCAGCTCTCAGGGGCGGCACTGTCCGCCGTGCACCTCGGTGCAGGCGCATTGACGATCCCCCGCTACATCGAGGCGACGCGGCCGGGTTCACGACAGCAGGTGATCGAGCTGGAGGCGCCACTCGCGAGCCTCGTCCGCGAGCACCTCCCCCTGCCGAAGGGCGCGGCGATCCGCATCCGCATCGGCGATGCGCGCGAGGGTGCGAAGCGTCTGCCACCGGCCATGACCGGCGCCGTCGACCTCGTCGTGTCCGACGTGTACTCCGGCGCGCAAACGCCGGCGCATCTGACCAGCGTCGAGTTCTACCGCGAGCTGTCAGGGCTCCTCGCACCGGGCGGCGTCCTGCTCGTCAACGTCGCGGATGGCCCCGGCCTCGCCTTCGCCCGCCGCCAGGTCGCGACGATCTCGGACGTGCTGCCCGAAGTGGCCGTCCTCGCCGATACGCAGGTGCTCAAGGGACGCCGGTTCGGCAATCTGGTGATCGCAGCATCCGCCTCTCCCCTGCCGACCGAATGGCTGCCGCGGATCCTGGCAGCGAGCCCGCACCCGGCCAAGATCGCGCAGGGTGCCGAGGTGTCCGCTTTCGCGCAGGGCGCTCGGATCGTGACGGATGCCGATGCGACCGCCTCTCCGAAGCCCGACGCGTCGATCTTCCTGCGCTGAGCGGCGTCCGATCTCGGCATCCGGGGCGTGCCGCCCCTCCCGTATCGCGAGTGCCGGGCAGACTGGATGACGGCGCTGCGGAAGGGAGAGCAATGAGTTACATCCGGGGTTATGACTCCGACACCCTTCGGGAACGGGTCGATCCGCTCGAATGCGAACGACGCCTCGCGGAGATCGAATCCCAGCGGAGCCTGCCGGCGATGCTGGAGCGGGTCTGGCTGCTGAAGGTGCTCGATCGGCTGGACGAGTCGCTGGTCCTCGCCGACGCGGCCGTGCGTCAGGCCCGAATGGCCGGCACCCGCAAGGATGTGCTGCGCGCCCGCGTCCTGCACGCCACGATCCTGCAGTACCGCGGGGCTCACGCCGCCGCCGACCAGGAGCTCGCCACGTGCGCGGATGAGGCCGAGGGGCAGCGCTGGGCGTCGATCGCCGCGTTCGCCCACCAGCATCGGGGCAAGAACGCCCTGGAGGCCGGCGACTTCGAGCAGGCGAAGGAGAGCTTCAAGCGCTCGCTGTTCCTGCGGCGCGAGACCGGCGCCGATGACCGGGATCTCGAGACCGTCCTGCTCGCGATCGAGACCGTCGAACGACGCCGCGTGGAGTCACCAGTCGCCATCTGACGCCTCCGTCGACGCCGATGTCCGCGGCGTGATCTACCCTGAGCGTATGGCGGAATTGGACCGTGTGCGCATCTGGGCCGACGCGCTCATCCGGATGCATCTGGACGACACATGGACGTTCGGATTCGACAACGCGAAGCGCCGTGCGGGGCAGTGCGATTACCGCACCAAGCGCATCACGGTCTCGCGCTATCTCGCCGCCCGGTTCGATGACGACGAGATCCATCAGGTGCTGCTGCATGAGGTCGCGCACGCCCTCGCGGGACACCAGGCGGGGCACGGCGCACGCTGGCAGCGGGTCGCTCAAGACCTCGGCTACGTCGGCGGCACGACTCATCACGGCGAGACCGCGACCGAGCTCGCCCCCTGGGTGGGGCGCTGCCCTGCCGGTCACGTGACCTACCGGCACCGCAGCCCGACGCGCGCCACGAGCTGCGCCAAGTGCTCGCGCGATTACGATCCGCGGTTCCAGTTCGAGTGGACGCGGCGCGAGATCACGGCGGCGACCAAGCTCGCCGCCCAGACCCCGCGCTGATCGCGTTCAGGCGAACCGGACGAAGACTCCGTCGCGGAGCACGGGCACGGTATCGGTCGCGTCGATCTCGGCGGCTGCGGCCGTGCTCGTCGGCGTGGTTCCGGATGCTTCCATGCGCGCCGTCGCGGCGACGCCGTCCGCGAGCTCCCGCCCTGATCCGCATGCCGCCAGCAGATGCCGCACGGCACGGCGCAGCCCCCGCGCCGATTCGCACGCGGCCGCCGCCTCGGGAGACGTGTGGTCGATGCCGAGGTCGCTGAGCGCAGCGATGATCGCGCCGGCGCCGAGATGGTCCTCGACCGCGAAGCGCAGACCGCCGTCCGGTGTGCGCTCCCCCGCAGCGATCACCGACACGGGGGTGCGCTGCTGCCGCCGATCCTGGATCGCCAGCACGGCGCGCGCCACGGCTGAGGCATTGCGCAGGCAGCCGATCAGCACGGTCTCTGCGCGTGCGGAAGCGGTGACCGCCGCTCCGTTCGGCGACCAGCCGATGGCGCTGGCGAGCTCGAGCGAGGATCCGGCGTCCACAGCATCCGTCACGGTCGACGAGAAGCGCAGCACGTCGACGACCACGACGATGTCCGCGGGTGCCAGTCGCTCGATTCCGGCGACTCCCCAATCGAGGCGGACCTGATACGCGGACTGGTCGAACGGCTGAGGCATCCTCTCAGCCTATTCGCCTCGCGAGACGGGCCGCGGGCCCCAGCGTCAGTCGACGGCGAGGGCCTCGACCGGGGCGACGCGCGTGGCGAGACGGGTCGGGGTCGCCGCGGCGACGAGGGTCAGCGCGGCGGTCGCGACGACGATGACCGCCACCGGGATCCACGGCACGGCGGGGGCGACCAGTCCGGCGGTCTGCTCGAACAACGGGGGCATGCGCACGGATCCCAGCAGGGACTGCGCGGCGATCCAGCCGTACAGCACCCCGAGCACGAGGCCGGTGGCGGTCGCCGTGATCGTGATGTGCGCCGCCTCCAGCAGTATCATCCGGCGCACCTGGCGGTTCGACAGCCCGATCGACCGCAGCAGCCCCAGCTCCCGACGCCGCTGCACGACGCCGATGGTGAGCAGGTTCACGAGTCCGACCGCGGCGATCATCGCGGAGATCCCGACGAGCACCATCATGACGGCGGCGAAGCTGTCCATGATGACCGTGAACTGCGCATCCAGTGCGCCGCCGCCTGCCGTGGTGAGCAGCGCCTTCACCGATTCGAGCGCGACCGCGAACATCGTCACGAGCGTCACGCCCATCACCACACCGATCGCCATGCGGCTCGAGCGCTCCGGATAGCGCAGGGCGTTCTCGGCCGCGAGCGTCGCGGTCGCCGAACCGCCGAAGAGCCGGCCGACCAGGCGCAGCACCGGGGGCATGAACAGCACGGCTCCGAGCGACAGCCCGGTGAAGGACAGCAGTCCCCCGACGAAGGCGATGATCACTCCGAGCGGCGTGACGAGCCCGACCATGATGCCGAAGACGAGCAGCGCTGCGCCGACGATCAGCAGGATCAGCGCACCCACGTGCCTGGCAGGGCGGGCGGCCGCATCCTCGTGGGTGCGCTCGACCGAACTGCCGATCGCCTGCAGCGGCGTGACGGTCAGCACCCGTCGGGAGCCGGCCCAGGCGGCCGCCCAGGTGGTGAGCGCGACCCCCGCCGCGGGAATGAGGATGCCGAACTGAGCGAGCGAGAAGTCGGGAAGCTCTCCGAGCAGCCGGTCGGCGAGCACCAGGCCGAACACGGAGATCAGCATGCCGACGGCGATGCCGATGACGGCGCCGATGAGACCGACGACGAGGCCCTGGCGTGCGACCTCAGATCGCTGCGACTGCGCGGTCGCACCGATCAGCCGCATGAGCGCGATCCTTCTGACGCGCCCGGCGATGATCGTCGAGAACGTGTTCGCCGTGACGATCGCCGCGACGTAGAGCGCGACCCCGATCAGCAGGACGCTCAGGATCGCGACGACGACCGCGAGCGTTCCGCTGTCGCCGATGTACGGATCAGCCTTCAGCATCACGCCGATGTACGCGGTGGCCTCGACCAGTACGACACCGAAAGCCGAGGCAAGACCGGCGACGAGGACGCTCGCCCCCATGCCGCGGTCGCGCAGCCCCCCGAGCCGTGGGCCGGTCCGTGCGGTGTCGGCGATCACGGATGCCGGGGTCGCCGCCACCGTGGTCATGCCGCGACCTCCGCGGCGAGCATGTACGCCGCGATCTGCTCGGCGCTCTGCTTCGGGTGATCGGCGACGATGCGTCCGTCCCCGAGGTACAGCACGCGGTCGGCGTGGCTGGCGGCGATCGCGTCATGCGTGACCATGGCGATCGACTGCCCGTGCTCGCGGCTGGCCTCGGAGAGCAGCTGCAGCACCTCGCGTCCCGTCCTCGAATCGAGGTTGCCCGTCGGTTCGTCGGCGAAGACGAGATCGGGGGCGGTGGCGAGCGCACGGGCGATCGCGACGCGCTGCTGTTGCCCTCCGGACAGCTCGTGCGGACGGTGCCGCAGGCGCGAGGCGAGCCCGAGCGTCTGGACCAGTCCATCGATGCGGGCGCGCTCGATCGCACTCGGACGGCGTCCGTCGAGCTCGAACGGCAGCATGATGTTGCCGATCGCATCGAGCGTCGGCACGAGGTTGAACGCCTGGAAGATGAAGCCGACGCGGCGACGGCGCAGGATCGTCAGGTCGAGGTCGCCGAGGCCGGTGATCTCGGTGTCGCCGATCCACGCGCGCCCCTCGGTGGGGGCGTCGAGGCCGGCCATGATGTGCATCAGGGTCGACTTGCCTGAGCCGGACGGGCCCATGATGGCGGTGAACTGTCCACGGCGGATGCCGACGCTCACGCCGTCGAGCGCGTGCACAGTGCTGTCGCCGGAGCCGTAGGACTTCTTCAGATGCTGGACGCGGGCGGCGAGCCCCAGGTCGGTGGTCGTGATCTCCATGCTGACCACGTTAGGAATCCGGCATCCCTCCGCACATCGCCCGCCCGACGCATTCGGCGTACATCGGAAGGATGATCCCGTTCAGGCCAGCCCGTGCTCGAAGGCGAACACGACCAGCTGCACGCGATCGCGCAGACCCAGTTTCGTGAGGATGCGACTGATGTGCGTCTTCACGGTCGCCTCGCTGAGGAACTCCCGCGACGCGATCTCGGCGTTCGAGAGTCCACGGGCGGCGAGCGCGAAGATCTCCCGCTCTCGGTCGGTGAGCTCGCCATAGGACGCCGGGACCGGCTTGGACTCCTCCGCGAAATGCGCGAACAGATCACGGGTCGCGGATGCCGCGATCACACTGGATCCCGCATGCACGGTCCGGATCGCGGCGAGCAGGAACTCGGGATCGGCATCCTTGAGGAGGAAGCCGCTGGCCCCCTGGCGGATGGCCTTGGCTGCTGCTTCATCGAGGTCGAACGTCGTGAGCATGACGACCTTCGGCGGATCCGGTTGGGCGAGCAGCTCGCCGGTGGCGGTGAGGCCGTCCATCACCGGCATCCGGATGTCCATCAGGACGACGTCCGGGCGAGTCGCGGCGATCACCGCCAGCGCTTCGCGGCCGTCGCCGGCTTCCCCCGCGACCTCGAGATCGGGCTGGGAGTCGACGAGCATCCGGATGCCGGCGCGGAACAGCCCCTGGTCGTCGACGAGCACGACGCGGATCATGAGTCCCCTCTCCCGGCGACCGATGCGCCGGTTCCATCCTGCCCGGCATCCGCTGCCCCCACGGGCAAGCGCGCACGGACCACGAAGCGTCCATTTTCGCGTTCGGCGCGCAGGACTCCGCCGACGAGCTGCGCGCGTTCGCGCATGCCGATGATCCCGTGTCCACCGCCGAGGCTCTGGGCCATCGACTCGTCGACCGGGTTGGCGACCGTGATGTCGACGAAGTCCCGGTGCCAGGCGAGGTGTATCTCGACCGACTGGCCGTCGCCGTGGCGCAGAGCGTTGGTGAGCGCCTCCTGAAGGATCCGATAGATCGCGAGCTGGAGGCCACCGGGGAGATCTTCCGGCGGCATCGGATCGACGGTCACCCGCGGCTCGATGCCCGCCAGGCGCACGTGCGCGAACAGCGTCTCGAGATCGGCGAGCGTGGGCTGCGGTCCGTCGCCCTGCCGATGTCGCAGCTGGGTCAGGAGCATCCGGACGTCCGACAGAGCACCGCGCGCGGTCTGGGCGATCGTCGTCAGCGCGGCCGGCGCGGCATCCGGATCCACGGCCGCGGCGTAGCGGGCGCCGTCCGCCTGCGCGATGACCACGGCGAGCGAATGGGCGACGATGTCGTGCATGTCGCGGGCTATGCGCACCCGCTCCTGCTCCTCGGCTGTCGCGGCCTCGGCGCGCATCTGGGCGTCGCGGATGCGGCGCGAGCGCAGCACCATGCGCCATCCGAATCCGGCCACCCACGCGAAGCCCAGTGCCAGCACCGACACCAGCACGAGCAACGTTGCCGCGGCGAACGTGATCCCGAAGCCTCCGGAGGACGCACCGTTGAAGAACGAGATGTACAGCCCAGCCACCACAGCGCCGACGCCGGCGGAGATGAGCCCTGCCCACATCACACGGCGCGAGCCCCAGGCCGCGGTCGCGTACAGCACCATGAGGATCGCGATGTTGAACGGCAGCGGCGAGAGCCCGCCTAGCATCTGCACGATCGCGCCGACCCACGCCACCGCGAGCGCGATCCCCGGTGCGAGCCTGCCGATGGCGACCGCACCGCACTGGATGGCTCCGGCGAGCACCATCGCCGCGACACCGACCGCTTCGGAGACGCCGATGAAGCTCAGGGTCCCCGGCGCGTAGAACGCCAGCGATACGGGCATCAGGATCACGAACAGCAGCACGGCCCCGACGATGTCGAGGACGAGGGCGGTGCGGGACAGCGGGCGGATCACCCTCTCACGCTACGCGAGGGCGTCGAGCGCGGCATCCGCCTGGCGATGTATCAGACGCTGGCGATGATCTCCCCGTGCGGGACGAGGTACCAGCCGTCCTCGGCATCCGCCCATGCCTTCCAACCGGCGCTCATGCGCTCGAGGTCTTCGCGCGTGGCGATCCCGGTGTCGACTGCCTGGCGCGCGAGTGCGGATTCCAGGATGCGGTCGGCCCACATCCCGCCCCACCAGGCCCGATCCTCCGGCGTCGCGTAGCACCAGGTCGAGACGGTCGCGGTGACGTCGTCGAAGCCGGCGGCCTTCGCCCACGAGAGCAGCCGGCGCCCGGCATCCGGCTCTCCCCCGTTCGCGCGGGCGGCCGCGTGGTACAGCGCGAGCCATTCGTCGAGCGCGGGGATCAGCGGGAACCAGATGAAGCCGGCGTAGTCGGCGTCGCGCGCGGCGACGACGCCGCCCGGCTTGGTGACGCGGCGCATCTCCCGCAGCGCCTGCACGGGGTCTGCGACGTGCTGGAGCACCTGGTGCGCGTGCACGACGTCGAAGCTGTCATCGGCGAAGCTCAGTGCGTGCACGTCCTCGACCGAGAAGTCGAGATTCGCCAGGCCGCGGTCGGCGGCGGCGCGCTGCGACAGCGCGAGAGCCGCTTCGTCGATCTCGGTCGCCGTGACGTGCGCGACCTGCTCGGCGAATTCCACCGTGATCGTGCCCGGCCCTGCGCCCACGTCGAGGAGCGTCGCGTCCGGCGCGAGGAACGGTCGGAGGTACTCCGCCGAGTTCGCGATCGTGCGGTTGTTGTGAGACCGCAGCACTGTTTCGTGATGCCCGTGGGTGTATGTCGCCATCAGCCCAGTGTGGCACCGGTCAGCGCAGCTGACCCGCCAGGCGACCGATCGCGTCCCGGTCCGGCTTGCCGCTCGGGAGTGTCTGCAGTTCGTCGACGAGCACGAGGCGCGCGGGGCGCGCGTGCTTGCCGATCTCGGTCGCGACCGCTTCACGCGCATGCTCGAGCTGCTCGGCCTCGCTGCGGCGCAGCGCCTCGCCGCGCACAGCGACGATGACCGACGCCTCGCCCCACCGTTCGTCCTCGACGCCGACGACGACGGCCGAGGTCAATCCAGGAACGCGGCGCACGATTCTCTCGACCCGATCGAGCGACACGTTGATGCCGCCCGAGACGATCACGTTGTCCGCGCGCCCGTGGACCAGGACGACGCCGTTCTCGACGAAGCCCAGATCTCCCGTGCGGTACCACCGGATGCCCAGCTCATCCCGCTCGAACGTGCGGGCGGTGAGCACGGCGTCGTCGAGGTAGCCGTCGGCGAGCATCGGACCTGCGATGCGCAGTTCGCCGTCCACGACGTGGACGTTCACGGTGTCGAGCGGGATGCCGTCGTACACGCATCCACCGCTCGTCTCCGTCGAGCCGTACGTGCGCACGAGGTGCGCCCCGGCATCCGCCGCTCGCTCGCGCAGCACCTCGGGCAGCGCCTGTCCGCCGACGAGGATCGCCCGGTAGGACTGCAGCGCGGCGCGCACACCCGGTTGGTCCACGGCATCGAGGAGACTCGCGACCTGTGCAGGCACCAGCGACGTGAACAGCGCGTCGTCCCGACCCGTGCGCAAGTTCCTGAGCGTGGCCTCGGCGAACGCGAGCGGCGAGAAAGCGCCGGACAGGACGACGGGCTCGGTCCCGGCGAGGATCGACCGCACGAGCACCTGCAGACCGGCGACGTAGCCGCCGGGCAGCGCCAGCAGCCAGCGGCCGGCGCCGACCCGCTCGGCTGTGGCCTCGGCCCCGGCCCGCAGCGCTTCGCCGCTGAGGACCACGCGCTTCGGGATGCCGGTGGACCCCGACGTCCCGATCACGACGGCTGTGCCGTCCGGCACGGAATCCGGCTGTTCGCCCAGCATCCCGAGCCCGAGCGCGGGCCCGCCGTCCAGAGCACGCCGCAGCTGTTCGGCGAGAACATTCGGGTCCTCGGCAGAGGTGGCGATCAGGCTGGTCATGGCGGTCAGAAGTGGTAGGGGAACGACGACCAGTCGGGCTCGCGCTTCTCGAGGAACGAATCCCTGCCCTCGACCGCCTCATCCGTCCCGTACGCGAGCCGCGTCGCCTCACCGGCGAACACCTGCTGGCCGACGAGTCCGTCGTCGACGGCGTTGAACGCGAACTTCAGCATCCGGATCGCGGTCGGCGACTTCGTGAGCACGGTCCGCGCCATCGTGAGCGCCTCGCGCTCGAGTTCGGCGTGCGGCACGACGCGGTTCACCGCCCCCATCTCGTACGCGCGCTGAGCGGAATACTCCTCGGCGAGGAAGAACACCTCTCTCGCGATCTTCTGCCCGGTCTGGCGCGCCATGTACGCGGACCCGTATCCGGCGTCGAACGATCCGACATCGGCATCCGTCTGCTTGAACCTGCCGTGCTCGGCGGAGGCGATCGTCAGGTCGCACACGACGTGCAGCGAATGCCCGCCGCCGGCCGCCCAGCCGGGGACGACCGCGATGACGACCTTGGGCATGAAACGGATCAGCCGCTGGACCTCGAGGATGTGCAGGCGGCCGGCGCGGGCCGGATCGTGCACCTCGGTCGTGGAGTCGCTGTACTTGTACCCGTCACGACCGCGGATGCGCTGGTCGCCGCCGGAGCAGAACGCCCAGCCGCCGTCCTTCGGGCTCGGCCCGTTGCCGGTGAGCAGCACGGCACCGATGCGCGGGTCCTGCCTGGCGGCGTCGAGTGCGCGGTAGAGCTCGTCGACGGTGTGCGGGCGGAAGGCGTTGCGCACCTCAGGCCGGTTGAACGCGATGCGGGCGACGCCGCCGTCGACGGACACGTGCGCGGTGATGTCGGTGTACGCCTCGGCCCCCGGCGCGAGCTTCCACTCGGAGAGGTCGAACAGATCGGAGACGAATGCGTTGTCCACGCATACGAGCATATTCCGCGATGGCAACCGGCCGAAGACACTTCTTACCGGAGCGGCCGGCAAGTCTGCGGACACTTGTAAGCAAATAGTTACGCATCACACCGAGGAAGAAAACCACGACAAATCAGAGTCCATGGCCGATCTCTATCGTCTGCCGCCTCTCGCGTTCGACTCCGACCTCGTCGCCACGCTCTTCGAGATCGAACGGTTGCGTGCGGACATCGGAACGGGCACGACGCCTCGAGATACGTTCACGGAACTGCATCGCCTTTTCGACACTGTCATGAGCGTGGTTTCGGCCCGCAGACCTGCACGCCCGCATCGTCGAAGATCTCACGCGAGAAGGGGACCCGACGCCCGGCGCGTACCGGACTCAGGATGTGGCGATCTCCGGCTCGGTTCATCGGCCACCGGCCTGGATCACCGTCCACCCTGAGATGTCGTCGCTGCTCGAGTTCGCGAATGCCGAGCGTCCCCTGCACGAGCAGTTGATGCAGATTGCACTTGCGCACCATCGTTTCGTCTGGATCCATCCGTTCCGGAACGGAAACGGGCGAGTTTCGCGTCTCTTCACCTACGCCATGCTCCGGCGGACCGTCTTCGCCACTCGCGGGTTCGGCGCGCTCAATCCCACTGCAGTCTTCGGCAACGATCGAGCCGCCTACATCACAGCATTGGAGGCCGCAGACACTCTGAGCGACGAGGGCACGATCGCCTGGGCATCCTTCTTCGCCCGGGGCATCCGGGAGGACATCACGCGACTGATCCATCTCCAGGACCGCGACTACGTCATCGATGCTCTGATCGGGCCCGCCCTGACTCGCCTAGCCCGCGACGGGCGCATCTCGGACGGCGAGCACCGGGTGCTGAACGAGGTCCTGCAGCGCGGGACTGTGAAGGCCGGAGATCTTGCCCAGGCAGCACCGGGTTCCGCCTCATATCGATCCCGACTCATCCGGCAACTGGATGCTCTCGGCTTCCTGCCGAGAATGCTGTCCGACGACTGACGACGTCCCGGCAGCGCGTTTCCCCGAGGAGCGCGCTGCTCCCCGGGGAAACGGAACGGATCAGACCAGCTGTGCGCGCTCGGCCCGCCGCGCCTTGCGCCAGCCGTCGACGATGTCCCAGACCGCGCCGACGCCGACTCCGAAGCCGATCAGGACGGCGAGGATGCGGAAGATGCCGCCGTTGCCAGCCGCCTCGGCGTCGCCGGCCGCGAAGCCGTCCCCACCGGCATCCGCGACGAAGGCCAGGAAGTCCGGGTTGATGAGTTCCCCGCGCAGCAGCGGGATCAGCACCAGGGCCGAGAACGCCAGCGCGAGCACGGTGTTCAGCAGCGCCATCGTCGTGGTCCAGCGCCGCAGCCGGAACAGCACGACGGCGAACACCGCCTCCAGGACGATGAGCGCGAACAGCGCTCCGATCCACCAGGGCCACAGTCGCGGGTCGAGGATCGCGATCGGGTCGCCTCCGGTCGGGAAGAAGCCACGGACGCGATCCCAGATCACCGCCACAGCGGCGATGCCGAGGAACACCAGCGTCGCGATCAGCTCGCTGCGCCCCGCACCGTTCTCCTGCGCCTCGGGAAGCTGATCGACCTCCCATTTCGCACCGGTGTCCGCACCGGTGCGCTCCAGGACGGCGAACACCAGCGTGGTCCAGAAGCACAGGTGCACGATGACCTGCAGCGTGACGGGCACGACCTGGCCGATCGTCTCGCCGACGCCCTGCCCGGAAAGCAGCAGCCCGAGCGTCATGGCGCCGAGCACGCAGATCGGCACGATCCACAGCAGCAGCTTGAGCAGACGCCACCAGGTCAGGTAGTACTTCGGACCGATCAGGTGCAGCGGCCGGTCGGCATAGCCGGCGGCGAGGATGTCGGGGTCGCCGAGCTCGGTCAAGACGGCGCGCTCGGCATCCGCCCGCGCCTCGCCCTGCTCGACGCGCGCTTCGACGGCGTCGGCGATGGAAGCCTCGAGTTCGGCACGCACGTCGTCCTGTGTGTCGGGTGCGAGGCTGCGGATGGTGGCCGAGATGTAGCGCTCGGACAGGGTGGCGGTCATGTCAGTGCTCCTCTTCGGTGAGCGACGCGATCGCCGTGGTGAGCGATCGCCAGTGCGTGGTCAGGGTGTCGGCGAGACGGACGCCGTCGGCGGAGGTCCGGTAGAACTTGCGCGGCCTCGCCTCCTCGGTGTTCCACTCGCTCGTGAGGTATCCCTGTTTCTCCAGCCGCCGCAGCAACGGATACAGGGTGTTGGCGTCGGTCGTGAAGCCGTGCCCGTCGAGCCGCTCGAGCAGGCTGTAGCCGTAGCCGGCGTCGCGCAGCAGCTGCAGGCAGGCGAGCACGATGGTTCCGCGTCGCAGCTCCTGCAGGTGGATGTCGAACTGTTCGTCCATACGGATCACAGTACTGTGCGTCACACACTATTGTCAACGACACATCGCTGTTCCTTCGACAAGAGCTAACGTGAGCGAGTGAGTCTCACGATCAGCCGCATCGACCCGTTCGACGACGACGCCTACAACGCATGGTGGGAGGCATACGCCGCCGCGCGCCGCGTCGACATGGGCGAGAACGCCGTCATCTGGTCGCGCGATGAGAGCCGGGCCGAGCTGCAGCAGCCATCGGCGACGACCGAGCGACGCGCATTCGTCGCTCTGCAGGGCGGCGCTGTCGTCGGCTCGGCATCCATCGGCCTGCCCCTCAAGGACAACGTGCGCACCGCGGGCATCGGCGTGAACGTGCCGCCGGAGCACCGGCGCCGCGGCGTGGGCTCTGCACTGCTGGCGCACATCGAGGGCGAAGCGGCAGCTGCCGGACGCTCGACGCTTCGGGCGGACATCTTCTGGCCGGCATCCGCCCGCGCAGACGGCTCCGGTGAGCCGGGGTACGAGTTCGCGCGTCGGCACGACTACGCCGTCGCGCTCGGCGACCTGCAGGGCCGCCTGGATCTTCCGGTTTCGGATGCCGTCATCGAAGAGCTCCTCGCCGAGGCTCCGGCCACGGGGTACACGATCCGCAGCTGGAAGGGCGCGGTACCGGACGACGTGGTCGCCGAGTGGGCCGCGCTCGACGCCCTGCTGGACACCGAGGCGCCGACCGGCGAGCTGGACATCGAAGCCGCGACGGCGGACGTCGCCGACTTCCGCGCCGATGAAGCGCTCGTCGCACGCCAGGGGCGCACCTCGTACGGCACGATCGCGCTCACCGCCGATGGTCATGTCGCCGCCTACACGCAGATCGTCGTGTCGCTCGATGACGGCAACGGCTACCAGTGGGGCACGCTCGTCCGCCGAGAGGACCGCGGACACCGTCTCGGTCTGCGCATCAAGCTGGAGAACCTGCGGATGTTCCAGCAGCACTCCCCCGGAACGACCCGCATCTACACGTTCAACGCCGATTCGAACGCGCACATGCTCGCCGTGAACAGGCAGCTCGGGTTCCGGACCACCGCCCGCATGGCCGAGTTGCAGAAGCGACTGGACTGACGGCCGCACCGCGAGAAACCACTTAGTTCGCGAGAAACCACGACCGCGGAGATTCCTCGCGCAAGAGATGGTTTCTCGCGGGATGATGGGGCGATGACGCCACCGCTTGCCGACATCCTCGCCACCGCCAGGGTGGTCGCGCTTCCGATGACGACCCGCTTCCGCGGCGTCGACGTCCGTGAGGCGCTTCTGCTTGAGGGACCAGCCGGCTGGGCGGAGTTCTCGCCCTTCGTGGAGTACTCGGATGCCGAGGCGTCGACGTGGCTCGCAGCAGCGCTCGATTTCGCGTGGAACGAGCAGCCCACGCCGCACCGGACGACGATCAGCGTGAACGCGACCGTGCCCGCCGTGCCGGCCGAACAGGTCGCCGCGGTCCTCGCACGCTTCCCCGGATGCCGCACCGCGAAGGTCAAGGTCGCCGACCCTGGACAGACGCTCGCCGACGACGTCGCGCGGGTCGGAGCCGTGCGAGCGACGCTCGGGCCGGAGGGGCGGATCCGCATCGACGCGAACGGCGCATGGAACGTCGATGAGGCTGAGCATGCAATCCACTCGCTCGCCGCCTTCGACCTCGAGTACGTGGAGCAGCCGTGCGAGAGCGTCGACGAGCTCGCCGAACTCCGCACGCGCGTGAAGTACATGGGCATCCCGATCGCCGCGGATGAGAGCGTCCGCAAGGCGTCGGACCCGATCGCCGTCGCCCGCGCCGGTGCGGCCGACCTGCTGGTGATCAAGGCGCAGCCGCTCGGTGGCGTCCGCCGAGCCCTGGAGATCGTCGCGGAGGCAGGACTCCCGGCTGTTGTCTCGAGCGCCCTGGATACGGCGGTCGGCCTGTCGCAGGGGGCGATGCTCGCGGCTTCCCTCCCCGAGCTGGAATACGACTGCGGGCTCGGCACCGGGGCGCTGTTCGTCGAGGACGTCGCCGACCTCGTTCCCCGCGCGGGGGAGATTCCGGTCGGCCGGGTCACCCCGGATGCCGTGCGGCTCGACCGGCTCGCGGCCTCAGCGGAGCGCCGGGACTGGTGGCTCGACCGACTCACGCGGTGCCACGCCCTGCTCGCGTGACGCGGCCGCCCGAGCTGGTGGCTATTCGGTCGGTGCGATGATGAGGTCGACGAGCTGACTGAGCGCTTCGGCCCCGACATGATGCAGCGGCTCGCCGTCGAGCCCTTCGAGCGCCGCACGCGCCATGCAGCCCTCCCACTGGATCATCAGCATCCGCGCGGCCGACGGGACATCGATGCGCAAGGCGAAGAGTCCGGTGTCGATGAGCCCCTGGATGATGTCCTCGATGCTCGACACCATCGCGCGGTCCTGCTCGAGGTAGGCCGTGGCGAATTCCTCGTCGCGCAGTGCGCGGATGCGGATCTCGCTCATCATGAGCACGCCGAGGCGATCGTCGAGGCCCGAGTCCATGATGCGCTGCACGAGTGCGGTCGGATCCGCGTCGCCGGCGAGCACTCCTGATGCGACGAACTCGTCGATACGCCCTCTGACCGACGAGAGCCGCTGCTCGGCGACGGAGGAGGCCAGCGCGAGGAACAGCTGGTCCTTCGACTCGAAGTTCGAATAGAACGCGCCGCGGGTGAAGCCCGCGCGCTCGCAGATCGCCTCGACGCTCGCCCCCTCGAGACCGATCTCGGCGAACACCTGCGCCGCGGCATCCAGCAGGCGAGCCCTGGTGTTCTCGCGGCGTCTCGTCACCGGAATCGTCATCGAAGCCTCCACAGTCCCACTCTCACACCTCGCCCACAGTTTCGCACGCTCGACTCACCATAGGATACAGACCTGTATCGGATACGCTTGTGTATCAAACCCGCACCGGCCCTTCACGGAGGATCCTCGTGTCCACATTCCTGTCGTCCCTCGGACGCTGGTCGTTCCGCCACCCCTGGCGCGTACTCGTCTCCTGGCTGCTGGTGCTCGGCATCGCCGGCGGCGGTGCGCTCGTGCTCGGCACAGGGACGGACAACTCGTTCTCGATCCCCGGCACCGAATCGCAGGCCGGCCTCGAGCAGCTGTCCCGCTCGTTCCCCCAGGTGAGCGGCACGAACGCACAGTTCATCGTCGTGGCCGCCGATGGCGACAGCATCACGGACGATGCCTACCGCGAGGACATCGAGGATGCCGTCGACGAGCTCGAGGACCTCGACGGCGTGCTCGCCGCGACCTCGCCGTACGACGAGATGGTCGCCGGCATGATCAACGACGACGAGACAGCCGCCATCGTCCAGCTGCAGTTCGACGGACAGTCCACCGACGTGTCCCAGGACACGAAGGACGAGCTCGCGGCTGTCGTGGACAACCTCTCCGCGGCTCTGCCCGACGGCTCCCAGACCGCACTCGGCGGCGACCTGTTCGCGACGTCGATCCCCGGCGTCACTCTGACCGAGGCGGTCGGTCTGCTGATCGCACTCATCGTCCTGATCGTCACGTTCCGCTCGTTCGCGCTGGCGGGACTCCCCCTCGCGACCGCGATCCTCGGCGTCGGCATCTCGATCGCCGGGATCTTCGCGGCCACGGCCTTCGCGAGCGTGTCCTCGACCACTCCGCTGCTCGCACTGATGCTCGGTCTCGCGGTCGGCATCGACTACGCCCTGTTCATCATGGCCAGGCACCAGGACCAGGTCCGCGATGGCGTCGATCCGGAGGAGTCCGCGGCGCGTGCGGTCGGCACAGCCGGTTCCGCCGTCGTGTTCGCCGGCATCACCGTCCTGATCGCCCTGATCGGCCTCGGTTTCGCCGGCATCCCGTTCCTGACGACCATGGGCATCGCAGCGGCCGTCGCCGTCGCGATCGCGGTCGTCATCGCCGTGACGCTCACGCCGGCACTGCTCGGCTTCATGAAGGGCCGCGTCATCGGCTGGAAGCGCGCGCCGCGTCCCGCGAAGGCCGACGCCGCACCGCGCCGCACGTTCAGCCAGCGCTGGGTGGGCGGCATCACGAAGCGGCCCATCCTCACCTCTCTCGCCGTCATCGTCGGTCTCGGCGCCATCGCGATCCCGGCGCTGAGCCTCAACCTCGCGCTGCCCAATGCCGGCGTGCTCCCGAAGGACTCCGAGGCGAGGCAGAGCTACGACCTCGTCGCCGAGGAGTTCGGTCCAGGGTTCAACGGCCCCCTCATCCTCACCGGGACGATCGTCACCTCGACGGATCCGCTGACGCTCATGGAGGACCTCGGCGATGCCGTGGCCGACATCGACGGCGTGAAGGAGGTCGCCCTCGCGACCCCGAACGAGACCGCGGACACCGGCATCGTGCAGGTGATCCCCGAGACGGCGCCGGACGACCCCGCGACGAGCGACCTCGTGCGCGAGCTCCGTTCGCACCACGACGAGTGGCTGGACGAGTTCGGCATCGATGTGAAGGTCACCGGCTTCACGGCCGTCGCGATCGACATCTCCGACCAGCTCGGCGCCGCCCTGCTGCCGTTCGGGATCTTCGTGATCGGCCTCTCGCTCATCCTGTTGACGATCGTGTTCCGCTCGATCTGGGTGCCGGTCACGGCCGCGCTCGGCTACCTGCTGTCGATCGTCGCGGCGTTCGGCGTCGTCGGCGCGGTGTTCGAATGGGGCTGGTTCGCCGACGCGCTGCATGTCGCGAAGACCGGCCCGATCATCAGCTTCATGCCGATCGTCCTCATGGGCGTGCTGTTCGGCCTCGCGATGGACTACCAGGTCTTCCTGGTCTCGCGCATGCGCGAGGACTTCGTGCACGACGCGTCGTCGAAGAGCGCGAATCGCGCCGAGCGCCGGAGCGCGGCGATCCGCGCCGTCCGCACCGGGTTCACCGGGTCGGCGAAGGTCGTCACGGCCGCCGGGCTCATCATGTTCGCGGTCTTCGTCGCGTTCGTCCCTGAGGGCGATTCCTCGCTCAAGCCGATCGCGCTCGGCCTCGCCGCCGGTATCGCGATCGACGCGTTCCTCGTCCGAATGACGCTCATCCCGGCGCTCATGGCGATCCTCGGCGAGCGCGCCTGGGAGCTGCCTCGCTGGCTCGAGCGGATCCTGCCCAGCGTGGACATCGAGGGTGAAGCCGTCGAGCGCGAGCGGCACCTCGCATCGTGGCCGGGCGATGATTCCGTCATCGCGGCGGACGACCTGGTGCTCCGTGCCGACGCGCCGATCCTCGAAGGCCTCCGCCTGCGCGTCGCGCCTGGGTCCGGGCAGATCGTCACGGCTCCGGATGCCGGGGTGCGGCGCGCCCTCGCACTGGCCGTCGCCGGTCGGCTCGCCCCCGACGACGGGCGCCTGCGCGTGGCAGGCCACCTGCTCCCCGGACGCGCCGCCTGGGTGCGCGCCCACGTCGGCTGCGTCCTCGTCGACGACACGGATGCCGCACTCGCCGACCTCCGCGAAGCACTGCGCGGGCGCTCCGACCTCGTCGTGATCGACGGCATCGACCTGCTCGGGGGCGCGCAGCGCGACCAGGCGACGGCGATGCTCAGGGATGCCGCGGCATCCCGTGATCTAGCGGTGTTCGCCACGGCATCCGATGCGTACGGCGCCCGCGCGATCCTGGCGGATGCCGGCTGGCCTGACGCGTCGGTCGTCGACACCCGCTTCCCCCACCGCACCGAGACCTCCGAGGTGACCGCATGACCCTCTCCATCGAACGGGCACGATCTCGCAAGAAGATCACCTGGCTGACCGTGGTCGGCGTCCTGCTGCTGCCGGCGATCATCGGCGGACTGCTGGTGGCGGCGCTGCAGAATCCGACCGAGCGCCTCGACTCGATGACCGCGGCCATCGTCAATCTCGACGAGCCGGTCACGATCGACGATCAGTACACGCCGCTCGGGCGCCAGCTCGCGTCCGGTCTCGTCGAAGGCTCTGATGAGCTGGACTCGAACCTCAGCTGGGTGATCTCGAACGAGGACGACGCGGCCGAGGGCCTTGCCGACGGCAGCTACCAGGCCGTCATCACGATCCCTGCGAACTTCTCGGCGGCGGCGACCTCTGCGGGCACCGCGATCGCCGACGGCGGCGGCGAGGCCGAGCAGGCGCTGATCACGGTCACCACGCCGGAGGACGGCCGCGTCGCCGACGACCTCATCACGTCGCAGATCGCGTCGGCCGCGACATCCACGATGGGGACCATGCTCAGCGAGGCGACCATGGAGAACGTGCTCGTCGGCTTCACGACGCTCGGCGAGCAGCTCGGTGAGGCCGCGGACGGCGCGACGTCGCTGGCCGACGGCGCATTGCAGGCCGCAGACGGCGCGACCGCTCTGCCCGATGGTGCGACCCAGCTCGCCGACGGCGTGAACCAGCTCGGCGATGGCGCATCCCAGCTCGGCGACGGGGCATCCGAGATCTCGAACGGAGCGACCCAGCTCGCCGACGGCGCCACGCAGCTCAGCGGCGGAGCGAGCTCGCTCGGCAGCGGGCTGGACACGATCGCCGCGAACACGCGGGAAGCAGGCTCGGGTGCGACGACGCTCGGACAGGGCCTCCTCGCCGGCGCCGGCGCGATGACCGACCCTGCCGGCGATCTCAGCCAGCTCGTGGGGGCGGCGGGAACCGTCGCTTCGGAGTCGGCCGCTGCCGCCGAATCGACCGTGACGACGGCGACGCAGGTCGGCGAACTCGCCGCCACGCTCGGCGCCATGGCCCAGCAGTGCGACCCGGCGGTATCCGGCGAACTCTGCGCGCAGCTCGCCACGGCGGCTGAGGATGCCGGGGTCGCAGCCGCGTCCGCCGGCGACGCCGCGACGGCGGCCGGCACGGCATCCGGCTATGCCGGACCGCTCGCGGAGGGAATCGGCGCGCTGCCCCAGACGCTGTCCGCGCAGCTGTCCCAGGCCGGCGAGGCCGCGGTCGCGCTCGGCGACGGGTTGAACCAGCTCGCCGGTGGCGTGGACCAGTCCGCTGCGGGGGCCCGCGAGCTCGCGAACGGCGCGACCGGGCTGTCGACCGGTGCAACAGGGCTCGGCGAGGGAGCGGGACAGCTCGCGACCGGAGCAGACGAACTGAGTTCCGGCGCCGGACAGCTCGGGGACGGAGCGACGCAGCTCGCCGATGGCGCGACCGAGCTCGTCGACGGGCTCGACCAGCTCGCCAACGGCACCGGAGAGCTCGCGAGCGGCCTCGACACGGCCGTGGAATCGATCCCGTCGTTCTCGGAGGACGAGTCCTCGTCACTGGCGTCGGTCATCGCCGACCCCGTGTCGTCGAACACCTCGACGTCGACGATCTTCGGACCGACGGCGATCCCGCTGCTGACGGCCGTCGTGCTCTGGTTCGGAGCGCTTGCGACGTTCCTGGTGCTGCGTCCGCACACGGCGCGCACGCTCACCTCGCGTCGCCCGTCGATCGCGCTCGCGCTGCGGGCGTTCGCTCCGGCCGCGCTGATCGGCGCGGGCCAGGGTCTGCTCGTCTCGATCATCGTGCAGATCGTGGCTCAGTACGACGCGGGGACCTGGTGGGTGTTCGCGGGAACCGCCGTGCTCGCCGGTGTCGCGTTCGCCGCGGTGAACCAGGCGCTGGTAGCGGCGCTGGGCGGCGTCGGCCGCTGGATCAGCGCGCTCGTCGGCGTCCTGGCGATCGCCACTGGACTCATCTCGACCGTCCCGGCCTGGCTCGCCTCACTCGGAGCCGCGCTGCCGACTCAGCCCGCCTACGCGGGGCTGATCGCAGGCAACGGGGCAGCGGTGGCCGCGCTGATCGTGTGGGGCGTGCTCGCGCTGGGCGTCACGACGCTCGCGGTCGCGCTGCGCCGGACGACGTCCGCGAAGGCGGTCATCGCGACCTGACCCGGCCATCAGATGCGGGAACCGGACCCTGCACCATCGGGCGCGATGGTGCAGGGTCTTCGCGTTCACATCCAGGGGGGAAGACGAACGCCCACCTCACCTAATTGAGAACCAGCGTTTCCCTTCCAGCCCGCTCACGGCAGGCGGGGAGGACGCGATTCAGCTGAGGCCGGAGTAGGCGTGCAGGCCCTTGAAGAAGACGTTGACGACGGTGAAGTTGAAGATCACGGCCGCGAAGCCGACGATCGACAGCCAGGCCGACGGGCTGCCGCGCCATCCCCGCGTCGCACGCGCGTGGATGTAGCCCGCGTAGAGCACCCAGATGATGAACGTCCAGGTCTCCTTGACGTCGAAGCCCCAGTAGCGGCCCCAGGCATCCTGCGCCCAGATGGCGCCGGCGATGAGGGTGAACGTCCAGAAGATGAAGCCGATGATCGCGAAGCGATAGGCGAGCCCTTCCAGGCGCTCAGCCGTGGGAAGCGTTGCGAGGAAGCGCGGGCCCGTCTTCTCGGCCTGCTCAGCGATCTTTCGCTCGCGTCGCGCCTGCAGCAGCTGCAGCACGGACAGCGAGCAGGCGAGCGCCAGGAACGCCGTCGCCAGCGAGGCGACGAACACGTGGATGACGAGCCAGACGCTCTTGAGGGGGTCCATCAGCGGGACGACCTCGACGTAGAAATTCGTGGCGGCAAGGCCCAGCAGCACGACGACGAGGCCGATGATGAAGGTGCCGAGATAGCGCAGGTCGACGCGGGTCAGCACGACGAGGTAGACGAGGACGATCAGGGCGGTGCCGATCATCGCGAACTCGTAGAGGTTCGCCCACGGCACGCGTCCGGCCGCGACGCCGCGCATCACGAGCGCTGCGACGTGGAACAGGAAGGCCAGGACGGTCAGTGCCGTCCCGATCCGCGCCATGACGTTGCGGGGCTTCTTCGGCGCTTCGGAGCCGGATGCCGTGGCGAACGCCTCCCCCGACGACCCCGCCCCGACCGAGACGAGCTCGCGCTCGAGTCGAGCGTCGGCAGACGCCGATGAGCGGCCGGCCAGGTCGAACGCGTACGCGATGAACGCCGCGGCGTAGATCGCGATGGCCGTCCAGATGCACAGCAGCGAGTAGTCGTCCAGCGCTTCCATGGTGTCAGTCTACTTTCGGGGGTCGTTTCGGGGATCGTCGAGCAGTCGTTCGTGCCCGGCGGCGAGATCGGCGACGGCCTTGGCGATCGTCGGGTCCTCACCGCGCGCGAGACCGGCGTACTCCAGGTGCACACCGCCGTCGTTCGGGGTCGCCTTGACCCACATGCGCCGACGCGGCACGAACAGCGCGAGTCCGAGGCCGCCGAGCGCGAGCAGGGCGAACACCAGCACCCACACCGCGGATGCGTCGTGGTGGACCTGGAGCGAGGCGTAGCGCTTCACGGACTCGGTGAAGTCGCCCTCCGGCGTCCCAGCCGGCGACTCGTCCTCGAACGTCACCGTGCCGAGCCCGTTCGGCAGGTCGGCGGTCGCCCCCGGCTGCAGTTCGAGCGATTCGACGCCGGAGTCGCCGCCGGCGATCTCGGTGAGGTCGGTGGTGTCGAGCGTGTACACCGAGCGCGGCGTTCCGTCGTCGATGCCGAGGTCGCCCTGATAGACGCGCAGCGTCAGCAGCGGTGCGTACGTGTCGCCGTAGATCGAGGTGAACGCGCCGGATTCGAGCTGCCCCTGCGTCGGGTAGAAGAACCCGAGCATGCCCAGTTGCTCCGGCATCCCGTCCGTGACCTTGACGACGCCGAGCGAGGTCATGTTGGTGTCCTGCGGGAGGAACTCGACCGAGTCGCGGAAGACGACCGTGCCGTCGGCGTTGCGCACCGTGATGGTCGGCGCGTAGCCGTTGCCGAGCAGGTAGATCTTGTCGCCCGCGACGCTCAGCGGATGGTTCACCTGGACCGAGCCGTCCCATTCGGAGCCGTCCGTGTCGCGCACCGACACGTTCGCCGAGTAGTCGCCCGCCTGTCCGGATGCCGTCGATCCGAACTCCTGATAGGTGACGTCGAACGAGTCGAGCGTCATGGCGTACGGCGCGAGGGCGTCGTCGCCGACGAAGCGGCCGCGGTTCATCGAGTTGTAGTCGACCAGCGAGTTGACGAACGTCTCTCCCTCGACGACGACCTTCTGTCCGGTGTAGGCGAATCCACCGCCGATGCCGACCGTCACGAGGACGCCGACCAGCGCGAGGTGGAACAGCAGGTTGCCGGTCTCGCGCCAATAGCCGCGCTCGGCCGAGACGGAGAACGTCTTGCCCGCGTCGTAGCGCTCCACGCGGTAGCCGAGCGCCTTGAGCTGCTTCTGCGCGACGTCGACGGCCCGGGATGCCTCGGCAGCGGCATCCTCAGCAGAATCCGCCCCTGAGACTGCCGAAGGGCGATCCACCTCGAGGTGATCAGCCAGGCGCTGCAGTCGCGCAGGCGTGCGCGGCGGACGCGTCCGCAGCGCCTTGGCGTGGTGCTTGATGCGCGGGATGACGCAGCCGACAAGCGACGTGAACAGCAGCAGGTAGATCGCCGAGAACCAGGGCGACAGGTACACATCGAACATGCTCAGCGCATCGAGCACCGGGAACATGTCGGGGTTGTTGGCCTCCCACTGCGTCACGCCGTTGGGGTCGGCCATGCGCTGCGGGAACACCGAACCGGGGATCGCGGCGATCGCGAGGATCAGCAGCAGCACGAGCGCCGTGCGCATCGAGGTCAGCTGCCGCCATCCCCACCGCAGCCAGCCGATGGCGCCGAGCTTGGGCTGGTTCACGGTGGATTCGTCGCCGTCGATGTGATCGGACGGGCGCAACGGGTCGGAGGATTCGGAGCTCACGGCATCCTTCTCGGTCGAACTAGAGCGGGAGGTAGACACTGGCCATCACCGCCTGCAGCCGGAGCATCAGGGTCGTCCAGACGCCCGTCACCATGAGGATGCCGAGGATGATGAGCATCGCGCCGCCGATGATGTTCACGGTGCGGATGTGGCGGCGCAGGAAGCCGACGGCGCGCGTCGCCCAGCCGAAGCCGAGCGCCACGAGCACGAACGGTATGCCCAGGCCGATCGAATACGCGATGCCGAGGAACCCGGCGCGCACGGGGTCGCCGACGTTGAACGACAGGGCGACGATCGCGGCGAGCGTCGGGCCCATGCAGGGCGCCCAGCCGATGCCCAGCGCGATCCCCAGCAGCGGAGCGCCGATGAGTCCGGCCTTGGAGTCGACGTGGAAGCGCCATTCCCGCTGCGCGAACCCGAACAGGCCGATGAAGACGAGCCCCATCAGGATGATGACGACGCCGAGGATGCGGGTGATGAGGTCGCCCCACTGCAGGAAGAAGACGCCGGCGGTTCCGCCGAGCACGGTGAAGGCCACGAACACGACCGTGAAGCCGAGGATGAAGAGCAGGACCCCGAGAACGAGGCGGCCGCGCGTCGCGGTCGCGGTCGTCGTCGTCCCCGATGCCGAAGCGCTGCGCTGCGGCACCGCTGCGCCGAGGAACCCGAGGTACCCGGGGACGAGCGGGAGCACGCACGGGGACAGGAAGGCGGCGAGCCCGGCGAGCATCGCCAGCGGCACGGCGATCAACAGACTGCCGTCCCCGATCAGGGCCTGGACGTTCACGCGCTCTCCGCGAGCGCGTCCTTGACCAGGGTCTCCAGGATCGATGCGCTCTCGAGTTCGCCGAGCACGCGCGCGGCGACGCGTCCCTGCTTGTCGAGCACGAGGGTCGTCGGTGTCGCCTGGATGGGGATGACCCGTGCGAAGGCGAGCTTCGCCTCCCCCGTCTTGGCGTCCATGACGCTGGGGTAGGTGACGCCGTAGGTCTCGGCGAACGCCTTGGCGGTATCGGCCTCGTCGAGCGTGTTGACGCCGATGAAGCTCACGCCCTCGTCCTGGTAGTCCTGCCACACGGATTCGAGGTCAGCGGCCTCGACCCGGCACGGCGGGCAGCCCGCGTACCAGAAGTTCACCACGGTGACGTCGCCGGACAGATCGGCGCTGTCGAAGTCCTCGCCGTCCTCCGTGACGCCCGCGAACTCGATCGGCGCCTCGCGGTCGTCCGGTGCGATCTCGAGCACGGTGAAGCCGTTGGCGGCGACGTATCCCTTGTCCTCGCCGTTCAGGTACTGCTCGGCGACCGGGTCGGGCGCACACGCGGTGAGGCCGACGGCGAGCACCGCGGCGAGCGCGGCTCCGAGCAGTCCCCGCGAGCGGGAACGGGACGTCTGGCCGGCGCGGTCGGAAGAAACCGTGGGATCGGGCACGAGCCCAGTCTACGTGGCGGATTCTATGGGTACTCTGAGCCTTCTGCCAGCCTCAGAACCGCGCCAGGACGTCCTCGACACCTGCTCGGAACCGGGGGCAGGTGGTGATGTCATGGGCGCTGCAGCGCAGCGCATGCTCGGTCATCTCCCGTGACCGGCGCATCTCCTCCATCCGCCGATCCAGGTCGTCCAGATGCGCGTGCAGCACCTCATGCCGCCCGGAGCGGCCGTCGTCGAGCAGCACGCCGATCTGCTCGAGCGACATGCCCGCGGCCTTGCTGCGCTGGATCACCGCGATGCGCACGATGTCGTCCTCGCCGTATCGGCGGCGGTCGGCATCATCGCGATCCGGGCGGAGCAGGCCGACGCTCTCCCAGTGCCGGAGGACGTTCGTGGGCAGATCGAAGCGCTCCGCGACCTCCCCGACGGACCAGGGACGAGAAGGACTTGACTTCATGTTGACATGAAGTCACAGACTGATCCCGAACGCAACCTCGGAAGGACTAACTCATGTTCGACGCCATCGTGATCGGCGCAGGTCCCGCAGGCCTGCAGGCGGCCCTGACACTGGGGCGGATGCATCGTTCCGTGCTGGTGCTGGACTCGGGCGAGTATCGCAACGGACCCGTGGCGCACATGCACAACGTCGTCGCGAACGATGGGACGCCGCCCGCCGAGTTCCGCGCCACCGCCAGAGCGCAGCTGGCCGCCTACGACGACGTCGAGATCAGGGATGCCGAGGCGACCCGCGTCGCCGGCGAGGCGGACGATTTCACGGTCGAACTCGCCGGCGGAACGTCCGAGCGGGCGCGCCGAGTTCTCCTGGCGACCGGCGTCGCCGATGTGCTTCCCGCGGTCCCCGGCCTCGACGGCCTGTGGGGCCGCGGCGCCTACAACTGCCCGTTCTGCGACGGGCACGAGTTCTCGGGGGCGCGCATCGGCATTCTCGGTGCCACGGAGCGCAGCGCCCACCTGATCGGGATGCTGGGGCGGATCGCCGGCGAGATCATCGTGTTCCCGCTCGACGACGCCGCTCACCCGGACGTCGTCGAGCTGCTCGCGCAGACCGGAGCCACCGTGCACCCCGCCCCGGTTGAGAGCGTCGAGGGAACGGACGGCGACGTCACCGTGCGCACCACCGAGGGCGACGTGCCGGTCGCCGGGCTGTTCGTGGCGGTGGGAGACATCCGTCAGCGCGCACCGTTCGCCGAGCAGCTCGGACTGCGGATGCTGCCCTCCGGCGCGATCGAGGTCGATGACTTCGGGAGCACCTCGCTGCCCGGTGTGAGCGCAGCGGGAGACCTCGCCCATCGTGCGGCACTCCCCGGCATCATGGCGTCAGTCGTCGCCGCGGCCGCCGCCGGGCAGATGGCGGCCGTCGGCGCCGTGCGGGACCTGATGGCGTCAGCGCACTGACGGCGGCCAGGCTCAGACCGCGCCGAGATCCACGCCGCCCGCAGCCGGCTCCGCGTAGCCGACCTCGCGCCAGACGTCGCCGACGCGCTCGAACGACGTGACGCTGGAGAGCGAGCAGCGCCGGGTCCGCGGATCGTGTCGGAGCGGGAGGCCCGCGACAGACAGATGCGTGATCCAGATCGGCGCCTGGTGCGAGACGAAAACGATGTCACCGGCATCCGTCTCGTGCCAGGCGTCGTCCATCGCCTGACGCATGCGCTCGGCGATCGAGGCGTACGCCTCGCCCCAGCTCGGCGTGGACGGCCGGCGCAGGTGCCACCAGTTGCGCGGATCCCGCAGCGCCTTGCGCATGCGCGTGCCCTCGAAGACGTTCGTCGGCTCGATGATCCGCTCTTCGATCTGCGCGGGGAGTCCGAGCAGCTCGGTGAACGGCTCGGCGGATTCCCGCGCGCGTTGCAGCGGAGAGCAGCGCAGCTGTGCGACCTCGTGGTCGAGACCGACGATGTACTCCGCAGCGGCCAGGGCCATGCCGCGGCCGGCGTCGCTCAGCCGGAAGTTCGGCAGCCGACCGTAGAGCACACGATCGGGATTGTGCACCTCGCCGTGGCGGACGAGGTGCAGGCGCTCGGCCGGCACCCGATCAGACCTTCCGGTACTCGGCCGACCCGAACCCGATGATGAGGTGCCCGACGAACGGGAAGAGCCAGAGCAGGAAGAACGAGAAGGCCCCGCCCTTGCCGAAGTTCGCGCCCTCTTTGATCGCCACCACGATCGCGAACACGAAGTTCACGACAGGGATCAGGTAGAGCAGCGCGAGCCACCCTGACATGCCGGCGATCTTCACGAGGATGACCCAGTTGACGATGGGGATCAGAGCCAGGATGCCGGGGTAGCCGGCCTTGGCGAACACCTTCCACATCGTCACCGCGTACAGCACGTACAGCACGATGCCGGTCACCACCGAACCGGTCGAGAAGAGCTGCTCGGTGATCAGATTCGAGTCCATGGCCGCGAGTCTAGCGAGAGCCCCGTTCCTCACATCTGCCCTGTGATCGCCCGCAGCGCTGCGACATGACGCTCGAGCGCACGCCGTCCGCTGAGTGTCGAACGCACCCAGGTGCGCGGACGCGCGCCGACGTAGCCCTTCGTGACCTTCACGTACCCGAGCTTCTCGAGGTGGGAGATGCCCTTGCTCAGGGCGGAGTCGTCCGCCTCGATCAGATCCCGCAGGCTCGAGAAGTCGAGTTCGACATCGCCGCCGAGTGCCGCCATGAGCGAGAGGCGCACCGGCGTGAGCAGCGCCTCGTCGAGCTCATGCCGCGGATGCGCCACGGCGTGCTCTCGGGACGAAGGCCGACAGGACGAGGAAAGCCGCGACGATCGTGCCGACGCCGACGGCGATGCCGGGAGTGACGGCATCGGACGCGATGATGATCGGGGGCAGGATCAGCGTCATCGTCGTCCCGCCGAACACCTGCGCTCCTCCCGCCGAAGACCCCGTTCACATGAAGACGCCGACGTAGGCGGCCAGCATCGCCGCGTAGCTCAATCGCACGATGGCGTGACCCCGCGGCATCCGCTGTGCCCGACCGCGGAGGTCTTCGATCCGGCGAAGTCAGCTCGCCCCCGATTCGCTTTCCATATGGCAAGCATGTGCCGACCGCCAAGAGCCTGCAACCCTCGCCGCCGCACGTGCTCGCCTAGAATGGGCGGGTTCCCTTTTCCGAACTGGAGGAATCTTCCGTGCTTCGCACTCACACGACCGGCTCTTTGCGAGCCGAGCACATCGGTCACACCGTCACCCTCACGGGTTGGGTCGATCGTCGTCGTGATCACGGAGGAGTCGCGTTCATCGATCTCCGGGATGCCTCCGGCATCGCCCAGGTGGTCATCCGCGACGAGGAGATCGCGCACCCGCTGCGCAGCGAGTTCGTCCTGAAGGTCACCGGCACCGTGTCGGCTCGACCGGCCGGCAACGAGAACCCGAACCTGCCCACCGGCGAGATCGAGGTCATCGCCGCAGAGGTCATCGTGCTCAACGAGTCCGCTCCCCTGCCGTTCCAGGTGTCGACCGGCCTTGAGGGCGGCGACCCGATCGGCGAGGACGTGCGGTTCAAGTACCGCTACCTGGACCTGCGCCGCCCGCAACCGGCCTCCGTCATGCGCCTGCGTTCGCAGGTGTACAAGGCGATCCGCGACGTCCTGCACGAGCGCGACTTCACCGAGGTCGAGACGCCGACGCTCACGCGCTCGACGCCGGAGGGCGCCCGCGACTTCGTCGTACCCGCTCGCCTTCACCCCGGCAGCTGGTACGCGCTGCCGCAGTCCCCGCAGCTGTTCAAGCAGCTGCTCATGGTCGGCGGAGTGGAGAAGTACTACCAGATCGCGCGCTGCTACCGTGACGAGGACTTCCGCGCCGACCGCCAGCCCGAGTTCACGCAGCTCGACATCGAGATGGCCTTCGTCGATCAGGAGGACGTCATCGAGATGATGGAGGCCGTCGTCACCGCGATGTGGGCCACCATCGGCGTCGAGGTGGAGACCCCGCTGCCGCGCATCACCTATGCCGACGCCATGGCGAAGTACGGCTCCGACAAGCCGGACCTGCGCTTCGGCCTCGAGCTGGTCGAGGCGACGCCGTACTTCTCCGAGACGCCGTTCCGCGTATTCCAGTCCGACTACGTCGGCGCCGTGGTCATGCCCGGTGGCGCATCGCAGCCCCGCAAGGTGCTCGACGCGTGGCAGGAGTGGGCGAAGCAGCGCGGCGCGCGCGGACTCGCCTACGTCCTCTTCAACGAGGACGGCACGCTGGGCGGCCCGGTCGCCAAGAACCTGTCCGAGGCCGAGCAGGCAGGCCTCGCCGAACTCGTCGGAGCTGCGCCGGGCGACTGCGCGTTCTTCGCCGCCGGATCCGCGAAGGACAGCCGCGCACTTCTCGGCGCCGCGCGCGTCGAGATCGGTCGCCGTCTGGGTCTGCTCGACCCCGACACGTTCGCCTTCACCTGGGTGGTCGACGCTCCGATGTTCGAACCGGCAGCGGATGCCGTTGCCTCCGGTGACGTCGCCGTCGGCGCCGGGGCATGGACGGCCGTGCACCACGCATTCACCGGCCCGAAGCCCGAGTTCGAGGACACCTTCGACACCGACCCCGGTTCCGCTCTCGCCTATGCGTACGACATCGTGTGCAACGGCTCCGAGCTAGGCGGCGGGTCGATCCGCATCCACCGCGAGGACGTGCAGAAGCGTGTGCTCGAGGTCATGGGCATCAGCCAGGAGCAGGCAGACGAGCAGTTCGGCTTCCTGCTGGACGCGTTCAAGTTCGGCGCTCCTCCGCACGGCGGAATCGCGCTGGGCCTTGACCGCGTGCTGCAGCACCTGTCCAAGACCGAGTCGATCCGCGAGGTCATCGCGTTCCCGAAGACCGGAAACGGCTTCGACCCGCTGACGTCGGCTCCGGCCCCGATCACGGACCAGCAGCGCAAGGAAGCAGGCGTCGACTTCGTCCCGGAGGATGCCGAGGCCTGACCCCGTCCTGCCTGCGGAACCCCGTCGCATCCACACGGATGCGACGGGGTTCCGTCGTTTCGGAGCCGCGCCGACGGCCGCGACCTCACGGTACGTGAGGTCTGGGAGACTGGATGCATCGCACCGCGGCTTCAAGTACGCGATCTCCCCGGCCTGAGCCTCCCTGGCCGATCGGCCGTCGGAATCCGGACTCTTCCCCTCGGCATCCTGCCCCCGCTAGCGTGTGACGCGGGCGGCCTCCCAGTGCCCGTCACTCAGGGGAAGGATGCCTCATGGCAGGCAAGTTCGAGCTGTACCAGGACAAGGGCGGCGACTACCGGTTCCGGCTCAAGTCGGGCAACGGCGAGGTCATCGCCACCGGCCAGGGGTATTCGTCGAAGTCGGGAGCGCTGAACGGGATCGACTCGGTGCGCCGCAACGCCGCGGATGCCGAGGTCGTCGAAGTCGACGGCTGATCAGACCTCCGAGACCCCCGCTGACGGCATCCGCAGCGGGGGTCTCCTCGTCGCGCCCGAGCCTGTCGCCGTCCCCGCGCGCGGCTGAGCTCCGACGCGTTCTGGGTCTGCGCGGTCGCCGCTGGCGGCCGTGCCGCGTCGGACGCCGTGAGCGTTCACGAAGAGCTTGACCGTGGCCCCCTTCGGGACTAACGTGACTAACACGTGAACGTTCACGAGATTTGCTCGAAAGGACAATGGTGACCCCTCAGCTCGCAGTCGACGACACCCGTACCCGCACCGGTGGATGGGCCGTGCTCGGCCCGGGGAGCATCGCACGGCGATTCCTCGCCGGTCTCGCCTCCAGCGACGGCGAACTCGTCGCGGTCGGCAGTTCGAACAGCTCCCGCGCCCGCGCGTTCGCGGACGAGGCCCAGGAGCAGGGCGCGGTGGATGTGAGGGCGGACGGCTACGCGCAGGCGGTCGCGGACCCGCGCGTCGACGCCGTGTACGTGTCCAGCGTGCACACAGCGCACCCCGCTCTCGTTCTCGAAGCGCTCGCAGCAGGCAAGGCCGTGCTGTGCGAGAAGCCGCTCTCCGTGAACCACGGCACGACGATGGCACTCGTCGATGCCGCACGCCAGGCCGGCGTCCCGCTCGTCGAGGCGTACATGTACCGCTTCCACCCGCAGACGCGCGCCGTGCTCGAACTCATCCGCGAGGGCGCCATCGGCCGCGTAGTCCACATTGATGCCTCGTTCGCGTTCCGGGTCGGCGAGCGCGCCGGTCGACTGTTCGACCCGGCTGTCGCCGGCGGCGGCATCCTCGACGTGGGCGGCTACCCGACCACGATGGCCGCCGCGATCGTCGACGCCGCCGACGGCGTGCACGCCTCGGAGCCCGTCGAGCTGACGGCCTCCGGAACGCTGGGTCCCACCGGCGTCGACGAGTGGACCGTCGCGAGGGCGACGTATCGCAGCGGGATCACCGCGACACTGACCACCGGCGTCAATGCCCCAGCTGAGAACACGGTCACGATCCTGGGCGAACGCGGCAGCATCCACATCGCCGAGCCGTGGGTGCCCGCCGGCGACACCACGATCGAGATCGCGGCGACCGATGGCGTCCGCACGATCACGATCGACGCGACGGATGCGTACGGCCTCGAGGCGGATGCGACGATCGCCGCCCTCCGCGACGGGCGGGCGGATGCGCCGGAGATGACCTCGGCGGAGACCCTGGCGACCGCGCGCACCCTCGACCGGTGGCGTGCAGCGATCGGACTGGAGTACGCCTTCGAGGCCGACGACGCCGACATCCCGCCGGTCCGCGCCGCGTCCCGCGCGAATGCAGGGAGCACCCCGACCGCGATGCGGTACGGCGAGATCGCCGGCATCGACAAGCGCGTCTCCCGGCTCGTGATGGGCGTCGACAACCAGCCGAACCTCGCGCATGCCTCCGCCGTCTTCGACGTCTACGCAGAGCTGGGCGGCAACGTGTTCGACACGGCCTACATCTACGGCGACGGCGACCTCGAGCGGCGTCTCGGCCGATGGATCGCGAACCGCGGCATCCGTGAGGACGTCGTGGTGATCACGAAGGGCGGGCACACGCCGCACTGCGACCCCGAATCCGTCACGCGCCAGCTGTTCGAGAGCCTGGAGCGCCAGGGCACCGACTACGCCGACATCTACATGCTCCACCGAGACAACCCCGACGTACCCGTCGGGGAGTTCGTCGACGTACTCGACGAGCACGCCCGCGCCGGTCGGATCCGCGTGTTCGGCGGCTCGAACTGGAGCCCGGAGCGCATCGACGAGGCCAACGCGTACGCCAGGGCCAACGGCCGTCAGGGATTCGGCGTCGTCAGCGACCACTTCGGACTCGCCGAGGCCTACGACGTGCCGTGGGACGGCTGCGTGCACGTGACGGATGCCGCGTCGAGGCGCTGGCTCGAGGAGCGGCAGATCCCCCTCCTGCCGTGGTCGTCGCAGGCGCGCGGCTTCTTCACCGGCCGCGCCCGTCCCGACGACTTCAGCGACCCCGAGCTCGTGCGCTGCTACTACAGCGACGAGAACTTCGAGCGCCTGCGTCGCGCAGAGCACCTCGGTGCCGAACGAGGCGTCCCGACGACCGCCATCGCGCTCGCCTACGTCCTCGCGCAGCCGTTCCCCACGTTCCCCCTCTTCGGACCCCGTACGATCGAGGAGACCCGCTCATCGATGCGGGGACTCACCGTCGATCTCACGGCTGAAGAGGTGGCATGGCTGAACCTGGGCAGCTGACCGATCGGGGCGATCCTGCTGAGGGATCGCCCCGTCGGCGGGCGACCATCCTCGACGTCGCCGCGGCTGCCGGCGTCTCGCGGCAGACGGTGACCCGAGCGATCAACGACATGCCGGGAATCAGCGCCGAGACCAAGAGCCGCGTCCTCGACGCCGCGAATGCGCTCTCGTACCGTCCGTCCCGCTTCGGGCGGGGGCTCGTCACGGGCGGCGATCGCCAGCTCGGACTGGTCGTCAGCGATCTGCGCAACCCCTACTCGCCCGAGCTGGCCGCCGCGATCGTGCGCCGTGCGGCCATCGACGGATGGAGCGTCTCGCTCGTCGACATCGGCCTGGCCGGCGCGGCCGACCGGATGCTGCGCTCACTGCACGCGCAGGTGGACGTCGTCGTCGGCTACCTCGGTGCGTGGGCTCCGGAGTGGGGGCGCCGATTCGGCACCACGCCGCTGATCCTCCTCGACGCCGGAGACGACTCTCCGCACCCCGGCGTTCTCCTCGATCCGACCGCTGCGATCGACGATCTGGCAGCTCATCTCGTCTCCGTGGGCACGCGCCGCCCGGTCGTGCTGGACGCGTCGGAACCTCATGCCACCAGTGGCCGCGGGCGGGAGATGATGGCGGCGCTCGAACGGCACGGTCTCGCGCCGGAACTCGTCCACGCCGCGGCATCCACGCCCGAGCACGCCTCGGCGGTCGCGGCGCAGGTCGTCCGCCGCGCTTCGCCTCCGGACGCCGTCCTCGCGTTCAACGACCTCATGGCCTTCGGCGTGCTGTCGGCGTGCCGGCACGCCGGACTCGACGTGCCGCACGACATCCGCGTGGCCGGCGTCGACGGCCTGTCGATCGGCGTGCTCGTCGCACCGACCCTCACGACGCTCGCGGTCGACTTCGACGAGGTCGCCCGTCATACCCTCGAGCTGGCTGTCGCCCTCACCGATGGGGATGCCGGTGTCGACGCGCACCGGATCGTGAGCCACCGGCTCGTGCTGCGCGAGTCCGCATAGTCGCGGTCACGACTACAGGACCCGCGAGAGGAAGTCCTTCGTGCGCTGATGCTGCGGGTCGGCGAGGACGGTACGCGGGTCGCCCTCTTCGACGATCTGGCCGCCGTCCATGAAGATCAGACGCGAACCGACCTCGCGCGCGAACCCCATCTCGTGGGTCACGACGAGCATCGTCATGCCCTCTTCAGCGAGCGAGCGCATGACCTGCAGCACCTCGCCGACGAGCTCGGGGTCGAGTGCGGACGTCGGCTCGTCGAAGAGCATCATGTCGGGGTTCATGCACAGCGCTCGCGCGATCGCCACACGCTGCTGCTGACCGCCGGAGAGGTGACCCGGATACGCGTCCACCTTCTCCGTCAGTCCCACGCGGCCCAGCATCTCGCGCGCGACGGCTTCGGCGTCCGCCTTGGAACGCTTCAGTACGCGCCGTTGGGCGAGAGTGAGGTTTCCGAGCACGCTGAGATGCGGGAACAGGTTGAAGCTCTGGAACACCATGCCGATGCGGGTGCGCACCCGATCGATGTCGACGTCGGGATCGGTGATGTCGATGCCCTCGATCTGGACGCTCCCGGCGGTGGGCTCCTCGAGGAGGTTCACGGAGCGCAGCAGCGTCGATTTGCCGGACCCGGACGGTCCGATCACGCAGACCACCTCGCCGGCTGCGACAGTGAGGTCGATGCCCTTCAGCACTTCGTTGTCCCCGAAGGACTTCCGCAGGTCTCGGGTCCGGATCGCCGGCGCGGTGATATCGATCAGATCGGTGCTCATCGCTGGTTCGCCAATCGTCGTTCGAGCCACGCGCTGAACCGCGTGAGAGGTATCGTCACGACGAGATAGAGCAGCGCCGCCATGATGAGCGGCGTCGCGTTCGCGTTCTGCGTCGTCGCATCACGGGCGAAGGTCGTGAGCTCCTTGGACCACAGGAACGTCCCCACGATGAACAGCAGCGAGGTGTCCTTGAGCAGCAGGACGAACTCGTTCGTGAGAGGCGGGATGATGATGCGGAAGCCCTGGGGGATGACGACCCAAAAGGTCGTCTTCATCGGCGACATCCCGAGCGAGCGAGCGGCCTCCGTCTGGCCCTTCGGTACCGCCTGGAGTCCCGCGCGAATCGTCTCAGCCATGTAGGCGGACGCCACGAGGATCAGGCCGATGAGACCGAGGACGACGGGTCCACCGAGTCGCTGCGCCGGGACGCCTGCCGCGATCGGCACGATGAACCCGACGGCGAAGATCGTCAGGATCGCAGGAAGTCCGCGGAACAGCTCGATCCACACCGTGGCGATCCAGCGGAACGGACCGACCGCGGACATCTTCATCAACGCCAGGACGACGCCGAACACGAGTCCCCCCGCGAAGGCGACCACCGTGAACCACAGGGTGTTCACCAGCGCCGTCGTGATGATGCCCGGAAGCATCTTGACGGCGACCTCTGGGTTGAAGAAGAGCGGCCCGAGCCTGGCCCAGTCCGTCGAGATCACGACCCACACAAGGATCGCGATCAGCACCGCGTACACCGAGTACCGGTAGAGCTTCTGTTTCTGAGTGCGCTTCAACGCCATCGTGTGCGCCCTTACGGCCTGTCTCGCCGGATCAGTTCGCTGTGAAGTACTCGTCGTAGATGGTCTGGTAGTCGCCGCTGTCCCGCAGCTCCTGCAATGCGCCGTTCACCGCCTCGAGGAGTTCGGTCTTCTCACCCTTGGCGAACGCGAAACCGTACTGCTCGTCGGTGTTGTACGTCTCGACGATCTCGTACGCCTCGTCCGCCTTCTCGTGCTCGAGGTTCACCGGCTGGTCCTGCAGGATGGCGTCGATCGTGCCCGCCTGGATCGCCGGCCACAGCTCACCGTCAGACGGGAACTGCAGGATCTGAGCATCCGCCGCGTTCTCGTTCGCGTAGCTTTCACCGGTGGTGCCCTGCTGCACGCCGACGAGCTTGCCGCCGAGGTCCTCGATGGAGGCGATGCCGGAGTCCGTGCGCACCAGCAGCGACTGGAGCGAGTCGTAGTACGGGTCGGAGAAGTCGAGGTTCGCCTGACGCTCTTCGGTGATCGTCATGGCCGATGCGGCGATGTCGCACGTGCCCGAGGCCAGGGTCGTACCCGACTGGAGGGCGTCGAATCCGGTGTCCTGCACAGCCAGCTCCAGATCGAGCTTCTCCGCGACGGCGGCGAGCAGATCGATGTCGAAACCGGTGTAACCGGTGCCGTTGTCTCCGCCCTCGAACTCGAAGGGAGCGTAGGGGATGTCGGAGCACACGGTCAGTGTGCCGTCCGAGACGAGCCCGTAGTCCGCACCGCTCTCGGGAGCTTCAGCCCCAGGGTCGGATCCACCGGCGCAGCCGGCGAGGAAGAACACCGATGCGGTCGCGAGGGCGACGCCGGTGACGATGGTGCGACGACGGGTCATGATCGCTCCTGTGTGACGGGGCGAAGGCGCCCGCTGACGGTTGGGTGAACACATCTAAACACGTCGCGACGCCGATGACCGTGGATAATCGCCGCAGCGAGGTTACGTTTCGGTTTCAGCAGGTGTGGTACCCGGTGCTGCGCTCAGACCTCGAAGTCGACGGCGACGCGCCCTGACACGACCGATCGGATGTACGCGGCCGCCTCCTCGTGCGCAGGGTGCAACTGATACGCCTCGAGCGCCGCGGCATCCGCGAAGTCCGAGACGAGCGTGACGTCCCAGTTCGCGTCGGGGTAGAGGCTGTTCGCCCCCGCCGAGATGGCGAGCAGCTCGGGGACGACACCGGAGAGCGCATTCAGACGCCGCGCGACCTCTGCAGCCTGGGCTGCGCGCTCCGCGGCATCCGCGCTGGCGAGCTTCCACATGACGACGTGTCGGATGGTCATGCCTTCTCCAGTCGTTCGCGCAGTCGATCGGGCGACACGCGCCAGTGCGCGTGCAGTTCGCCGTCGATCAGGAGCACCGGGATCTTCTCCCACCACAGGTCGTACAGTGCTGGGTCTTCTTGGATCGATGCCTCGACGATCTCGATGCGCTCCGCCGTCTCTTCCGGGAGGTCGGCGATCACGGCATCCACGACCTCGTGGGCGACGTCGCAGAGGTGGCAGTCCGGCTTGCCGATGAGGGTGAGCGTGGTCACGCGGACGGAATCGCGATCTCGCGTCCCTGCGCGGCCCACTCTCCCGTGCCGCCGTCGACGTTGGTCACGTCGTAGCCGCGCGATTCGAGGGCCTCGACGACGCGTGCGGAGCGTCCGCCGATCTGGCAGATGACGTGGAACGCCTCGGACGGCAGCTCTTCCAGGCGGTTGCCGATCTCGGACATCGGGATGTTCACCGCTCCGGGGACGTGACCGCGCGCGAACTCGTCACGCTCGCGGACGTCGATGAGCGGGGTGTCGGACTTCTCGGCGAGTTCGGCGACGGTGATCGACTTCATTGCTTCCTCAAGGACGGGACGGTCGGGCCTGACTCATGGGAGAGACACAAAGCGCCCCCTGTCGACTCGCTCGAGGAGCAGTCGGGGGCGCTCGTGTCTGGGCCGCTTACTTCTTGTTGCGGCGCTGGTGGCGAGTCTTGCGAAGCAGCTTGCGGTGCTTCTTCTTCGCCATGCGCTTGCGGCGCTTCTTGATGACAGAACCCACGGAAACCTCACTACGTCAGGGGCTGGATGTCGCACTATTCGGGACACCCGGGTACGGGCACGGAAAAATGCCTCGGATCAGTCTAGCAAACGGAACGCCGTGCGCCGGTCACATGCCCGATCGGTCAGCCGGCGTCGGCGATCGGGCGCCGCATCGCGTCGGCGACGGCCGACTCCGGCACGCGATAGCTGCGACCGAATCGGATGGCCGGCAGGTCTCCCGAGTGCACGAGCCGGTACACGGTCATCTTCGACACGCGCATGATCTCGGCGACCTCGGCGACCGTCAGGAAGCGAACGTCTGGAACTTCGGGCATCCCCTGTACCCCTTTCTGCTGAAGCACACTCTAGGGCGAACGTGTCACGCGTGTAAACCCGCGTGACTGCTGTGACGGATGTGACTGTCAGCCGCGCGCAAGGCGTTCGCGTGCGTCGCGCAGCACCTGCCGCTCGTGCTTGCGCGCGTCGCGCAGCGCTTTCTCGGCATCCCGCACGGCCTTCTGCGCTTCGCGAAGCTTCTTGTCCCCCGCGAGCCCTGCCGTGTCGACCTCGAGCCACTCCTGGATCGCAGCATGCTCCTCACCGCGATCGAGCCCGTCGATGTACATGCCGACGCCGTCGAGCAGGCGCTCTGCGGCGAATCGGAACGGATCCATCTGATCGACGAACACTCCGGCGTCGATCGCGCTGCGCAGATGCGGGTACTCCTCCGCCGCGATCACGCGGTCGAACAGCGCCGACTCCCGCGCCGAGACCTCCTCAGCCGTGAGGCCGGTGATGCGCGCCTGCTCCGAGTAGCCGGCGAGGACCATTCCGTACCAGCGCGCTTGACCGGTCATCGCGAGTGCGACGGCCAGCCGCTCGGACTCGGCCAGCGGGGTGTCCGCGAGCGCCTCGAGGCCCGCATCGATCCACGCCGAGCTGTTGGGAGTGATCGGCGAGCCGGTGATGGGCAGCGACAGGATCCACGGGTGGCGCAGGTAGATGAGCACCTGCGCCTCGAACAGCGCACGGAGCCGGTTCCGCCAGCCCTCCTGCTCGCGGTGTCCCTCCGGAGGCAGCCCCGTCGCCTCCTCCTGCATGAGCAGCAGCAGATCGTCCTTCGCGCTGACGTACCGATAGAGCGACATCGGCGTGAATCCGAGTCTCGCCGCGACGGCGGCCATCGACACGGCTCCGATCCCGTCGGCATCGGCGAGTTCCACCGCGGCCTCGACGATCCGCTCGACGCTCATCTCGCGCTTGGGTCCGCGCTGCGGGTTCGCCGCGACTCCCCATGCCAGCGCGATGCCGCGAGGCAGCTCCGGAAGTTCCTCGTTCGTCATGCCGCCATCCTACTTCTGTTTATCTACTAAACCGTGTGTTATGGTCATACACAGTTGTATCTGTAATACACAGTTTACGTGCTGCACAGAAAGGAAACCTGCTCATGCCCACACCCGCGATCCAGATCGAGGGGCTGCACAAGCGCTTCGGCGATCACGTCGTCCTCGCCGGCATCGACCTGACGGTCGCACCCGGCGAGGTGTTCGCGCTGCTCGGCCCGAACGGCGCAGGCAAGACCACCGCGATCAACATCCTCACGACGCTCACCCGGCCGGATTCCGGCGCCGTCTCCGTCGGCGGATTCGACGTCCGCACCGACCCGACGGCCGTCCAGCAGCGGATCAGCCTGACCGGCCAGTCCGCTGCCGTCGACGACGCCCTCACCGCAACCGAGAACGTCGTGATGTTCGGCCGGCTCTCGGGGCTCAGCCGCGCGGCAGCCGGCCGCCGCTCCGCCGAACTGCTCGCCCGATTCGGCCTCGCCGACGCCGCTTCCCGCGCGGTGCGCACTTATTCCGGAGGCATGCGGCGGCGCCTCGACCTCGCGCTGAGCTTCGTCGTCACGCCCGAGATACTGTTCCTCGACGAGCCGACGACAGGGCTGGACACCCGCAGTCGACGCGACCTGTGGGAGATCATCCGCGCCATGGCGGATGCCGGGACGACGGTGTTCCTCACTACGCAATACCTCGAGGAGGCCGACCAGCTCGCCGATCGGATCGCCGTCCTGCACGAAGGGCGGATCGCGGCGCTCGGGACGGCCGCCGAGCTGAAGGCCCGCGTGGGTGGGGACAGCGTCGAGGTGCACGACGATCAGGGCGAACTGATCCGGACGGTGGCGACCGACGGCAGCATCCCGGGCCTGCGCCGCGCGCTCGACCAGCTCGATGAGCAGGGCACCACGGGGACGGTGACGCTGCGCCGACCGAGCCTCGACGACGTGTTCCTCTCCCTGACCACCCCCGACCGCACCGGCGACCTCGTCGCCGCCACCTCCGAGGAGCCCGCATGACCAGCCTCACCGCCTCCGCTGCAGGCACAGGGCGCTCTTCCGCGCCGACGATCCGTCCGCGTCTTCGCGGCGCCACCGCCGAACTCGTGTTCGTCGGGCGGAGCCTTCGGCATTCGCTGCGCGACGGTGAATCGCTGTTGATGGCGATCATGCTGCCGGTGATGCTCATGCTGATGTTCACGTGGGTGTTCGGCGGCGCGATCGATCCGTCCGGCGCCTACGTCGACTACGTCGTTCCCGGCATCATCCTGACGTGCGCCGGATTCGGTGCGTCATCGACCGCGGTGTACGTCGCGAACGACATGCGCACCGGCATCATCGACCGGTTCCGCACCATGCCGCTGCGCGCGGGGGCCGTGCTCACGGGCCACGTCGTGGCGAGCCTGATCCGCAACCTCGTGGCGACGTCTCTCGTCATCGGCGTCGGCGTGCTGGTGGGCTTCCGGCCGACGGCCGACATCGGCGAGTGGGTCGCGACGGGCGCGCTCATCGCGCTGTACATCCTCGCGATCACCTACCTGTTCGCCGCGATCGGGTTGGCGGCCGGGTCTCCGGAGGGCGCGAACGGCTACGGTTTCGTCCTGCTGTTCCTGCCGTATCTGTCGAGTGCGTTCGTGCCGGTGGCGAGCATGCCTGAATGGCTGCAGCCGATCGCCGAGTACCAGCCCATCACCCCGATCGTCGAGACGATCAGAGCACTGCTGATGGGCACGCCGGTCGACAGCGAGCCGTTGCAGGGGATCCTCTGGTGCGTCGCGATCCTCGCGGTCGCCGTCGTGTGGGGTGCCTGGCTCTTCCGGCGCAAGGCCGGGCGGCGCTGACCGCGGCATCCGATCGAATCCGTCAGGCGCCGTGCGCCTGGCGGGTTCGTCGTGTCAGCCGCCGAGTCGCTTGAGCGCGCTCTGCACGACGTGCTTCGCGGATGCCGCGGCGCGACCGACCGCCTCAGCCGCGTGCGCCGCGCCGTCGGGAAGAGGGGCGAGTTCGAGGTCGGTGCGGTCATCGAACGCGTCGACCAGGAAGGGCATCAGCCAGTCGTCGACGATCTCGAGTGGCTCGATGGCCAGGCTGTAGTAGCGGCGCTGTCCGTCCTCGCGCACCGTCACGAGATCGGCTTCGCGCAGCACCTTGAGGTGCTTGGACACGGTCGGCTGGCTGATGCCGAGCTCACTGACGATCTGGGTCACGCTGGTGCCGGCATCCCCATCGGACGACCGCCGGAGCAGGAGCTGGAGGATGTCTCGCCTCGTGCCGTCCGCGATCACGTCGAAGATGTCGGTCATGAGATCAGGGTAGTCGTCCCGCGGGCGGAGTACCATGACGAAGGCTCCTCAGCGGGGCGACTCCACCGGTCGACAAGAAAGGGGAACGATGTCAGGCACCTCGTCTGCCGTCTCTCCCCGGCGTGGCCTGCAGCGCGCATTCCAGCTCGTGAAGCACCTGGTGACGTCATCGCCCTCGCGGTTCGCGATCGTCATCTTCGCTGCCCTGGTGCTCGTGTTCACCGCACTGCTCTCGCTGCCCTTCGCGTCAACGTCCGGCACCATCACTCCGCTCTCGGACGCACTGTTCGTCGCCGTCTCCACGATCTGCGTGACGGGCCTCGCGACGGTCGACATGGCGACGCACTGGTCGGGTTTCGGTCATGTCGTCATCTTCATCGGAGTGAACATCGGCGGCATGGGCGTGCTGACGCTGGCCTCGCTGATGGGAATGGTGATCTCCAAGCGCCTCGGCCTCCGCGCGAAGCTCATCGCGGCGGGTGACACGAACCCGCTGCGCGCTCACGGCGGGCCGGTCAACGAGGGGCAGACCGTGCGCCTCGGCGAAGTCGGCCAGCTGCTGACCACGGTCGCGCTGTCGACGCTCGTGATCGAGGGCGTGGTCGCCGTGCTGCTCTACCCCGGACTCGTGATGGCGGGGATCGACCCGCTCGTGGCCCTGTGGGAGGCGCCGTACTACGCAGCGATGTCGTTCACCAACACCGGGTTCGCTCCGAACGCCGGCGGGGTCGGCGTGTTCGCCGACGACTACTTCGTGCTGACCGTCCTCATGATCAGCGTGTTCCTCGGCAGCATCGGGTTCCCGGTGATCTACACGCTCGCCAAGCATCACTGGCACGTCAACCGCTGGTCGCTGCACACCAAGCTGACGCTCATCACCACGATCATCCTGTTCTTCGCCGGCGCCGCCGTGTTCCTGATCCTGGAGTACGACAACCCGCAGACCTTCGGATCGATGGATGCCGCGGACACCACGTTCCAGGCCTTCTTCCTGTCCGCCATGACGCGCTCCGGCGGCTTCAACGTCATCGACATGGCCGATCTCAACGGATCATCGCTCGTGGCAGGATCCATGCTCATGTTCGTCGGCGGCGGCTCGGCATCCACCGCCGGCGGCATCAAGGTGACCACCCTCGCCGTCCTCGCGATCGCCGTCTGGTCGGAGGCCAAGGGCCGCCAGTCCGTCGAGGTCTTCGGCCGCCGCATCCCCAGCGACGTGCAGCGCGTCGCGCTCTCGGTCGTCGCCTGGGGGGCGACGATCGTCGCCCTGTCGACGATCGTGATCGCGCAGATCACCAAGGCCGACATCAGCCACGTGCTGTTCGACGTGATCTCGGCCTTCGGCACGGTCGGACTGTCGACGGGGCTCACCGCGGAGCTTCCGGATTCCGCGTCCTACGTGATGGCGGCGACGATCTTCATGGGACGCGTTGGTACAGTGACTCTCGCCGCGGCAGTCGCCGCGACGTCGCGAACGCAGCTCTACTCGCTGCCCGTGGAAAGGCCGATCGTTGGTTGACGTCATCCGGGGCGATGCCCCCGTTCTCGTGATCGGACTCGGCCGCTTCGGCGCCGCGTGCGCCGGCGAACTGGATCGGCTCGACCGCGAAGTGCTCGCGATCGACGACAGCCTCGAGCTCGTGCAGAAGTGGTCCGACCGGGTCACTCACACGGTCCAGGCCGACGCCCGCAACATCGACGCGCTGCGCCAGATCGGTGCACAGGACTTCCAGGTCGCGGTGGTCGCGGTCGGCTCGCTGATCGAGGCATCCGTCCTCATCACGGCCAATCTCGTCGACCTCAAGGTCCCCCAGATCTGGGCGAAGGCCGTGTCGCAGTCGCACGGCAAGATCCTCGCGCGCGTCGGCGCGAACCACGTCATCTACCCCGAACGCGAGGCCGGCGAGCGCGTCGCGCACCTCGTCAGCGGGCGGATGCTGGACTTCATCCGCTTCGACGACGACTTCGTGCTGGCGAAGATGTACCCGCCGAAGTTCATCCGCGGCGTCGGCCTCAACCAGTCCGGCGTGCGCACGAAGTACAACGTCACGGTCGTCGGCGTGAAGAGCCCGGGCAAACCGTTCCGCTATGCCGAGGCCGACACCGTCGTCACGAACCACGACCTCATCATCGTGTCGGGGACGAACATCGACATCGAGCGGTTCGCCAGCCTCGACCGCTGAGCGCGGCACCGCCTCAGGCGTCGATGTCGAGCGTGATCTCGATCTCCTCGCCGATGGTGATGGATTCGGCGACCTGCAGCGCCTTCCTGATCGGCACGATGTAGCCGCCGTCCTTCGGCCAGAGCGACGTCGACAGCGTTGTCCCGCCCACGGTGACCTGCACCGGGATCATCCCCCAGCCGTACGTGACGATGCCGGCGACGTCGTGGATCATCTCGCTCTCGAGATCGGGCACCGTGACGAAATGGAACGGCGCGGGGCCCCGCCAGTACCAGACCGGCCCGGCGAAGCGCAGCTGCATGTCAGGCCCCTGCGGCCAGTTCGCGCGCGCGTGCCAGCGCGGCATCCGTCGCCTCGGCGAAGACCGTGTCGAGGCGGGCATCCTGCAGAACGGCGATGGCGCGCTCTGTCGTGCCGGCCGGGCTCGTCACTCGGCGGCGCAGCTCGGCCGGATTCTCACCGGAGGCGTCGAGCAGAGCCGTGGCTCCGATGAACGTCTGCTCGGCCATGAGCCGGGCATCCGCTTCGCCGAACCCCTTGCCGATGGCGGCCTTCGTGAGCTCTTCGATCAGCAGGAAGACGTAGGCGGGCCCGGAGCCGGAGATCGTGGAGAGCGCATCGATCTTGTCCTCGGGGACCTCGATCACAGCGCCGACCAGCTCGAACAGGCGGCGGACGACTGCGACATCATCCGCGCTGGCGGCGGCGCCTGCCGCGAGGCCGGTGACCGCCTTGCCGACCGTGGCGGGGGTGTTCGGCATCGAGCGGATCACGCGAGCGCCGTCGCCGAGATGCTCGGCGAACGTCGCGAGGGTGACCCCCGCGGCGAGGCTGACCACGATCGCGTCAGGGCGCAGCGCTGGGGCGATCTCGCGGAGAAGGTCGGGCACCATCGCCGGCTTCACGCCGACGAGGATCACCTGTGCGAATGCCGCGGCATCCGTGTTCCCGTCCGGTCGCTCCTCCAGTGCGATCGCCGTGACGCCGGCGAGATCTGCGAGACCCGCGGCCTTCTCGGCCGTGCGGTTCGTCGCGACGATGCCGCCCGCGACCGGGATGCCGGAGGCGACGACCCCCTGCAGGATCGCACCGCCCATCGAACCCGCACCGAGGAACGCCAGGGAAGGAAGGGAGTCAGCCATACCGTCATCCTAAGACGGGTCCTGGACCTCCCCGCGGGCCTGTGACGTCGGCCGGACCGCGGCTCTAGAATCGTGCCATGAGTGCATCCGGCGGCGGCAAGGCCATTCTCGCGGCGTTCTTGGCGAACATGGGCATCGCGCTGGCGAAGTTCATCGCCTGGGCGCTTTCGGGATCGGCATCCATGCTCGCCGAGGCGATCCACTCGGTCGCCGACTCCGGAAATCAGCTGCTGCTCATGCTCGGCGGGCGCAAGTCGAAGAAGGTCGCGGATCGCGAGCATCCCTTCGGGTACGGCCGCGAGCGCTACGTCTACGCGTTCGTCGTGTCGATCATCCTCTTCTCCGTCGGTGGCGTGTTCGCGATCTACGAGGGAATCGACAAGCTCACGCATCCGCACGAGCTCGACGCCAACTGGTGGTGGCTGCCGATCGTGGTTCTTCTCGTCTCGATCGGTTTGGAGTCGTTCTCGCTGCGCACCGCCGTTCGCGAGAGCAACCACGTGCGCGAGAAGGGGCAGTCCTGGGTCTCGTTCGTCCGACGAGCCAAGGCGCCGGAGCTCCCTGTCGTCCTGCTCGAGGACGTCGGCGCACTGACCGGTCTCACCTTCGCCCTCCTGGGCGTCGGCCTCACCGTGATCACGGGCAACCCGCTGTTCGACGCACTGGGCACGCTCATGATCGGTACGCTCCTCGTCGTGATCGCGATCGTCCTCGGGGTGGAGACCAAGAGTCTGCTCGTCGGCGAGGGCGCGAACGCCGGCGACCACGACCGGATCGTCGACGCGATCACCTCGGGTGCCGAGGTCGAGAAGCTCATCCACCTGAAGACGCTCTACCTCGGCCCCGATGAGCTGCTCGTGGTGGCGAAGGTCGCCCTCTCCGGCGACAAGACGGTGCGCGAGGCCGCCGACGACATCGACGACATCGAGAAGCGGATCCGCGATGCCGTTCCCATCGCCCGCGCGATCTACGTCGAGCCGGATATCTACCGTCCGTCGCTCGATCCTGAGCCGTCGACCGACGTGTTCGTGCTCAAGTCCGCGGACTGATCCGGCGTTCCGTCCGTCGGAGAAATCCCCTCCGTCGGACGCATTCCCGGAATTCGGTCCGACCCGGAACACTTCTCCGACGTTGCGACGCGCGGATGCGGTGCTGCGCGGGCGCGGATGCCGAATCCGGATGCCGCGTCAGCGCCGGGCTTCGAAGAAGTCGCGCAGCAGGACGGTCGCGGCCTGCTCGTGGAGACCGCCGATCACCTCGGCACGATAGGGCAGGCGCCGGTCGCGCAGCACGTCGTACATGGACCCCGCTGCCCCGGCTTTCTCGTCCCAGGCGCCGAACACGACTCGCCCGACGCGGGCCTGCAGAATCGCGCCGGCGCACATGACGCACGGTTCGAGCGTGACGACCAGGGTGTGGCCTTCCAGGTTCCACGACCCGAGGGATGCCGCAGCGGCACGGAGGGCGACGATCTCCGCGTGCCCGGTGGGATCGTGCGTCTCCTCACGGGTGTTCCGCCCAACGGCTGCGACGCGGCCTGACGCATCGAGCACGACCGCCCCGACGGGCACGTCACCGGTCGCCGCGGCCTGGCGAGCGAGCTCGAGTGCGCGCAGCATCCCCTGTTCGTCGGATCCGGTCATACGTCGACCCTATTGCCGGCGCCCGCGGGCATTACCCTTGATCCATGCGTGTTCACGTCGCCGACCACCCTCTCATCACCCACAAGCTCTCGGTGCTGCGCGACGCGCGCACCCCGTCGCCGGTCTTCCGCCAGCTGACCGAAGAGCTCGTGACGCTGCTCGCCTATGAGGCGACGCGCAACGTCCGGGTCTCGCCTATCGAGATCACGACCCCGGTCGCGACGACGATGGGCGTCAAGATCTCGGAGCCGCGGCCGATCGTCGTGCCGATCCTGCGCGCCGGACTCGGGATGCTGGAGGGCATGGTCAAGCTGCTCCCCACGGCCGAGGTCGGATTCCTCGGCATGGTCCGCGACGAGGAGACGTTCGAGCCGACGACGTACGCGGAACGGCTGCCGGACGACCTCAGCGACCGTCAGTGCTTCGCGATCGACCCGATGCTCGCGACCGGAGGCTCGTTGGCCGTCGCGATCCAGTTCCTGTTCGACCGCGGCGCGAAGGATGTCACCGCGATCTGCCTGCTCGGCACACCCGAGGGCGTCGCCGCGATCGAGAAGCTCGTCGGGGACCGTGATGTCACGCTCGTACTGGGCGCGCTCGATGAGCGCCTCAACGAGAAGGGCTACATCGTCCCCGGTCTCGGCGACGCCGGAGATCGGCTGTACGGCACGGTCTGATCGCCCGGCGCGCAGGCGTCGAGCTCGGCCGGCGCTGGTCCCGGACTCGCCCGCTCATGGAGCGCCGACGAGCCGGGCGAACGCACTGAGACGCGCGACGCCCTCGACCGTCCACGGGAGATCGTCGAGCAGCGCCGGCGAATGCACGAGGTAGGCGACGCTCTTCGCCCGTGAGATCGCGACGTTCAGCCGGTTCTGCAGCAGCAGGAACTCCGGGCCGCGCGGGGCGTCCCTCCCGCTGGATGCCGCCAGCGATGTGATCGAGACGACGGCCTCCTTGCCCTGGAAGTTGTCCACTGTGCCCACTGGGACGCGGTCGTACCCGGCATCCGTCAGGACCTCGTGGATCAGCTGCTTCTGCGCGTTGTACGGGGCCACGACGATGATGTCGGTCTGTTCGAGCGGGCGCGGCGCCGCATCGGCCATGCCGTCGGTATAGCCGCGCCCGAGCAGATCCTGCACGATGCGCAGCACCGCGGACGTCTCCTCGGGCGACTGGGTGGCGTTGCCGCGGTGACGGACCGGAACCACGTGCACGCCCGGCGCGACGCCGTCGACGAGACGGGCCTCCGTACCGGGCGCTGATGCGAGCCGGCCGGCATACGCCAGACGCGACACCGGCTCGGCGACGGCCGGATGCATCCGCCACGAGTTCGCCAGGAAGTACCCATGCGCCGGGTCCAGCACCTGCTGCTCGGCCATGACCCATCCCAGCGCCGAGGTGTCGACCGGTTCGGGATGCGTGCCCTGGCTCACCTGCGGAAGCTGCTGCGGATCGCCCAGCAGAAGCAGATTCTTCGCCCCCGCAGCCACCGCGATCGTGGAGGCGAGCGAGAACTGCCCTGCCTCATCGATCACGAGAAGGTCGAGCCCGCCGCGCTCGACCCGACGCGTATTGCTGAAGTCCCACGCGGTGCCGCCGACGACGAATCCCTCAGGATGCTCGCCGATGAAGGCGGCCATGCCGTCCTTGTTGATCACGGTGAACGGATGCTCGGCCTCGGCATCCTTCGGCTTCTTCGCGACCTGAGCGGCCGGGACGCCGTCTTCGATCACGCGACCGAGCAGCGTCTCGACGATGGCGTGCGACTGCGCGACGACACCGACCCTGAATCCGTGGTCCCGCACGAGACGAGCGATCACCTCTGAGCCGGTGAACGTCTTACCGGTGCCAGGAGGGCCCTGCACGGCGATGTAGCTGCGGTCCAGATCGAGGATGCCCCGCACGATCGCCTCGATCGTGTCATCGGGAGCGACGGGCAGCGCAGACCCCGAGACCGTGCGCGGCACCGCCTTGCGCAGGATGTCGGTCGCCGCGTCGAGCGGGAAGTCGGGCGCCGCGAGATGAACCGACTGCGCCCACTCCTCGATCGCCTTCTGCTGCGACGCCGCATTCGGCGGCGACGCGGGAGTCAGCGCGATCGGCAGATCGGGCCAGGTCTCGCCCCGCAGCGCGCGCTCGCGGACGACGTAGCCGTCGTCGAGGACCTCGACGATCTCGACCTCGTGGGGCATGTGGATCACACGCGACAGAGTGTCGAGCGCGAACGGCGCAGGCGTCTCGTAGAGGGCGTATGGGTTCGCCCCGACGCCGAGCGTGCTGCCCGGTGCTACTTCGCCCCGCAGCTCGACGAGCCTGGTCAGCGTGCGATTGCCTTCGCCGACGGCCCAGTCCTCGACCTCGCGACTCCGTTGGATGTCGACGCGGAGCACGTCGCGGGTCTGCTCCCACACCGACACGGGCTCGCGCAGCCGCTGGAAGTGCCCCTGCCAGAAGCTCTTCGCCTCACGCGGGTAATAGTCGATGGCCGCGGCGGCGACACGATGCACCTCGCCGTCTCGCCCGGCGCGCGCGGCCGAATCGCCGTCGGCGAGCAGCGCGAGCGACAGCGGCGACGGCTCGTATGCACGCGCCTCGACATCATCTGGTGGTGCTGGCCGTACCCCTGCCTTCTTCGCAAGACCGACCAGCCAATCACGCAGTCGGCGCGTCGACACGCAGTCGTAGCGGTTGTAATCGGCGAGATCGGCCAGGATGTCATCTGCCTCGGCATCGAGCCCGGACTCCCGCAGCGCGCGCGCCTGCACGTACTGGACGATCGAGTCATCGCCCTTCTGCACATCGCTGGTGCGCACCTCGGCGCCCATGTAGAGCGGCTCGAGCTTCTTGATCGAATAGGAGCGCGAACCGACGCGCACCGATCGAAGCACGAGCGGATAGAGGTCGACGAACACGCCGTCGCGCAGCAGGCGGTCGACGTCGGCCTCGCCCACGCCGTATCTGGCCGCCATCGCCGAGAGATGCGACGTCTCATACGGCGCGTAGTGATAGATGTGCATGTCGGGGTGGGCCTGGCGACGAGCCTTCACGAAGTCGAGGAAATCGATCAGCGCCTGCTTCTCGTCGGCGAAGGTGTGCGCCCACAGCGCCGAGTACTGCTCGGCGTTGTCGATCCAGCCGAACAGGTAGTCGATGCCCCATTCGGCGCTGCCGACCCGGTCGGCGTCGGTCGGCTCGGTGTAGAGGGGATCGCCCTCGAAGTCGAAGAAGATGTCGCCGTGGCTCGGCCGGGGCATCAGCCCGATCGCATGAGCAGAGACGAGTTCGAACGGCGGAGCGGCGTCCGACTCGGCCTGGACGCCCGCCTGCAGACGAGCCTGAGCCCGCAGCGCGGCGAAGGTGTCGGCGTTCATGCCTGCCGGAGCATCGGCAGCGGCCGCGAGCTCGTCGATCGTGCGGATGCCGACCGCGCGCAGCTTCTGCCGCTGCACCGGCCGCATGCGGGCCACCATCAGCAGGTCGCGATGAGCGATCACCTGCTCGTCGCACGTGGCGCACCGTCCGCACGCACTGATCTGGAGATCTCCTCGGTCATCACCCCACGCGAGCGGTTCTCCCCCGGCGCCGTCGACGATGCGCCGGTCGGCGATGAGGGCGCGCAGCCGCGCTCGTCTGACCCGGAACAGCGGAAGCAGGTCGTCCACGGCATGCGTGCTGAGCGTGCCGTCGCCGAGGATGAGGTCGACCTCGTCCGACCGCGGAATGCCGAGGCCGTCGAGCTGGTCGACGTATGCCGCAAGCTGCATGAGCGCCGTGACGCGGGCCGAACGGGCGAGCTTCGAGTCCTGCACACGCCAGCGCCCGTCGTCATCGCGCAGCAGGAAATCCGCGAAGCCCACGAACTCATCCGTCGAGAAGGCGGCCTGGAACACGACGCGGGCGTCGGAGCGCAGAGCGTCGTTCGTCTCGGCGACGACGGCGGCGAGGGACGCGGCCTCGCGCGAGGACACCTTCGACACCTCGTGCACGCCGGCGCCGAAGCGGTCGCGATACGCCTGCAGCACGTTCAGCTCGTGCACGTCGCCGAGTTCGGCGGCGCGCCTGAGCGTGGCATCCTCCGGCTCGACGACAGCGGGGACCCGACCGAGCTTGGCGTCGATCGCCCGACACCACGCGAACTCGCATTCAGCGGCGAGTTTCAGGTCGCTGGCGCTCCAGATGACGCGCTGCGCCTCGGTGTCGATCCTCATGCTTCGAGACTAGTTCCGGGGTCGGACACGGCCCCGGTCGATCAGCGTGCGTCTCAGCGCCACCAGGTGTCGGTCGGCGTCACGGGAAGGTGGCGCTTGTGCTGGGTGGCGAGGTACTTGCCCTCGATGCGCGCTGCCGCCTCGGCATCCACCTCGCGCCCCTCCAGGTAGTCGTCGATCTGCTCGTAGGTGATCCCGAGCTCGTCCTCGTCCGCCCGACCGGGCTGCCCGTCCAGCAGATCAGCCGTGGGCACCTTCAGCCACAGCCGGTCAGGGGCGTCGAGCGCGCGCAGCAGCGCCTTCCCCTGGCGCTTGGTGAGGCCGGAGAGCGGGAGGATGTCGGCGGCGCCGTCGCCGAACTTCGTGAAGAACCCGGTCACGGCCTCGGCCGCGTGATCGGTTCCGATGACCAGCATCCTGTCGTGGCCGGCCAGTGCGTACTGCGAGACCATACGGATGCGGGCCTTGATGTTGCCGCGGTTGAAGTCCGAGATGTCGGCACCGGCGGCCTGCTCGATGTCCTTCTCGACGCCGTCGACGCCGTGCTGGATGTTGACCTCGACCACTCGGTCAGCCGCGATGAACTCCAGTGCGGCCGCCGCGTCGTCCGCGTCGTGCTGAACGCGGTACGGGAGCCGGACCGCGATGAACGACGCTGTGGCCCCCTGCACTCGCGCCTTCTCGACGGCGAGCTGAGCCAGCCGGCCGGCGAGCGTCGAATCCTGCCCGCCCGAGATGCCCAGCACGAAACCGTGCGCGCCGGTGGTCACGAGGTAGTCCACGAGGAACTGCACGCGACGATCGATCTCCATGTGCGGATCGACGTCGGGCTGCACACCGAGATCCTCGGCGATCTGCTGCTGAAGCGACACGGAATCCTCCACTCTGTCCGCCTCCAGTATTGCGTGCGCTCATTACGGGCGGGTGACATCGAGGCGGAATACCTCACCGTGCCGCCGACTTGTCCTCAGCAGACGACGAAAGTGAGACCCCATGACCCTGATCGGCCGCAGCGACCTCGATGTGTTCCCCCTCGCCCTCGGCGGCAACGTGTTCGGCTGGACCGCCGACACGGATGCCTCGTTCGCGATCCTCGACGCCTTCACGGAAGGCGGCGGCGACTTCATCGACACGGCCGACGGATACAGCGCGTGGGCGCCGGGCAACTCGGGTGGCGAGAGCGAGACGATCATCGGCCAGTGGCTGGCCTCGCGCAAGCCGCAGGACGTCGTCATCGCGACGAAGGTCAGCACGCACCCGGAGTTCCGCGGGCTGTCCGCCCAGAACGTGCGCGCCGCTGCCGAGGCATCGCTGAAGCGGCTCGGCGTCGACACGATCGACCTCTACTACGCGCACTTCGATGACGAGTCGGTTCCGCTCGAGGAGACCGTCGCGGCGTTCGGCCGGCTCGTCGCGGACGGTCTCGTGCGTCACACGGCCGTCTCCAACTACTCCGCCGACCGCATCCGCTCCTGGATCTCGATCGCGCAGGATACCGGGACGGCACTGCCGGTCGCCGTCCAGCCGCACTACAACCTCGTGCATCGCAACGACGTCGAGGAGAGCATCCTCCCTGTCGCCGAGGAGTTCGATCTCGGCCTGGTGCCGTACTACGCGCTGGCGAGCGGATTTCTCACGGGCAAGTACCGGTCGGAGGATGCGTCGGCTGTCGCGTCCGCACGAGCCGGCGGCGCGGCGAAGTACGCCACCGCGCACGGACTGCGCATCATCGACGAGCTCGACCGCATCGGCACCGCGCACGGCGCATCGATCGCATCGGTCGCGCTCGCCTGGCTGCGATCGCAGCCCACGGTCGTGGCCCCGATCGCGAGCGCCTCCCGCGTCGAGCAGGTCGCGGATCTGCTCGCGAGCGCGCGCATCCAGCTGAGCGCCGAGGAGATCGCATCGCTGAGCGCGGTGTCCGCCTGGTCGTACGCGAGCTGACGCGGAGCCGGTCGGTCACGCCGGAGCGACGATGCGGCTGGGCCCGGCGTCGGTCTGCTCGACGCGCAGTTGCGCCGGGATCTGCTCCTGCATGGCTTCGACGTGACTGATCACCCCGACCGTGCGCCCGCCCGCGCGCAGTTCGTCGAGCGTGCGCATCGCGACGTCGAGCGTGTCGGCATCGAGTGAGCCGAACCCCTCGTCGATGAACAGCGTGTCCAGCGTGATCCCGCCCGCCCGTGCCGTCACGACCTCGGCGAGGCCGAGTGCGAGTGCGAGCGACGAGAGGAACGTCTCACCGCCGGAGAGCGACTGCGCAGGTCTGGACTGGCCGGTGAAGGCGTCGAACACCACGATCCCGAGACCGGATGCTGCTCCGCGCGCGGCGAGCGCGTCCGAATGGCGCAGCTGATAGCGGCCCGTCGACATGTCGCCGAGGCGCCGGTTCGCGGCATCCACGATCTCCTCGAGCTCGGCGGCGAGCACGAATGTCTCGAGTGTCATCCGGTGCGTGTTGTTGGCGCGCCCGGCGATCGCGTCGGCCAGGCCCTGCAGCACCTCGTGCTCCTCCGCCTGATCCGCGCTGCGGGCGTGCTCGCTCGTGGCGCTGTCGATCAGGGCGGTGAGACGCTCGACGATGCCGCCGGCGCGCGCGGCTTCGTCGACCTGTGCCGTCCAGAATGCGCGGGAGGCGGCAGCTGCCTCTTCGACGGGACCCAGATCGATCGGTTCCTCGGGGAGCGTGCGCATCTCGAGCGGCAGCAGGATCGCCTTCTCGGTCTCGCGCTGGACCGCGTGCGCGGTGATCTCGGCATCCCGTTCATCGCGATCGGCGGCGGACCGCAGCGCCGTCTCCACGGCGGCGGAATCGTCGAAATCGGAGCGCTCGATCGCGGCGTCGCGGTCGTCGCGCGTCTCCGCGACGACGTCGGTGCGCCGCGCCACTTCGGCGAGCGCCTCCGCCATGCTCCTGGCCGCCGCGATGCCCGCTGCGGCGGAGGCGATCCGCTCGGCGACCGAGGCGAACTCGCCGCGTGCGTCGACGATGAGTGCGTCGGCATCGCGTTCGCGCTCCTCGAGAGCCGCGAGCGCCTCCCTGGCCGACGCCAGCGCCTGTGCGGACTCCGCTCGGTCGTGCTCGAGTTGCTCGGCCCGCTCTTCGAGCTCACCGAGTCTCGCCTCAGTCTCTGCCAGCAGCGCTCCCACCGTCTCGGCGGCCGCATGCGCGGCGGTCGCCTCGGCCAGCTCCGTCTCGGCCCGAGCGAGCGTGCGTCCTTCCGCCTGGGCCGTCGCCGCAGCCAGCTCAGCACGCAGGGCCGCGAGCCGGTCGGCGGCCTCGCGCTCGGCACGAGCGGCCGCCTCCCGTTCCTGCTGCGCCGCGGCGACATCATCAGCGGAGACCGGATCAATGTGCGCAGCGGGCGCGGGGTGCGCGCTCGACCCGCACACCGCGCAGGCCTGCCCTGGCACGAGAGCCTCGGCGAGCTCGCCCGCCATGCCGTCCAGTCGTCGCTGCAGGAGCTGCGACAAGCGTGTCTGCGCCTGCGCGAGCACGGCATTGGCGGCGGAGAAGCCGGCATCGCCGGTCGCGGTCGCTGCCGTCAGCCGCTCGCTCTCCGCGGCAGCGGCTCGACGCGCGGCTGCACGATCGCGCTCGCGCAGGAGGTCATCGCTCCGATCGGCGGCTCGACGGGCGGTGTCCCTCGCGGCCGTCAGCTCAGTGCGCAGCGCTGGCAGCGAAGCGCGCTCGCCCTCGTCGGCTCTGATGCGAGCGGATGCCGCGTCGACGCGCTCTCGCGCGCCCACGAGCTCCGCCGCTCGCTCTGTCGCCCTGGCTTCGTGCGCCGCAGCGTGCTGCCAGCCGCCGCGCTCCTCGGTGCGCGCGGCCGCCCACTCCTCGAGTGCGGATGCCGTCGTTTCGGGCAGTGACACCCCGAGCGATTCCCAGGCCTCGCGCGCGCCGGCCTCCGCCTCGATGGCGGTCTGCAGAGCGCGCTCCGCCTTCGCGACGGCGACGATCGCCGGCCGGAGCGTCTCCGCGCTGCGCGCACGGGTGAGCTCGACGCGCGCTGCCGCGATCCGCGGCTCGTCCGCGTCGAGCCGACTCAGCGCGGCGCGCGCCCGATCGCGCTCGCGCTGCGCCGCCTGCTCATCGCGAAGCGTCGAGAGCGCGGCATCCGCTGACGCGGAGCGTCGTTCGGCCTCATCGCGATCCGCCTGCGCACGATCGGCCCGGTACTCGGCCCGCGCCAGACCGCGCCGCAGTGCCTCCAGCCGCTCGTCCGTCGTGCCGGCGGCGACGTCGATCGGGGCATCCTCCGCATCGTCGGGCGCGTTCCCCTGCAATCCGGCATCCGTGACGACGGATTCGGCCTCCTCGAGGCGCGTCGTGACCGCAATGAGTCGCGCGCCGAGCCGGTCATCGGATGCCCGACGCCTCTGCTCGAATCTGGACTGGATGTCTTCGAAGCGCTCGGTGCCGAACAACCGGCGCAGCAGCGTCTGCCGCTCCTTGCTGTCCGCCAGCAGGAAACGGGCGAACCGGTTCTGCGCGAGGAGGATCACCTGCAGGAACTGCGACTGGCTGAGCTGCAGGATCGCGTCCAGTTCGTGCGCCACATCGACGGCGCGCGCCGCGCGTCCGATCCACGCCTCTCCGCTCCATTCCTCCAGCGCGACCGCCGACGGCTGCTTGGTCATGCCGCCGCCGCGCTTGGCCGGGCGCAGGTACTCCGGCGATCGCGTGACACGGAACCGCCCGGCGGTCGTGCTGAACTCGACGACGACCTCGCTCAGGTCGTCCGGTTCGCAGTGATCGCTGCGCAGACGCTTCTCGCCGCCGTCGTACCGCGGTACCGACCCGTACAGGCCGAAGCACACCGCATCGAGGATGCTGGATTTGCCCGCGCCGGTCCGGCCGGCGATGAGGAAGATGCCGTCTGCGGCGAAGGCATCGAAGTCAACCGTCTGACGCTCCCGGAACGGCCCGAACCCCTCGACCTCAAGGCGATGCAGCCGCACTAGACCAGTGCCTCTGCTGCCAGCCGCTCGTCGAGCACGTCACGAATCAACTCGCGCTCGTGCTCGGTCGCTCCTCGTCCCTCGCGGACGTGCGCGAGGAACGCCTCGATGCGATCGGTGTCGGTGACCGCCGTCCGCAGACGCGCCGCGTACGACTGCTCGAGTCGCTCGACGGTGGCGGCCGGCTCGTGCTGGACCATCGCGCAGAACGGGAACCGCTCCTTCAGTCGGCGCATCGGCTCTGCCTGCGGAAGCGTGTCGGTGTAGACCGCGCACACCCAGTCCTCGGAGTGGGCGGCGACGTTGTCGGCGGAGAGGATCTCGTCCAGCGTGCCGGTGAGCGTCACCAGTCGACGCGGCACCGGGAGATCGAGCCATTCGACGCCGGCGAGACCGTTCGCGTCGAGATCGACGAGCCATGACCCGCGCGGCTTGCTCTGCTCGCCGAAGCTGTAGTGCAGCGGTGCGCCGGCGTAGCGGACGCGATCGGTCAGCTGCTGGCGCCCGTGGATGTGACCGAGCGCGATGTAGTCCGGTCCGTCGAACACCGAGAGGGGGACGACGTCGAGTCCGCCCTGCCGGACCTCGCGCTCAAGGCCAGCCGTCGCATCGACGCCGGCGGCGAAGCAGTGAGCGACCGCGATGGAGCGCCCCGGATGCGCCGCCATTCCCGCACGCACCAGCCCCATGGCGTGGGCCATCGTCTGCGACTGGGTGCGGAGCACGGCGTCCGGCCAGTGCGGCCGGACGATCGCCGGCTCGAGGTACGGGATGCCGTAGAAGTGCACCGGACCATCGGCATCCGCGATCGTGAGGGGCTGCCCGACCGCTGCCGGATCCGTGATCACGTGGATGCCGTCGCGCAGCAGGCGCGCCTGGAAACCGAGCCGTGCGGCGGAGTCGTGGTTGCCGCTCGTGACGACGACGGCTGCCCCGGCGCTGTGCAGGGCGACGAGGGTGTCGCCGAGCAGAGTGTAGGCGGGGCCGGCTGGTGTGGCCGAGTCGAAGACGTCGCCGGCGACTACGACGACGTCGACCTCGTGCTCGCGCACCTGAGCGACCAGCGCCGCGAGCACCTCGGCCAGTGCGTCCAGGGTGGAGTTCCCGTGGAACGTGCGGCCGATGTGCCAATCGGAGGTGTGCAGGATGCGCATACTCACACGGTACGGAGGGCCTCGGACATCGCCGGAGAGGCGTGCCGCTGGACGCCGCACGACGCCCCCTGATCCGGAGCGCGCCGACGCGATCCGCGTAACATTGCGTCACACGCGACGAAATCTGCTATAGGTCAGCGACGCCGCAGGAGCCCCTGGTGCTCGGGGTGCGCTTCGAACCATTCCGCGACGTACCAGCAGACGGCGTCGATCCGCCGATCGCCGCGAGCCGCGAGATCGTCCACGGCGCCGGCGACGACGCGTGCAGCATGGCCCTGACCGCGGAAAGTCGGCACTGTGAAGGCTCTCGTCAGCGCGACGGTCGCGCCGTCGTCCCGGTAGTCGAGCACGCTCACCAGCTGTCCGCGGTGCAGCAGGGTGTAGCGCGATGCATCCTTCTCGTCGGTGAGGACGAAGCCGTCTGCAGGGGTCGAATCGGTCACGTCCCCACGTTACGCCCGGTGTCGAGCAGAGGTTCCGTTTTGACACGGGACGACACGATCCGACATAATCCCCCCATGACCACCAACGCACGCCCTTTGTCCGCCCAGGAGGCGAACGGGACTGCCGGGATGATGATGCCCGGCCGCGTTGGCATGTGTTGCCGAATGTGCAGCTGATACCTCAGCCCACCCCGCCCGGCTCGGCCTTCGCGATCTGCGACGCCTGAGCCCCAGAGCACCCACCTGCGTGCTCGTCACCGGCCCTGAAGGTCATTCTCGCAACGCATCCGAGCCCGTCGGCTCACCCTCCCAAGGACTTCATCATCATGTCGAACATCGCCACCCTCGAGCGTCCCATCGCCCCCGTCACGCGTCTGCGTCCCGTCGCTGCCGTCCCCGCCGCCGACGCCCCCGTCGCCGATCTGCCCTCGACCCGATCTCCTCGCGGCTTCGCCCTGTACGTCGGTCTCGACGAGATCAAGGCCGCTGAGGCCGGCGTCAGCCTGCCCCTGCTCGTCGACGCACTGCGTCGCACTCTGGCCGAGCTCGCGCCCGGCGCCGAGACCCACGCCACCGTCGCACTCGCCCCGCACGGTGCCGGTGGCCGCGACCTCGACGTCGTCCGCCTCGCTCTGCAGGAGCCGGGTGCGATCGCTCGCACCAAGGCCGCAGAGGAAGAGCTGACGGAAGAAGAAGAAGGCGTCGTCGTCGACATCTCCCGCAAGCGCGTCCTGATCGACGGCGAATCCGCCGCGTTCACGTACAAGGAGTTCGAGCTCCTGCAGTACCTCGTGCTCCGCGAAGGCCGCACGATCGAGCGCACCGAACTCGTCGGCGCCCTCTGGCAGTCGCCGGACGACGAGACCCCCGGCGAGCGCACGATCGATGTCCACGTGCGTCGTCTGCGCGCCAAGCTCGGTCGCTACGAGGACATCGTGCGCACGGTGCGCGGCGTCGGCTACCGCTTCGACCGTCACGCCGACGTGGTCATCCGGTACGGTCACGGCACTCCGTCGCCCGACCGCTTCTGACCCACGGCTGCCGGGTCGTTGTCAGACCCGCGGCGTAGGGTGTTCGCATGACGTCGACAGCGGATGCCGAGGTGCACCGCACCGCACCGCTGACGACCGTCTACCGGCCAGGTCATCCGCTGGATCTCCGACGAACGGTCGGGATGCTGATGCGCGGGCCGAAGGACCCGACGATGCTCGTCGACGGCGCCACCCTGTGGCGCGCGAGCCGCACTCCGCGAGGAGCGGCCACGCTCGCGCTGCGCTCGGTCGCCGGTGACGTGCACGCGGCCGCGTGGGGTGCCGGCGCGTCGTGGGCGCTCGAGCAGCTGCCCGCGCTGTGCGGAGCCGACGATGACGCGAGCGGGTTCGATCTTTCGCGGCATCCTGAGCTCGCCGAGATCGCCCGCCGCACGGTCGGAACCCGCCTCACCCGCACCGATCTCGTGTTCGATGCCCTGGCGAGCGCCGTCATCGAGCAGAAGGTCACGTCCTTCCAGGCGTTCGGGGCATGGCGCGTCCTGGTCGCCCGCTTCGGCGAGCGTGCGCCCGGACCCACCCCTCGACCGATGTTCGCACCGCCGACGATCGACGGCTGGCGTGCGATCCCGTCCTGGTCGTGGCATCGCGCAGGGCTCGAGCCGCCGCAGTCCCGCACCATCGTCGCAGCGGCCGCACGAGGGCAGCGCGTCGCTGACGCCGTGCTGGCCGCACCGACCGGCGGTGATCGCGACCGCATTCTCACCGGCCTCCCCGGAATCGGAGCCTGGACGGCATCCGAGACACGCATCAGAGCGCTCGGCGACCCCGACGCCGTGAGCGTCGGCGACTATCACCTCGCCCATCAGGTCGGCTATGCGCTGACCGGGTCGCGCGTCGACGACGACGGGATGCTCGAGCTGCTCGCCCCGTGGGCCGGCCACCGACAGCGCGTCATCCGTCTGATCCTCGCCGGCGGTCCGCGCGAAGCGCGCCGCGGTCCGCGACTCGCACCCCAGGACCATCGCAGCCACTGACCCTGCGGCGCACGGCCCGCCCCTCTAGGCTGTCCTCATGGCAGCGACGAAGAAGCAGCGATGGACCTGGCTCGGCGGCACGACCGTGCTGCTCGTGCTCGGAGTGGTGATCGGGCTGGTCCTGCAGAACGTGTGGCTCGGCATCCTGCTGGCGGCCATCCTCTCGATCGGCTGGCTCATGCTCGTCGAATCGCGCAAGGGCGACAACAACACCGGCGTCAACGACGAGTCGCACGGCATCGAGGTCTGAGCCGACCCGTCAGAACGTCAGGGCGACCGGACGTCCATCGATCATCCGCACATCGACCGGGTGATCGTAGATCTCGCGCAGCACATCGGCGCGCACGATGTCGTCCGGCGCGGCATCCGCGATGATCCGGCCGCCGCGCATGGCGACGATCCGATCGGAGTGGTGACCGGCGACGTTGATGTCGTGCAGCACGACGATCACCCTCTTGTCCAGCTCATCGGCCATCCGGCGGATGAGCTGCATGATCTCGGCGGCGTGGCGCAGGTCGAGGTTGTTGAGCGGCTCGTCCAGCAGCACGTAGCGCGTGTCCTGCGCGAGCACCATCGCGATGAACGCCCGCTGCCGCTGGCCGCCGGACAGCTCGTCGAGGAACCTGTCGCGATACGGACCGAGATCGAGATACGCGATCGCCCGATCGATGTGCGCCCTGTCATCGATCGTGAAGCGGCCCTTCGAATGCGGGAAGCGCCCGAACTCCACGAGGTCGTGGACGGTCAGCCGTGCGGCGATGTGGTTGTCCTGCCGGAGCACGGCGAGGACCTTCGCCAGTTCGCTCGATGACGCCGTGGTGACGTCGGCGCCGTCGACGCTCACCCGCCCCTCGTCGGCGGAGATGAGCCGGCCGATCAATCCGAAGAGGGTCGATTTGCCCGCCCCGTTCGGCCCGATCAGCGCCGTCACGCCTTCGCCGCCGAACTCGACGGAGACGTCGTCGAGCACGACGGTCTTCCCGTAGCGTTTCGTGACGTGTTCGAGCGCGATCATCGCGCCCCCTTTCTGAGGACGAGGAAGAGGAAGAAGAGCCCGCCGGCGAACTCGATGATCATCGAGATGCTGCCGCCGAAGGCGAAGATCTGCTCGAGGACGACCTGTCCGCCCAGCAGGCACAGCATCCCGATGAGCGCCGCCGTCGGGAGGGTCCAGGCGTGCCGGAAGGTCCCCGCCCACGAATAGGCGAGGTTCGCGACGATGAGTCCGAAGAACAGGATCGGCCCGACCAGGGCGGTGGATGCTGCGATCATCACCGAGATCAGCGTGAACAGCAGCATGACGAGACGCCGATGATCGATCCCGAGTCCGATCGCCGCTGGCTCCCCCAGGGTCAGGACGTCGAGTTTGCGCACCAGCGGAACGATCGCGATGCAGGATCCGGTGATGAGCACTCCGGTGAACAGCAGCAGCATCGGGTCAGGGCGTGTGAGCGAGGCGAACATCGCGTCGCTGAGCACCTGGAAGTCGAGGGGATCCAGCATCCGCTGCATCCACTCCGAGAAGCTGCGGAAGAAGGTGCCGAGCACGATGCCGACGAGCAGCATGAGGTGGATGGATCGACGCTTGCCGCCGAACATCCAGGTGAACAGGAACACGCTGAACGCGACCATGACGACGACCTGCACCACCCAGAGCAGCAGCTCGTTCGCGCGCAGGAAGGATGCCGAGCCGAAGAAGAACACGATCGTGGTCGCGATCAGCACGTAGAACGCGTCGAAGCCCATGATCGACGGCGTCAGGATGCGGTTCTGCGTGATGGTGTGGAAGACGACCGTCGAGACGCCGACCGCCACCGCGACGACGAGCATCGCGAGCACGGTGAGCGAGCGGATGCGCAACGCGAATGCCAGGGAGCCAGGCACATCGGTGAAGAGATAGACGGCGACGAGGGCGAGCACGGCGAGGCCGAGCGCGCTCAGCCGCCCCCAGGGGCGATTGTGCAGCGCCTGCGCCGTGGCCTGTACTGGAGTCTCAGTGAGCACGGCTCCCCTTCCGCAGCAGCAGCCAGAGGAACAGCACGGCGCCGACCATCCCGACGATCACCGACAGAGGGATCTCGTACGGGAACCTGATGACGCGGGCGATGAGGTCGCACGCGAGGACGAAGACGGCGCCGAGGCCGGCGACCCACGGGATCGAGCGGCGCACGTTGTCGCCGATGATGAGGCTGACGATGTTCGGCACCACGAGACCGAGGAACGGGATCATGCCGGCGGTCACGAGCACCGCGGCCGTGATCAGTGCGATGATCACCATCCCGATCGCGACGACGCGGCGATAGTTCAGCCCCAGGTTGGTGGCGAACTCCTCGCCGAGGCCGATCACGCTGAACCGGTCGGCGGCGATCCAGGCGACCACGACCATGGCTGCGGCGATCCAGAGCATCTCATAGCGCCCCTGCATCACGGTGGCGAAGCTCCCCTGCGCCCATTGCCCGAGCGACTGCAGCAGATCGAGACGATACGCGAAGAACGTCGTGACGGCGCCGACGACCCCGCCGAGCATGATGCCGACCAGCGGAACGAGCACGAGCTGGCGCACCGGAACCGCGCGCACGATCCGCAGGAACACCCAGGTGCCGGCGAGCCCGAAGGCGGCCGCGATGCCCATCTTGCCGACCACGGCGAGTCCGGGCCAGAACACGGTCGTCACCAGCATCCCGAACGTGGCGAACTCGCTGACGCCGGTCGTCGACGGCTCCACGAACCGGTTGCGGACCATCATCTGCATGATGAGACCGGCGATGCCGAGCGAGGCTCCGACGAGGATCACGGCGATCGTGCGCGGAATCCGGCTGACCAGCAGCAGGAAGGCGGCCGTGCTGTCCGTCCCGCCGGTGAACAGCGCGGCGGGCGACACATCGGAGGCCCCGATGAACAGGCTCGCGCACGTGAGCAGGACGAAGAGGATGCCGATGAGCACCCCCACCCAGCGACGCCGTGGGCGTGCCGGAGCGGGGGTGCTCGTCGGGGAAGCGGTGAGTGTCACGCCCGTGCTGAGAGAGTGGTCACTCCGCGATCTGCATCACGTCGTCGATGAGCAGCTGCGTCGTCTCGATGCCGCCGTAGACGATGTACCACGGCACCGGGTCGAGGTAGACGATCGTGCCGTCCTTCGACGCGGTGGTCTGCTTGACGATGTCGTTATCGAGCACCTGAGCGGCGGCACCCGTCTCCGCCTCACCGGTTGCGACGTCGCGGTCGACGACCCAGAGCGTGTCGGGGTCGACCTCGAGCAGGAACTCGAACGAGACCGGTTCGCCGTGGGTGGCCGAGGCGATGTCCTCGACGACCGGCTCGACGCCGAAGACATCGTAGATGAGGCCGCCGCGCACATTCGCGCTGCCGGCGTCGGCCCCGGAGGGCGACATGGCGTTGAGCTCGCCTCCGGAGACCATGACGGCGAGACCGTTGCCTGCCGCGGCGGTCGCCTCCTTGGCTTCGTCGATGCCGGACTCGAGCTCCGTCAGGGCGTCGGACGCCTCGTCCTCGGCCCCCAGGACCTCACCGAGCAGCGTGACGTTGCGCTCGAGAGTCTCGAGGTAGCTGCCGCTGATGCCGAGATCGATGGTCGGCGCGATCTGGCTGAGGTCGTCGTAGAGCCCGGACGAGCGACCGCCGATGATGATGAGGTCGGGCTGCTGCGCCTCGATCTCGATCAGGTCGGCCTCGAACAGGGTGCCCGCGTTGAACGCATCGTCGGCGAGGCTGTCGGTCAGGTACTCGGGCACGGAGTCCAGAGGAGCTCCGGCGATCTCGCCGCCCAGCGCGCCGATCGTGTCCACGGTCGCCATCTCGAACGCGACGATCTTCTTCGGGTCCTTCGGGACCTCGACGGTCTCGGTGACGTACACCGGCTCCTCGTCCTCGCCCGCGGTGTTGCGCTCCCACGAGTAGGTGACCGTGGTCGCTTCGGCCGAGTCCTCTTCGGCGGCGGGGGCGGATTCCGCACTCGCGCATCCGGCGAGCGCGAGAGTGGAGATGAGGACGAAGGATGCTGCGGCGAGCGGCCGGCGCGAAGACATGGTTCTCCCTGAGATGATGGATGACGGGTCAAGTAAAGGTAAGGCAAGCCTCACCTGCTCAGAGGTAGGCTAACCTAACTTTCATGACCTCGCCGACATCGCCCTTCTCCATCGAACGCCGGATGAACGATCTGCGCTTCCGGACCGTGACGCTCGCGGCACGCGAGGAACTGGCCCAGGACTACGTGCGCGTGCGGCTGGAAGGCAGCGATCTCGAGGGCTTCGACTCCCCCGGCGCCGATGACCACATGCGCCTGTTCTTCCCCGCCGAGATCCCCGACACGATCGAAGAACTGCGCGCGGCGCCGAGCCGCGAGTACACGCCCCTGTTCTGGGGCGACGGCTGGCTGGAGGTCGAGTTCGCGGTGCACGGCGACCAGGGCGTCGCGGCCCCGTGGGCGGCGCGCGCACCGCTCGGCGCCAGGATCGGCGTCGGCGGCCCCCGGGGCTCCGCCGTGCTGACCGGTACGCCGGGCAGCTGGCTGCTCGTGGGCGACGAGACGGCGATCCCTGCGATCCGGCGCTTCGCCGCACAGATCGGCGACGCGCCGGCGCGCATCGTGATCGAGGTCCGCGGCGCCGAGGACGAGATCGCCATCGATGCTCCGGTGGACGTCGAGTGGCTGCACCGCGCGGACGCTCTCTCCGGCTCCGCCCTCATCGCGTTCGTCGATTCGCTGCAGGCATCGGATGCCGTCGGCGAGCATCCGTTCGTATTCATCGCGGCCGAGCAGGCCATCGTCAAGCCGGGTCGTGCGCTGCTCGAACGCTGGGGCGTCGACACGGCGCACGCGGTGGTCAAGGGCTACTGGAAGCGCGGCGAAGCGGAGTACCACGCCCCGCACTGAGGCCGACAGGCTGGCATGATGGGCGCATGAGGATCGCCGTAGCCGGGGGCACCGGAGTCGTCGGACAACACACGGTGGGCGCCGCCAGGGCCGCCGGCCACGAAGCGGTCGTTCTGAGCCGTTCCACCGGCGTCGACCTCGTGACCGGACGCGGACTGGATGCCGCGCTCGAGGGCGCGGACGCCGTGATCGACACCGCGAACATCACGACCCTGAAAGCCGTGGAGGCCGTCGAGTTCTTCACCGCGGCGACGGGCAATCTCATCACCGCAGCAGCCGACGCGGGTGTCGGGCACGTCGTGCTGCTGTCGATCGTCGGCATCGACCGCATGCCGGTCGACTACTACGCCGGAAAGCTCGCCCAGGAGAAGATCTTCCAGACCTCGGCCGTGCCGTGGACGATCCTGCGTGCGACGCAGTTCCACGAGTTCGCCGGCCAGATGTATGAGCGCGCGAAGATCGGCCCGCTGCATCTCGCTCTGCGCGCACGCACCCAGCCGGTCGCCGCCAGGGATGTCGCCGAGCGACTGGTCGCACTGGCCGCAGGCCCCGCTCGGGGGCGCGCTCGCGATCTCGCAGGCCCTCGCGAGGAGGCGCTGGATGAGATGATCGTCGCGTTCGCCCGCGCCAACGGGCACCGCGGATGGATGCCGCGGGTGGGCCTGCCGACCGCGCAGATGAAGGGCATGCGCGCTGGGCTCGCTCTTCCGGGGCCGGATGCCGACCTCACCTCGCAGACGTTCGCCGACTGGCTCGCGCAGCGCTGACCTGCTCTGCACAGCGGGCAGCACTGCGTCGTTTCTCCACGGATGCAAGATCCGCACGCTCGAGTGTCCTCTGATGCTGGCCTGCTTCTCGAAACGGTGCGACGATGAGGACGTGGGGTTCATGAACGATGCGCAGATCTGGACGGCTGACGTGTCACCGAACGATCGGCACATCGCCCGCCCTGCACGACCGACGGACACCGGAGTCCTCGTCCTCGCCGGGTCGAGCGGCCGGATCGAAGCCGACCGCGCCGATCTGTTCGCGCAGCACGGCGTCCGTGCGCACGCGATCCGCTGGTTCGGCGGCGAGGGCCAGCGCCCGGTGCCGCATGAGGTTCCCCTGGAGCTGTTCCTCGACGAGATCGCTCAGCTGCGCGAATCCTGCGATCGGGTGGCGGTCATCGGCACCTCGTTCGGGGCGGAGGCCGCGCTGCTGACCGCGACGCGCACACCGCTGGATGCCGTGATCGCGATCGCGCCGACGAGCGTGGTGTGGCCCGGCATCCTCGAGGGCTCTTGGTCGTCGCACTGGACCGAGGGCGGCGCCCCGTTGCCCTCGGTGCCCTTCGTCGACGTTTGGACGGCGACCACCGACCCGCCGGAGTTCCGCGAGCTGTACGAGACGAGCCTCGACACGTATCCCGACGAGGCGCGGGCCGCGGCGATCCCGGTCGAGCGCATCACCGGGGATGTGCTGCTCGTCGCCGGTGACGACGACCGGGTATGGCCGAGCACGCGCTTCGCTGACGCGATCGTCGCCCGCCGAGACGCGGCGGGGCTGACGACCCATGTGCTGCGGCATCCGCTCGCCGGCCATCGGGTTCTGTTCCCCGGTGAGGATGCTCCTACCGGGGGGACCCGCATGGCGCGCGGAGGCTCACCCGAGACGGATGCCGAGCTCGGCGCGGCGGCGTGGACGGCGATTCTGGATCGCCTCGGTCGGTGATTCCGGCGCGGCCCGCTCACTCTGCCCGTTCGCATCCCGCAGTGGATCCCGCATTCTGCAGGGCTCATTCCGAGTCACCGCCCGTGCATACACGCGAATCCCCTGCGGGATGCAGGCGCGAGCACGAACGGCGCGATGCAGGCGCGGGCGCATGCGTCGGCGCGCAGGCGCGTGGCGCGGGAGAATAGACGGGTGAGTCTGTTCGCTTTCGGTCCGTCGCGCGGGCCGCGGTGGCCGATCGGGCTGCAGGCGGCGATCGGTCTCGCGGGACCGATCGCCGTCATGACCCTGATCGGCCAGCCCGCCCTCGGCTACATCGCCGCTTCCGGTGCCTTCACCGTGCTCTACCTCGGCTCATCGCCGGTCGTCGAGCGCGCCAGGGTCCTGCCGTTCGTCGCCGCCGGACTGATCGTGAGCGCGGCGCTCGGGCTGCTGCTGGCTCCGAGCACCTGGCTGGTGCTCGCCGGCGTCGCATGTGTGGCGATCGGCAGCGCGGCACTGGCGTTCGGGTTCCGTCTGGGCCCACCTGGTCCGCTGTTCTTCGTCCTCGTGTTCGGCCTGTCGGCGCACGTCGTCACGAGCGCCCCGATCGCGGCACCGGTCTATCTCGCCGCGTTCGCCGCCGGGTGCGCGTTCTCCTACCTCGTCGCGGTCACCCCGCTGCTGCTCCCTCGACCCCGGTCGTTCGCGGCTCGGCCACTGCGGGTGCTCCTGCCCGGACCCGCCTGGGATGCCGATGGCAGGATGCTCCTGCTGCGGGTCGTCCTCGTGTCCGTGATCGGCGTGCTCCTCGCCCTCGCGGTGGACCCCGAACGCAGTTACTGGATCGTCGGCGGAGCGGTCGCGGTCATCGGCGTTGCGGCCGACCGCACCGCGGCGCTGCAGCGCGGGCTCCATCGGATGCTGGGGACCATCATCGGCGCAGGCCTGTACGCCCTCCTCGCACTGCTGCACCCCGCCGGTCTCTGGCTCGCGCTGCTGCTGGGCACCCTGCAGTTCGTCATCGAACTCGTGGTCGTGCGCCACTACGCGCTCGCGCTGGTGTTCATCACACCGCTCGTCCTGCTGCTGACGGGGGCGGCGACCGGGGAGATCGGCGACATGTCGGTCGCTGTCGAGCGGATCGTCGACACCGTCGTCGGAGCTGCGCTGGGCGCGGCATCCGGATTCCTGCATCCGCGCCGGAGCTGAGCCGGGAACACTCCGCCGCGTTTCGCGGTTGCCCCGAGCATGGAGATCACGCTCGTCACGTCGGCGTTCTGCGGAGCGTGCGCGCGCACGCGCGCCGTGATCGCCGATGCCGTGCGGTTCCTGCCGGACGCGACGGTCACCGAGATCGACGTCGCCACGGACCCGAATGCCGCCGAGGCGCTCGACATCCGCTTCACCCCGACCGTGATCGTCCATGACGCCGCCGGAGCGCAGACGTTCCGCGCCGAGGGCGTGCCGACCGTTCCGCAGATGCTTGCCGCGGCAGCCACGGCCCTCCCGACCTGATCAGTCCACGGGGCGCAGCGTGTCCAGCAGCCCGCCCGCCATCGCGACGACGGCCTCACGCATCGCCGCCGCAGCGGCCACCGCGCTCCCCACCTGATCAGCGCACAAGACGCAACGTGTCCGGAGCCGCTCCGGCGAGCCCGCCGGCCGTCGCGACGATGGCCTCGCGCATGGCCGCGGCGGCTCGTGTGGGATTCACATCCGACCGGTGCGCGATGCTGATGGTGCGCGTCAGCTGCGGGTCGACCAGCCGCACCGAACGCAGGTTCGGCCGGTCGAGCACCACGGTGGCCGGGACGACCGCAACGCCGAGTCCGCGCTCGACGAAGCGCAGAACGGCATCCATCTCCGCGCCCTCGACGACGGTCGTCGGTGCGAGGCCGGCGCCGTCGAATGCGGCATCCGTCGTCGCGCGCAGGTCGTAGCTCTCCGCGAACGCGATCAGCGGCAGGGTCGCGAGGCGCGCGAGGCCGATCGCGGATGCGGCGATCGGCGGCGCCGTCGCGGAGGAGACGACCACGAGCTCCTCCCTGAGCAGCGGCGTGCGCACGAGAGCCGGCTCCCCCGACGGCATCCGTTCGGACGATGTGACGAGCGCCATGTCGAGCTCGCCGGCGATGAGCCGATCGATCAGCAGACGCGAGCCGGCCTCGGTGAGCTGGAGGCCGATGCCGGGATGCGCCAGTTGGAACGCGCTCATGGTCTCCGCGACGAGGCTGACGCACAGCGTCGGCGTCGCCCCCAGACGCACCCGGCCCCGTTGCAGACCGGCGAGTTCGCCCATCTCCACCCGGATCGCGTCGGCATCCGCCAGCATCCGACGCGCGCGCGGCAGCAGCGCCTCGCCGGCGGAGGTGAGGGCGATGTTGCCCCTCGCCCGATGGAAGAGCTCGTTGCCCACCTCGTGCTCGAGCGTCGCGATCTGGCGGCTCAGCGACGGCTGCGCGACATGGAGCGTCTCGGCCGCGCGGGTGAAGTGGCCGATCTCAGCGACGGCGACGAAGCCGCGCAACTGCTCCAGATTCATGTCTTCAGGCTATCGTTTCGATGAGAACTATTCATTGGAGTAATCACCCGAGCGTGCCTAGCGTGGAGACATGAGCACGCGCGAACGCCAGATCTCCACCACCGTCCTCGTCATCGGCACCGGCGGCTCCGGCCTGCGTGCCGCGATCGAGGTCGCCGAGCAGGGCGTCGACGTCCTCGCCGTCGGCAAGCGCCATCGCAGCGACGCCCATACGTCGCTCGCCGCCGGCGGCATCAACGCGGCGCTCGGGACGATGGATGCCGAGGACAGCTGGCAGCAGCACGCGGCGGACACGATCACCGAGAGCTACCTCCTCGCCAACCCGCACACCGTCGAGGTCGTCGCCCGAGGCGCCGAACGCGGCATCCGGGATCTCGAGCGCTGGGGCATGGACTTCGCGCGCGAGGACGACGGCCGCATCTCGCAGCGGTTCTTCGGCGCGCACACGTTCCGGCGCACGGCCTTCGCCGGCGACTACACCGGGCTCGAGATCCAGCGCACACTCGTCCGCCGTGCCGAGCAGCTGGACGTCCCGATCCTCGATGGTGTGTACATCACCCGCATCCTCGTCAGGGACAACGTCGTCTTCGGCGCGTACGGCTTCGACCAGTCCGACGGCACCCGGTACCTGATCCACGCGGATGCCGTGATCCTCGCCGCCGGAGGACACAATCGGATCTGGCGGCGCACCTCCTCGCGACGCGACGAGAACACCGGCGACTCCTTCCGACTGGCCGTCGAGGCCGGCGCGCGACTGCGTGACCCCGAGCTCGTGCAGTTCCATCCCTCCGGCATCATCGAACCGGAGAACGCGGCCGGCACGCTCATCTCCGAGGCGGCGCGCGGCGAAGGCGGCATCCTCCGCAACGCGCTCGGCGAGCGCTTCATGCCGCGCTACGACCCGCAGCGGAAGGAACTGTCCACCCGGGATCGCGTCGCGCTGGCGGCGTACACGGAGATCCAGGAGGGCCGCGGCACACCCAATGGCGGCGTGTGGTTGGACGTGTCGCATCTGCCGCGCGAGACGATCATGACCAGGCTCCCCCGGGTCTACCAGACGATGCTCGAGCTGCAGATGCTCGACATCACCACGGATCCGATCGAGATCGCGCCGACAGCGCACTACTCGATGGGCGGGGTCTGGGTGCGTCCCGAGGACCACAGCACCGATGTCGACGGTCTCTACGCGATCGGCGAGGCCTCGAGCGGACTGCACGGCGCGAACCGCCTCGGCGGCAACTCGCTCATCGAGCTGCTCGTCTACGGTCGCCTGGTCGGCCAGGCTGCGGTCGCGCACGCGTCCGGCCTCGACGCGCAGCGCCGGTCGGCGGATGCCGTGGCGCAGGCCAGAGCGGAGATCGACGATCTGCTCGCCGCCGACGGACGCGAGAACGTGCGGGCGCTGCAGCGCGCGATCCGCAACACGATGACCGCGCATGCCGGAGTCGTGCGATCCGAAGAGGGACTGCGGGCCGGTCTCGCCGAACTCGACCTGATCGAGGGGCGCATGCAGGACATCGGCATCCACCCGGACATCGCCGGGTTCCAGGATCTCGCGCATGCCTTCGATCTGAAGGCCTCGGCGCTGGCCGCGCGGGCGACGCTGGAGGCGGCCCGCGAGCGCCGCGAGACCCGCGGATGCCACAATCGCAGCGACTTCCCCGACACCGACCCGACGCTGCAGGTCAATCTCGTCTGGTCGCCGTCGACCGGCATCACGCGTGAGGACATCCCCGAGGTGCCTGCCGAGATCGCTGCTCTCATGCGCGACGTCGACACGGTCGGCAAGCTCGTGGAGTGAGCTAGGGCCGGTGCGCGTGCCGACCGATCCAGTCAGGCGGACAGCACCGAGAGGATGTTGCCCGCCGGGTCCGTGAACCAGGCGATGTCAGGGCCCTCGCCGGAGGCCTTGCCGCGCACGATGCCCTTCTCGTCCTGCGGCATGCCGTCGTAGCGCTGCATCGTGATGCCCTGCGCGATCAACTCGTCGACGACCGCGTCGATGTCATCCACCGGAAAGTTGAGGATCGTGAAGGATGCCGGTCGATGATCGTCCTTCGGGTAGATCAGGACCGCTCCGCCCTTCGGAAGCTGCACCGAGAGCAGGCCGCCACCGGCCTCCTCGACGACGAGTCCGAGCACGCCTTCGTAGAAGGCGCGTGAGGCCTCGATGTCATCGGATGACATGCCGCTGAACGCGTCGGAGTTCTCGAACATCGCTGCTCCTTCGGTGGGGTGAGTCCCACCTTTCCACCGGACGTCGTCCGGAGCAAGGGTCAGCGCAGCGCGTGCTCCTCGATGAACGCCCGCAGGGCGGGCTCGTCGTCGGCGAGCTCCGTCACGTACTGCGGGGCCTCGAGCATCGCCTGCAGCTCGGGCGAGTACTCGAGCTGCACCCCGATGGCCTCGAAGATCGTCTCGGCGAACTTCTGCGGCTTGGCGGTCTCGAGCACCAGCATCGGGACCCCCGGTTCGACGTTCTCGCGCGCCACCTTCACGCCGTCGGCGGTGTGCGGATCGATGATCTCGCCCGAGGCCTCGTAGACGGCCTTGATGGTCGCGAGGCGATCCGCGTGCGTGGAAGTTCCGCTGACGATGCCGAACTCCTCCTCGAAGCGGGCGAGTTCGGACGTGAAGTCGAAGAAGCCCTGCTGCTCCAGCTCATCCCACGCGGCGACCACGCGGGAGGCGTCGCGATCGACGAGATCGAAGATGAAGCGCTCGAGGTTCGACGCCTTCGAGATGTCCATCGACGGGCTCGATGTCGCGAGGGTCTGCGCTGCGCTGCGAGGGCGGTAGACGCCCGTGCGGAAGAACTCGTCGAGCACGTTGTTCTCGTTCGCGGCGAGCACGAGGCGACGGATCGGCAGCCCCATCTGCTTGGCGAAGAAGCCCGACAGGATGTTGCCGAAGTTGCCCGAGGGAACCGTGAAGCTGAGCTCGGTCCAGCCACCGGCGTCCGTCGCGCGCAGCCAGGCCCAGAAGTAGTACACGACCTGAGCCGTGATGCGGGCGAGGTTGATGGAGTTGACGGCGCCGAGGTGCTGAGCGCGTTTGAAGTCGAGGTCCCCGGCGAGCTTCTTGACGAGGTTCTGGCAGTCGTCGAAGACGCCGTCGACGGCGATGTTGTGCACATTCGCATCGTCGAGGGAGAACATCTGCGCGCGCTGGAACGCGCTCATGCGTCCCTGCGGCGAGAGCATGAAGACGGAGATGCGCTCCTTGCCGCGCAGCGCGTGCTCGGCCGCCGAGCCGGTGTCGCCCGAGGTGGCGCCCAGGATGTTGAGAACCGACCCCTTGCGCTCGAGGGCGTATTCGACGACCTGGCCGAGGAACTGCATCGCCATGTCCTTGAACGCCAGCGTCGGGCCTTCCGACAGCCCAACCAGCGTGATGTCGTCATCGATCGATCGCAGCGGCACGACTTCGCCGGGGAAGTCGGCGTACGCGGCATCCGTCATGCGAGCGAGGTCCGCGCGCGGGATGTCCGTGGCGAACAGCGCCAGCACCTCGGTGGCGAGCTGCGGGTACGTCAGTGCGCGCCAGCGCTCGAGCGTCTCGCCGTCGACGGTCGGCATGACCTCGGGGACGGCCAGTCCGCCGTCGGGCGCGAGCCCTTCGAGCAGCGTCTCGCAGTACGGCAGCGGCTGCATGCCGCCTCGGGTGGAGATGTACTGCACTTCGGCTCCTCGGAGTTGATTCGGCGCGGGCTTCCATTCTCGCAGGTGTGCGGAACCGGATGACGCATGCGTCGGAACCGACCAGCCTGCCCGGCGTCAGCGCATCACGCGCAGGCTCAGCGTCGACAGCAGTTTCAGCCTGTCGTGGCTCTCGGATCCCGGAGCTGCGGTGTAGACGAGCAGGGAATGCGACCGGACAGGGTCGATCAGGGTCTGGCACGACAGCTCGAGGGCTCCGAGCTACGGGACCGGTTCGAACGGCAGTTCGGCACGAATCATCTGGCGCACGTCGCCCTCATCGCGCATATGCTGCCGCTGCTGCGCGCCGGCAGCGCGCGTGTGACGTCGCAGATCAGCATCGCCGCGCGCGGGGCTCGCCTTGCAAGATCGCGCGCGGCGCGCCGTCGAAGATCGCGCGAGATGCCGCTTGCACAGCGAAGAAGTCATATGTGCGAAACGAGGCTCTGCCATGATGTGCTCATGACTGAGACTCTGAGGGTGCGACCGCAGGTGTGGATCGGCCTGGCTATCTATGTCGGCTACGTGGTGGTCGTGTTCCTCGTGCAGCAGCTGAGTGGCGTGCCCTACACCGATCTCGGCGACAGCGGGGCGAACCTCTTCTTCGGTGCGGGGCTGTCGTTGATCATCGCTGCGATCCTGCTCGCGATCACCACGACGCTGCTGGGCTGGTGGCGGCCCGCGCTGCGTGAGCAGAAGCGCAGCGTCAGATGGCCGATCATCGCGCCGATCATCATGGTGGTCGCGTTGCTCATCAACCTCGCGTCCACCGATTGGGCGTCGTATGACGGGGCGTTCTTCGCGGCATCCATCGTGCTGATCCTCGTCGGCTTCACCGAGGAGCTCACCACGCGAGGACTGCTGCTCACATCGCTGCGCAGCCGGCTCAGTGAGGGGTGGGTGTGGTTCCTCACCTCGGCGCTGTTCGCGCTCATGCACCTCATCAACGCCGCGTCCGGCCAAGACCTCCTGCCGACTCTGCAGCAGGTGGGCTTCGCATTCCTCGGCGGAACGATCTTTTACATCGTGCGTCGCGTCACCGGCACTCTGATCTGGGCCATGGTCCTCCACGGGCTGTGGGATTTCTCGACGTTCGCGGTGCTTCACGGCACACCGGGTGCCTTCGCTGGCTTCGGCTCCATCGTGTATTTGGGTGCAGGCGTCCTCGCGCTCATCTTCGTCCCGTTCGTGATTCGCGGTGCGCACGAGAGGGTGGGGGTTCGTGCCTGACGAACAGTTCGCGGTGCGCAGCCGTCCCCGCAGCATCTGGCTCGCTCTCCTCGCCGTCGTCGTCTATGTTCTCTTGGCCGCCGGTCTCGGCAATCTGCTGAGCGGACTGGTCAGCGATGACCAGGAACTGGCCCAGTTCTCGCTCGGGCATTTCATCCCGCTCGCTGTCGCGATCGTCGGTCTGCTGCTGTTCCTGAGGTGGACGGGCTGGGGCGCGGACGTGTGGCGGGAACCACCGACCCCGACCCTAACGCCGAGGCGCTGGTGGCTTGTCTCGATCCCCGTGCTCGTGGTCCTGCTGCCCCTCAGCCAGCTCGGCGACGTCCCGTGGATGTCGCGCTCTATCGGGTTCGTCCTCGTCATCGCGGCGGGCACGCTCATGGTCGGGTTCGGGGAGGAACTGCTCATCCGAGGGGTCCTGCTCACCACCATCCGCGCCCGCCATGGCGAACTCGTGACCCTCCTCGTAACGAGCGTGGTCTTCGCGCTCGCCCACATCCCCGGGAGCATCATCGGCGGTGCGTCCCTCGGCGCCATCGCCTTCCAGGTATCGTTCCTCGCCGCGTCCGGCGCCGCCTACTACTGGGTGCGACGCGTCACCGGCAGGCTCTGGGTCGCCATGCTCGCGCACGCTCTCACCGATTGGGTACTGTACCTCGCCTCGGGAGCAGGGACCCCCGCCGCGTCCTTGCCGCAAACTCACTCTTCGGAGGACCCGAACATGTTCGCGGTCACTTTCCAGGTCCTGCTGCTCATCGCAACGACGATGAGCGTCATCAGCGTCATCCGGGAAGACCGGCGCCACAAACGCTCGGCCGCAGTTGCCGCACCTGTGGGTTGACGTGCGGCCCATCGACACGGAGAAGCTTCGGTAGATCGAACAAGGAATCGGCCGTTCCCGGGGCGGGTTGTCGACGAAGATCCACCAGCTCGTCGACGGCAACGGGCTGCCACTGGTCACTCTCGTCACCCAGGGCAGGCCGGCGACTCACCTATGTTTCTGCCCTTGATGAGGCAGCGGCGTGTCGAGCGTGACATCGCATGGACGAGAGCTTTGCCAGACACGCCCTAGCTCACATCGACGGCGACCGAGACGCCTTCGACCGCCGAGCGCTGCGCCGCATCGGCCAGCAGGAGCGCCGCGCGTCCGTCCTCGAATGTCGAACTCGACGACTCACCGCCGCGGGCGAGCACGATGAAGCTGGCCAGCTCCGCCGCGTACGCCTCGGCATAGCGCTGCAGGAAGAAGTCCTCATACGGCGCGCGCGACTCGACCCGCGTCGCGGACGAGTGGCTGGCCAGGCTCGTCGAGCGGTTGGAGACCTGCAGCGATCCCAGAGCCCCGAACGCCTCGACGCGCTGGTCGTAGCCGGTGGCGCTGTGGCGCGAATTGATGATCGCCACGACGGCGCCGGATGCCGCGGTGAGCGTCACCACGGCCGTGTCGAAGTCCCCGTGCTCGCGCGCTCCGGCGTCGAACGTGTTCGTCGCGGTTGCCGAAACCCGGACGATGTCGGGGAGGAAGAAGCGCGCCATGTCGAAGTCGTGGATCGTCATGTCTCGGAAGATGCCGCCGGAGACGGCGACATAGTCCGCCGGCGGGGCGGCCGGGTCGCGACTGACGATCGTCAGCTGCTCGAGTGCACCGATCTCGCCATCGGCGACGCGCGCGCGCACCTCGGCGAACGCCGGGTCGAATCGACGGTTGAAGCCGAGAGCGACCGGGACGCCGGACGCGGCGACCTTCGGCCGCAGCGCCTCGACGCGCGCGATGTCCAGGTCGATCGGCTTCTCGCACAGGACCGGGATGCCGCGATCGACCGCTTGCTCGATAAGGGCGACGTGCGTGGGTGTCGGCGAGGCGATGAGCACGGCATCCACATCGTCGGCGGCGAAGAGCTCGTCGGCATCCGCCGTTGCCCGGCCGCCGAAGCGCTCGGCGACGCCGCGGGCACTCTGGATGAACGGATCGGCGATCCACGTCAGCGTCGCATTCGCGTCGTCGGCGATGTTGGCGGCGTGGACCTGGCCGATCCGGCCGGTACCGATCAGGCCGATGCGCAAGGGATTCTGGGTCACTCTGGGTTCCTTCTCTGACGGTCTCGGCTCACGCCCAGGCGCGCAGCGCCTCGCGGTTGGTCTTCTGGTCGGCGCTGCGGGCGCGCCGGAACGCGTCGATGGCGACATCTGGAGCGTTCAGGACGTCCTGTTCGACGACGATCCAGCCGTCGAATCCGCGTTCCTGCATCGCCGCCATGACGCCGGCGAGGTCGAGGTCGCCTTCGCCGAAGGCGACGAACGCGCCGGACATCCACACCGCGGCCATGTCGCCTCCGGACGCGAGGACGCGATTCAGCTCGGAGCGGTCGACGTCCTTGAGGTGCAGGTGGTTGATCCGATCGCCCCAGCGCGTCACCGCATCCATCGGGTCGCCGCCCGCGATCAGGAGGTGGCCCGTGTCGAGGGTCAGATCGACGTCGACGCCGGCGAGGAAGCGGTCGACTTCCTCCGGCGACTCCACGAAGGTGCCGGCGTGATGATGGAACGTCGGCTCGAAGCCGGCTGCGCGCACCAGGGCGGCAGCGCGCTCGGTGTTGGCGATCAGTCGCTCCCACGCGTCGGCATCCAGTGGGTCCACGGCAGCGCCCTGCCCCGGATGCGCACGGCGCGTCAGCGAGCCGTCGTCGGCCAGCGTGGGCAGCGGCAGGCGCGCGGGGCCGGATGCCGCGGCATCCGAGAAGACGCGCAACGCGTCGTGCAGCGCCGGCAGCGACGCTTCGAAGCCTTCATCATCGGACAGCGGCAGCTGCACCCACCCGCCCGCGAGTTCGAGGGCGTGTGCGTCGAGGCGAGCACGCAGATCCGCGCCACGGCCGAGGAACCCGACCGGTCCGAGGTCCACTCCCCCGTAGCCGGCTTCGGCCAGAGATATGAGCATCTCGTCAGCGGAGACCGTGGCGGCTCCCTCCGGAGTCATCTCGAACACTCCGTAGCTCACCGGCGCTCCGGCCACCGTCGCGTTCATCGCGCCTCCTCTTCGCCCAGCAGCGGCCGCTGGACGGCGCGCTCCTGCTCGTACGCGGCGCGGGCGCGCTGCGTGGACTCGAGCTCCGAGACGGCGGGAACCGGGACGTCCCACCATCCCTCGCCATCCGGCGCGTACAGCAGCGGATCGCTCTCGACGTGGATGAAGGTCGCCCGATCGGATGCCTTCGCAGTCGCGACCGCTGCTCGCAGGTCGTCGATGGCGCTCTCCCCTGGCGCGACTTCGATCACATCCAGACCATAGCTGCGCGCGTTCATGGCGAGATCCACCGGCAGAACGTCGCCGTTCTGGAAGCTCCGCGCATCGGCATCATAGGAGCGGTAGGCCGTACCGAACCGCTCGGAGCCGACGGTCTCGGACAAATGCCCGATCGATGCGTACCCGTGGTTCTGGACGAGGATCACGATGATCTTGATGCCCTCGGCCACAGCGGTGACCAGCTCGGAGTTCAGCATCAGGTACGAGCCGTCGCCGACCATGACGATGACATCCCGGTCGTCACCGAGCGCGTGCAGTCCGCGCTTGACGCCGAGCCCGCCGGCGATCTCGTAGCCCATGCACGAGAACGCGTACTCGACGTGATAGCCGAGCGGATCGCGCACGCGCCACAGCTTGTGCAGGTCACCGGGCAGCGAACCGGCCGCCTGGACGATGACGTCCTCGGGTGCGGTCGACGACTGGACGGCACCGATGATCTCCGATTGGCCTGGCCGGTCGAGGCCGGATGGGGCGAAGGCCGCGTCGACCACGGCATCCCACTCCGACTTCTCACGCGCGATCCGCTCGGCGAGCGCTGGACGCACCGACCATCCGTCGAGCCCGTCACGCAATGCGTCGAGCGTCTCGCGCGCATCGGCGATCACGGGGATCTGCGTGCCGTGCTTGTAGGCGTCGAAGGGCGCGACGTTGATATTGACGAATCGCACGCCCTGATCCTGGAACGCCGTGCGCGATCCCGTGGTGAAGTCGCTGTAGCGAGTACCGATCCCGATGACGAGGTCGGCATCGGCGGCGAGCCGGTTCGCGGCCGACGTACCGGTCGCTCCCACTGCGCCCACGTACTGCGGGTGATCCCACGGCAGCGATCCGCCGCCGGCCTGCGTCGTGCCGACCGGGATCCCGGTGGCATCGACCAGGGCACGCAGCACCCCCTCGGCACCGGAGTAGAGCACGCCGCCGCCGGCGACGATGAACGGACGCTCCGCCGAGCGGATCGCGTCGAGTGCCGTCTTGAGCGCCCGGCGCTCGGGCAGCGGGCGGCGGATGTGCCACTCCCGCTCCTGCAGGAACGCGAGCGGAACGTCGATGCTCTCGGCCTGGACGTCCTCGGGCAGCGCGATCGTGACGGCTCCGGTCTCAACCGGGTCGGTCAGCACGCGCATGGCCGCGAGCGCGGTGGAGAACAGCTGCTCCGGACGCTGCACGCGATCGAAGAAGCGCGAGACCGGCCGGAAGGCATCGTTGACGGTGAGGCCCGTGTCCCACGGCTGCTCGAGCTGCTGCAGGACCGGGTCGGCGACGCGGGTGGCGAACGTGTCGCTGGGCAGCAGCAGAGCGGGCAGCCGGTTGGTCGTCGCGAGCGCGGCACCGGTGATCATGTTGGTCGCGCCAGGACCGACGGATGCCGCGGATGCGAACGTGGCGCGACGGCGGTGGATACGGGCGAAGCCCACGGCCTGGTGCACCATCGCCTGTTCGTTGCGCGCCTGGTGGTAGGGCATGAGGTCCGGGTCGTGGACGTTGAGCTGACGCAGCGCCTGTCCGATGCCTGCGACGTTGCCGTGCCCGAAGATGCCGAACATGCCGGGGATCGTGCGTTCACGGATCTCCCCGTCGACGGTCCACTGCCGCGCGAGGAACTCGACGAGCGCCTGGCTCACCGTCATCCGCTTCGTCGCCGTCATCGATTCGCTCCTTCATCGTCCAGGGGCAGCCGTGGGTCGATTCCCTCGCGCGTCCAGGACTCACGGGTCCACGCATGGGCGGGGTCGTCACTGATGAGCCAGGCCCGCTCAGGGTCAGGGCCGGCCATCACGTTGAGGTAGTAGAGATCGTATCCGGGCGCCGCCACGGCCGGACCGTGGTAGCCGTACGGGATCAGTGCGATGTCGCCGGTGCGCACTCTGGCATCGATCTCGATCTCACCCGCGGGCGACGAGTACGCGCTGAAGAGCCCGAACGGACGCGCTGCGGACGGCGCGCCAGCAGTACGGTCCGGAGCGGATTCGAAGTAGTAGATCTCCTCGAGGCGCGTTTCCTTCCCCGGCACGTGCTCGTCGTGCTTGTGCGGCGGGTACGAGGACCAGTTGGACGACGGGGTGATGACCTCGCAGACGATCAGACGTGCCGCGTCGAGGACCGCTGGCGTGCCGAAGTTGTGCACCTCACGGCTGGCCGCCCCGCCGCCGCGCAGCTCAGACGGCGCAGCGTCGGCGGAGATGTGCTGCACGGGCCCTCCGGTCTCGGACGGCGACGTGGCGACCGCGAATCGGCCGGTCCCTGTGATCGTCGCAGTGGTGTGCGGAGGCAGGTACAGGACATCGGTCGGCCCGGCGAAGACCGAGGGGCGCCCCGTGAGCTCGGTCGTCGCCGCTGCCTCGCCGGAACCGTGGGTCACAGCGAAAGAGCCGGCCAATGGCACGATCAACTGCTCGACTGCACCGTCGGGCAGCTCAAGCAGGCCGCCCTCGACGAGCTCGCCGATGCGGATGCCGGTGTGCTGCCAGCCCGGTATCCGCTCGTCCACGACGCTGTCCCAACCGTCCGCGGCGAGTGCGCCGCGGCGGTGGAACCAGGTCGATGCCGTATCGGCGGACATCAGGCGTTCCGGGGGAAGCCGAGGTTGATGCCGCCGTGATCGCCGGCGTCGCGCTTGGCGGGGTCGATCCATCGCGCGGTGACGGCCTTCTCCCTCGTGAAGAAGTCGAAGCCGTGCGCGCCGTAGGCCTTTGCGTCGCCGAAGAGCGACTTCTTCCAGCCGCCGAAGGAGTGATAGGCCACCGGAACCGGGATCGGCACATTGATGCCGATCATGCCGACCTGCACCTCGTTCTGGAAGCGACGTGCCGCACCGCCGTCGTTGGTGAAGATGGCGGTGCCGTTGCCGAACTGGCCGGAGTTGATGAGCGCGAGGCCTTCGTCGTAGCTCGCCACGCGAACGATCGAGAGCACCGGTCCGAAGATCTCCTCGGTGTACGCACGGCTGTCGGTGGGCACCCGATCGAGCAGGGTGGGGCCGAAGAAGAATCCGTCTTCTGCCCCCTCCACACGGAAACCGCGTCCGTCGACGATGACCTCGGCGCCGTCGGTCTCCGCGATGTCCACGTACTGCGAGACCTTTTCGCGGTGAGCGGCTGAGATCAGCGGGCCCATGTCCGGTTCGATGCCGTCGACGCCAGCGCCGTCGCCGACGTGCAGTCGGCCGATGCGCTCACGGATCTTCGCGATCAGGTCGTCAGCGACCGGCTCGACCGCGAGGACGACCGAGACCGCCATGCAGCGCTCACCTGCCGCTCCATAGCCGGCGTTGATCGCGGAATCCGCGACGAGGTCGAGGTCGGCATCCGGCAGGACGAGCATGTGGTTCTTCGCTCCGCCCAGCGCCTGCACGCGCTTGCCGTGTCGTGACGCGGTCTCGTAGATGTACTGGGCGATCGGGGTCGACCCGACGAAGCTGATCGACTCGACGATCGGCGAGGTCAGCAGACCGTCGACCGCCGCTTTGTCTCCCTGCAGAACCGTGAACACGCCGTCCGGAAGACCGGCCTGCTTCCACAGCGCCGCGAGCCAGAGCGCCGCGGACGGATCCTTCTCGCTGGGCTTGAGGATGACGGCGTTTCCGGCGGCGATGGCGATCGGGAAGAACCACATCGGCACCATCGCCGGGAAGTTGAACGGACTGATGATGCCCACAACACCCAGTGGCTGCTTGATCGAGTAGACGTCGACGCCGGTCGAGACCGACTCCGAGTACGCGCCCTTGACAAGACTCGGGAAACCGCACGCGAGCTCGACGACCTCTTGCCCGCGCAGGATCTCTCCGAGCGCATCCGAGACGACCTTGCCGTGCTCGGCGGTGATGATCTCGGCCAGCTCGTGCTTGCGTGCGTTCAGCAGCTCGCGGAACGCGAAGAGCACAGCCTGGCGCTTGGCCGCGGAGTACGCCGACCAGACGCGGAAGCCGCGCTCGGCCGAAGCGATGGCGAGGGCGATCTCGGCCTCGTCGGCCAGTGCGACCTCAGCGGTGACCGCGCCTGTCGCCGGGTTGAACACGGACGCGGTCCGCCCGCTCGTGGACGCGTGCTCCGCACCGTCGATCCAATGCGGGATCACACGCTGCTCGTGCTGCCGGTCGATCTGCGGCGCAGTGCTCTCAGCAGTGCTCATGGAAGTCTCCTTCTCCGGGTTCAGCGATCGTTGTGGACGAGACGTGCGGCCGTGTCGACGGCTGCGGCGACATCATCGTCCGGTGGGTAAAGGAGCGTGCGGCCGACGGTCAGTCCGCGCACGCCAGGCAGGCACAGGGCGTCCTCCCAGGAGGAGAACGTCTCGTCCTGGTCGTCACCGGCGTCGCCGCCCAGCAGCAGCGTCGGCAGCGTGGTCGCCGCCATCACGCGCTCCATGTCGGGGACGACGGGGAGCTTCATCCAGGAGTAGGCGCTGCTGCCGCCGAGCCCGGCGGCGATCGCGACGGATAGCACGACGGCTTCGGTGGTGAGGTCGTTGACGACGCGCCCGTCGATGCGCCGGCTCATGAACGGCTCCAGCATGATCGGCAGCTGCGCCGCCGCGGCATCCGATACCGCGCTGGCCGTCTCGGCCATCGTGCGCACTGTCGCGGGGTCCTCGAGGTTCAGCCTGATCAGGACCTTTGCGAAGTCCACACCGGCGGCGGCCATGGACGGCACGTCGAACCCGGTGAACCGGTCGTCCATCTCGAAGGTCGATCCGCGCAGGCCGCCGCGGTTCATCGAGCCGACGAGGATCTTGTCGTCGAGCAGGCCGAGCAGGGCGAGGTCGTCGAGGATGTCCGGCGTTCCCAGCACGCCGTCCACGCCCGGATGCGCGAGCGCCATCGCCAGGCGCTCCAGGAGGCGGTAGCGATCGGCCATGGCGTCGCTGCGCTCACCGACGCCGAGCGCGCCACGAGCCGGATGGTCGGCGGCGATGATGAACAGTCGTCCGTCACCGCGTACGAGTGGGCGGCGGGCGCGGGCGGCGTAGGCCTCGCGCACCGCCTGCGGCCGTTCAGCACGCAGACGACGCAGCTCGGCGAAGTCGAGTTCGGTCACGTCACACATCCGTTCCGAGGGCGCGCTCGACCTCGATGGTCGTGGGCATCGCGGTCGAGCACTCGCGCCGGGAGGCGACGATCGCACCCGCCGCATTGGCGAATCGCAGGGTGCGATCGAGCGTCCAGCCCGAGATCAACCCGTGACAGAGGGCACCGCCGAAGGCATCCCCGGCGCCGAGACCGTTGACGACGTCCACGGGATGCGGCGGCACCTCGACCTCCTCATCGCGGGTCTTGGCCAGCACGCCCTTCGGGCCCTGCTTGACGATCGCGAGTTCGGCTCCGCGTTCCAGCAGCGCGTCAGCAGCTCGGCGCGGATCGCTCTCGCCGACCGCCACTTCGCATTCTTCACGGTTGCCGACGACGACGGTGACCTGGGAGAGCAGCGGCTCCACCTGTGCGGATGCCTCGGCCGCGGATGCCCAGAACATGGGCCGGTAATCCAGATCGAGCACGGTATGCGCGCGCCGACCGCGCGCCTGAAGTGCTGCGTGGTGCGCCGCGCGGCTGGGCTCTTGACTCAGGCCGGTGACCGTGAGCCAGAGCACGGCGGCGCTGCGGACGGCCTCCATGTCGAGCTGTGCGGTATCGATGTTCATGTCGGGGGCCTTGGGCTCCCGATAGAAGTAGAGCGGGAAGTCATCCGGCGGGAAGATCTCGCAGAAGGTGATCGGCGTCGCCAGCTCGGGATCCGTGGCGACGAGATCTGTCGCCACGCCGAGTCGGTCGAGTTCGCGCAGCAGGTAGCGGCCGAACGGGTCATCCCCGACCCGTGACACCAACCAGGCACGACGGCCGTGTCGGGCAGCTGCCACAGTGACGTTGGCTGCGCTGCCGCCGAGGTACTTGCCGAACGTCGACACGTCTTCGAGACCGACGCCGTCCTGCAACGGGTAGAGGTCCACGCCGAGCCGCCCCATCGCGAGCACCTCGGGAGCCGGAATCATCGTCATGTCCTAACAATAACACATACGGATGTTTTTGCTTTAGACTGTGACGCGGATATGTAGCATTGCCCTCACGACGAGGTGCTGCAGAAAAGAGGAATCATGGCCGGCGACGAGACCTACTGGCCGGCTGAGCTGTTCGCCGACCTCGAGCGCACCGGGCCTGTGCCTCTCTACTACCAGGTCTCGACGCGTCTCGAACAGGCGATCAAGGCCGGCACGATCCCGACCGGTGCTCGCCTGGAGAACGAGATCGCCATCGCCCAGAAACTCGGCCTCTCGCGTCCCACGATCCGTCGCGCGATTCAGGAGCTCGTCGACAAGGGACTGCTCGTGCGCCGCCGCGGCATCGGAACTCAGGTCGTCCAGGGCCAGGTCGTGACCCGCCAGGTCGAACTCACGAGCCTCTACGAGGATCTCGCGAGCACCCACCACACGCCGGGAACCCGCGTACTCGCGCACGAGGTCGTTCCCGCGACCGACGAGGTCGCGGCCAGCCTCGGCGTCGAGCCCGGTTCCGACGTCGTCTACATCCGCCGTCAGCGCTCGACCGATGGCATTCCGGTCGCGGTTCTGGAGAACTACCTTCCCAGCGACTTCGCCGATGTGACGACCGAGCAGCTCGAGGCGCGGGGGCTCTACCAGGTGCTGCGCGCACGCGGCGTGGCGATCCGCGTCGCCAAGCAGAAGATCGGCGCGCGCCGCGCGGCGGGAGACGAGAACACTCTGCTCGACATCGACAAGGGCGGACCCGTCCTCACTGTCGAGCGCATCGCCTTCGACGATTCCGGACGAGCGTTCGAGTACGGCCTGCACTGCTATCGCCCCGACATGTACAGCTTCGAGACGACGCTCGTCGCGAAGTGAGTCGGTCGATGCCGAGCCGCGGTGCTCACAGCGATGCGCGCTCGGCTCGGAGCGTCACCGTCAGCGTCGCGGGCGCACGACCTGCGATGTAGAGCCGATCCCCTGACATCGCATCCGTCGCGCCGAGGAAGGCGTAGTCCTCTCCCGGCCGGTATCGAGCGAGACCGTGTGTCTCGTGAGCGTCATCCACGGTGACCACGATCGCCGCCTGATCCGCTTCGTATCGCGCCGACCCCGACTCGAGCACGGCCGTGCCGTCCTCGCGGACGTCTACATCCTGAAAACGACCACCGCGGAAGGCGAGCTCCAGCGCCCAGGCGCAGTCCGGCCCATCGATCGCGACTTCGATCGATGCTCCGTCCTCTGTCGGGACGATATCGATCCTGGTACTCAGCGAGACCACGTCGCGACCGCGCTCATCGAAGGACATCGACCCGTAGAAGCGGCCGTCGTCGGTGAGCGCGTACTGCCCTGCCGTGTCCCGCCGAGCGGCGTCGATCGGCTGATAGTAGTTCGCGGACACGGTCTCCACGAGGCGCAGTCGGCCTTCACCGGCGATGAGCGACTCCGAGCGGAACGGGCCGAGACCGAAGAAGTCCCTGGACAGCCGGACGGAGTCGAGCACGGCCGTGCCGGCGAACATCCGCGCGAACGTGGGATTGGTCGCGAGTCCCGATCGGATGCGTCGCACGCGCGGATAGTCCGAGCCGCCGAACACGACGAGACGCCGCTGATCGGTCGCATCCACCACCAGGCCGGTCTGCTCCCAGCTTCCACCGGGCGCCGGCGGCGCAGTCTCCGGCATCCGTCGCCCCACCCGGTCATCCAGCAGCAGTTCGGTCAGCACGGATCCTGGGTGCACGATGCCCTGCGCCTGCGCCTGCCCGGCCGCCCACGCGAAGTCCCCTCGATCCAGCGCAACCGCGAAGCGCCGGTACTGAACGAGATATGGGGCGAGCGGGAAGCGCGCGAGCTGATCCTGCCGTCGCGAGTGCACGGTCTCGACTGTTCCGTCCGGATGGATCATCCCGAGAGTCGATTCGAGGTTGCGCACGACCGCATCCTGGGCGTCCGAGCGGCCGAAGACGTCGGCGATCACGCTCAACGACGGATTGGAGACGTACGCGGCATAGTTGGCGCTGCGCTCCGAATACACGCCGTCCGGCGTGATGTCGATCCCTTCGGCCAGCCACTCGGACACGCGGGAGGCGAGCGCATCGGACGGGCGACGGCGGTGCAGTCGCGCAAGCGCGGCGGAGATCTCCCAGCGGTGGTTGGGGGTGTGAACGCCGCCGGCGAGAAGTGCCGGTTCGATCAGGTCCGCGATCGCGTCCAGTTCCGCGACCAGCGCATCGATCCCGGCGGTGCGCTCATGCCGCACGGTCTCAAGCAGCCGGAGCGTGTCGCACAGATCGTTGACCGTGAAAGCGGAGTCGGGGGGAGAGTCGACGTTGTCGCCACCGATGAAGAGTCCGCTCGGCCCCTGCAACGCACGCAGTGTCGCGACATCCTCGCGCGCGGAGTCGATGAGTGCGGCATCTCCTGCCCTGCCGGACGCGGGCCACAGGTAGGCCGCCACAACCAGCCGCACCCGGTCCATCAGACCACGATGAGCGCGGACCGGATCGGCGCCGGAGGCGAGGACGGCCGAGACCTCGGCATCCACCGCCCCGCGCAACGCGGATTCGAAGGCCTGGTCCGATACCACGTCAGTCCTTCAGGCCCGAGTTGATGTCGGCGTTCATGATCTGGCGCTGGAAGATGGCGAACAGGATCACCATCGGGATCAGCGAGATCACGGATGCCGACAGCAGCACCGACCAGTCCACGTTGTCCGCGCCGACGATCGAGCGCAGCGCCACCTGGAGCGTGTACTGCGACGGATCGCGCAGCACGATCAGCGGCCAGATGTAGTCGTTCCAGCGCCACTGGAACGAGAAGATCGCCAGCACGACGGCGATGGGCTTCGCCAGCGGCAGCATGATCCGCCAGAAGGCGCCGAACTCGCTCACTCCGTCGATGCGCGCCGCCTCGAGCAGTTCGTCCGGAATCGTCTTGAAGTACTGCCGGAACATGAAGATGCCCGTCGCGGTGATGATCGACGGCACGATGATACCCGCAAGAGAGTTGTACAGCCCGAGGTCGCGCACGACGGCGAACGACGACGGCATGATCACCTCGGTGGGGAGCATGGTCGTGGCGAGGATGCAGATGAAGAAGGCCTTCAACCACCACGATTGGTACTTCGCGAACGCGTAGCCGGTCATCGCGCTGACGACAACGGTGAGCGCCGTCGTGACCACAGCCACGATCGACGTGTTGAGGAAGTACCGGGCGAAGTCGAACCGGTTCCACGCGGTCTCGTACCCGCTGACGGTCCAGTCCTTGGGGAACAGCGTCAGAGGCAGACTGAAAAGCTCCGAGCCCGGTTTGAACGAGCTGAGGATGAACCAGGCGACGGGGATCAGGAAGCCGAGCGCCAGGAGCCAGAGCACCACCGTACTCGTGATGCCGATTCGTTTCGCTTTCATGCGAGATCGTTCCTCTTGTCGAAGCGCATCTGGATGATCGCGATGATGATGAGGATCACCATGAGGACCATGGAGGCTGCGCTGGCGTAGCCGACGTCGGCCCGCTCGAAACCGGTGCGGTAGATGTACTGCACGACGAACATGTTCGATGTGCCGGGTCCACCGCCGTTGAGCGCCTGGACCATGGCGAACTCCTTCATCGAGCCGATGGTCGTCAGCAGGACGACCATGAACGAGGTCGGACGCAGCAGCGGGAGCACGATGCGGTAGAACCGCTGCCATCCGTTCGCTCCGTCGAGCTGGGCCGCCTCGAGGTACGACTGCGGGATGTTCCGGATCGCGGCGATGAACAGCAGCATGTTGAAGGCCGTTCCTCCCCATGTGCTGACGATGAGGATCAGCAGCAGCGCCAGGGTCGGGTCGGTCTCCCAGTTCAGACCGTTGCCTCCGACGAGCTCGATGAGGAAGTTGACCATGCCGAAGTTCTCGCCGAACAGCCACTTCCAGATGACGCCCGCGACGATGGGCGAGATCAACCAGGGCAGGAAGAAGATGATTCTGGCCGGCGTCTTGCCCTTGGCTGCCGTGCTGGTCAGCAGGACTGCGATGCCGAGTGCTGCGACGAAGTGCAGCGGCACCGAAAGCAGGGTGTACAGGAACGTTCGCCCGAGCACGGCGTAGAAATCGGGGTCCTGCGCCAGCTCGACGTAGTTGTCTACGCCGATGAAGTCCGGGGACCCGACGCCGGTGTAGTCCGTGAACGAGTACCAGAGCCCGAGAGCACCGGGCCAGACGAAGAACAGGGCGAACAGCACCACCGCGATCGCGATGAAACTGAGCGGCGCCAGGATGAAGGTCGTGGAGCGCCGCCCGGGGCGGCGGACGCGTGGCGTCCGCCGCCCCGTCGCGATGAGCGCGGACGTCTCCGCGCTGCGCCCATCGACGGTCTTGGTGGTGGACACGCTCACTCCTCCAGTGCGCCCAGTTGGTCGGTGAACTGCGCGTTGATGTTCTCGATCGTCGCGTCCACGTCCTGCTCGCCGTTGAGATACTTGACCGTCTCGTCGCGCACCGGGTCGCCGTCGGTCGTCACGCCCTGGGCACCGTACTGCAGCTCCATGGCCTTGATGTCGCCGACGATGGCCGGGGATGCCGCGATGTCCTGGTTGTAGATGTCGAACGCGTCGGCGTGCGCCGTGTACTGGATGTCCAGTCCGTCAACAGCCGGGATGAACGACGACGTCTCCGAGAGCTCGGTGTAGTTCTCCGGCTCGTACAGCCACTCGATGAAGTCGTGCGCCGCCTCCTGCTGCGGACCTTCGAAGACGACGATCGAGGCCGCGTTGCCGTAGTTGGTGGCCCGCTCCTTCTCCGTCGGCATGTAGACGGACGCCCATTCGAAGTCGGCGATGTTGACCGAGAAGTCAGCGATCTGCCACGAGCCCGACACGTAGGAGACGACGTCACCGCTCTTGAAGAGTGCGTTGCCGTCGGCATCCGAGAGCCAGACGGAGCGCGGCATGAACGAGTCGTCGTTCAGGCCGTTGAAGAACTCCAGGGCGCGCGTCGTGTCGTCGTTCGTGCTGAATTCGCCGTCGTCGTTCGGCTGGAAGTAGTCCGAGCCGAACTCATACATCAACGCCTTGAGGCGGTGCGAGGACTTGTCCATGACCATGCCGTAGCTGGTACCCGTAGCCGCCTGCACCTGCTTGACCGCGGCGACGTACTCGTCCCACGTCCAGATGTCGTCCTCGCTGGTCGGGTACGCGACACCGGCCTCGTCGAACAGCGTCTTGTTGATGAACAGCCCGACCGCCGTGATGTCCGACGGGAGGGAGATGACCTTGTCGCCGTCCCAGTCGCTCAGCTCGGTGCGGATCTCGCTCCCCTCGGTGATGTCGGTCAGATCGGCCGTCGCGCCGCGCCACACGGGGTCGACGGAGCCGACCCTGGCGATCGCGGGGAGATCGTTCGCCTGAGCGGAGTTGCGCAGCTTGGTGGCGAGGTCGTCGTTGGCGATGTCGACGATCTCGACCTTGACCCCGGTCTCCTCCTCATACTTCTCCGCCATGTGGGCGTAGCCGCCGCCCTGATTCGCATCCCCCGAGAGGAAGAACTGAATGGGCTCGTCGGACGAACCGGCATCCGTCGAGCCGCTGCAGCCCGCGAGTGCGACCGCGCCGACCGCAACAGCGGCCACCGCGATGGAGAACCGCAACGGGGTCTTACCTGAACGCTTCATTGGAATTCCTTTCACCCGGAGGATCCGGGCCAACGTCATTGTCGAGTTCACTAACGTTTTCGATGCTGTGGATGCGTCCGTTGCAACGGGTTCGACAACCGGGCGCTGATATGATGTTAGGACATTATTGCAAAGTTGACAATCATTGTCCGACACGCCCGCCTGACCCATCTCATCGCTGAGGAATCCATGGACATCGCGACCACCCGCCCCGGCTCCGGCTCACTTCCGCCTCGGGCACGACTGCACTCCGACGCGCCGCAGCAGTCACTCGCCGGCAGCTGGCGATTCCGTGTCTCGCCCACGCTGCGCAGCGCACCCGCCGACTGGCGCGGCGCCGACACCGCCGACTGGGGCGATATCGAGGTCCCCGGTCACTGGAATCTGCAGGGCTATGGCTCCCCCTCCTATTCGAACGTGCAGATGCCGTTCCCTGTCGACCCGCCCTACCCGCCGGATGCGAACCCGATCGGCGACTACCGATACGACTTCGAAGCGGATGCCGACGTCCTGGCTCATGAGGCGCAGTGGCTGCGCTTCGACGGCATCGAATCGGCGGCCGAGATCTGGTTGAACGACGTCCTGCTCGGGACGACGCGCGGCAGTCGACTGACTCACGAGTTCGATGTCACCGGGATCCTGATCTTCGGAATCAATCGTCTGGCCGTGCGAGTGGCGCAGTTCAGCGACGCGACCTACCTCGAGAACCAGGACATGTGGTGGCTGCCGGGCATCTTCCGAGACGTCGCGCTTCTGGCGCGACCGGCCGGGGGGATCCGCGATGTCTTCGCCCGTCCCGACTACGACCCGCTGACCGGGGCCGGGACCCTGCTGCTCGACGTGGAAGCCGATGGCGACGCGCGCGTGCTGATCCCCGAGCTGGGGATCGACCGGCCCGCCAGCGGAGCGATCGAGGTCGGCGATGTCGATCCGTGGTCGGCCGAGCGTCCTCGACTCTACGACGCCGTCATCACGACCGCGGCAGAGACCGTCGAGCTGCGACTCGGCTTCCGCCGCATCGAGGTGGCAGGCTCCCAGCTCCTCGTGAACGGTGTGCCGATCATGCTACGCGGCGTCAACCGTCACGAGCACAGGGCGAGGCACGGTCGCGTGTTCGATCGCAACGTCGCCCGCGAGGAGCTTCTGCTCATGAAGCGGCACAACATCAACGCCGTGCGCACGTCGCACTACCCGCCGCACCCGGACGTGCTCGATCTGTTCGACGAACTCGGGTTCTGGATCATCGACGAATGCGATCTGGAGACCCATGGCTTCGAGCACGTCGGCTGGCGCGGCAACCCGAGCGCCGACCCGATCTGGCGTGACGCGTTCCTGGATCGCATCCGGCGCACGGTCCGCCGAGATCAGAACCACGCGAGCGTGATCATGTGGTCACTGGGCAACGAAGCGCATGCGGGCTCGAATCTCGAGGCCATGGCCCGTTGGGCGAAGGCCGCCGACCCGAGCCGTCTGATCCACTACGAAGGAGACAGGGAGAGCCGCTACGTCGACGTGTACTCGCGCATGTACGCGCCGCATGACGAGGTGCGTGCGATCGGCGAGGAGGGCCTGCGGCCTGCGCCGATGGATGCCACGGATGCCGAACTGCACCGCCTCGAACTGCCCTTCCTGCAGTGCGAGTTCGCGCACGCCATGGGCACGGGACCCGGCGGCCTGCAGGAGTACTGGGACCTGTTCGAGCAGTACCCGCGGATTGCGGGCGGCTTCGTCTGGGAGTGGATCGAGCACGGCATCGCTGTGGACGATCCCGACGGCACGACGCGCATTCTGTACGGCGGGGACTTCGGTGAGGTGGTGCACGACGGCAACTTCGTCATCGACGGACTCGTCGACGCGGAACGCAATCCTCGGCCAGGGCTGCTGCACTACGCAGCGGTGATCGCACCGGTCACGATCGACGTCAGCACGGATCGGCGCACCGCACGCATCGGCAACAGGTTCGACGTACTCGGTCTCGACGACGTGCTGCTGCGCGCGACACGGGTGGTCGACGGAGAGCTGATCGGCTCCTGGGACCTCGAAACAGGGACCTGCGCCGCGCGATCGTCTGTCGTCATCGACCTTCCGATCGAATGCCGGACGGATGCCACGGCGCGCATCGCCGACGTCCTGACGATCGAGGCCGTCACCCGGTCGGATGCCCCGTGGGCCGCGGCGGGACACGTCCTCACCAGCGGGCAGCAGGTGCGCGCCGCGGAGCCCCTGATAGCCGCCCCGTCCCCCGTCGATGCGTGCGAGGACCAGGTGGGGGCCGCACGATTCGACCCGGTGACCGGGCAGCTGACCCGCCTGGGCGGGATCGACGTCGCCGGACCGACGGTCGGCCTGTGGCGCGCGCCGACGGACAATGATCGGGACCTCGGGGACGACGAACCCGACCTGCCCCCGTATGCCGAGAGATGGCGGGCAGCGGGCATCGACCGGCTCATGACCCGCGTGCGGGACATCTCCGTCGAGGGCGCGGCGCTCGTGGTCCGCACCAGAACCGGCACGCCGATCCTGGACAGCGCCGTCGACGCGCGATTCACCTGGACCGCCGTCGCCGATGGCGTTCGCCTGGATGCGCAGCTCGATCCGAACGATACCTGGACAACGGAATGGGCAAGGCTGGGCCTGGACCTCGTGCTCGCCTCGGCGCCGCTGAGCGCCGCGATCGCCGGGCTCGGACCGATGCCGAGTTACCCCGACCTGCGCTCCGGTGCGCGGTTCGGGTGGTGGGACCTGGACGCCGACGATCTCACGGTCGACAACGTGCGCCCGCAGGAGAGCGGTTCGAGGATGGGCGTACGCGACGCGCGGATCCGCACCGAGCAGGGCGTCCTGCACATTCGCGCGCTCGACCAGCCGTTCGCACTGACCGTGTCGAGGCACAGTCGCCAGGCGCTCGCGGCTGCGGCACACAACTGGGAGCTGCCCGACGACGGCCGAACGTTCGTGTCGATCGATCTCGCCCAGTCCGGCGTGGGAACGGCGACCTGCGGACCTGGAGTCCTGCCCCGCCACCGCCTGCCCGCACGCGCCGGGACGACCTCGCTCCTGCTGCGCCACGAATCCGCCTGATCTGCTGACCAATCCGTGGAAGGACGACCATGACCACTGAGAGCACCGCGAACGCCCGCCTCGACCCGAGCCGCACGATCGCCGATATCGACCGCCGGATCTTCGGCGGATTCGTCGAGCACCTCGGGCGCCACATCTACGACGGCATCTTCGAACCGAGCCATCCGACCGCGGACGATGAGGGTTTCCGCACGGACGTCATCGACCTCGTCAAGGAGCTCGGAGTCTCGACGATCCGCTACCCCGGCGGCAACTTCGTCTCAGCGTATCGCTGGGAGGACGGCATCGGGCCGGTCGAACACCGCCCGCGCCGGTTGGATCTCGCGTGGCATTCGACCGAGACCAACGAGGTCGGCCTGCACGAGTTCCAGGCGTGGCTGGACCGCGTCGGCAGCGAACTCATGCTGGCGGTGAACCTCGGCACCCGGAGCACCGAGGAGGCGCTCGATCTGCTGGAGTACGCGAACGCGGACACCCGGACGTCCTGGACCAATCAACGAGCAGCGAACGGGCGACCCTCTCCGTTCGGAGTGAAGATGTGGTGCCTGGGCAACGAGATGGACGGCCCGTGGCAGGTCGGGCACCGCAATGCCGACGACTACGGCAAGCTCGCCTCGCGCACCGCCAAGGCGATGCGGATGCTGGACCCCACGATCCAGTTGGTCGCCTGCGGATCCTCGGGGCGGGACATGCCGAAGTTCGGAACGTGGGAGCGGCAGGTGCTCGAGCACACGTTCGACGACGTCGACTTCATCTCCTGCCATTCCTACTACCAGGAGCACGACGGCGATGCGCAGGAGTTCCTCGCCTCGGGGGCCGACATGGCGCGCTTCATCGAGTCGGTCGTCGCGATCGCCGACGCAGTCGCCGCCACAAAGAAGAGCGACAAGCGGATCATGATCTCGTTCGACGAGTGGAACGTCTGGTACCTCTTCAAGGAGGACGGCACGGAATCGGGCCACGAGTTCAAGGGCGGAGAGTGGCCAGTGGCGCCCCGTCTGCTCGAGGATCAGTACAGCGCTCTGGATGCCGTCGTGTTCGGCGACCTGCTCATCACGCTCCTGCAGCACGCCGACCGCGTGCGCAGCGCCTCGCTCGCTCAGCTGGTCAACGTCATCGCGCCGATCATGACAGAGCCTGGTGGCCCGGCGTGGCGCCAGACCACGTTCTTCCCGTTCTCGATCACGTCGCGTCTCGCTCAGGGCCGAGCGGTGAGCGTTCCCGTGACGGGCGCCACCGTGGCATCGACGAAGCTCGGCGACGTGCCGGCCGTGAACGCGGTCGCGACCATCGACGAGGATGGCGTCTCCCTGTTCGTCGTGAACCGTTCCGTCCGAGATGCCGCAGCCCTGCACATCGACCTCGCGCCACTCGTGCGGGAACTCGGACGCGACGTCACCGTCGCCGAGTCGCACCTGCTACACGATGCGGACATCTATGCGGCGAACACGCTGACCGATAGCGAGCGCGTGGGCGTCCGGACAGCTGACGCAGCAGTCGCCGAAGGCGTGTTGTCGCTCGATCTGCCCGCCGTGTCGTGGGCGGCCCTTCGTCTCGTCTGATGCCGGCATACGACCGCCAGCTGAGCCAGGACGACACCTGAGCGGGTGCAGACAGCCCGGGCCGCGGATGATGCCATCCGCGGCCCGGGCCCGTTCGACGCTTCAGCTCTTGCCGCTGTTCACGTGGACGCGCCCCTTGCCGTCCACCGTCACGTGAGCGCTCATGGCCGCCGCCAGATCGATTCGCTGCCATGACGCGGTGGAGTGCACGCTGAGATCGAGCGGGTAGCCGGAATCGATCGCGGTCTGCTCGAGCACGTCGATGCGCTGCGCTTCGGTGAGGTCAGGGTGACTCGAGATCAGCAGGGCCGCCGCAATACGCGGAACGTCCATCGGCACGCCGGGTTGCCCGATCTGGTCGAAGCCGTACGTGAGTCGGTCCCGGTACAGCTCTTCGGCATCCTTCGTTTTCATGTACGCGGTGTCCTGCGCGATGCATGCCGTGAGAACCGCGCCGCAATCGGCTTCGATGACGGCATGCAGCTCAGCGCTGGCCGCCTCGAGGAGCTCGCGGAACTCCGGATCGGCCCAGCGCTTGGCGATGGCGGCCTGCCCCATCATGCATCCGCCCATCACATCGAGCGGATAGTGCATCGCCATGACCACGCGGTAGTTGCCGGATTCGGACGTGCGCGCCAAGATCTGCGCCGACAGCTCGGGCAGCAGCGTGGCCAGCAGAGTCCCTTGCCAGAAGGCCTGGTTGGTGTGTCCACTGGGGTAGGAACCGCTCGTCGAGCTGTACGCGTCTCCACCTTCCTTATCGCGGTACACCACCTCATCCGGTGCGACGATGTACGGCCGGTCGTAGTCGAAGTAGTTCTTCGACGGATTGGTCGACTCGCTCTGCGCGCGGCCGCCGTCTTTGTGGATCAGCTCGACAGTCTTGGGAAGACGGCCCTCCGTCCACGCTCGCTGATAGATCTCACCGAGTCGCTCGCCCAGCGCGTCGCCCATCGTGTACGACATGTCACCGTACTCGTCGACGATCGCCGCAGCCGATTCTTCGGCGTCGGCGTTGCGATTGATGTCCAGCGTCTTGGCGAGGTTCTCCGCGAGAACCTCCGGATAGCTCGCCTCCAGCGTGGCGAACCCGGCGAGCAGCGGGACATAGTCGACCGTCCGGTCGGACTCGTACACCTCCTCGAGTTGGTCGGGGGTGAACGCCTCCGGCGCCGGCGACGCGATCGGGGCGGGCTTACCTGCGATCTGCGTGTTCCATGACGCGCATCCAGTCATGGACATGGATGCGACGAGGACGAGGGCCAGTGCGGACGCCGGGGAGGAGCGGGTGGGTTTCTTCTTCGAGGACTGCATGGGAGTCTTTCGTTCGTCGTTGAATGCTTGCACATTCTAATGTCCTCACAATTTGCGCGGCAAGCCCGGCGCGCCGCATCTCGGGGATCCATTCACTGCATAACCATTCGGCCTAGCGAGAATACTCATCGCTTTGTACTCTGTGCGAGGACGCTCGTCCACATCACGAGAGAGCATCGAGAGGATGATCGATGGAGATCACGCGTAGAACCGTCCTGACCGGAGCAGCGGTGCTCAGCGCCGCTGCAGCGGTCGGGCTCCCCACCGGAGCGAACGCGGCCACCACCACCCAGACTCGGCCAGTGGCCAAGCCGTCGGCCGTCGAGCGCTGGGGTTTGTACGAGATCGAGGTCAAGGGACCGGACAAGGGCAATCCGTTCGTCGACGTCGTGCTCGCCGGCGTGTTCCGTCTGGCAGACCAGAGCATCACGGTGCCCGGCTTCTACGACGGCGACGGCATCTACCGCATCCGCTTCTCGCCGCCGCAGACCGGCCAATGGAAGTGGAGCATCGACAGCAACGTCCGGTCGATGCGCAAGTCGGGCACGGTCACGGTCGTCGACCCGTCCGAGGGCAACCATGGGCCCGTGCAGGTGTCGCCGGATGGCTATCACTTCGTGTACGCGGACGGCTCGCCGTACCACCAGATCGGAACGACGTCCTACTCCTGGGCGCAGCAGCCCGAGGAAAAGGTCCAGACCACGCTCGCAACGCTCGGCGCGTCGCCGTTCAATAAGATCCGTATGCTGTTCTTCCCGAACGTCCCGTCCGAGGCTGTCGACCCGTTCGTGCGCACCGGGCCGGGTCCGCGGGACTGGGACGCAACGCGCTTCGATCCGGCCTACTTCCGCCTGTACGAGAGCCGGATCGCGAGCCTCTTGCAGCTGGGCATCCAAGCCGACGTCGTGCTGTTCCAGCCGTACAAGGCCGACATCGGATTCTCCGACATGGCGCGCGCGGACGACGAGAGGTACGTGCGCTACATCACCGCGCGGTTCGGCGCGTACCGGAACGTCTGGTGGTCGATGGCGAACGAGTATGACGACAACGAGACCAAGACGCTCGAGGACTGGGATCACCTGGGCGGATTCCTCAAAACCGTCGACCCGCACGGCCGACTGCGCTCGATCCACAACAAGAACATCTACTACGACGCGCGAAAGGACTGGGTGACGCATGCCAGCATCCAGAGCGGCGGCGCCGCCATGGACGGCATCCGGGCGCATCTGCACCGGCAGTTCGCACTGAAGCCAGTCGTGTTCGACGAGGTCGCCTACGAGGGCAATATCGATGCGCGTTGGGGCCAGCTCTCGGGCGAGGAGATGACCGACCGGTTCTGGAACACGTTCGTCGGTGGAACGTACTGCGGCCACGGCGAGACACTCAACGAAGCCAAGAGCCCGAGCACCTCATGGTTGGGCCAGGGCGGGGTCCTCAACGGCACCAGCGCGCCACGCCTCGCGTTCTTGAAGCAGATCATGCAGGACGGTCCCGCCACGGGCATCAATGCACTCCAGCCAGACTGGGGCTACGACATCGGTGGCGTCGACAACGTGTACTACATGAAGTACTTCGGCACGAGCGCCCCGACCTCGTGGGAAGCGATCCTGCCGAGCGGCAACGGGCGCACCTTCAAGGCCGACGTCATCGACACGTGGAACATGACGATCACTCCGATCGGAACCTTCACGATGGCAAAGGCCGACGGCGGCTCGCAGGATGCCAGCCGCCCGACGATCGATCTCCCCGGCACCCCGTGGATGGCGGTGCGCTTCACCGTCGTGTGATCGCGGAGAATCTGTGACGCGCCTCCGGAGTCGATCACCACGACTCCGGAGGCGCGTCGCACGATGTCCTCGAACAGGCGAGCATCACGCCTGGAGTCGCGCGGCCAGGGAAAGGACTGCGGGAGATTCTCCTGCCCTGAAGACCGATGAGGGTGCTTCGCCATCGCCTCGGGCGTCGCGTCGATGCGCAGCAGTAGCGTGCGCCCGCGTCGACGCGACCGAATCGGATGGACCTGCCCAGGCCCATCCGTTGATCGCAGCGAGCGGAAGACGCAGCAGGTACCGTAGCCCACAGGTGACGCACATCGACGCCTTGGCGTGGAGCGCGCAGCAGGTCCCCGAATCCGATTACGGCAGCCACCGGCGCGAGAAGAAGGTGCCCATGTCACACACCCTCACCCCCCACGCCGCAGCGACGCGCGCTGGCGTGTCGCTCGACACCCTGCGCTATTACGAGCGGGAAGGACTGATAGGACCGATCCAGCGGACGGCCGGCGGCCGCAGGGTCTATGGAGAGGACGATCAGTTCTGGATCGGTCTGGTCACTTGCCTGCGGGATGCCGGACTGGGCATATCGGAACTGCGGGCGTTCACCACGCTGCTCCGAGGCGAGGGCGATGCCTCCGACCGTGTCGCCTTTCTCCGACACCATCGGAGCGAGCTGCAGGAGCGGATCGCGCGCATCGAGCTCGCGATCGGGGTTCTGGACGACAAGATCGCCTACTACGCGGAGAGAGTCGACGGCTGACCGATGCCCTCCGATCGACCCGGTCGAACGGAGGGCATCTCGCGATCGACAGTGTCGCGGCCCCTTGACCTGGAGCGCGCTCCAGCATCCAGCATGGCGATATGACGACTTCATTCGACACCCCTCAGATCGTTCTCGGGACCATGGACCACGGCACGCGCGTGGAGCAACGCACCGCCTTCCGTCTGCTGGACCGCTTCGTCGAAGCCGGCGGGCGTTGGCTCGACACCGCTGACTGCTACTCCTTCTGGAACGACCCGAGCGGCGTCGGCGGAGCCAGTGAACGCGTGCTCGGAGCATGGTTCCGGGCGAATCCTGGCGTGCGGTCGACGATCGGCGTCGCGACCAAGGTCCGACAGAATCCCCTGGTGGCGCATTCCTGGCCCGAGAGCGCGGAAGGGCTCTCCGCCAGCGCGATCCGAACAGGCCTCGATGGCAGTCTCGACCGGCTGGGGATCGATCACGTGGATCTCCTCTGGGCGCACGCCGAAGACCGGAGCGTGAGCCTTTCGGAGACAGTGGCCGGTTTCGGCGAAGCAGTAGCCGAGGGGCGCGCGACGCGGATCGGAGCCGCCAATCATGCGTCCTGGCGTGTCCAGCAGGCGCGCGATCTCGCCCGACAGCAGGGCGTCGAGCCGTGGTCCGCCCTGCAGCTGCGGCACTCTCTCGCGCAGCCCCGGCCGGGGACGTCGGTGCCGGAGGCGGGCCACAAGCTGCTGACTCCGGACGATCTGGATTTCGCACGGTCGGAAGGCCTCGGACTCTGGTGCTACACGCCGCTGATGATGGGCGGCTACACCCGCGAGGACCGCCCCTTCTCGGCGGGCTACGCGCACCCCGGAACCGAGCGGGTGCTCCATGTACTGGAGGAGACCTCGAGAGAAGTGGGCGCCACACCCAATCAGGTGGTGCTCGCCTGGCTGCTCGGTCAGGGCCTCTCCCCCATCGTCGGCGCAAGCAGGGTGGAGCAGCTCGACGAGGCCATGGGAGCACGGTCGCTCGTGTTGACCGATCAGCAGATGCTCCGATTCAGCGAAGCACGCTGAATCGGAGACGCGGCCGCGGCCCAAAATTCCGTGATCAAACCGTTGCATTCGTTACCGGCCCGTTATAGAGTGATCGCACGGTGAATGTTTGCTGTGGCATCCACCGCATGTGATTGCAGGACACTCTTGGTGCAAGGGACAAGGGCCGGTCGGAAGCCTCTCCGACCGGCCCTTCACGTTGCCGCTACGCTGAGATCGTGACCGACCGGAACCTGGCCATCGCCGCATGGGAGAGCCTGTTCCGCGCGCAGCACGAATTGTTCGCCAGGATGGCCGCCGACTTCGACGGAACCGATCTCGCCCAGGCGGAGTACGACGTGCTCCTCACTGTGACACGCGCGCCTGACATGACGGCGCGCCTGCGCGACGTCACCCAGAACATGCTGATCAGCCAGCCCAGCGTCTCGCGCCTGATCGACCGGATGGTGACTCGCGATCTCGTCACGAAGCACCCAGACCCCGAGGACGGCCGCGGTGCACTGATCCGCGCGACGGATGCCGGGGCGCGCGCTTTCCGGAGCATCGCCCTGGTCCACGGACGCTCGATCGCCGAGCGCATGTCGAACCTCGACGACGACGAGCTCCGCACCCTGTTCACCCTGACGGAGCGGCTGCGCTCTCAGTAGGCACCGCCGCGACGGGATCCCGAACGCGTGCGCGGCATTCGATCTGGCATAGTCGAAGCCATATGTAGTCGCCGCGACGTCCGCGGTTCGACTGGGAGGGACATACACCATGGAGCTCGCCGGACTCGTCGGCATCCTCGTTCTCGTCGGCATCGGGGTCGTGATCCTGATCGTCTTCGCCCTGATCGCACTGCTGTTCGCACGCAGCTGGATCAAGGTCGCACGCGCCGACGAGGCGCTGGTCATCTCTGGACGCAAGCAGAAGGTGCAGCGCGCGATCGTCGCCGCCGACGGCACCAGCAGCTCGGAGATGTCCGAATCGCCCGTCACGGTCATCGTGAACGGCAAGTCCCTCGTCAACCCGATCACGCAGCGCCACGAGATCATCTCGCTGCGCTCGCGCCAGGTCTCCCTCAACGCCGAGGCCCAGTCGCTCGACAGCGTCACACTGAACGTCGACGGCGTCGCAATCGTGAAGATCGGCTCCGACCCGCTGTACGTCCGCCGCGCAGCCGAGCGCTTCGCGTCGCAGGATGCCGCGATCGAGCAGTTCACCACCGAGCAGCTCGAGGGCGCGCTGCGCGGCATCGTCGCAACGCTGTCCGTCGTCGAGCTCATGCGCGAGCGCAAGAAGTTCTCCGACCAGATCGCCGCCGACGTCTCGCAGGAGCTCGCCGAGCAGGGCCTGATCCTGGACTCCTTCCAGATCAAGGGCATCACCGACGCGGTCGGCTACATCCAGTCACTCGGCGCCCCCGAGATCCAGGCCAAGCGCCAGGCGGCCGAGATCTCGCAGACCAACGCCGACCGTGCGATCAACCAGAAGAACATCGCCAACAAGGAAGCCAACCTGATCGAGCAGACCGCGCTCGACACGAACACGGCCAACGCGGATGCTGGCATCGGCCGTGCACGCGCCGAGGCCGAGCAGGCCGAGTACCTGGCCAGGGCGCAGGCCGAGCAGGCCGTTCTCCAGCAGCAGGCCGAGAACAAGCAGGCTCAGCTCGACGCCGACGTCAAGCGCGTCGCCGACGCCCAGCGCTACGAGGCCGAGACCCGGGCGCAGGCCGAGCTCTACACCCGCGAGCGCGCCGCCGAGGCCGCAGCGATCGAGCAGGTCAAGCAGGCCGAGGCCCGCACCCGCATCGCCGAGCAGCAGGCGAAGGCCGACGAAGCCCGCGCACAGGGTGAAGCGACCGCCGCGCAGGCCAAGGCCGAGGGTGAGGCCGTGGCCCTGCGCGCTCTCGCCGAAGCCGAATCCGAAGCCCGGCGCCTGCGCGCGAGCGCAGAGGCCGACGCGATCCGCGCCGAGGGTGAAGCCCGCGCCGCTGCCGTCGAGGCCGAAGCGAAGGCCATCGCCTCCAACCAGGATGCGTTCCTCTCGCAGCGCGTGATCGACGTGCTCCCGACCATGATGGGCGAGTTCGCCAAGGGCTACGCGGCCATCGGAAACGTCTCGATCATCGGCAGCACGGGCGAGGACGGCGCCTCCAGCGTCGTCGGCGGCGACAGCGCGAAGGCACTCAAGTCCGTGTTCGACAGCGTCAGCTCGGCCACCGGCCTCGACCTCGCCGCCATCATCCAGGGCCAGGCCGTCGGTCGCGGCATCGGCGAAGGCGTCGCGCAGGCTCAGACCCCTGCCCCCGTCGCCACGGCGGCCCAGGCGAAGTCCAGCACCACCGCTCCCCCGCCGCCGCCCGCGTCGGTGGAGTGAGCATCCGAAGGCGCCGGTCGCGCATGGTCGCACCGGCGCCTTCGTCGCCCTACGGCGTCCGACGCCGCAGAGTGAGCGAGGCGAGCACGAGCGCACCGACCGCGAAGGCGACGACGATCAGCAGCGGACCGAACACATCCCACCCCGCGTCGCCGCGGGTGACGGCATTGACCGTGTCGATCGCGTAGCTCAACGGCAACCAGTCCGAGATCGCGTACAGCGCGTCGGGCATCTGATCGCGCGGCATGAACAGCCCGCCCAGAATGATCTGCGGGAACACCAGAAGCGGCATGAACTGCACCGCCTGGAACTCCGTCTGCGCGAAGGCACTGGCCAGCAGCCCGAGCGCCGTGCCGAGCAGGGCATCCACGACCGCCACCAGGCCGAGCTGCCAGAACGGGCCATCGGTATCCAGTCCGCACACCCACACCGCGAACGACACCGTCACCACCGCCTGCAGCAGCGCCATCAGTCCGAACGCGAGCGCATACCCGAGAATGAAGTCCGCCTTGCCCAGCGGCGTCGTCATCAGCCGCTCCAGCGTTCCCGATCGCCGCTCACGCAGCGTCGTGATCGACGTGATGAGGAACATCACGATGAACGGGAACAGTGCCAGGATCGCCCCGCCGAACTGATCGAACACCCCGTCCTGGTCGCTGAACAGCCAGGCGAACAGACCGACCAGCAGGCTCGGCGCGATGAGCATCAGCGCGATCGAGCGCGGATCGTGCCGCAGTTGCGTCAGCACCCGACCAGCGGTGACGACGAGCCTCCGGCCGTTCATTCGCCCGCCTCCCCTCGCGCCGCCCTGCGCGACGTCGAATGCTCCCGCTGATCGCGCTCGATCAGGGTGAGGAACGCGGCATCCGGATCCTCCGCCCCGGTGTCGGAGAGCAACTGCGCCGGCGTCGTGTCGGCGATGATCCGCCCCGCCCGCATCAGCAGCAGTCGATCGCACCGCAGCGCCTCGTCCATGACATGACTCGATACCACCATCGTCACTCCGCGATCGGCGAGCCCCCGGAACAGCCCCCACAGCTCCGCTCGCAGCACCGGGTCGAGCCCCACGGTCGGCTCGTCGAGCACGACCACCTCCGGCGAACCGAGCAGCGCCATGGCGAGGGACACCCGCGTCTCCTGACCTCCGCTGAGCGAATCGACCAGCTGCCCGGACTGCGCCCGCAACCCGACCTCGTCGATCACCCGATCGACGTCGCCGCGCGGCGCATTGAGAAGCCCGGCCAGGTACGACAGGTTCTGCCGCACGCTGAGATCTCCGTAGACGGCCGCGCCCTGCGTTCCATACGCGACACGACGCCGCAGCCTGCGCGATCCGCCCGGCTCGCCGAGCACTGTGACGTCACCGCTTGCGATCCGCTGCACGCCGACGATCGAGCGCATCAGCGTGGTCTTCCCGCATCCGGACGGTCCGAGCAGCCCGGTGATCTCGCCGCGCGGGATCGCCAGATCGACGCCGTCGAACACCTGCGTCCTGCCCCGGCGCACGCGCAGGCCCGTGATCTCGACCGCTTTATTCATCATGCGATGAATTGTTCTCCGGAGCGCCCTCCGCGTCAAGAGGATCTAGTCGAACAAGTACCGCTGCACGGTCGGGCCGATCCGCTCCACCAGTTCGTCGATGGATGCCGACGCCAGCGTCGGCAACTTCAGCACGTACCTCGTCAGCAGCAGCCCGGCGATCTGCGAGGCGACCAGGCTCGCGCGCAGCACGGCATCCGGCACGTCCAGCGCCCGCGCGATGCGGCCGATCAGCTCGCGGGAGAGGAACCCGGCCAGCATCGGCGTCGTCAGCCTGCTGCCGATCGCGGTGCGCATCAGCATGACACCACGGCGCTGCACGTCCGGGTCCTCGAACGCCTCGAGGACGTAGCGCACCAGCCGCACGCCGACCTCGTCAGCAGGACCGGCCAGAATCGCCGGAACGTCCACGTCCGGCCGCAGCGGCATCCCGACGGCCTCGGCGAAGAGGTCGGCCTTCGTCCCGAAGTAGTGGTGCACGAGCGCCGAATCCACACCGGCCCTCGCCGCGATCGAGCGGACCGTCGACCCGTCGTACCCGTGGTCGCCGAACTCGTCGACCGCGGACGCGATGATGCGCACACGCGCATCCGATCGCCCCCGCGGACGGCCGCGGCGCCTGGGTGCCGTCTGCTCGCTCATACCGGCCACCCTACGACCTCGCCGCACTCACCCGTCGAACAGGTGTCGCAGGTAACGCGGCGGCGAGTCCAGGAACGACCGCCAGTGCCTCACCAGTTCGAGGTCCTCCCACACCGCCTCGCGGATGCCCCACTCGCCGACCTCGAGGATGCGGGCGCCCGGCAGCGACGCCAGCACCGGAGAATGCGTCGCGCACAGCACCTGGCCGCCCTCGTCGACGATCCGCTGCAGCACGGTGATGAGCGTCAGCGTGGACTGGAACGACAGCGCTGCCTCCGGCTCGTCGAGACAGTAGAAGCCGGGGTCCTGGAACCGGCTGCCGAGCAGAGCGAGGAATGATTCGCCATGGCTCATCTCGTGGAACGGCACATCGGGACTGCTCATCGACGGGTTCTCTTCGAGGTACGTGTAGAACGAGTGCATCGTCTCGGCCCTGAGGAAGAAGCCCCACCGGCTGGCACCGACTCCGCGCTGCAGCCGCAGCCAGTCCGACAGCGGCGACTCGGTCGGACGCGTGCGGTGCATCGCGTTCCGCGAGCCGCCCTCCGGCGACAGCCCGTACGCGATCGCCACCCCCTCGACGATCGTGGACTTGCCGCTGCCGTTCTCGCCCACGAGGAACGTGACGCCCGGCGCGAGATCGACCCCTTCCCGCAGCACCTGGTCCACCGCCGGGATCGTGACCGGCCATCGGCCGGCGGTGACCGGCGCGTCCTCGACTGGCTGCACCGACACCACGGGCTGCTCGCGCCTGCGCCGGCTTCCCGGCGCCCAGATCGAGTCCATCAGCACTCGATGACGTTGACCGCGAGACCGCCCTCGCTGGTCTCCTTGTACTTCGTCGACATGTCCAGCCCGGTCTGCCGCATGGTCTCGACCACGGCATCCAACGAGACGTAGTGATGCCCGTCACCGCGCAGAGCGAGCCGCGCCGCTGTGACGGCGGTGGATGCCGCGATGGCGTTCCGCTCGATGCACGGGATCTGCACGAGCCCGCCGATCGGATCGCACGTGAGCCCCAGGTGGTGCTCCATCGCGATCTCGGCGGCGTTCTCGATCTGCCGGTTCGTGCCGCCCATCACGGCCGTAAGCCCGCCGGCGGCCATCGCGCACGCCGAGCCCACCTCGGCCTGGCAGCCGCCCTCCGCGCCCGAGATGGACGCGTTCGCCTTGAACAGCGACCCGAGCGCCGTCGCCGTCAGCAGGAATCGTCGGATGCCGCGGCGGCGATTGGCCTCGGCGATCGCCTTGTCATCGAGTGCGCCGGCGTCGGCGGGCTCGGTCGGCGACTGCAGCAGAGCGCTGCCGACCAGCTCGCCATGCGGCGTCACCGCGTTGCCCGATCCGAGCCCGGAGTCAGCGAGGAAGCGCCACCAGTACATCGCGACGGCGGGGAGGATGCCGGCCGCACCGTTCGTCGGCGCCGTGACGACCCGCCCGCCCGCGGCGTTCTCCTCGTTCACCGCCAGCGCGAACGCACCCAGCCACTCCCCCGGGATCTCGCGCCCGCCCTCGGCCTCCGCGGCCTCCAGCTGTGCACAGATCGCTGCGGCCCGTCGCTTCACCTTCAGGATGCCCGGCAACACGCCGTCCGCATGCAGACCGGCATCCACGCAGCCGGCCATCGCATCCCAGATGGCGTCGAGTCCGGCGGCGACCTCGGCCTCCGCGGTCGCTGAACTCGCTGCGGCCCCTGAGCTCGCCGTGGTCCCTGAGCTCGCCGTGGTCCCTGAGCTCGCCGTGGTCCCTGAGCTCGCCGAAGGGCGCAGCGCGGTCTCATTGCGCCTGGCGATCTCCGCGATGGTCAGCCCGTGCTCGTCGCACAGCTCGAGCAGCGTCGCGGCGTCGGTGTATGCGAACGGCAGCGTCGCCGCGGCGATCGGCGCCTCCTCCCCCTCGCGGCGGATGAACCCGCCGCCGACGGAGTAGTAGGTCTCCTCCGCGATGACGGCGGCATCCGCGTCGTAGGCGGTGATCGTCATGGCGTTCGGATGCGCGGGCAGGCGCGTCCGCGGGGCGAACACGACGTCATCGGCCTGGAAGGCGATCGGAGTCGTGCCGCCGAGCAGCAGTGGCTCGCCCTCGGGGTACGCGGCCCAGGCCTGCCGCACCTCTGCCGGATCGCACGTCTCGGGGCTCAGCCCGCGGAGGCCTGCGACGACGGCATCCGGTGTGCCGTGCCCGATGCCCGTCGCCCCGAGGGATCCGTACAGCGTGCACGTGACGCGAGCCACGGCATCCGTCGGGGCGCGGCCGACGAAATCCAGCGCCGCGCGCATCGGCCCGACGGTGTGCGAGCTCGACGGCCCCACGCCGATGGAGAAGAGGTCGAAAGCCGAGACGTAGGCGGTCACTTTTCCAGGCTACGCCGAAAAACCCCCGCAGCTTTCGCGACGGGGGTTTCGGTACTGTCTCAACACAGTGTGCGCCCGAAGGGACTCGAACCCCTAACCTTCTGATCCGTAGTCAGATGCTCTATCCATTGAGCTACGGGCGCATGGCCTGTTCCGCAGAACGCTTTCCGGGCCGTCGTCAAGAATACATGAGGATGCACGCCGGAGCGAATCGAGCGGACATCACGCCCTGATCCCCCGAGCAGCGCGCAAGTCACAGCGCGCTCCCAGGCTCGCGGGACCAAAACCCGCCGACCCGCTGTTGACCCTGAAGACGGCGCAGCCAGCGACGTCGGACAAGGAGAGCATCATGTCGCACGAGTACCGCAAGACCGACGAGGCGCTGAGCGCGCTGACCGATGACCAGTTCCGCGTCACCCAGAAGGACGGCACGGAGCCCGCCTTCCGCAACGCCTACTGGGACCACCATGAGGCGGGCATCTACGTGGACGTCGTCTCCGGACAGCCGCTGTTCTCCTCGTCCGACAAGTTCGACAGCGGAACGGGCTGGCCGAGCTTCACCCGTCCGATCGGCGCCGATGCCGTGACGACCCGCACAGATCGAAGCCTGTGGTCGGAGCGCACCGAGGTGCGCTCGTCCGGAGCGGACAGCCACCTCGGCCACGTCTTCCCCGACGGACCGTCCGCCGCCGGCGGACTGCGCTACTGCATGAATTCGGCGGCGCTGCGCTTCGTGCCCGTCGCCCGGTTGGATGCCGAGGGCTACGGCGAGTTCCGCAGCCTGTTCGACGAGGCCTGAGCACCCCCGCGGGCGCGGGTCACGCGGACGCCGGATCCGCCTCTGACTCGCGCTTGCGGCGCGCGCGCTGCTCGGATGAGAGCGCCTGCAGGTCGACGAGGCGCAGCGCCTGCATCCGCGCCTCGCGCATCGTGTCGTAATCCGGGTCCTGATCGGGCCGCATCCCCTCGACGCGCAGGCGTCGATCGAGGTTGTGCCGCACGTCCGCCCAGGCGGCCGATCGGGCCTCCTCGACCAGAGCGAGCATCTTCTGGTCGTCCTCGGCCATCGCCCTCAGCCGGGTGGCGACACCGGTCGACTGCCGCGCGCGACGGCGCAGGTTGCGCACATCGCGGTCGCGGTAGTCGTGCGTCCCCGAGGGATCGGAGTGCCGGCCGCGGGCGCGCTTGCGCAGCTGGGTGACCAGCACCGCGGCATCCTCGGATTCCTTCGCCATCGCGAGCAGCGACTCGCGGGCATCCTGCAGGTAGCGCTCCGTGTCGAACACCCCGCCCTGCGCGATCGTGCCGACGAGGATGTGGTTCTTGACCGCCAACCGGGTCGCGGCCGTCGCGATCGCCACGCCTTCTGCGATGGCATCCGCTGTCCGACCCACGTCGACCTCCCTCCTGAAATCGTACCGGTCAGCGGACGACGCCGACCCAGATGGCCGATGCCCAGACCTGCTGATCCGCATCGCACCCGACCGTGCCGGCGTATCCGCGCACCAGGGCCATGCAGTTGGCCAGGAACTCCGGATCCCCGCCGAACAGGCGGTGGTACCCGTCGGAGTCGTTCAGCGCTCCCCACACCCGGAACTGGTGGATGTGCGCGAGCTCATGCGCCATGGCCCAGTTCAACCGACTCTCGCTCCAGGACGCCACATCGGACCGGTACTTGATGTAGCCGTTGCTGTTCGCACAGGCCGCAGCCGTGCCCCCGGCGCAGGACGAGGACTCCTCCAGGCCGACGTCGCCGCCGCCGACCAGATCCAGCGCCGCCCGCACACGCGCATAGCCGTCCGCCCCGGATGCCTGGGCAGAGGATGCCGTCCACACGCGCTGCCCCCGCGGCGGATCGGCCGGGCGATCGGCAGCGTGCGCCGCCGCGGCGGCTTCGTGCTCGGCGATCACCGCGCGCTCGGCGATCGCGGCGCGCTCGCGGATTTCCTCGGCTGCGGCCCCGAGCTGCGCCGAGCGCACCGCGGCGTGGAGCCCGTGCCCGGCAGGGCGGTCCTGCGTCGAGAGCACGAAGCCGGTCGCGCCAACCACGAGCAGCAGCACGCCGAGCACGCACAGGGCGAGCGGCACGACGCGCCATCCGACCTGTCGCATGTCAGTCGACGGCCCGGCTGGTCGCGCGCAGGCGGAGCTCGGCGGCTTCCCTGCCTCTCGCGAGATGCTGCGGCACCAGCTCGCGCAGCAGTGCGACGTCGCGCGCCGCGATCGCGTCGTAGAGGCTCACGTGCTCGTTCAGCATCCCCTCCAGATCCTCGTACTGCCCGAACAGCCACCGCAACCGCGTGGTGAAGAGATCGACGAGCTCGCGGAGCATCTCGTTGCCCGCCATGGTCGAGGCGATCTCGTGGAACTCGCCGGCGGCGGCGCGGGCGGCGATGACGTCCCCCTCCGCGGCGGCTGCTCGCTCACGGCCGAGGACCGCGTGAAGTCGCGCGAGGTCCTCGTCGTCGTGGCGCTCGGCGGCGAACGCGAAGATCAGCGTCTCGATCGCCTCGCGCACCTCGGCGAAATCCTGGATGTCGCGCTGGGTGAATTCCCGTACGACGGCCCAGCTCCGAGGGCGGGCGACGACGATGCCCTCCCCGACGAGCGCGCGGATGGCCTCGCGCACGGGAAGGCGGGAGACGTTCAGCTCGGCGGCGATGTCGCGCTCGACGAGACGCGAGCCGGGGGCACGTCGGCCGAGCATGATGTCGTCCCGCAGCAGGCGCGTCACACGCGCCGACTCGAGCTCAGCGCCCCCTGTCATGCATGGATTCTCCCACCGGATCGGACATCGCACCACTCTGGTATCCCAGAGCTCAGAGGGTGGCGACGACCAGCTCCTGGATCCGCCGGTATCCGAGCTGCTCGTACAACGCGACCGCGGGGGTGTTGCCGCCGAACACGTGCAGCCCGAGGGATGCCGCGCCCATCCTCCGCGTCTCCCGCTCCGCCGCGTGCATGAGCGCTCGGCCGTATCCGCGGCGCTGGTGAGGCGGATGCACGGCGATGTCGAGAATGAAGCCGTGCGGCGCGCCCGCCCGCATGCGCCGGCTCAGCCAGAGCACCCCGACCTCCTCGCCATCGACCGCCGCGGTGAACAGCTCCTGCCCGTCGGTGTCGACGCCATCGGGCAGCTCGACGCGGAACTGCCGCTGCGCCTCCGCCAGCGCGTCGTCGGCGGAGATCCGCCCGGTGGCGGCGAGCTCCTCGGCGAAGCCCCGCTCCGCGTCGGCGGCGAACCGCTCGAAGCGCTCCCGCGACATCGGCGCCACCTCGACGCGCTCGTCCGCACTATCGCGCTCGTCCGCGCCATCGCGCTCCGGCAGCGGATCGAGCAGCATCTGGATCGACGACACCTCGAATCCGCGCCCGTCCAGCAGGTTCCGCGTCTCGTCATCGCCCCGGTGGACGTCGGCCGAGAGCGTGACCGCCCCCGTGTCGCGCGCCAGGGCCTGGACGAGCGTCACGACATCGTCACGTTCGTCTCGATCCAGCTCCCGATCGACGTAGACGTCGATGAGGAACGCGCGCTCCCCAGGCAGACTCAGCCACACCGTCCCCGCCTCGACGTCGTCGATCAGGATGCCGAGCACCGCAGAGGCGCTGATGCCGACGCCCTGCGGGAACATCTGCGCGATGATCGCGTCGGCGTGATCATCGGCATCCGTTCCAGGGCGCAGCCCGGAGCCCCGAAGGCGACGGACGAGGCGCGCGCGCACCGCCTCGCGCCAGGAGTCGAATCGATCGGCGGGCAGAGGCTCAAGGCGAACGGTCACGGAATCCATCCTGCGCCCTGCGAGGGCAGAGCGTTGACCGGCTCACACTGCGGAAAGGCGTCCGTTCGGAAGGATGCCGACGGCGACCGGAAGTCCGCGGCGGTGGGACCACTCGCTCCATGACCCCGGGTACACCACCGCGCGGATGCCCGCCTGCTCGAGGGCGAGCACGGTGTGCGTCGATGCGATGCCCGAGCCGCAGTACACGGCCACCGGCACGCCCTGGCGCACTCCGGCGCCGGCGAAGACGCGCCGCAGGGCATCCGGATGCCGCAGTCGCCCGTCCCCGTCCAGCACCGCCATGGCCGGCAGGTTCACCGCGCCGGGGATGTGTCCCCCGACCGGGTCGAGCGAGCTCTGCACCCCGCTGTACTGCTCCGGCGTGCGGACATCCAGCAGGACGCCGGTGCGCGCGAACGCCTCGACGTCTTCGAGATCGATCCGTCCCGCATCCGACGCCTCCAGCACGACGTTCCCCTGTTCGGACAGCACGTCGCCGGATTCCAGCGGCAGGCCTTCGGCGACCCAGCCGCGGATGCCGCCGTCGAGCACGCGCACATCGACGCCGGCACGACGCAGCAGCCACCACAGTCTCGCCGCTGCGACTCCCCGGTTGTCGTCGTACGCGACCGCGATGTCAGAGACGTTCACGCCCCAGCCGCGTGCGGCCGCCTGCAGGTGCTCGACCGACGGAAGCGGATGCCGTCCGCGCTCGGGTTGCCCGCGGTCGGCGAGTTCGTGCTCGAGATCGACGTAGACGGCCCCTGGGAGATGCGCGCGGACGTACTCGGGGCGACCCTCCGGTCGATCCAAGCGCCAGCGCACGTCGAGGACCCGTACCACCGGACCTTCACCGTGTTCGGCGCGTCGCTGGAGATGGATCAGCTGCGCCGGGCTGACGAGATTGCTCATGGCCCCAGCATCCTGGCCGTGATGGGTGCCGTCACCGGTCCATGACATTCCGCTTCACGCGGCGCAACACGGCGTCACATCGACGCCGCGCCCGTCAGTCGAGCTTGCGCAGTGCGTCCTCCGCGGCGACCCACGCGAGCATCGCGCACTTCACCCGCGCGACGTAGCGGGAGACGCCGCCGAGGGCCGCCGCGTCCCCGAGCAGCTCGGGATCGGGGTCGATCTTGCCCCGCGAGCGCATGGCCTCGCGGAACACGTCGATGCGGCGCTCGACCTCGGCCTGCGGCATCCCCTCCACGAGTTCGGCGAACAGCGAAGCGGAGGCCTGCGAGATCGCGCAGCCGTGCCCCTCCCAGGCGACGGCCTCGATCGTGCCGTCCTCGGCGCGGTGCATCTGGAGCGTGATCTCATCGCCGCAGGTCGGGTTCACCTGATGCGACTGCGACGGCACCTGATCGCGCAGCCCGTACCCGTGCGGCGTGCGCGAGTGATCGAGGATGAGCTCCTGGTAGAGGTTCTGCAGATCGGATGAGCTCATCGGATCCTCCCGAAGAAATCGATGGCCGCTGCGACGCCGGAGACCACGGCATCCACGTCGTCGGCCGTGTTGTACAGATAGGTGCTGGCCCGCGTGGACGCGGTGACGCCGAGGCGGCGGTGCAGCGGCTGGGCGCAGTGGTGACCGACGCGCACGGCGATGCCGCGGTCGTCGAGGAACTGGCCGAGATCATGCGAGTGGATGCCGGTGACGTCGATGCTCGCGAGCCCCACGCGCGGCAGGTCGATGCGGGCGCCCAGCACGCGGACGCCGTCGATGGCGCCGAGCCCTTCGACCAGTCGCGCACCGAGTTCGGCCTCGTGCGCGGCGATCCGCGGCATCCCGATGCCCTCCAGGTAGCGCACCGCGGCGGCGAGCGCGATGGCCTGCGAGACCCGCTGCGTTCCGGCCTCGAAGCGCTGCGGCGGCGGCAGGTACTCGGCCTCGGTCGTCGAGACGGTCGTGATCATCGATCCGCCGGTGAGGAACGGCGGCATCGCCTCGAGCAGCGATCGGCGCCCGTAGAGGGCGCCGATGCCGGTCGGCCCGAGCATCTTGTGTCCGGACAGCACCGCGAAGTCGACGTCGAGCGCGTGCACGTCGACGGGCAGGTGCGGAACCGATTGGCAGGCGTCGAGCAGGAACAGTGCGCCGACCTCGTGCGCTGCGGCGACGAGGCGTTCGATCGGGTTGATCACGCCGAGCACGTTCGACACGTGCGTCACGGCGACGAGTCTGGTGCGCTCGGTGATGTACTCGTCGAGGTCGTCGAGCAGCAGCGCGCCGTCGTCGCCGACGGGGATCACCCGCAGGTTCGCCCCGGTGCGGGCGGCGAGCTCCTGCCACGGGATGAGGTTCGCGTGATGCTCCATCTCGGTCGTGACGATCTCATCGCCCCGGCCGATCCGCAGCCGCTCGGCCGCGACTCCGCCTCGGCCGATCGACGCGTTCGAGATGGCGTACGCCACGAGGTTGACTGCCTCGGTCGCGTTGGACGTCCAGACGAGCTCGCCCTCATCCGCGCCGATGAATCCGGCGACCGTCGCCCTGGCCTCCTCGAACACCTCGGTGGCTTCGGCCGCGAGCGTGTGCGCTCCGCGGTGCACGGCGGCATTGAGGTTCAGCAGGTAGTCGCGTTCGGCGTCCAGCACCGCGAGCGGGCGCTGCGACGTCGCGCCGGAGTCGAGGTAGACGAGCGGATGCCCGTTCACGGACGACCCGAGAATAGGGAAGTCCGCCTTTAGTCGGCGCACCTCGGCATCCGTCAGCGTGCTCGCGTCGATCCGGGGAGAGCTCATCCCTCTAGGATCTCACCCGCGGCTGCCCTCAGTCCCCAGATTCGAGATGCTCCTCGACGAGCGTGATCCCTCCGCTCGAATTCGCCGAATTCGCCAGGTCCGTGATCCACGTCGGACTCAACTCCGGTGCGTCAGGGTCCTCGAAGACGAAACGCAGGGGAATGGAGGGATGCAGCCAGAGCGTTGAGCGCCCGGCCGGCTCCCCCTCCGGATGCCGCCAGGAAAGCGTGAAGCTCTCGTTGCGGCGCAGTTTGGTCGCGATGACGACCTTCAGATGCGCGAGCGCGCGGTCCTCGATGAGGATCGGCTTCGCCTCGTCGCCGTAGTAGAGCTGTCCCATGAGATCACGGTAGGGTCCGGGCGGAACCGCGGCGCGCACGCAGCGCCGCAGCGTCCGTCTGCCGACGCACATGGTGCGCGGACTGTCATCATCCGCCCGCTGTCGAGGCCGTCCCCTCGCTCAGCGGTGTCGTCGAGCGATCGTTCCCGGTAGGAGGCCGTACTCCGCGCGGAAGTACGCCGCGAACCGAGAAGGGTGCGAGAACCCCCAGCGTCGGGCGATCTCCGCCACTGGATCGGTCGTCTCGATCAATTCGCGATGCGCCCCGGCGAGGCGAGCGCGTCGCAGCGCGTCGCCCGGCGCTGTGCCGAGGGCGCGCTGGAATGCGCGCTGCAACCCGCGTGTCGACATGTTCACGGCGACCGCGACATCGTCCACCGTGACGGGGAGATGTGCGTTGGCGTCGATGAACTCCAGAGCGCGGCGCACCGAGGCCGGCGCCGCCCTCGTCTGCGGCGAGCGCTCCATCGTGTCGTGGAAGGTCGTCGGGAACGCGGTGAGCGTGATGTTCAGAGCGTGGCGCTGCACCGCGGCGAGCAGCAGGCCGTCGCTCATCGCGCACGACGAGAGCGTGCCCAGGAGGTAGTCGAACGTCCGACTCCACAGCTCGCCGCTGCCGGCATCCCGTGCCGCCGCGTCATGCACGGCGAGTTCCAGACGGTCATCGCCGGAGATCTGGCGCGCCGCGCGTTGCGCCTCGTCGTGATCGAAGATCAGGGCCTGGACCGTCGCCGGTCCGTCCCAGTGCGCGGTGACGGCATCGCCGCCGGTGATCCACGCGGTGTCCGGTACGAGCGCCTTCTCCGCGGTGCCTGCCCGCGCTCCTGCCCCGCTCACCCGGCATGCGAGGAGTTGTCCGGTCGGCGCCACCGTCGAGGTCACACCCGCAGCGAGCTCGTACCGCACGACTGACAGCCCCGGGAGCGTCACCGATGTCCAGTCGAACCGGAAATCCCGCGGTTCGGCGCGCTGCAGCTGGGCGGTGGGGACGAACTGCTGCCAGGTCTCCTCAACCCGCGCCACGCTCCGGGAGCGGAACCGGAGAACGGCCTCCCCTGCTATGACTCGACCCGCCTGTTCTTGATGAGTGCGCCGGCGGTGAGGAACAACAGCGCCCCGATCACGCCGCCGACGGCCCACACCGCGTAGTCCACCTCGACCGCGACGATCGGATTCCAGAACACCGCGACAGCGAGGAAGACGATCGTCCACCACCACTGTCCGGCCTGCACCGCGAACCAGGCGACGATGAGGGCGAGGATCGCCACGACGAAGCGGACGATCGTCGCACCGAGCCCGTCAGGGACGAGCGGCGAGAGGAAGAGGGCGATCGCGGCGAGGATGCCCGGAGCGAGCGCGTTGCGCTGAAGCTGCGGCTCGGTCGGACGGGAGGCGTGCATGCTTCCAGTCTCCCAGGTGCCGGCCCTGCCCGCACTTCCAGGATACCGGAGGGGTGGGGGCTTGCGGCAAGGGCCCCTGGAGGGCGCATACTGGTCCGTCGCGCCCGCCGATACCCGGCTGGCGCCCGATCGGAGCTTGCGTGACACACCCCGTTTTCGACCTTCCGGACCGACTCGCCGCCAAGGCGGATCCGACCCTCATCCAGGACGACATCGACCACTTCGAGCGCATCGCCGCGACCCTCGACGACGCCATCGCCTCGGCATCCATGCGCCTGGATGCCGTGAGGCACGCACCGGCCGGCATCGGCGGCGCAGCGGTCGAGCGCGACCTCGAGATCCACCGGCTCAACACGCGCCTCAGCGTCCTGCGCCGGTACGGGATCGACCTGTGCCTCGGGCGCATGATTCCCGAGGACGGCCCCGCCGTCTACATCGGACGCGTCGGGCTGTCGGATGCCGCGGGCGATCCGCTCCTCGTCGACTGGCGCGCCCCCGCATCCGCCCCGTTCTTCGCGGCCAGCCATGGCGACCCGATGGGACTGATCAGCCGGCGGCGCTACCGCTGGACGGGCCGGCGCATCAGCGACTACTGGGACGAGGTGTTCACCGCCGACGGGCTCGAGAACCGAGCAGCGCTGGACGACCAGTCCGCGTTCATCGCGAGTCTCGGAGCCCGTCGCTCCCCGCGGATGCGCGACGTGCTCGCGACGATCCAGGCCGACCAGGACGCCATCATCCGCGCCGGCTCGGACGGCGCTCTCGTCGTCGACGGCGGTCCTGGCACCGGCAAGACGGTGGTCGCGCTGCACCGCGCCGCCTACCTGCTCTACGCCGAGCCGCGCATCGCTCGCGGCAGCGGCGGCGTGCTCGTCGTCGGACCGCACGAGCCCTACCTCGCCTATGTCGACGATGTGCTCCCGAGCCTCGGCGAGGACGGCGTGCAGACTTGCACGCTGCGCGATCTGGTGCCGCAGGGTGCCGCCGCAGTCACGGAACCGGACGCCCGCACGGCGGCGCTGAAGGCGGACGCTCGGCTTCTGGATGCCGTGACGAACGCTGTCAGGGCATACGAACGACCGCCGCAGCACGACCTCGTGGTCGAGACGGACTGGGCGGACATCCCGCTGACATCGGCGGACTGGGAGGATGCGTTCGATGCGGTCGAACCGGGCACCGCGCACGACGACGCCCGCCCGGGCATCTGGCGCGCACTGGTCGAGATCCTGTCGCGTCGAGCCCGCGTGCCGCAGCGGCTGCTCGCGCAGGCGCTCGCGGAGAACAGCGCTCTCGTGTCGGCACTCGATCGAGCATGGCCGCCGCTCGACCCGACCGCGCTGCTCGCGGCGCTCTGGTCGGATGCCGCCTTCCTGCGGCGCTGCGCTCCGTGGCTCGCGGATGCCGACATCGCCGCGCTCGTCCGCGCGGAGAGCACCGAGTGGACGGCCTCCGATCTGCCCCTGCTGGATGCCGCGCGCCGGCTCGTCGGCGACCCCGCAGCCGAGCGCATCAGACGCGAGCGCGCCGCGCAGCTGGCGGCCGAACGCGCCTACCGGGAGGACGTCGCGGACTACCTCATCGCCAGTTCGGACAACGACCTCGGGCTGATGTCGATGCTCCGCGGCGATGATCTGCGCAACTCGCTCGACGACGAGAGCGTCCTGCCGGAGCTCGCCGCCGATCCGCTGGCCGGGCCCTTCGCGCACATCATCGTCGACGAGGCTCAGGAGCTGACGGATGCCGAGTGGCAGATGCTGCTGGCGCGGTGCCCGTCGCGCAGCTTCACGATCGTCGGCGACCGGGCGCAGGCCAGGCACGGCTTCGCCGGCACCTGGACGGAACATCTCACGCAGGCCGGGCTGCGCGATGTGCGGGTGGCGTCCCTGACGGTGAACTACCGCACGCCCGCGGAGATCATGACCGCCGCCGAACCGGTGATCAGGGCGGCGATCCCCGACGCGAACGTCCCCACCTCGATCCGCGAGAGCGGAGTGCCGGTGCGCCATGGCATCCTGTCCGATCTGCACGGCCTGCTCGCCTCCTGGCTGGAGACGAACGAGGACGGCACCGCGGCCGTGATCGGCATCGATCCCGTGCCCACGCCTGCCCGAGTGCTCTCCCTCACCCCGGAGACCGCGAAGGGGCTGGAGTTCGACCTCGTCGTGCTGATCGCCCCTGCCGAGTGGGGCGAGGGGATCGAGGGCGCCGTCGACCGATACGTCGCGATGACCCGCTCGACCAGGGAGCTCGTCGTGCTGCAGGACGCTGCGCTCACCCCTGCGGGATGACCGCGGCGCTCGCGACGGAGCACGCACGGGCACAGTGGACCACAGACCGCCGGCGCGAGCCGCTGAGAGCGATGGGGGAAGCATGGCCACCGAGACGGACACCGCAGCACTACAGGCGAAGATCGCCGCACTCGAGGCCGAGAACACGTCGCTCCGCGCGGCGAAGCCGCGCCGGCGCCGCGTGCACGGTCGGAGTGTCATCGCCGGTGTCCTGCTCATCGTCGCCGTGCTGCTCGCTCCGATCGCCGTGCTCGGCACCTGGGCGCGCCTCCAGCTCGTCGACACGGATCGTTTCGTCGCCACCTTCGCGCCGCTCGCCGAGAACCCGCAGGTGCAGTCGTACATCTCGGATCAGGCGATGGTCGCGATCGACGAGAACCTGGACATCCAGGGCATCGTCGACGACCTCGCCGATGGCCTGACCCAGCTCGACCTGCCGCCCCGCGCGGAGAGCGCGATCCAGCTGCTCACGGTCCCCGCCGCCCAGGGCATCCACGGTGTGATCGAGAACGCCGTGAACAAGGTCGTGACCTCCGAGGTGTTCGCCGATGTCTGGGAGACGACGCTGCGCGAGACGCACTCGCGCGCGATCGCGATCATCCAGGGCCAGGAGGGCACAGCCGTGACGCTGAGCGACGACGGAACGATCGCGATCGACCTCGGCGTCGTCGTCGACAAGGTGAAGGCATACATGCTCGAGAACGGGTTCGCGTTCGCCGAGGCCATCCCCGCTGTCGAGAAGAGCATCCCCATCGCGACGGCGGAGTCGTTCGGGCTGATCCGCACCCTTTACCAGGTGGCGACGGCCGCCGGCTACTGGCTGCCGTGGATCGTGCTCGGTCTGCTCGTCGCGGGCATCGCCCTCGCGATCAAGCGCCCGCGCGCGCTGGTCGCGACCGGCGTCGGCCTCACGATCGCCTTCCTCGTGCTGCTGGCGGGGCTCGGCATCGGCAAGCAGTTCTTCATCGGCGCTGTCAGCCCGTCCGTGATGCCCGCATCGACCGCGACCGTCGTGTTCGATCAGGTCATCGAGCTGATGAACTCGACGCTCGTCGCCCTGACGGTTCTCGCTCTGCTCATCACACTCGGCGCCTGGTTCAGCGGCCCGTGGGGCCCGGCGCGCACTCTCCGCCGGATCGGACAGGATGCCCAGAACACGCTGCGGCGCAAAGCCGAGCGCTACGGCCTGAGCACCGGCGGCTTCGGGGCCTTCCTCGACAAGGCCGCGACGACCCTCCGCGTCGTCATCGTGCTCGGCGCCGTCGTGATCCTGTTCCTCTCGCGGCCGCCCACGATCGGCGGAGTCCTATGGACACTGGTCGGCGTCCTCGTGCTGCTGCTCGCCATCGAGGTGCTGCGCCGCCCCGCACCGGTGACAGAGGGCGCGGCGGACGCACCGGCCGAGCGGGCCTCGGTCTGATCGTCCGATGAGGATCCCCGCCGCAGCGCAGAGGTACCTGCGCCGCTTCGGCGGCCGCGGCACGCTGCGCAAGGACCTCGTCGCCGGCATCGCGCTGGGCGTCGAGAGCGTGCCCGATGGGCTGGCCGCCGGCGTCCTCGCCGGCGTCAGCCCCCTGTACGGCCTGAACGCGTACATGATCGGCACATTCGCCGGCGCGCTCACCACCGGTTCGGTGTTCATGAGCGTGCAGGCCACCGGGGCGATGTCGGTGATCCTCGCGGACGTGCCGGAGATGCAGGGACCGCTGGCCGCGACCGCGATCGCGACGCTCACGGTGATGGCCGGGCTCATCATGCTCGGCCTCGGACTCGCACGGCTGGGCAGCCTCGTGCGCTTCATCCCGACCGCGGTGCTGATCGGCTTCGTGAACGCGGTGGCGATCAACATCATCCTCGGCCAGCTCGACAACCTCACCGGGTTCACCAGCACGGGCGCCAATCGGCTCTTGCGCGCGCTCGACAGCGCGCTGGGCATGGCGCATTTCAGCTGGCCGTCGCTCATCGTCGGCGCGGTGACGGCGGCGATCATCCTGCTGCTGGAGCGCACCAGGATCGGCGCGCTCTCGATGGTCGTCGCGGTCGTCGTCGGTTCGGCCGCCGCCCTGCTCATGCCGAACCAGTCCGTCGCGACCGTCGGCGATCTCGCCGAAGTGACCCGTTCGCTGCCGGGCCTCTCACTGCCGGACCCGATGCTGGTGCTCTCGCTGCTGGTCCCCGCGCTCTCGCTCGCGCTCGTCGGACTCGTGCAGGGCGCGGCGATCTCCGGGTCGATCCCCAACCCGGACGGCACCTATCCGGATGCCTCCGCCGACTTCCGCGGGCAGGGCATCGCCAACATCGCGACCGGGATGCTGCAGGGCATGCCCGTCGGCGGTTCGATGTCCGCCACCTCGCTCGTGCGGGCGGCCGGGGCGAAGACGGCGCTGGCCAACCTCACCGCCGGCGTCGTGATGCTCGTGACGCTGCTCGTGTGCGGTCCGCTCATCGAGTACGTGGCCATGCCCGCTCTCGCGGCGCTGCTGATCCTCATCGGCGTCCGGACGTTCAAGTTCCACCAGATCACCATGGTGTGGCGCACCGGCACCATGCAGATCGCCGTGTTCCTGGTGACGTTCGTGCTGACGCTGCTGATCCCGCTGCAATACGCGGTGCTCGTCGGCGTCGGGCTGTCGATCGTGATGCACATCGCCCGGCAGTCCAACCGCATCCGCGTGCTGCGGTGGATGTTCGACGACGGCGGCTTCCACCCGCGCGAGGTGGCGCCGCCGTCCGAGCTGCCCGCCGGCGAGACCGTGATCCTCACCACCTACGGAAGCCTGTTCTTCGCGTCGGCGCAATCATTCCGCGCACAGCTGCCCTCCGTCACCGCAGCATCCGCCGGGGCCACCGTCGTCATCCGCCTGCGTGGGACCGAAGAGCTCGGCGTCACGTTCCTCACGATGATCCGCGACTATGCCGCCGAGCTCCGCTGCAACGGCGCCGCGCTGATGATCACGGGCGTCGAACCGAGGCTCGCGCATCAGCTCAAGGCCACCGGTGTGGGGGCGATCATCGGCGAGGACAACATCTTCCCGCTGCGGCAGCGGTTCGGCGATTCGCTCGACGAAGCGCTCGCGGCGATCGCGGCCCGCGGCAGCGAATACGATGGCGATCATGAGCGCTGAGATGCCGATCGGCACCCTTCTCGATTCGTCCGACGCCGCGTATCTGCGTGCCCCCAAGTTCAACCGCCACACGTTCTGGTGCGGTCAGAGCGGCTCGGGCAAGACCTACGCCCTCGGAGTCGTCCTCGAGCAGGTGCTGCTGCACACCCGGCTCCCGCTCGTGATCCTGGACCCCAACTCCGACTTCGTGCATCTGGACACCCCCCAGGACACCGCACCGGAGGATGCCGCGGCGCAGATCGCCGCGCGCGACATCCGGATCCTCCGTCCGGACAGTGCCGGGGAGAATCACCTCCAGGTGCGCTTCGTCGACATGGACATCCGCTCGCGTGCCGCTGTGCTGCAGCTGGACCCGGTGCTGGATGCCGAGGAGTACAGCGCGATGCTCCGCGTGGGCGCCGAGTTCGACATGGGCGACGACCGGAACCTGTCCGGATGGCTCGAGAACCACGACGACCCGATGATCCGACGCCTTGCGCTGCGGTTGCGCAATCTCGGCGTGCTCGACTGGGATATGTGGGCCTGGGGCGGTCATGACGTCACCGACGTCGTCAACGCGCTCCCCGACGCGACCGTCGTCGATCTCGGCGGATTCGACTCCGCCGCGCAGCTGCAGACCACGGCGCTGGCAATCCTCGACCGGCTGTGGGCCCAGCGGCACGAGCGCACCGGCCGCCTCGTCGTCATCGACGAGGCGCACAACCTCGCCGCCCCCGATGCCGACACGCCGCTGGCCAGGGCGCTCACCGAGCGCATTGTGCAGATCGCCGCGGAGGGCCGCAAGTACGGCATCTGGCTCCTGCTGTCGACGCAGCGTCCCTCCAAGCTGCACCCCAACGTGATCTCGCAGTGCGACAACCTCGCGCTGATGAAGATGAGCTCGACCCGCGATCTGGACGAACTCGGCCAGATCTTCGGCTTCGCTCCCTCCGAGCTGCTGGAGAGGTCCCCGCAGTTCCAGCAGGGCCAGGCGCTCTTCGCCGGCGGTTTCGCTGCCGAACCGCGACTCGTGCAGATGGGCACGCGGTTGACGCGCGAAGGCGGATCGGACGTGCCGATCGGCATCCGCTGATGACACGCGACGACACCCGGCGTCGGGTATCGTCACGCGCATTCGCAATACTGGACACATGGTTCCCCCGCCACCCTCATCGGGCCGCGTCCGCGGTGTCCGGTTCCGACCGCCTGCCCAGCAGCACGGTCACCTGCGGCGCCCCCGACTGACCGCGCAGCTGGATGCCCGCCTGGCCGAGCATTCGACGGTCCTCGTCGTGGCGCCGAGCGGGTACGGGAAGACCTCCGCCGTAGTCGAGTGGGCGACGCCTCACCTCGACCGCGTCGCCTGGCTGACGCTCGGCACGTGGGACGTCGACCGCACCCACCTGAACGTCAGCACGCTGCGGGCCCTGCAGGCACTCGCACGCGAGAGCGAACGTGCGGATCTCGCCGAGCTGCTCGGCATCCAGCCGGAGGAGATCGACGAGCGGCTCGCGTTCGACGTCGTTTCGGAGGCCCTGTCGCAGGCGACAGCGCCCGTCGTCCTCGTCGTCGATGACGCGCATCGCGCTGAGGACGAGCTGCCTGAGGGGCTGCTCGGCGCCTTCATCCGCGGCGAGTGCGAGCATCTGCAGGTGATCGTCGTCGGCACCGGCTACGTCGAGATCGCGCTGAGCCGTATCGCGCTGACGCAGTCGTCCTGCGTGCTCCTCCCCCGCGACCTGGCGTTCTCGCGCGACGAGATCACGGCGCTCTACACGACGGCGGAGACACCGGTCGACGCGGATGCCGTCCTCGCCGAGACCAGCGGCTGGCCCGTCGCGCTGCGCTTCATGCAGCTGAGCGGTGTGCGGCCGGATGCCGTCGGCAGCACCGACGAACCGCTGCTGCGGCGGTACGTCCGCGATCATGTTCTGTCGGCGCTGCCGGATGATGTGGCGGCATTCGTCCTGGACTCGTCGGTGTGCCGGCTGCTGACTCCAGGGCTCGCGTCCGCGGTCTCCGGCGTCGCCGACGGCGGAGAGCTGCTGGAGCGATGTGCCGAGATGGGGCTGTTCCTCGACCGATTCGAGACGGAGGGCGGGATCGCGTACCGGTGGCATGGTGTGGCCGCCCGGCAGTTCCGTCGACTGCTCGAGCAGCGGGATCCGCAGCGCCGGTTGGAGGTGCTGCGCATCGCTGCAGGATTCCTGCGCGACGACGATCCACTCGCGGCCGCGCAGTATCTGGTGGAAGCCGGCGATACCGACGAGGCGGTGCGCCTGGTCGCCGACCACTGGATCTCGCTCGCCGTCGGTTCCCACGCCCACGCGCTGGACGGCTGGTGCGCCGCCCTGCCAGACGGGTACGCGGACGACCCGCGGGTGCTTCTCATGCGCGCGTGCGCGCAGGACGTGGTCGGCAACCGCGACGTCGCCCGGTTGTACGCGGCACGGGCGGATTCGCGAGCCGACGGCGTGGATGCCGCGGAGTACGCGGCGATCCGGATCTGCGCGGACCTCTTCCTCATCGATGACCGAGCCGAACTCGCGCGGTCGGCCGCGCTCGTGCACGCTCGCCTCGCGAGCGCGCACAGCGGCAGCAGCGGGAGCCGGGCGGCGCTGCTCTATCTGCTCGGCTGGTCGGAGCTGCGTCACCGCACCTCGCCCGAGCTGATCGTGCAGCTGTTCTCCTCAGCAGCCGTCGAGGCGAAGGCATCCGGAAAGGACGCGCTCGAGCAGCGCGCACTGGGCCACCTCGCCTACACGCTGGCCTGGGCCGGTCAGCTCACGCGCACCGACGAGGTGCTCGCCCTCGGCGTCGAGCAGCGGGACGTGGCCGGCTGGTCCGCCTATGCGGGCGGGAGTGCGGCCACGGCATCCGGATACACGGCCTACTGGCGCGATGATCTCGAGCGCGCCCACGTCGATCTGACCCGAGCCACCCGCAGCGGGGGGTCCAATCGTTCTTTTGCGGGCATCGCGCGGATGATGCTCGCCTTGACCGCCGCTGCGACACGCGACCCGTACGCCTGCCAGCACGCGGCTCGCGAGCTGCAGTCCCTGCCGCAGACCATGCAGCAGGGCGTCTCATGGCCGGCGTTCCGGCACGCCGCCCTCGCCGCCCTCTTCGAGGCCACCGGTCGGCGCGAGCAGGCGCTCAAGATCGTCGCGCAGTACGAGGATGCCGATGACCTGCCGCTGGTCACCGTCATCCTCGCCGGCATCGCCGAGCGGATGGGGCGCCCGCAGCTCGCGCTGCACATGCTGCGCCGCATCGAACGCTACGACGCGATCTCGTACGTCCGCGTGAGCCGGCTGCTGGTCGAGGGCGTGCTGCACTGGCGCGCCGACCGGTTCTCGCAGGCACATGACGTGGTCGAGGATGCGCTCGCGATCGCCGTCGCCGAGAACCTGCGGCGTCCGTTCGCCGGCGGCGGCCTCGATGTCCGCCAGTTGCTGACGGAACAGCTCGCCTGGGGGACCACGCACGAGGAGTTCATCACCGCGTGCCTGGCGCCCAAGACCGCGAGCGGCTCGCTGCAGGTGCTCTCCGAACGCGAGCGCGAAGTGTTCGCGCAGTTGCGGACCACGCGCACCATGCACGAGATCGCGGCAGGGCTCGGCGTCTCGATCAACACGATCAAGACGCACCAGCGGGCGATCTACCGCAAGCTCGGAGTCGCCTCCCGCCGCGAGGCCGTGCGACTCTACGCCTGAGCGCGGTCAGTCGGCGTCGGCGAGCTCGGCGATCGCATTGACGACGGATGCCGGGATGCGCTCGGCGGCGATCACCGCGTTGCCGTCGTGCGCGAGCTGCTCGGCGAGATCGCGCGCCCACAGGAGCTCGAGGACCACGACCGCGACCGTGCCGCCGACGGGGATGCGCTCGGCGATCGCGGCGAGATCCTCGTCCCCGGCGAGCCCTGGCGCGTGCAGTTCGAGACCGTCGAGCGCGAAGCCGTCCAGGTCGATCTCCTCGGTCGATACGACCCCGCCACGATCGCGCGACAGGACGACGAAGTCGAGCACCCTGACGACGCCTTCGGAGACCTGAGCGGCGAGCGCGTGCAGCAGTCCCGCGGACGGCACCGCGCCGCGCAGCGAGATCACCGTGAGCTCCACCGGACCGTACTGCACGGGGGCGAGCGATGCGCCAGTGCCGATCATGAACGGGCTCCCTCCCCCCGACCGGATGCGTCTGCGAGCAGAATCGCACCCGCGAGCGCGGTGGACGCAGTGAATCATCCCGCGGGGGTGAGGGCGCGATCGATCAGCTGTGCCAGGCGCCGACCCAGTCATCCCAACCCGGCCCGCCCGAGAGCACGACGCCCTCAGCGGCCTGCGCACGCAGCCCTGTCGCGATGAGGTCGAGATAGCGCAGATGCAGGGCATCCGCCTCTCCTCTGGGCATCGGCAGCACAGGGCGCAGATGCTGGAGTAGCTGCATGGCGTCCGCGGGAGTGAAGCCGGCCGGCAGCATCCCCGTCTCCCGGTCGTGCGCGATCAGGAGTTCGAGTCCGGTCCGCAGCTCATCGGATGCCGCAGCCAACTCCGCCGGGATCGGGCCGGCAATGCGTGGGGGTCGCAGGAGCGGACCGCTCGCACCAGTGATCTGGCGGGAGAGGAACGTCGCGACACCGCCGAGATCGGTCGACGCCCCCATCTCGAGTTCGCGAGCGAGTTCGAGCGCACGGGAGGCTGCCTCGCGAACGGCGTGCAGGTGCAGCGCTTCGACCAGCGCCTCCTTGGTCGCGTATCGACGGTAGATCGACCCGATGCCGACGCCGGCATGCCGGGCGATATCCGCGATGGACGCATCGTGCCCTTGCGCCGAGAAGACCTCGCGCGCGGCCACGAGCACGGCGATGTCATTGGAGCGGGCTTCACGCTGTCGCCCCGGCAATGGGCGCTCGTCGGCTGGGGCTTCTGGCACGGGACCACTGTAACCCCGGAGCGGTGCTATTCTTATCGGAACGAACATTCCGTTCCGATAAAAGCGCACACCGAACGAGCAGGCACCGTGACTTCCCACACTCTCGACGAGGACCTCCCGACCGACAGCATTCCCGTGGCTCTGCCGCAGCCCGCGCCACGGCGCGCAGGCGCGGTCGTCTTCGCGCTGAGCGCCGTCGTGTTCGCCTTCTCGCTCATGCAGACACTGGTCGTTCCGGCCCTTCCGACCATCGGTGCGGATCTGGGCGCCAGCGCCCAGAGCACGGGCTGGATCCTCACCGCCTTCCTGCTCTCCGGCGCCGTCCTCGCGCCGGTCGTGGGCAACCTCGGCGACCGATTCGGGCATCGCCGCACCCTGTTGATCACGCTCGCGCTCTTCGCGGCATCGACGCTGGCCGCCGCAGTCGCACCGAACCTCGCCGCCCTCCTGGTCGCTCGTGTCGTGCAGGGGATCAGCACCGCGACCTTCCCCCTCGCGCTCGCCCTGGCTCGAACGCTGCTCAGTGGACCGAGGCTGGCGGCGGCCTTCGGCTGGATACCCGGGATGATCGGCCTCGGCGCCGGCATCGCACTCGTGGTCGGTGGAGTGATCGTGGACGCGCTCTCCTGGCGATGGCTCTTCATCATCGGCGCCGCACTCGTCCTCCTCGCCGCGCTGCTCGTGATCCTGCGGGTTCCGGGGAGCGCTGCACCTGCGGTCGGCAAGCGCACGGATTGGCTCGGCATCGCCCTTCTCGCCGGCGGACTGGTCGGCGTACTGCTGGCGGTGTCCCAGGGCTCGACATGGGGCTGGACCTCGCCGCTCACGCTCGGCGTCGGCGCACTCGGGCTGCTCCTCCTGGTCGCGCTCGCGTGCGTCGAGGTGCGCAGCTCATCTCCCGTCGTCGACGTCCGCACCTTCCGCCACGGCCCCCTCGCGCTCATCAGCGTGCTCACGCTGGCCGTCGGATTCGTGCCCTACATCTGCTACATCGCACTCCCTCCGCTCATGCAGACACCGGCGGACACCGGCTACGGACACGGGTTGACGGTGACGGCATCCGCCCTGGCGATGTTTCCCAGCGCCGTGTTCGTCTTCCTCGGCGGGCGGATGACCCCGGCGCTCGCCTCACGCTGGGGCGCGAGCACCGCAGGCCTGGTCTCCGCGATCGTCATGGGTATCGGCGCCGTTGGCCTCGCCGTGTGGCCGAACATCCCGCTCGCCGTGATCATCGGCTTCTCCATCCTGGGGCTGGGCAACGGCATCGGATACGCGATCTGCGCGCAGCTGGTGATGCTGCATTCACCCGCCGCCGAGACGGGAGCAGCAACCGGGTTGAACAGCGTCGTGCGAACGACCGGCTCAGCGGCAGCGGCCCCGGTCGTCGCCGCGGTACTGGCGGCATCCGCCACTGACGCCGCTGTCGGATACGCGACGGTGTTCTGGATCGCAGTCGGCGCGAGCGCCGTGGGCGCCGTGGCATCTGTCGCGCTCATGGCGGGTGCACGTCGACGCTGACGCCGATCGACCAAGAACCTCCAATCGGAGGTTTTCTGGGCGCCATCTCGGTATCATCGGGACATGACCGATTCCGCAGCCGAGGAACCACGCCCGCGAGGCCGATACCCCAAGGGGATCGCGCGGCGGCAGGAGATCCTCGACAAAGCGATAGAGGTGTTCGCGCAGCGCGGCTCGCAGAAGACGAGCCTGCGGGCGATCGCCCAGGAGGTCGGTGTCACGCACGCCGCGCTCACCCACTACTTCGGCTCGCTCGAAGAGCTGCTCGTGGAAGTGTACCGGGAGTCGCAGCGCCGCCCCGGCAAGCACGCTCCGGCGACGCTGAGCCCGGCTATGGAGATGCGCGTGTCCGCCGAGGAGAACCGCAGCATCCCCGGGCTCGTGCAGCTCTACTCCACACTCACCGCGATGGCACTCGAAGACAACCACCCCGCGGCGCAGGAGTACATCACGGACCGCTTCGCCCGGCTCCGCGACGGAATCGCGAGGAAGGTGCGCGACCTGCAGGCATCGGGAGACCTGCGCGCGGATCTCGACCCGATGCTCGTCGCCGCTCTCGTGATCGCGGCATCCGATGGCCTGCAGACGCAGTGGCTGCTGGACGATGCCGTCGACCACGAGGCGGCCCTGGAAATGCTCGACGTGCTGCTCAGGGGCGCGATGCCCCCGAACAGCACGTCGGGCAGTTGACGTCAGAGCGTCGCGGCGAAGGGGTCGAAGCCTTCGGGCAGCAGCGGGACGGGTGCGACGGTGCTCTCGACGACGATCGTCTGACCTGTCGCGGCCGATTCCTGGGCTGAGAGCAGGATGTCGAGCACGTGGAAGCCGAGTTCGCCGGATGCCACGTGCGGCCGGTCCTCGGCGATCGCGCGGACCATGTCGAGCGCGCCGATGCCACGGCCCACCTCGACGTCGTCGTGCTCGATCTCGATCCACTCCTGCTCGAACGACATGCCGTCGCGGATGACCCCGAGCGGCTTGACGTACGCGATGCGTCCGGCGAACTGGTTCGGGTCGGCGATCACGATGGTGCCCTCGGTGCCGTGGATCTCCACGATGCCGTGCCGCTCGAGCGCCGAGTCGAAGCTGAGCAGACTCTGCGCCTGCGTGCCCTGTTCGAACGCCGTCACGATCTGAATCGTCGAGGGGACCTCGACGGGGAACGTCGTCCCCGCGGCGGGGCCGGTGTGGATCTCGCGCTCCTCGCGCGCCTTCGACCCGACGGCCGCAATGCGGTCGACCGGGCCGAGCAGGCTGACCAGCGCCGAGAAGTAGTACGGCCCCATGTCGAGCAGCGGGCCGGCGCCCTGTGCGAACAGGAACGCCGGGCTCGGGTGCCAGAGGTCGGGGCCCTGGGTCTGGAACGCGGTCTGGGCGAACAGCGGACGCCCGATGACGCCGCCCTCGATCGCATGACGTGCCGCCTGGAACGCCGGTCCGAGCAGGGTGTCCGGCGCGGAGCCGATGCGGAGACCCGCGGCCTCCGCCTCGCGGAGCAGCTCGGCTGCTCCGTCGCGGTCGAGGCCGAGCGGCTTCTCTGTCCAGACGTGCTTGCCCGCGGCGATCGCCGCACGCGAGACCTCGATGTGCACGGCAGGGATCGTGAGATTCACGACGAGGTCGACGCCCGGGTGGGCGAGGACGTCCTCGGCGGATCCGAATGCCGGGACGCCGTACTTCTCGGCCTGCGCCGCCGCGCGGTCGAGCAGCAGGTCGCCCACGATGAGGACCTCGACGTCGGGGAACGACGCCAGGTTCTGCAGATAGGTGTCACTGATGACGCCGACGCCGATGATTCCGATGCCCACGGCGCTCATCGGGCGAACCCGCCCTCGATCAGGAAGGAGTAGCTGGCCGCGATGTCCGTGAACACGTCGCCGGGGGCGTTGTCGTACTCGATGATCGCGTACTGGAGAGCGGATGCCGCGCGCAGCGCGTCGGCGAGCGGCACGTCTCCGGTGCCGGCGTGGCGCTGGTCGAGCGCCTCGGATCCGAACTTGTCCGCGCCGGGTGCGAACGGGTTGCTCGCCGGGGCGACGCCGTCCTTGACGTGCGCCGCGACGAGGCGATCGCCGAGACGCGAGACGAGGGCGGTGACGTCCTGGCCGCCGACGAGCGCCCAGTACAGGTCGAGCTCGATGACGACGCGCTCATCCGTGAGCGACACGAAGCGCTCGTAGGCGGTCTGCCCGTCGAAGTCGGCGACGAACTCCTGGGCGTGGTTGTGGTAGCCGACCTCGAGGCCGAACCCGGCCGCGGTGTCGACGAGCGCGTTCAGACGGTCGGCGATGTCGGTCACGCCCTCGAGCGTGAGCCACCGCTCCGGCGTGACGAACGGGTCGATCACCGTCTTGATGCCGATCTTCGCTGCGGCCTCGAAGACCACCTCCGGCGCGGGCGTGGGGATCGACCCGTCGGGCGTCCAGAGCTCGTCCGTGAGCAGCGGCGCGTGGCCGGTCGGCGAGACGAGCCCCGAGGCATCCAGGGCCGTGCGGATCTCGTCGGGGCGACCGACGAAGTCGAACGCCTCCACATTGCGCAGGCCGATCGCGGCGAGCTTGTCGAGCGAGCCCCCCATGTCGGCGGAGAACTCCGCAGCGAGCGTATACAGCTGAACCGAGGCTTCTGGCAGGGCCACGATGACCTTCCTTCTCTGACGGGAACGGGGCCTCCGACGGCGCCCTGCGGGCCACGATAGCAGAAACCTCCATGTGGAAGTTATTCGAATCGCGCGATACCATCGAGCATGCCTGCGAAAGCGTTTTCCAGCACGTCGACCGGAACCATCCGGATCGTTCAGGGCCCCCGTCCAGCCCGCTCGGTGCTGCGACTGCTCGCCCGGCGCCCCGGGCGCATCACGATCGCGCTGATCGCCTTCGCGCTCAAGGAGATCCCGCTCTGGTTCCTGCCGGTGGTGACCGCCGAGATCATCGACCTCGTCGCGACCGGCGGCGAGGTGTCGACGCTGCTGGTGTGGTTCGCCGTCGCCGCGGTGCTGCTCCTGCAGAACTACCCGAACCACATCATCTACACGCGCAACTTCATGACCGTCGTGCGCGACACCGGCGCCGATCTGCGCAACGCACTGGCCGCGCGGCTGCAGAGCCTGTCGATCGGGTATCACACGCGGGTGAGCTCGTCTATCGTCCAGACCAAGGTCGTACGCGACGTCGAGAACGTCGAGCTCATGCTGCAGCAGCTCACGCATCCGCTGCTGTCGGCGACGATGGTGCTCATCGGCGCGATCACGATGACGGCCATCGCCGTACCCGAGTTCCTGCCGGTGTACGCCCTCGCCGTGCCGATCGCCCTCGTGCTGCGCTGGGCACTGAGCCGTCGATCGCGCGCACGCAACGAGGTGTTCCGGCGCGAGGTCGAGGGCTTCGCCGCGCGCGTGGGCGAGATGGCCTCTCTGATTCCGGTGACCCGCGCGCACGGCCTCGAAGAGACGGCCGTCTCGCGCGTCTCGGCGAGCGCGGACGGCGTGCGCAAGGCCGGCCTGCACCTCGACATGCTCAACGGTCATGTCGCGTCCATCTCCTGGGTCGCGATGCAGCTGCTCGGGCTCGGCTGCCTCGCGCTCGCCGGCATCTTCGCACTCACCGGCATCCTGCCGATCACACCAGGCGAGGTCGTGCTGCTGTCGTCCTACTTCGCCCTGCTCACGCAGGGGCTGACTTCGCTGCTCATGCTCATCCCTGTGGGCGCGCGCGGTCTCGAGTCGATGCGCTCCATCTCGGAGGTGCTGCAGGAGCCGGACCTCGAGCAGAACGCGGGCAAGAGGGGGGTGACCTCGGTCACAGGGCACGTGCAGCTCGAGCGCGTCTCGCACCGCTACCCCGGCGCGGATGAGGATGCCGTGCACGAGATCTGTCTCGACATCCCACCCGGCCAGACCGTCGCGTTCGTGGGCTCGTCCGGGTCGGGCAAATCGACGATGCTGAACCTCGTGCTGGGGTTCGTGCGCCCGACGAGCGGACGGATCCTGCTGGACGCCGACGACATGCAGGATGTCGACATGCGCACGGTGCGGCAGTCGATGTCCGTGGTGCCGCAGGAGTCCGTGCTGTTCGAGGGGAGCATCCGGGAGAACATCGCGTACGGCCTCGAGAACCCGCCGGAGGAGAGACTGCGGCAGGCGCTGATCGACTCGAACGCCGCCGAGTTCGTCGACCGGCTCCCCGACGGCTGGGACACGATCGTCGGCGAGCGAGGATCGCGGCTCTCGGGTGGGCAGCGTCAGCGGCTCGCGATCGCGCGGGCCCTCGTCCGCGACCCCCGCATCCTGCTGCTGGATGAGGCGACCTCCGCGCTCGATCCCGAGTCGGAGGGGCTCGTGAAGGAGGCGCTGTCGCGACTGATGAGGGGACGCACCACACTCGTCGTCGCGCACCGGCTGTCGACGATCCGGGAGGCGGATCGGATCGTCGTGCTCGAGCACGGCCGCGTCGTGGAGCAGGGCGATCATGCGACGCTGCTCGAGCAGCGCGGGCGGTACGCACAGCTGCATGCGACGCAGAACGGCGCTGATCGACCTTCATAGGATTCGCACTGAGCTCGCATTGCGAATCCCGCGCGTGGTCGGGTGAGACGACGTACGACATGACCAGCGGCGACGGGATCTCGTTCTCGATCTCCGGACCGAACGTCTACATCGCGCTCCAGGCGCAGCAGGGCTCCGCCGGCGCGGATGTCGACGGCGTCACGACCTTCGGTTGGGGTCACGTGCACAGCATCTACCGCGACCCGACCAACGACTACGCGAACTCCGTCGAGCAGCAGGCATCGACGGGAATGAGCGGAGGTCCCGGCGGGGGCGGAGCGCCGGGTGACGGTGGAGCGCCGGGTGAGGCACCTGCGAACTGACTTGCGGAACGGAACGCCGAGACCCCGCCCCTCCGGCCGGGTGGGCGTCCCCCGTTCTTTCGAACGGCATCCCCTCCCCGCGCCGTGCGCACTCAGGCGCGCGCGATGGCCGCCAGTTCGGCACGGGATGTCGCCCCGGACTTGCGCAGCAGATTCGACACGTGGAACTTCACGGTGTTCTCGCTCACCCCGAGCTCGTCGGCGATGCCGCGATTGCGGCGTCCGGCCGCGATCAGTCGCAGGACATCGCGCTCGCGAGGGCTCGCGTCGATCGCGTTCGGCAGGCCGTCCGGCTCGGCCGGTGGATCCAGCGGCAGGCGGATGCTGATCTCCGACCCCCATCCTGGGGTCGACGACACGGACAGGTCGCCGGTCAGAGCCGACACCTGCTCGGCGATCGGCCGCAGTGCGTCGTCGTGGGTGGAGAGATCGCCGCGCCCGTCGTCCCGGATCGCGATGAGCAGATTGAGCCCGTCGCAGTCCCACTGGATGCGCACCCGCCGCGTCTCACCCCGATCCACGATGGCCAGCACGGTGCTGCGCACGATCGCCCGTGCGGAATGCGCGATCTCACCAGGCAGCGCGCGCCCGTTGGCCGGCGGCTCGACGAACTGCACGTCGAGTTCGCTGAACCGCACGAGCGGACGGAGATCCGTCTGCAAACGTTCGAACGCTCCGGTCACCGGCTCGAGGCCCGGTCCCTGCTCATCGTTCAGCGTCCGCAGGCCGACAAGCGCCCCCGCGGCGACGTCGACCGCGATCGTGCGCGCCGCACGATCGTCGAGGCGAGCGGAGCGCAGCGTCGCCAGCAGCGACTCGAGGGTGAGCGCGTAGCGGTCGCGCTGCTCGGCGAGCGCACGAGCGTGGTCCGCGGCCTGCCGCCTGGGGGTGACGGGGGCGGCGTGGGGATCGTTCGGGCTCATAGCGCCCTACTCTAAGCCGCCCATCCTTTCGGGTGGGCGGAACGCTCCGGTTGCAGGAGCCCCTGATCAGGTCGACGGGGTGAGAGTGGAGGAATGACCACCGCCACCATCTCCACGGGAGCCGCGACCTCGTTGGTCGCGAGCGAGATCCTGCGCGCCGCCGAGCGCACGAGCGTCGCCAGCGCCGGCCGCCTCGATCAGCTCGCTGACCTGATCGAGGGCGCGGAACGCGTGTTCGTGATCGGAGCCGGCCGCTCCGGCATCGCCCTGCGGATGACAGCCATGCGGTTGATGCACCTCGGTCTCGCCGTGCACGTCGTCGGCGATGCCACGGCCCCCGCGATCGGTCGGGGCGACGTCCTGCTCACCGCGAGCGGCTCCGGCACCACCGAATCCATCGTCCGCGCGGCGCAGCGTGCGTCGGCCGCCGGCGCTCGAGTGGGACTCATCACCGCCGTCGAGGAGTCGCCGCTGTCGGACATCGCCGATGTCAGCGTCTTCGTGCCCGCCGCGCAGAAGCTCGATCGCAGCGCCGCGGCATCCGCTCAGTACGCGGCCAGCCTGTTCGAGCAGATCGTCGTCGTGATCGGCGACGGGGTGTTCCACGCGCTGTGGGAGCGCCAGGGCACGACCGCCGACGAGATCTGGCCCCGTCATTCGAACCTCGAGTGACCCGAACCCTTCCACCCACCACCCCTCAACACGAAGGACCGAAATGAAGCTGCAGTTCGCCATCGACACCCTGAGCACCGAGAAGGCACTCGAGCTCGCCGCCGCGGCGGCGCCGCACGTCGACATCCTCGAGCTCGGGACGCCGCTCATCAAGAGCGAAGGCCTCTCCGCCATCACGGCGCTCAAGGACGCGCACCCGGACAAGGTGATCTTCGCCGACCTCAAGACGATGGATGCCGGAGAGCTCGAGGCCGACATCGCCTTTGGCGCCGGCGCCGACCTGGTCACCGTCCTCGGAGCCGCGGACGACAGCACCATCGCCGGTGCTGTGAAGGCTGCGACGAAGCACGGCAAGGGCATCGTCGTCGACCTCATCGGCGTGGCCGACAAGCAGACCAGGGCGCAGCAGGTCATCGGCCTCGGTGCTGAGTTCGTCGAGATGCACGCGGGTCTCGACGAGCAGGCGCAGGAGGGGTACTCCCTCGACAGCCTGCTGAGCGACGGCTCCGCCGCCGGCGTCCCGTTCTCGGTCGCGGGTGGCGTCAACGCCGCGAGCATCGCCGCCGTCCAGGCATCCGGCGCGACGATCGCGGTCGCTGGAAGCGCGATCTACAGCGCCGACAACGTCGGCGAAGCCGCCGCCGCGCTGCGCGCCGCGATCGCCTGACCTCGGCAGACCGAAGGGGCTGGCGGACGCATGCGGCGTTCGCCAGCCTCTTTTTGTGCGGTGAGGTGATCGATCAGAGCGGGCTGGCGTCCGGCCTGCTCTCGGACACCCCCTCGGCCGGGTCGTCTTCACGCGTCTCCCGCCGCAGGATCCGCACGGACTGCCCGACGCCCTTGGCGAGTGCGGGCAGTCGTGCGGCGCCGAACAGCACGATCACGACGACGAGCAGCAGGATGAGATGCCAGCCGTTGATGTTCGCGAGCATGGTCGGCCTCAGATCTGGTCGCCGACGAGCGCGAGGCACTGGAAGGCGGCAAGGCCGTATTGGGCACTCGCGTTCGTGCTGAACGGAGCCTCATCGACGGGGTTGAGCACGGCGGGCCCTTCGATCCGTGTCGCGGCGAAAGCCAGTGTCTCCGGGTAACCGGCGTGACCGGTGCGGAACTCCTTCCACGCTCGCGCGCCGAGCGCCGGGTCGCCGAGCTGGGATGCCGCGTATGCCGTAGCCCGGGAGTACGCCTGGCGCAGGTTCTGCGATCCCCAGCGCATGCCGGTCGCGGCGATCTGTTCGTCCGAGGTGCCGTTGTACAGCCGGCAGTACGTCACCCACTGCTCGCGCACGTGATCGTCATCGATCAGATCGATGAGTTCGGTCATGAGCTCGAAGAGGCCGAAGACGCTGTCGAGGGAACCGACCTCGACGCTCTGTGTGTCCGGCCCGGAGAACTTTCCGTCAGCCATGTCGTAGCGCACTTCGCCGCCCTGTGCCCACCCATTCGGCAGCGCAGCGATGGTCTTCGCGCCGTTGACGAGCTTCGTCTGCGCGATCTTGTCGCCGTTGCGCTCCCATTCGGCGAGCCAGGCCAACCCGAGCGCACCCCAGTCAGTTGTCGTCGAGACGCCGAGCGCGTTCGGCTGCGGATTGTATTCCTCTTCGCGGATCTTGCGCGCCGGGTCGAGCACGAGGAAGGTCTTGTCGGCGTCGACGAGGTCGCGCATGAGGTCGCCGACGCGCTCGTCTGCGGTGAGGAAGTAGTAGAAACGCCGGTACCCCGCGTTGCTGATCCGCTGCTGCTTGGCGCTGTCACCCCAATGCATGATGCCGTGGCGGGTGCCGAGGTCGGCGTACTCGCCGAGGTGATAAACGTCGACTTCGCCGGTGTGTCGGGTCATCGCCTCCGCGAAGCGGAATGCCGATGCTTCGCCGGTACGCAGATAGTGGTACCAGAGCCACATGTCTGTGCTGAGCTCGGAGTTATCCCACGCATAGCCGCCGATGTCGTATCTCCACACGTGACGATCGCGGTCGTAGTCATGCATCACGTCCCCGTAGTCCCAGAATCCGTACCAGGATCGCTGATCGACCTGCTGCACGTAGTGCGCGTGCATGAAGGCGAGCTTGTCCTCGACCGCGATCTTCTTGAGGTTGGAGCGATCCACGGGCGCCCAGGTTCCGAACACTCCGGCCGCATGATTGTGCTCCGGCGGGCTGACCAGCAGCGGCGGTGTCGCGTTCGCATCGGCGAGCGCACTGAAGTCGGCGGCGGTCGGTGTGGCCCCCAACGCCCAGAAGCTGAACTCGGTCGTCCGGGCTGTGCCGTAGGGCGATCCGAAACCGGGTTCGTAGTCCTCATACGTGATCTCGAGCGCGTCCAACTGCTCCGGGTACGTGTCCTGGCCCATGCCGTCGTGGTAGAAACGCAGATCCATGGCCTGCGCCTGCGGAGACCACATCCATGCGGTGGCGGTTGCCTTGTCACTCGCGGCGCCGGTGATTTCCAGTTCGGTCGGATGCAGTTGCCAGAAGTTGCGCATACCGAAAGCCAGCCCACCGCCGGGCGTGCCGACATAGGCGAGGCCGCGAGCGCGCGCGCCGGAGTCGACGCGGATCCAGGACGAGCCCTTCGCGGTGCGTTTACGAATCTCGAATCCGCGCGCGTTCAGCTGCGCCAGACTGTAGTCACCCCAGGCAGGAATCCATTGCAACCGGGAAGTCACGCGCTGATCCCACGTGGCGGGGTCGGGTGTCCACTGTCCGGCGATCTGCGCGACCCTCGCCTCTGCCCCCGGATCGCGGCGCAGCCCGGTGATGCCCCGCACCGCCTCAGCGAGCACACCGGATCCGTCCCCCGCGAAGCGGATGTGCCGGTCGTGCGGCTGCGCCGCCAGCGGTACCGAGAACCGGAAGCCGAGTCCTGTGATGAAGTCCTTGTCAGCGTCACCGTCGAACACGAAACTGTGCACCACTCGCACGCCGTCAGAGCCCGCGTACAGATAGAAGCGCACGTCGAACGGCAGCCACTCGCGCTTGCCCTTCTTGTGAATGCCTTTCACCCGCACGACTGCACGCACCGGGCCGTTCTGCTCCACCTCTGCGCTCGACACCTTGCTCTGAAACCACTCCTGATCGATCCGCTCCTCGCGGTCGGTGTCGGCCACGCCCTGGCGGGAGGCGACCAGGCGACCGGCTTCGGCGATCACGGTGTCGCCGCGCCGGATGCTGGAGACGAGGTGCTCTCCCTTCTTCGGGAACTCGATCACGATCGCGCCGGTGTCCACGCGCACGCGACCCGGGTTGTCATGCACGGCGATGGCCGTCGTCGGCGCGGCCGGTGCGCCCGGCCGGAGCGCATAGCCCTCGGCGCGCGGGGCCGCACCGCTGACTGCGTGCGCCGTCCACTTGACCGAGCCGTCCGGCCACCAGCCGGTCGGCCAACTCTGCACCGGGATCGATGCTCCCCCGTCGGCGACGAGCTCGAAGCTCTGGTCGGGCGCGAGAGACCCCTTCGGCCACGGCACACCCCAGGTCGTTCCGGCCGTCAACTGCGCCGGGACTCCGCCTTCGAGCCAGCGCAGCCCGGTGCCGTCGTGCCCGGTCAGCGCGGCAGCGACCTTCTGGCCGAAGGCGCCGACGGCGCCGGGAACGGATGCGGACGCAGGGCCCGAGCTCAGGAATGCGGCGGCGAAGCCGGCGGCCATTCCGCTCTGCAAGAGGGCGCGGCGGCTGATCTGCATGGGTGACTCCTCATCGAATCGGGAAGACGCCGATCGGGGAAGCAGCGTCGCACCGAAGATAGGGGCGGGGAGTGCGCGCCTGGCCGGGAATGGACAAAAACGACCAGCATCCGTGCGGTGCTGGCGTCGGGCTGCACGTTCTTGTCCGGTTGTCGTCGCGCAGCGCCGCGGGAGGCCATCCTGTTGCATCAGCATTCCCCCTGGAAAGGACGATGACGTCATGCTCCTCACTCCCCCTGCGAAACCCCGCCGGTTCGCCATCGCCGCCGTGAGCGGTCTGGTCGCGGCATCCGCTCTGCTCGCCGCCGCTCCGGCGTCGGCCGCACCCACCGCGTACGGCCCCGGCCTTCGGCAGTGCGAAGGCACTGCGCCGATCGTGTGCACGTATCCGGATCTCGCGCCCGGGTCCTACGACGTGACGGTGCGCATCGATGCGGGCACCGAGGTGTATGCCGAAGCGCGTCGACTGCTGCGCGCGGCGGACGCGGACGGCGGACGTTCGTCGTTCACCGTGAACGTCCGCACCCCCGAAGGCCAGCAGAACAACTTCAGCGGAGCCCCGGGAACCCCGGGACTCACCTTGACGTTCACGGGCGAGGCGCCTTCTGTCGACAGCATCCGCATCACTCCGGCGAACCGGGCGACCGTTCGTCTGGCGCTGCTGGGCGATTCGACCGTGACCGACCAGGAGAACCCGCCCTACACCGGCTGGGGTCAACGTCTCCCGGATCACTTCGGCCGCGGCGTCAGCGTGATCAACCACTCCGGGTCGGGTGAGAGCACCGTCTCAATGCTCTCGAAGCCCGAGATGTTCGACGCTCTGCTGCCGCAGTTGCGGCGCGGCGATGTGGCGCTGATCCAACTCGCGCACAACGACAAGGAGACGACGGCCGAGCAGTACCGGGCGAACCTCACCGAGATGGTGACGAGGATCCGGCAGACAGGCGCGGAACCGGTGCTCGTCACCCCGATCGTGCGGCATCGCTTCTCCGGCGCGGAGCTGAACTCGACCGGACTCATCGTGACCGGCCTCGCGGATCTGCCCGCCGAGATGCGCACGGTCGCCGCAGATCTCGAGGTGCCGCTGATCGATCTCACGGCCGAGACGGAGGCGCTCGTCGAAGGTCTGGGACCGGTGGATGCTGAGCCGCTGTACCTCATCAGGATCAACGGCGACCGCACGCACACCTCGGAGTACGGCGCGACCGTGTACGCCGGCATCGTCGCCGAGAAACTGCACGGGCTGGGACTCATCCCCGAACGCCTCTGGCGCTGACCTGACGGTGGGGGCGCCGCGACGGCGCCCCCACCACCCTGTTCAGCCGGTCACATAGTCGATCCCCGGGCGCGGTGGCACCGCCATGTCGAACCCGAGGTAGTAATCCACGTAATGGGTCTGCAGGTATCCCTTGACCGTCATGTCATTGCGATACGCGGGGTTGTGCGCCAGGGTGTACAACCGCGTGTCGGTCGGTGCGTCCGTGGTGAAGACGATCAGTTCGTCGAAGGTCGAGTTCGTCATCACCACCTCCTCACGCCAGTCGCCGAGAATGTCGCCGATGAAGTTCGGGTACTGGGTGCCGGCGTTGATGGCACCGTGCGTCCACGTCGACACGAGGCGGGAGACGCTCCCATCGCTGGGGTTCCAGTTCTCGATCCTGCCGTCGTTGTACAGCTCCATGCCGGTGTCGCCGTCCCAGAGGACTCCCAGATGAGGCCAGGGCTCGGACTCCTGCGTCAGTAGATTGCGGCGTGCGTTGTAGACGCCGTCAAACGCCCAGACCTCCAGGCCCGAATAGCGATCGTCGATGTCACCTGCCATCCCTCGTCCGACATCCGCGATTCCCGTTTCGACGTGCTGCCACAGCACGTTTCCGTTCTTCGCGCCGTAGTAGTAGTCGCGCAGGCCGCTCGCGTTGTTCTGCTGCACGCCGTACCCCTCGAGTCCGGCGCGGGACGCGTCCATGTCGGTGATCGCGAATCGGTCTCCGTGCACGATCCCCTCGTCCGCGAGGCTGTACAGCAGCGTTCCGTCGCCGTCGAGCGCGAATCCGATCTCGGCGATCTCGTCATCGCCGTCCTGATCCAGGTCGATGATGCGTGTGTTGTGGCCGTCGGGCGCGGGTGTGCTCCCGCGGTGCCACTCCCATTGCGGGGTCAGCGCCGCTCCATCGAAGGTCCATGCCGAGTACACGAGGTTGAAGTCGCCGGAGCCGATGCGGTTCTTCATGAAACCGACGACACTCGGCGTCACGCCGTCCAGATACCCGACTCCCAGACGTGCGGCCAGGGGACCGTCCGACAGGTACTCGGTCGGCAACGGCGCGGATGCTTCGAGAACACCCGTGAGCCCGTCGACGACGGCGAGCGACTGATGCACGTCGTCGTCGTACTCGTCGAAGACCGAGCCGTCGCCGAACGTGACCCCGTCCGAGATGCGGACGGCAACCTCCGCCGTCCCGTCGAGGTCGAGATCACGAACTGTGAGCCCGTCCCAGTGCCCCACGTCGATCGTCGAAGAGCCCGGCTCGATGTTGTCACGATCCGCACTGTTCGGGCCCAGATCCATGGACCACAGGAACGCCCCGTCCGATGTGTACGCTTCCACCGACTGGGTGGATGCACCGTGCCGGTCGACCACGTAGTCGTAGCTTCCGTCCCCGTCGAGGTCGCCGACCCAGACGTACTTGATCGGCGCGCCCGCGCGCAGCGGCACCCGCACCGCGGGTTCAATCGCGTGGTCGGCGCTGAGCAGGAATGATCGACTCGCCGCCTGCCAGACCCCGTCGAAGATGGGTCGGACGTAGTAGCTGTTGCGTCGTGTCAGGTCCGCCGTGGCATCCGTGTAGTTGGTGCCGCCTGTCAATGGCGTGTCATTCAGCTTGACGGCGGCACCGCCCGCGGTGGATCGGTACACGTTGAACGTGGTGTTCACGGGATCGAGACCGAGCGATCTCCAGGAGACGAGCACCTCCGTCTCGCTCGCGCGCACCGCGACGACGCCGCGGTCGAGGGACTCCATGGGACGGGTGGTCGCGGCGGCCGCGGCCTGGGACTGCGTCCATCCGGGGATGGTCGGCGCGATCTGCGGTGCGATGGCGACCGCGAGGGCGAGTGCGCTGATCCCTGCGCATATTCGGATGCGGTGTCGGCGGGCTCGTGTTCGTGTTCGGGGCATGACGTCGTCCTCTCCACTGGTCGACGCGACTCTGCGTCGACGACGGTGCCGCAGTACCGGCACGTCGTCGCGCCGGCGGCTCCGCCAGTGTGCCCGTCCGCCGCTGACCGCAGTGGAGAAGCGGACAGAAGCGTTCAGGCCGTCACGCCTCCGACAGATTCTGGAGTCGGACGTCCACGCCGTAGGCGGCGAGACACAGGATGCCGCCGGCGAGCAGGACGAAGGCCGGGAACATCCAGACCAGGATGCCGGCGCCGAAGCCTGCGAGGAGCAGCAGCGCCGACCCCCCGAGGTCCAGCCGCGACTCCGTGACGGCGCGTCGCCACTGCACCGCTGCGCCGGCATCCGGAGTCCAGCTGCCGACGAAGCGGAGCAGGAGCACGACGACCACCGTCACCCCGATCGCGAGCGCCACGCGCACAGCCGTCTCGTTCGGCACCTCCACCACAGTGAGGACCCAGCAGTCGAAGACGACGAAGGCGAGCCCGGCGGCGAGCGCGAGACCGCCGAGCCAGAGCCGACGGACAGCGCCTGCGAAGTCGGCGATGAGGTCGCGCACGCGATCGCTCTCGCCCGTCGCGTGCCTGCGCAGGTGCCTGGCCCCCGCGACGAGCGCGGGCAGCAGGGTCACGAGCGGAACGCTCAGCACGAGCACGGCGATCCCCACGAGCAGCGTCTCACCGAACAGCGCGAACCGCGGGGCCCGACGGTCCCGCAGTCGCGCCTGTCGACGTCGGACACGGTCCGCCATCGTCACCCTTTCAGCCCCGACGTGGCGATGCCTCCGACGATGTACCGCTGGAAGATGAGGAAGAACAGCAGCACGGGGAGCAGCGACAGGACCGCCATCGCCATCTGCGCGCCGAAGTTGGATGTGGAGGTCGAATCCACATACAGCCGCAGCGCCATCGGCATCGTGTAGAGCCCCGGGGTCTTCAGGTAGAGCAACGGCCCGAAGAAGTCGTTCCAGCTGCCCAAGAAGGCGAAGATCGAGCACGTCACCAGCGCCGGACGCATGAGCGGGAGCATGATCTGCACGAAGATCCGCGCGTGGCCTGCGCCGTCGATGCGGGCGGCCTCGTCGAGTTCGCGTGGGACGCCGCGCATGAACTGCACGAGCAGGAACACGAAGAACGCCTCGGTGGCGAGGAACTTCCCCAGCAGCAGCGGCGTGAACGTGTTCACCATCCCCAGCTGATTGAAGACGATGTACTGCGGGATGATCACCACGTGGAACGGCAGCAGCAGGGTGCCGATCATGAGCGCGAACCAGAATCCGCGCGCCCGGAACTGGATGCGCGCGAAGGCGTATGCCGAGACCGCGGAGGACAGGGCGACGCCGACGACGGACAGCACGGCGAGCAGGAGCGAGTTGCCGAAGAACGTCCAGAACGAGGTCCCCGCAATGCCGCCGAGCACGTCGGCGAAGTTCTGCAGCGTCACCTCCTCCGGCCACAAGTTCACGTTCCCGACGATGTCGCTGGACGGCTTGAACGCCGAAAGCAGCATCCAGGCCGCCGGATACAGGATCACGATCACGAGTGCGATCGAGAGCAAATGGAACACGAGCGAGCCGAGCGCTCGTCGTCCGGTTCCGCCGCGGCGGCGCTGGGGGATGCGTGCCCGCAGCCCCTCATCCGGCACGACGACTGCGCGAGTTGCGAGTCCGGTCATCGGGAGTCACCTCCGTAGTGCACCCACATCTTCGAGCTGCGGAAGAACAGCGCTGTCACGATCCCGATGACGATGAGCAGCACCCAGGCGAGCGCGGACGCGTAGCCGAGTCGCATGTCTTCGAACCCGCGCTGGTAGAGATAGAGCGTGTAGAAGAGGGTCGAGCCGGCCGGCCCACCAGAGCCGTCGGAGATGATGAACGCCGACGCGAACACCTGGAACGCGCCGATCATCTCGAGCAGCAGATTGAAGAACAGCACCGGCGAGAGCATCGGCAGGGTGATGCTGCCGAACTTGCGCCAGGCACCGGCCCCGTCGACTTCAGCCGCCTCGTACAGCTCGGCAGGGACGTCCTTGAGCCCGGCGAGGAAGATCACCATCGGCGCACCGAACTGCCAGGTCGCCAGGAGGATGAACATCGGCATGGTCTTGGCTGGGTCTCCGACCCACCCGCCCCAGTCGATCCCGAAGGTCTGACCGATCCGATCGACGATGCCGTCGTCGATGAACATCGCCCGCCACACGATCGCGATCGAGACGGATGCCCCGACCAGCGACGGGATGTAGAAGGCCGAGCGGTAGAAGCCCTGACCTCGGCGGCGGTTGTTCAGCAGGAGAGCGACGCCGAGGGCCGCCGCGAGCTTGATCGGCGTGCCGATGAGCACGTAGATGAGCGTGACCTTCGCGGACTGATAGAACCGCGGGTCCTGGAACATGTACGCATAGTTCTCCAGGCCGATCCACTGCGGGGGCTGGAAGAGGTTGTACTCGGTGAACGACAGGTACAGGGACGCGATCATGGGCCCGGCGGTCAGACCGATGAATCCCAGCATCCACGGCAGCAGGAAGGTGTACCCCGCCCTGTTCTCCTGCCCGTAGACCTGTCGACGTTTCCGGCCGGGGCCGGGACGACGGACAGCGGTGATGCCGTCCGTCGTCCCGGCCTCGCGCGTTGTTTCGGTCATGACGCTCATGACGATCCCGAGCGGGCTCAGAGCCCGGCTTCAGTCCACCATTGGTCCGCGAACTCCTGCGGCGTGATGTTCCCGTAGCTCAGCTCGGCGTTCAGGCGCAGCCACTCGGCCTCGTAAGACGAGAAGTTCTCCGGGGTGAGCGGAGCGGATTCGGTCGCGTACGGAGTGATCTCCTCCTCGTACGCGATCACGGTCGCATCTCCCGTGCCCTCCTTCGGCACGAATCCGGCGAGCGTCTCGCTGTCGACGTTGATGCCTCGGTCTGTTCCGAAGATCTCCGCCACCCGGGGGTCCGTCGCGAGGAACCCGGCAAGCGCAGTCGCCTGCTCCGGAGACTTCGTGTTCGCTCCGATGCCGTAGTTGGACACCTGGAACCACATGTCCTTCTCGCCGTCGTCACCCGAGGGAACAGGCAGGATCTCGATGTTCTCGGCCCCGACCTCCGGCGCATAGCGGGCGAAGTAGTTGTCGTAGACGAATGCCGTCGCAGCCTCGCCCATCGCGAACCCGTCGAGCGGGGCGACCTGCGTCGCCCGTTCGATCGGATAGTACGCGTCCGCCGCCATGGCATCGCTCTCGAGGCTCAGGAACTCGACGATGTCGTCCTTCGTGAATCCGGGCTGCCCTTCGGCATCCCACGGCTCGATGCCCTGCTGGTAGAGCCACTGATAGAAGACGTTCGTCGACACGCCGTGGTCGAGTCCGCCGTAGATCGCCTGCCCCTCGTCGTTAGTCGCTCCCGCCGCCGTGATCTCCATGATCCAGTCGTTGAGCTCGTCCCACGTGTAGTCGTCATCGATCATCTCGACGCCGGCCTTCTCCACGAGCGCCGTGTTCACGTAGACCGCCAGGGTGCTCGTTCCCATCGGAACCCCGTACTGCTTGCCATCGACCTGCGCGCTCTTCACGACGTTCTCGTTCACGTTCGAGAAGTCCAGCGTGTCGCCGACGTACTCATCCAGTTCGAGCAGCAGCCCGTTGCGCGCGTACTTGGTCAGGTTCGGGTCGAACTGCATCACGTCGGGCAGCGTGCGCGCCGCAGCCTCCGTGGTGCGCGACGTCCAGTACGACTTGTAGTCGCTCGGCACCCCGGTGATCTCGACGCCGGGGTGCTCGTCCTCGAAGATCTCGAAGGCCTCTTCGTACATGGCGATGCGGGCCTCGCTCCCCCACCAGGTGACGGTCAGCTCGGCGGATTCATCCCCACCGTCATCCGCCGCTGGCTCGGTGCTCGCTGTGCACCCTGCGAGTGCTCCGACGGCGATGCCGACAGCCGCGAATGCGGCGATGGTCCGGGAATAACGCATGGTGAGCCTCCTTGCTCCGATGTTCGACGTCGTCACGGTAGCCCGCACCCGGAGGCGATCTCGGACAATCGGACAATAACGATCAGAACGACGATCAGAAGACTGGTCGTGCACCGCACGACCGACGCACGACCAGGCGCGGGACCAGCTGAATGTGTCGAGGCGACGCGGGTTCGTCCTCGGTCGCCCGGATGCGTTCGAACAGCATCTGCATGGCGAGGCGCCCCAGCTCCCGCCCCGGCGGAGACACTGCCGTCAGCGGAACGATGGCGAGGTCGGCATGCTCGTCGTCATAGGCGACGATCGCGAGGTCCTCGGGGATGCGGATGCCGCGGTCCATCGCGATCTCCACGAGCCGCGACGCGTGGAAGTCCGTGTGCACGAGCACCGCACGCGCGCCCTCCGTGATGCACGCATCGAGGAAAGCGCTCAGCGCCCCGTCCGCGGCATCCGCCTCGCCGTCCTTCGGCAGAGGCTGGATCGGAGCGGGTCGCAGGCCGAGCTGCTCCACTGCCTTGGCATGCCCTTCGCGGATCGATGGAGCCGTCGGCGTCCGGTCCAGCAGCGCGAGTCCGACGCTGCCGTGGCCGAGCGCGGCGAGATGCTCGACGGCCAGCCTCGCCCCGTGCGCGTGGTCCGTGCGCACCCAGTCGTAGCGCGCCAGGCGCGAGGCGTCCTCGAGCCGGCGCTCGATCAGCACGACGGGGACCGGAACGTCTGCGAGGGAGGCCGCGAGCTCGTCGATGGACTGATCGCGCAGCGTCGGGGCGATCATGATGCCCTCCACGCCCAGAGCGACGAGGCGCTCGACGTGCTTGCGTTCGACGGCCGCGCGGTAGTGCGACGAGGCGAGCACGACCCTGGCGCGCAGCGCCGGCGAGGCCGCCTCTGCACCGCGCACGACGTCGGGGAAATGAGACCCGGTGCTGGGGAGCACGAGTCCGGCGAGCGCCGTCGCGGGTTGCGGCGCGCCGCCGGATGTCAGCGACAGCGCGCCGCCATGGACTCGGACCAGTCGTCCGACGCGTTCGAGGTCGATGATGTCGCGACGGATTGTCACCTCGGCCACGCCGATCTGCGCGGCGATCGCGGCCGCGCGCACGCTGCCGCGCAGTTCGAGCTCTCGCAGGATGTGCTCGTGGCGGGCACGCGGCAGTCGTCTCGGAACGGTCGCGTCGGTCATCGACTCCCTCGTCTTCTCGCGCACGTTTGCACGTTTTTGTCCGTTCGTCAGGTCGAACGGTCAATAGTCGTGCAATGTAGCAGGTGTGACGACGAAGCCGCATCCCCTCGCTGACGCCGACGGCACCGAGCAGCGGCAGGCGTTGTTGACGCTCGCCGATCGTCTGGTGGGCGCCGCCTGGAGGCACGCATCCCCCTCCGGATCGCTGATCCGCGTTCCCGGACCGCAGAGCGGATCCGGCGCATGGAGCGACGGCCTCGAGGGCTTCGCCAGAACCTTCCTCGCCGCGGCCTTCCGGGTGCGCGGTGCGGACGGCGACGACCCGCACGGTCACCTCGAGCGCTATGCCGCAGGTCTCGCCGCGGGTGTGGACCCCGCCGGCGACGAGCGGTGGCCGCGCATCACCGAGCGCCGGCAGGCGGTGCCCGAGGCGGCATCGATCGCGATCTGCCTCGCCGAGACGCGTCCGTGGCTGTGGGACCGGCTGCCCGATCGCACACGTCAGCAGGTCATCGAGTGGATGAGCGGCATCCTCGGAATGACAGGCTTCCGAAGCAATTGGCTGTGGTTCCAGAACGTGATCGAGGCGTTCCTCGTCTCGGTGGGTTCCGACGCAGATCCGGACGACCTCGCCCGCAACGAGGCATTCGCCGAGAGCCTGTACGTCGGTGACGGCTGGTATTCGGATAGCTTCGGACGCGACGGCGAACGGCAGAGCTTCGATTGGTACGCCGGTTGGGCGTGGCACGTCTACCCGCTGTTCGAGTCACGGATCCGTGGCGAGCAGCTTGCTGACGTGCACCGGGATCGCTTGCGAGCGTTTCTCGACCAGGCGCGGCACCTCATCGGCTCTGCCGGCGCACCCGTGCTGATCGGGCGCTCGGCGGGTTACCGGTTCGCGACGCTCGCACCGTTCTGGGCCGGTGTGCTGGCCGACGCGACGCCGCTGGCGACGGGACGGACTCGAGAGATCGCGGCGCGGAGCATCGGCCACTTCCTGGATGCCGGGGCGATCGATGAGGCAGGCCTCCTCTCGATCGGCTGGCACCGGGAGTTCACCCCGATCCGACAGTTCTACTCCGGCTCGTCGTCGCCGTACTGGGCCAGCAAGGGGTTGATGGGTCTGCTGCTGCCCGCCGAGCACGAGGAGTGGGCGACTCAGGTCCCCGCTCCGGTCGAGCGCGGCGAGCGGACGACCGCACTGGCAGTGCCCGGATGGCTCGTCGTCGAAACCCCGGAGGACGGCATCGTGCGCGTGCTCAACCATGGCTCGGACCGCATGCACGAAGCGCGCATCGCCGTGCGTGCGGACGACCCGTTCTATCGGCGCATCGGATATTCGAATGCGACGTCCCCGCAGTTGGGTGCGGATGCCGTGGCGGCCCCGCGCGAGTCGAATGCGACGCTGCTGGACGCCCAGGGGCTCCCCGCGCACCGCGACGGCATCGAACGCATCCACTTCGGCGAGCGGGTCGCGGTCTCGCGGTCGCGGGTGCACTGGTTGGACACCCCGGGCAGCATCCATCCGTCGGCGGACGCGGGGTGGGCCGGGCTCCGGCGCGGTCCTGTGCTGACCGTCGCCTCCGTCGTCAACAAGGCGACGGAGCTGCGCGTGGCGTGGTGGAGCGCGGTCGCCAGGTCCACCGGTCAGGCCTGCTCGGCCGCCGAAGCGGATGCGGAGGCCCTCTGGCCTGTCGACGCCGGGCCGTGGCGGATGTCTTTCGGGGGTTGGCCGCTCGCGTCCGCCGACGTGACCGGGGAAGCCGTTCTCGCGGAGGCTCGGGTCACCACGGGGTCCCGCCACTCGGTCGTACGCGGGTTGGGACCTGATGCCGCGGGACGCATCATTCGGCGAGAAGGGACCGATCCGTTCGCATCGGTATCGCTCACGCCCGTCGTCGAGACGCTCGGCCCGGTACCGGAGCGCACCCTGACGGCCGCGCTCATCTCGTTTGCGTCCGAGCCCTGCCACCTTCACGAGCCGGCCGTCCTGATCTCAGGAGGCGGAATCGAGATCCGTTGGCCCGACGGTCAGATGGATCTCGTGCCGACGCGGGAGAAGGTGACCTGGTGACGCGGCTCAAGGTCGTGCTGGCGATGCGCGACACGGCGCTTGCCGATCAACTGATGACCAGTGACGCGCGTGAACGCCTGGCGGCATTCGCGGATCTGAGCTGGCGCGTCCTCTGCGACCCGCTGGACGCGTCCTTCGGCGCCGAGCTCGCCGAAGCCGATGCCCTGCTGACCGGCTGGGGTGCGCCTGCCGTGGATCATGCCCTCCTCGAGCGCGCGCCCGGCTTGCGCGCGGTGGCGCACGCGGCCGGTTCGCTGAAGCGGATCGTCACGCCCGCCGCGTGGGAACGCGGCATCCGGTTCTCCACTGCCGCCGCCGAGAACGGACTCCCCGTCGCCGAGTACACGCTGTCGATGATCCTGCTCTCCGGTAAGCGTGTGTTCGATGCCTCGGAGCACGTCAGGGCCCACCGGACACTGACATGGACGCCCTCCTCCGCCTTCGGCAACGCCGGCGCGGTGGTCGGGATCGTCGGCGCGTCACGCATCGGCCGACGCGTGCTCGAGCTGTTGGAACCCTTCGACCTCACCGTCCTGCTGTCGGATCCGACCGTCTCGGAGCTCGACGCTGCGGCGCTCGGGGCCACCCTTCTGCCGCTTGACCAGTTGCTGCGGCGTTCGTCGGTCGTGTCCCTGCATGCTCCGCTGCTTCCGGAGACCACCGGGTTGATCGGATCTCGGGAACTGGCCCTGATGCCGGACGGAGCGACCCTCGTCAACACAGCTCGCGGTGCGATCGTCGACACCGACGCGCTGGTCGCCGAACTGACCGCCGGTCGCCTGCGAGCGATCCTCGATGTCACCGATCCCGAACCCCTGCCGCAGAACCACGCCCTGTACACCACTCCGGGCACGATACTCACGCCGCATGTGGCCGGCGCGCTCGGCAATGAGCTGACTCGGTTGGGCGCGCACGCCGTCGCCGAGCTCGAGCGGTTCGCCGCGACCGGGTCGTTCGCGGACGAGGTGCTGTCGGCTTCGCTCGCCGCTATCGCGTGAGGCGGACGCTGGGCCAGTAAGTGGCCGAGATGCGAGCGGGACCGGCGTGTTGCCGCTCCGTCTCAAATCCGCGCTGGTCGACCCCGCGAGGTGGGCGGCACGCTCGCAACGATCGCGCCGCCCACCTCGATAACGGGTCAGTTGGCTGAGTTCCAGTAGCGTTCGGGCACCAGCCCGAGGTCATGGAGGGCACCTGCGACCAGCTCCGCATACACCGTGGCGCCGTATTCCGACGTGTGGGTGCGGTCGCCGTTCTGGCGGATCATGTAGATCGGCTCGGAATCGACCGGGCCGAGCCGTTCGACCAGCTCTTCGCTCATGGCGGTGAGATCGATGAGAGGGACTCCGAGGTCGGCGGCCACGTTGCGCATCTCGGCGGGCAGGTCCGCCTCGCCCGTGACGATCAGACCGATGGAGTTGAGCTGGCCATCCTCGAACCTGTGCCGCACGATGGGCGTGACAAGCACAGGCGTCGCACCGGCCGCGCGGGCGCGCGTGACCATCTCAGTGAGGTTGGCTCGGTAGTTCTCCGCGGTCGTCGTCTTGTCGTTGTGCGCAAGCTGGACGAGCATCACGTCGCCAGGCCGCAGTTGCGGCTCCAGCGAATCGAACATCACGTACTTGGCGAGGACCGACGTCGTACTCTCCCCCGAGCCGGAGTGGTTTATCACGCTGATACCGCGTCCGAAGTACGCCGGAAGCTGCTGTCCCCAGCCGGCATACGGAACCCAGCTCTGATCGGTGACGGTGGAGTCGCCGACAAGAGCGATCCTGGTCGTCCGTTCGGAGGCCTCCTGAATGCCGATGGCTGAGACGCGCGGAGCGTCGCCGGCGAACGTGAGCGTGAGACCGGGGTTGCCTTCGCCGTCCCTCCCGTTCTGCTGCGCTTCGGGATTGCGCACGTTGACGGTGAATGTACGCCGCTCCAGCTCGCCGGCGTCAGTTGCGACGGTGTCGACCATGAGGCGGCGGGTCTCGGCCTGTACCAGCGTGCTGGCGGCCTCGCGCCTGTCCCCGAGCATGACCGTGACGTCGTAGTGGCCAGGCGGCAGATCGGGGTAGGTGCAGACGATGCTCCCGCTGTCTGTGGTGGCGCACTGTTCGAGCAGGACACGGTCCGGGCGCGGGGCGTTCTGCCCTCCGGCGTGCGCGGATGCTGCTGGCGCGACGGCGATCGACGCTGCGACGGCGACGGTGCACACCACCGCCGAGAGTGCTCGCCGTCCCGGTCTGACACGCGTCGGATTTCTGAATGTCATTGAGTCATCTTCCTTTCCTCGATGGGCCCGGGCATCGTCGCCCCGGCCCATGGTCATTCACCGTCCTGATCCGGACTCAGGGTCCAGGGCCCGTTCGCATCTCCCGGCTGCTGATCACGGGTCCGCCGCCCGGCCGTGTAGTACTGACCTTCGTGAAGGACGACGTCGCCCCTCATGAAGATCCGCGACGGTGTCCATAAGACGTCCCCGTCGGGCAAGGCGACGTGCTCCTGCCACGGCCCGGTCGTATCGCCGGGCGCCTGGTCGAGCGTCCGCCAGCCGGCCACCCACTTGGTGCCCTCGTGGATGACTTCGTCGCCCCTCTTGTACACGTCCGTCGGCGACCAGGCGCGGAGCGTCGAGATGCTCACGGACTCGGACGGCAGCTCGGCCCCGACTGCGGCGAGATCCTCGGCGACGGCGAACTGTACGTCGACCGTTCCGACCTCACCAGTGGAGAATCCGCTCACGACATACTGCGATACCGGAAGTTCTGCCGAAGTGCCGTCGTCGCGGACCACTGTGACGACCGTCTTCTCGTCGTCGAACGCGGCGCCCACGGCGTACAGCGTCGGTGTCTCGATATCGGTGATCGCGACGACGGCGCTCTCCAACGAATCTGCGGCGGCCGACAGCGACTCTCGGGCCGCGTCGATCTCCGATTGCGATGCCTTCGAGTCCGCCAGCACCGTCGTCGCCGAGCCGAGCGCGGCGTCGAACGCGTTCCACGACGCTGCCGTGAACTTCTCAACATCTCGCCCGGTGTTCTGATCGACCAGCGATTGAAGCTCCGTCCTGTCGACCGTCTGCTTCCGCAACGACAGCGCGTCGACGCTGATCCCGGTGCCGCCGGCCCCACGGGCCTGGATGCTCACGGTCGCCGTGCCGCCGGTGAGCTCGAGGCCGGCGATCGACGATGTCTCCCAGCCATCGGTCGTCCGGTTCAGGTCGAGCTCGTATTCCTGTCCCTCAGCTCCGGTGATCAGGGCGCGCGCGTGCTCGAGTCCGGCGGCCGTCTTCACCGAGAGGCTGAACTCGTAAACGCCGTCGGGGATCTCAACCGTCTGACTCGCTGATCCGGAGTACGCCTCCGCAGCGCCGAGGTGCAGCCCGAAGCGCGTGTCGCCGGCACCGGGCGACTCGTTGCCGATGAAGGTCGAGCTCACGGAGCCGTCGTCGATGTGGTTCGTCCAGCCCGTGAGAGTCCCCACGGAGATGCGGTCCGCGGCGAACTCCGGATTGAGGACGTAGTTGTTGTCCGGCCCGACGCGCCACTCACCGGTCGTCGCGTTGAACTCCCAGTCGCTGACGGAGTGGAATCTCAGATCGTCGCCCTCTTCGGTGATCGGGACCCACTGGTTGTACCCCAGGCCGTTCCACGCGAAGTCCGCCCAACGGTCGCCCGCGTACAGCACCGTGTCCTGCTTCGTCCCCTCGACGGTGACGAAGAATCCCGTCTGCGTGACGTGGCTGTAATCCTCCGCCGTCCCGTCGAGAACGAACTCCGTCGAATACTCGCCCTGGATGTCGTCGGTGAGCGACTCGATCACATAGTTCGGTGAGGTGTTCCACCCGTGGAGCGCAGAAGCGGCCATGTAATAGGTGTCGTCGAGCTTGAACATCGCGTTGCCCTCACGGCCCTCGGGGTTGGACCCGATCTGCGTCGCAGGCTCGATGGTCAGCGAGTCCGAGTCCGACAGCTTGCTGACGAACGCCTTTGCGCGGCCGTTCTTGTTCGAGAAGACGAGATAGTCGTTCCCGTCGTCGTCGGTGAACACCGTCTGATCGCCGGTCGCCTGCGTCGGGGAGTTCTCGACTTGGCGCTGGATGTTGCCGAACGCGAAGTCGTCAGTCGGGGAATCGCCCTGAAGCAGGAGCACGCCGGATTGGCCGTCGGGGTCGGGGAACTTGCTCTGGCCGACCTGGATCGGCAGCACGTACTTTCCCGTGTTCTCGTTGTACGCGACGCCCAGGCGTCCGAGCCAGCTCGCGTCGGCCAGCGTCTCCATCTGGGAGAAGCCGACCCCCTTCTCGACGGGGATGTGCAGGCGCGTGTCCTTCGTCGCCACCTCGTTCTCGAACGTCCAGTTGACGAGATCCTTCGAGGAGTAGACCGGAATGGACTCGAACGTGTCGTCCTGATCGAACTTCCGCGTCGGGTCCGCGTGATACAGCTCGGCACCGGTGTAGCGCACTCCATACCAGTAGTAGGTGTCGCCGAAGCGGAAGATCCCGCCACCCTGCGAATAGATCGGGTTGCCGTCGGTGTCGGTCCAGAAGGTGTTGTTGGTGATGCGCTCGAAGCTTCCGTCCGACAGGGGCAGGAGCGCCGAGGCAGTGGCCTGCAGTGCGTTCTTCGTTGCGACGATGTCTCCCGAGGTGGCTCCTGCGTCCTCGAGCACCGCTCCCGCTGCGTCGAGCGCCTGCGCGAACGGACCCCACGAGTCCGCGCTGAAGTCGACGGGGACACGAGTCCGATAGCCGGCGACGATGTCGCGCAGTCCGCGGATCATCACCAGATCGTCGCTCGCCTGCTGCAGCACGGCGCGAGCGGCCTCGCGCTCCTCCGGCGTCCCCTCACCGCTCACGAGCAACGCCGATGCCGCTGCCCTCGCGTCGGCGAATGCGGGCCAACTCGACGCCGTATAGTCTTCTTCGACTTTGTCCTCCATGGCGGCGTAAAGCCGCTGAAGCGGATCGATCGGCTCCGCCGCTCCGCTCTTGAAGAGGGCGGATGCGTGATCGACCCCCGCTCCCACGACCACGACCCGCAGGGTGTGGTCCGTGTCAGTCAGCCCTCCGTGGGTGAAGAGGCGTCGCACCGTGCCGTTCGTCGACGCGCCGTAGTCGATGGTTCCCACCAGGACGTCGTCCACGTAGACCTCGCCGACCCCGTGTCCGCTGCGCGTGTTGCCGTACAGCTCCAGCGTGTGGCCGGCGAACGCGATCTCGAACGCGCAGCCGTCCGGCGCCCAGCTGACGGCGCTGTAGTGATCCCACTCCTCCCCTTCCGGGCATTCGTAGTAGGTCAGGTTCGGTGTGCCGCGCTCGGAGGTGATCTGCTTGTGCGTGACCGTGACGAGTGTCTCAGCGGCAGCGGCCGGTGTCGACGACACGGATATCGACAATCCTGCTGCGACCAGCAGAACTACCACGAGGCCTGCCAGCCTCTGGACCACGATGGACGACGATGCGTGCGACATGATTCCCTGTTCTGCGGACACCGGACACCCATGGCCTGGTCCGCACCTCATTGGACGAAGCGCTGCGGTACGGCTTCGCCTACGTCGTTGTAGCTCACCCGATTGGGCGACTGTCCCCACTCTCGTGAACTTCCATAGGTCTCGAACAGGACGAATCTGTTCGAGACCTATGGAGGAACCCGCGGTTCGGTCAGCTCCGGGAGAAGAGGAGAAGGTCCGGCAGACTGGTGGCGAAGTAGTCGACCTCGCCGTCGTCGTGTCGCGCAACCGGCGGCGTGTATGCGGGCCGGCCTTCACCCAGGCTGAGCGGCGGCTCCGCCAGCGACAGCCCGAGCGCCTCACGCGCCCGATCCCACACCCCGAGTACCTGACCTTCGCCGCCTTCCCATGGCTGGAAGGTCCGACTCTCGATGAGCGCGAGCGCCTGCTCGGGGGCACCGGTCCTGATCAGCAGATCTGCGTAGGCGACGATGAGGTCGTCCCTCGTCGCGACGACGTCGAATCGGGCGGACAGCCGAGCGAATCGGATGGCGTCAGCCTCCCCCAGCCGTACCGCGAGCTGGTCGCGCTCGAAGAGCAGACGTGCGTCGCCCGGATCCAGACGAACAGCATGCTCGTAGTGCTGCACAGCGCGCTCATCGTTGTGCGCGACGTTGTAGCTCGCGAGCCCGGCATTGCGATGCAGGATCGGATCCTCTGAGCCGTCGGCGATCGCCCGCTCCCACAGTTCGAGGGCCTCATCCCGGCGGCCGGCATCGTAGAGCAGCATTCCGAGCAGGGATGCCGCGACCGGATCGTCCTCGGCCGTCAGCGCTGCCGAGAGGGCGTCCTGATCATCCAGGCCGGCAGGGAAGCACCAGCGACGATCGGCTGAGCGCGCCGCGGCGCGCTCAGCGCTCGCCTCCTCACTGCGACCGAGACGCTGCAGCAGAGCCGCACGGTGGTAGTGGGCCAGTGGCCCGGCGTTCCCGGAGGCGCTCGGCGTCGTCCTGGTCGCCTCGTCCAGGACGTTCAGGGCCTCGTCCGTCTCGCCCGCCTGGGCGAGTTCGACGGCCATGTCAAGCAACGTGCGACCGTCGCCGGGGAACACCCCCGAGTCGAGGTAGGCGAGCAACGGGTCGAGCGGATCCTGTTCTCGAAGTGCCTCAAGAACCCGGGCTGCTTCGACGTGTCGCGCCAGGCGCCGCAGGACGACGACGCGCAGCGCTCCTCGTCGACGATCGTCCGCGGCAACGACGTCGAGCTCCTCCAGATCGCGGAGCGCGGCGTTCGGATCTCCGGCGCGCGCCGACTGCCGCGCCATCTCCAAGCCGGCGGACGCGACGAAGGCGGCGTCCCAGAACGCCTTCGCGAAGGCGCGCCGGGCGGCGGCCTCATCGCCGCGTCGCTGCTCGACCAGTCCGAGCAGATAGAGAGCGTCCGCATGACGCGGGTTGGCGTTGCGCGCGTTGAGCCGAACGAGCGCCCGTCCGAGCAGGTCCTTGGCGCGCTCGTACGAGCCGGCGCGATACGAGAGTTCGGCGAGCCCGGTCAGCACCCGGGCGTCTGCGGGGTCGCGGCGCAGCGCCTCCTCCCAATACGGCAGCGGCGAACGGCTGGGGTGCCGGTACTGCACGAGATGCAGCCCGATCAGGTACAGCTCGTCGTTGCTCGACACGTCTGCGGGTGCCGGCGGTGCCGATGCCGTCCACGGTTCTTCGCCGTCGCTCGGCTCGGGCGCACGCCATGCGACCAGCGTGTCGCCTTCCGCTGAAAGCAGCGCCACGGACAAACCGGGGGCGTAGGCGACGTCGGTCTCGACCTGCCAGGCGACACCGGGGGCGAGGTCCGCCGTGTGGGCCGCCAGGACTGTTCCGGCAGCATCCCGAATCTCGAGCTGCGCATCCGGTCGAGGCGAGGTGACCGCCGCCCTCACCTCCAGGCGTCCGTCACGATCGACATGGATGGCAGCATCCGGCGTCGCCTGGTGAGCGACTCCGATCCGAGGAATCGGGTACCAGTACTGGCTGAATCGCTTGGTCTCCCCAGGAGCGAGCCAGGTGAAGTCCGGCTGGTTGTCGGTGTACACGCCCGCCATCAGTTCGACGTACGGTCCGTCGGCGTCGGTGAGAAGCCGGTCCCAGGCATGCCCGAACGGCGAGTTCCCCCAGGTCCACTGCTTCTTCCCCGGCGCGACCCGCCGGTCGGCCCAGTGCACGAAGCCCGCTCCCGCGTCGTGATCGTAGCCTCCGAAGAACTCGTGCTCCGTGTCCACGATCATGTATGAGGTCGGTACCGGGATGTTCCGGTACCAGTCGATGCGATCGGCACCCGGGTCCTGGCGGGCGCGCTCCTGGTAGTCGACACCGTAGTACGGCCGATCCGCCCGGGGAAAGGACGTGAGGGCCCGCCGCGCATGATCGGCGACGTGCCGGACGTCCTCGGGGAAGAACGATTGGTATTCGTCGTGCACGCGCGCCGCGACGTTCGCCCACCACAGGAATGTCTGACTGAGGCTCGTCCGGTTGTGAAGACGCACATCCACACGCACGGTCGAGCTGTCCCCCCCGACATGGATGCCGTGCGTACCGCGCATGCGGGCGAACGGGTCGTGGTCGCTGCACCAGACGGTGACGCTGCCATCTTCGTGACGCTCGATGGTGGACTCGACGGGGAGGAAGGTCGCTGGTCTGTGGTGCTGCGGCCAGTTGAACTCGACGCCGCCGCTCATCCACGGGCCCGTGAGGCCAACAAGAGCGGGCTTGATGACGTTGTTGCGGTAGAAGAAGTCGTACCCGGTGGTCTTGTCGTACCCGATGTGGATGCGTCCGCCGAGCTCGGGCAGGATCATCAGGCGGATGTACTGATTCTCGATGTGCACCGCGTTCCAGCGGCGCACCACGGGTGTGGCGGAGATGCGCTCCACGAACGGCAGCGGATACACCCGCCCGCTCGATCCCTGGTAGACCCTCTGATCGAGATACATCGGGTACGTCGAGGGGTCATTCGGCTCATAGGTGGCGATGTCCACGGCCTCGTACCAGGCCACCGCACGGCCGGCATCGAGATCCGCCTGGAGCGCAGCGGGGACTTCGGGCAGGACGAGTTCCGCGGTCGCGTGATCGACGGGACGCATTGTGGTGTCGGTGGACATGATCTCCTCAAGGAAAGGCCGCCGCGCATCCATGTGCGGCGGTGAGCACATGTCATGACACTATGACGGCGCTCCCGCGCTCAGTGAGAACGATCTGCGCTCCCAATATGGACGAATCAGCGACCCGAGAAATTGCGCCTTCTTGGACAGCGCTTACGCACATCGATGCTGCATGGATGTTTCCGCCGCGCTAGGAGACCGTGGATCGGATCCGACGAATGGCCGACGCCGCCTGCACCGCGGCCCCCGCCTCGAGCGCCAGCAGATCGATGCCCGAGTTCAACGCGTCCGGCGGACACGTCATCGGCTCGACGGCGATCGCCGCCCGGTGGTCGCCGCCGACGGCTTCATCCGCGGTATAGATCTGCACCCATCGATACGCCGCGTCGCAGGCGAGTTCGACCCCGTTCCCCTGTGCGTCGGTCACCCGTATCCTCACCCAGCCGTCATCATCGCGGCGCAGCGCACCGAACGCATGGTTGATGACCGCCGCCCCGATCGGACGGCGCTCGCGGAAGTCGACTCCCGCGAGCTCGACCCTCTCCCGTTCGATCGGAAGCAACCGGTCATCAGAAATCCGCAGCACGTCGTCCGCGGGGAGTTGGAGGCTCCAGCCGTCGATCGCCGAGGGCCATGCGGGGCCCGCCTGCAGGTACGGGTGCACTCCTATGCCGAGCGGCGCGATCTGGTCGCTGAGGTTCGTCGCGCGCACGATCTGCTCGAGGCCCGTCGCGCTCAACTGGAACGTCACGTCGAAGCGCACGCGCCACGGGTAGCCTGCGCCATGCTCGAGAACGCGGGAGAGCGTGATCCGATCATGCGTCTGCTGCGAGAGCGCGAAGTCGAGCTCGGAGACGAGCCCATGGGAGGCATTGCGCCGTTCGGGCTCGTTGATCGACAGCTGATGGGTCCTTCCGCGGAACGTGTATCGCCCGCCATCGGTCCGATTCGGCCAGGGCGCCAGGAGCGCTCCACGCATCGACGGACGTTCCTCATCGGCGTGGAACGGTGCGATCAGGTCCCCTTCGATGTCGCGGAGCACGCGGAGGGAGGCGCCGACCGAGGCGACGACCGCCTCGTAGCCTCCGGCCCGCAGCCGGTACTGCGCGCCGGAGCGCGGGCGCCTCCCTGAGTTCACGTCTCAGGCCGCAGAGATCCAGCGGGCGGAGACCACCCGCTCGACGCGGATCACCGCGCCGAGGCGACCGGCAGCGTCGACTCGGGCTCTGACTTCGGCATCGAGATCGACCACGCTGTGAGCCGCGATCGGAGTCACGTGGAGGGTCAGGTCCGTACCGGGATCCAGCTCGGTGACGTCGATGCGCCAGGGGAGGCCATCCCAGAACCGGTCCCGGATGACGACCCCGTCGGCGCGCAACTGAGCGACGTCGCCCTCCCAGTCGACCACGATCTCGACGAGATCTCCGTTCGCGGGCGGCGCCGCCTGCGGCAGGTCGAGCCGCCAAATACCCGCGACCTCTTCGAACTGCACGGTATCGGGGGCAGCGGAACGCCCCATCGACTCGCCATAGCGCGCCGGCGGTTCACCGACCGGGCGCAGCTCCTGCGTTGCGACCCGCGTCGATGCGGGCCGTCCGTCGGTGCGCAACGGAACCGGGACGAACCGTCCGCCGCGCCAGACGCGGACGGCAGGATCCAACCCGGCGCGCGCGACCACCCCTTCCGGCTCGCGCCAGAGGGCATCAGCAGACTCGAAGAGCTCGGAACCGAGGTACCACAGCCGGTCCGCCTGCTCCTCGTCGACAACGAGAATCTGCAAGGCTGCATCGACGTCGAGCACATCACCCGGCACGAGATCGACGGGAGCCGCAGCATCCACCCGCTCCCCTGCATGCGTGACGTGAGCGCCGTCCTCGAAACGCACCTGGGCCGGGATGCCCTCATGGGCACGCAGTACCAGAGTCGACGCGGCGCCGCGCACGACCCCCGAGACCGACGCCGTCGCCCACTCGATCCGCACGCCGGCGACATCCTGCCGCAGCGGCCAGCGGCCGATGACGCCGGTAGGGATGTCGATGGGACGATCGGGGACGATCAGGTCGCCGTCGGCGAACGGGATCCGGAACTGCACGTCGGGCACCGCGGACAGCGGCTCGTAGGGCTGATGCGTATTGAGGAAGAGGAATCCGCTCCTGTCGTCGCCGCGAACCGCCCACCGGAGGGCATCCCGGTCGTGCACATCGACGGGCGCGTCCTCGGGAAGCGAGCTGAAGCTGTCTGCGAGACGCGGACCGAACGCCGCCAGAAACGCGTTGTGATCGCGCAGCGGCCCGAGGCTCGGCCCGGGGCGCCCCGTCGCACCGAACGCCGCCTGAAAGTCGTAGTCGAACCGCGGCAGATCATTCGGATACCCCGTAGCCAGGCTCTCCTGCAGATGATCGGCCGGGTTCACGCCCCCGGCATACATGTAGAAGCCCTGCCACGCCGAACCATTCCCGATCTTCACATTCGCGACGGCGGCGATATCTCGTCCTCGGGCGATCGGGCGTCGGTGGTAGGCCGTGGCCATCCCGCCGCCGAGCTCGCAGGTGGATGGCGGGAACTCGGGATCGACAGGGCGTACGACGATCTCGGCCCCTTCCTCGCGGAAGTCTCCGCCCACGCCAGGGTCGTCCCAGACATGGGTGAAGCGGAAGTGGTCGCGGAAACTGTCGTCCCACGTCGACCCCTGCCCGGCCCAGAACCCGTCGGCGTAGCCGCTGTACAGGGGGAAGACGTCGTGCAGGGGCAGGATCGCACCGCCCCAGCCGGTCGCCGTCCACAGCGGTGCGCTGAGCCCCGCCTCGCGGGCGATCGTCTTCAACGTGGCGATGTGGCCCGGCTGGTCGTACAGCTCGTTTTCGAGCTGGATGCCGACGATCGGCCTGTCCGGACCGCAGAACGGCTTCACCTGGTCGGCGATCGCGCCGTACCAGCGCCGAACCAGATCCAGGTACTCGGGGTCATCGGTGCGCGCTCGGTCGCCGACGGCGGATACCACCCAATCCGGATGCCCGCCGTTGCGGACCTCACCGTGGCACCAGGGTCCGATTCGGAGGATCACGTCGACGCCGACGCGCTCCGCCGTCTCGAGGAAGCCGGCGACGTCGAGGTCGCCGTCGAATCGGACCTGTCCCTGCTCGCGCTCGTGATGGATCCAGAAGACGTAGGTCGACACGGACGTCAGCCCCGACGCCACCATCAGGCGCAATTGCTCCTCCCACCGTCGACGGGGGATGCGGCTGAAATGCAGCTCCCCGGTCACCGGGATCGTCGGCGTCCCGCCCACCTCGATCCAGCGACTGGTCAGGCGCATCCGCTCGTGCGGATCCTCCGTGTTGCTCATCGCCGGGACGATGAGCGGCGGTCGCGCATCCCGAAGACGGATGCTGGTCGGCGTGGTGGTGAGGGACATGCTTCTCCTCGTGGCGGATCGAACAGGGGAACGGACAGTCAGCCCTTGACAGCGGAGCCGAGGCCGGAGCTCATGAAGTACTTCTGCGTGAAGAGGAAGACGACGACGACCGGCAGCAGATACAGGATGGAGCCTGCGGCCTGCAAGGTGACGATCGCCTCGCCTCGCGGATCGACATAACCCGCCGCCATTGCGACCGCGAGTGTCGTGTTCTTGAGATTGAGCAGGAGCGCCGGGGCGAGATAGTCTCCCCACGACCAGGTGAAAGTGAGGATCAGTGACGTCAGCAGCGCCGGACGGGCGAGCGGCAGGAAGATGAACACGTAGGTGCGCAACCAGCCTGCCCCGTCGATGACGGCGGCCTCCTCCAGCTCCATCGGGATGGAGCTGAAGAACTGTCGGAACAGGAAGATGAGATACGGCGCACCCGACAGGCCCCACAGGACCCATGGCCAGTAGGTGTTCACCAGCCCGATCCTGGCGAACAGGATGTAGGTGGGGATCAGCGTTGCGACGGCCGGAATCATCATCGAGCCGATCACGACGGTGAACAGCACGTTCTTGCCCTTCGCTCGCAGTCGCGCGAACGCGAACCCGACCGTCGCGCTGCTGAGCGTCGTGAGGACGGAGCTGATCACGCTGAGGAACAACGTATTCATCGTGTAGGCGGCGAAGTCGATCCTGGTCAGCGCCTCCCAGTAGTTCGACCACTCCGGCGAACTCAGATCGAGCAGACCGAGCGCCCCTTCGGAGAGCTGGAGCTGGTCGGCGAGGGAGGTCAGCACGATCCACACGAAGGGGATGCCGAAGATGGCGACGGCGATGACGACGAGAATGTAGATCCAGGCCGAGGCCTTCTGTCCCTGCGCGGTGGCGCGTGCCACTCGCCGACGCTGTGCGCGCGGGCTTCCCGTACCCGGCGCGATGAGCGCCGCGGTGGAGTCGGGCACGTCCGTGGAGAGAGTGTTCTGAAGCATGGTGCTCACCGTTCGTTGGATTCGCCGTTGTCGACCTGATAGAAGACGACGCGGCTGCTGACGCGCTGGATCACCAGGGTCAACGCGAGGATGGCGATGAAGAAGATCCACAGCATCGCGGACCCGTAACCGAACCGGCTGTTGGTGAAGAATTCTTGGTACACCTGAACCATGTAGAGCGTGGAGCTCTCGGGGACGAGGCTCGCTTGAGCGATCTTGTTGGATTCCACCAGGAGCAGCGGCTGCACCATGATCTGGAGCGCACCGATGATCCCGGTGACGACCTGGAAGTACAGCACCGGAGATATCAGCGGGACCGTGATGTGCCAGATGATCCGCAGTGGCCCGGCGCCGTCCAGCCGCGCCGCCTCCTCGAGCTCAGCGGGAACGTCCTGCAGCGCGGCGAGGATGATGATCATCCCCCCGCCCAGCCCCCACAACGTCATCACGATCAGGGCGTAGAACGACAGCGGGTCCGCGAGCCAGACCTGGCCGGTGCCGCCGAACAACTCGATGATTCCGTTGAGGAGACCGGACTCGCGGTTGAAGATGAGGCGCCACATGATCGCGACGGCGACGATGGGGACCACAGAAGGCACGAAGAAGATCGCACGGACGAGTCCGCGCGCACGGATGCGGCGGTTGACCAGAATGGCGAGGAACAGACCGCCGGCCACACTCAACGGGACGACGATCGCCGCGTACGCGATCGTGCGGACCAGCGACTCCCAGACCTCGGCGTCCCGGAAGATCTCCACATAGTTGCGGAAACCGATGAAGCGCCAGATCGGCGAGTATCCGTCGAAGTTCGTGAAGCTGACGCCCAGCGCATACAGCACGGGTGCCAGAGTCAGGAAGATGAAACCGAGGATCCACGGGGACGCGAAGAGGTAGAAGGTGCGCGCCCGGTACCGACGCCATCCGCGGCCGCGGGTGGGAACCCCCGCGGCCGCGACTGGTGCGCTCAAGGTGCTCGTCATCCGAGCTGGTCCTTGCCCTGGGCGATCAGCTTGTTGCCCTCCGCCTCGATCGCGGCGAGCGCTTCTTGGACGGACTGCTCCGCCTTGATGACCGAGAGCAGCTCCGCCTCGAATGCGGCCTCGAACGACTTGGGGTTGAGGTACTTGGACTCCGAGATCGGCCCCAGGTACTGGACCTCTTCTTGCGCGAGCTCGAAGGCCTGCTCCTGGAACGGCTGCTCGGTGGGGATGTTCTCCCACAGCGACTCGAGAGCCGGCAGGCCCCACCCGCTCGAAGCGCGCTCGACCGCGGGAGTTCCTGCGAAGAAGTACTCCATGACGCGCCAGGCCTCATCCTTGGCGTCCGACCCGTCCGGAATATAGCCGCCGATGCCACCGAGCACAGGGCTGATCCGCTCGTCGAACGTCGGTGCGGGCACCAGCGACGCCGTCTCCGCTACCGTCGCCCCCTCCTCGGTGTTGAGGTTCCCGCCGAACCAGAACCCATCCTTCGTCGCAGCCATGCGTCCTGCGAGGAAGACGGGAGCGTCCTGCGCCTCGGCGAGCGGGTTGAGAGCGCTCGGGCCGAGCTCCTCCTTGGCGAAGTCGACGAGCCACTGCAGCGCCCGTTCTCCTTCCGGAGTATTGACCGTGATCTCCGTGCCATCGCTGTTATAGATCTCGTGGCCCTGCTGGGCGATCATCGTCAGGAAGGTGCTGGCCACACCCCACTGCCACTCGATGCCCAACGGGTACTCGACGCCCGCGGCCTTGAGCTGCCGGCCCTTCTCGAGGAGATCGTCCCAGTTCGTCGGCTCCGTCGTACTGAGGGGCTCGACACCCGCCTGCTCGAAGATCGCCTCGTTCTGCCAGAAAGTGACGTCAGGGCTGAAGTCCTTGACGAGGCCCATCTGCTCGCCCTGGCCGCGGTGCTCGCCGTCCCACTGCCAGAGCTTGTTGACGTCGAGCAGGTCATCCTCAGTGATGACGTCGCTCGCGGCGATGTAGTCATCGAGAGGCGTGGCCAGGCCGCGGGCGAAGAGGTTCGCCGTGGGACCGGCGCGCACGAAGTCAGGCGGATCGCCGGCGGCGACCATCGCGTTGAGCCGGTTCTCGTCGTACTCGATGAACTCGATCGTGATATCGGGGTTGTCGGCTTCGAACTCGGCGATGTGGTCGGCCGTGAATTCGTTGCTCGCGTACATGACGGTGACGGTGGTGTCGCCATCGCCACCGGTTGCTCCGCCACCGGCGGTGCAACCGGTGAGCAGGACGGCCCCTGTGACTGTGAAAGCACCGATTGCGAGTCGGGTGCGAGGGTGGTTGGACATCGATGTCCCCTTCCGCTGAGTGTAGGTATGCAGGCGTGATGCGGTGGATACAGAGGTGACTTTATGTGCTCACGCCCGTGATGAAGCAGAACGATTCCTCGCCTTCACATGGACGAAACGACGTTGGCTGCATCATGGATCGCTGAAAACACCATCATCTGCATGCAGAAACACCGCATTCTGTCGACTGGCGCTAAATTGTCGATAGACGAACCTATGAAGCTTCGGAACGGAGACCGCTCACCATGTACATGCATGAGGGCTTCCTCGGACAGCGTCTGCGCGTGCTCCCCCGCCCGGTCGTGCGTGAGGCGCAGACACAACCCATCGTGCGACGGATGCTCGTCACTGACGCCGGCTACTTCCCCCACGCCGCGCAGCACGGCCGCGCTCGCATCAGCGGCGCAGCCCAGACAATCGTCATCCTCTGCACCGACGGCTCGGGTTGGGTCGAGATCGGCGATGCCGGCCCACTCCGCGTCGAGCGCGGTTCCGTGGCGATCCTTCCGCCGGGGACGCGGCACCGCTACCGCGCCGACAGCGCCGACCCGTGGACAATCTGGTGGGCGCACGTGACCGGATCAGACGTCGACGATTTCCTCACGGCCATTTTCGCGGACGGTCGCGGTCCGATCGTCGAACTGCACGACGTGTACTCCGCTGTGCAATCGCTGGAGGAAGCTGTCGCGGCGCTCGAGGAGGACGAGACGATGCCGATGCTGTTCGCCGCCGCTGGCGCGCTGTGGAGACTGCTCGCACAGATCACTTCGAGCGCGATGCGCGGCACCGCGGTCACGCACGATCGCATCCGGCATGTGCAGGACTACCTGCGCAACAACCTGGACACCGCGTTCTCCGTGCCAGAGCTCGCCGCGATGGCGGGACTGAGCACGTCGCATTTCTCGGCGCTGTTCCGCAGCTCCGCCGGCACGTCGGTGAAGGACTACCTGAAGCGCCTGCGCAGCGCGAGAGCTCGGGAGCTTCTCCTCACCACCGAGATGACGATCTCCGAGATCGCTATGTCGGTCGGGTACGACGACGCGCTCTACTTCTCTCGTCAGTTCCGAGCCATCAACGGCGTCAGCCCGTCGGAGTTCCGACGGCAGGCGGACTTCGTACTCGTCGCTCCAGCGTAGGGCCGATGTCCAGCGACGTCAGCCGTCGGTGAAACGTGCAGTGCACTCCACTTGGAGCGGGACATCCGACCACATGGCGTGCTGCGGGGCTGCGTTCGAGCAGACGACCGTCCCCCAAGCGCCGACGCGGGCGGACTCCTCAATCGCCAGTCGGCAGAACGCCGCGCCGATCGGCCCCTCTTCGAATGTGCCGCGCAGCGGCGTGTACCCGATCCAGCCTTCTCCGAACACTGTTGGGATGCCGCGTTCAGCGGCACGGTCGGCGGCGACATCGAGCCAGGTCCGGAGAATCCGCACCATCTCATGATGGTGACTCTGATACCGCTCGTAGAGGAACCGATCGAATGCGGTCGCATCGACCCAGTCCATGAAGAAGATCTCCGGCTTGCCGACGATCGTGGCCTTCATCTTCCAGGCAACGTCCTCGGGAAGTACCCACTCGACGGGATCGGGGGCGTCCGAACGTAGCAGACCTGCCGCGCGGACCGACTGCACGGGGAACGAGGCGAGGTCCCCGCGGAGATCAAACGCGGCCGTGACCTCGTCCAGTACGCCGTAGACGTATGGGTGGGTCACGAGCACATCGATCTGCTTCGGGAGAGCCCGCATGGCCGCTACCGGCACGTGCGCGTAGTTGACAGTCACCGGACGATCCGGCTGCCGCCGATGGAATTCAGCCAAGCCGCGTTCCAAACGCGGTTCGAGTGCACGAATCGTCGCGATCTCGTCTGCGGGAATCACGTCCAGCCCCTCGACGAGATGACCGTACTGGACCTCGTTGTGCAGTTCTGTGAAGGCGATCCTGTCATCCAGATCGCGCTCGGCCAGGAAATCGATGAGGTCCGCGAGCGACTCGGCCAGCCGCACCGCTCGATCATCCGGCTCGACGGCGCGCAGGGCATCCCACCAGTCGCTCGTCGTCGCGAAGGCCGAGGACTGCTGATACTCCCACGACGAGAGGATCGCGTACATGTCGTGGCGTTTCAGCGTCTCAAACAGTCGGACGAGGTGGGCTCGGCCATCGAGACGCGTAGGCGAGGCGACGTCATACCACCTCACCTGCTGCGCGTATGGTCCACCGAGGCGGTCGAGGTGCAGGGCCGTGGTATCCAATCCCGACCCGAACAGCAGGAACGGCATGGCGCAGATGCGCACAGTGTTGTACCCACGCGCCACTGCCTCCTCGACAACCCGATCAAGGTCCTCGAACGGCTCTCCGGGTCCCGTCCGTACGTACCAGGAGAAGTCCCACAGCGTGATCGTGAGCTTCCGCGGGAGGTGCGGCGGAATCGCAACGGGCAGATAGCGGCCGTGCTCGACGTTCATATCAGTCCTTCACCGCTCTTGCGGATCGACGCTGTCGGTAATCCGCCACGCGGAAGACACCTCCTGTAGCGCTCCGTTCACGCTAGATGCCGCCCGCCATGTTGACGATGGTCGAAACGATGTCGTGCATGGATGAATCGACCCCACCTTGATGCTCAGGCCGAAGTGCGGCGCGGACGGCGCGGCACTGCCATGATCGCGAGCGCCGCACATCCGACGGCGGGTATGAACAGCGGAACGAGCGCCCAGGTCACTGCGACCACGAAGACACCGGTCGCAAGGAGATACAGGGCTCCGACGGGATCTTCGCGGAGCACAATCGGGAGAGAACGCAGCGCCTGCCTCCACCCGCCGTCCGGCTCCCACTCTCCGGTCACGGCGAGCACTGCGGTCGCTGTCGCAGCGAGACCCAGCCACCCGACGACCGCTACGACGGGGCCGCCGGGCAGAGCACCGGATCTGGCCAGATCGATGTCGAGCAGGAACAGCGCGATGAGGATTGCGCCGACCAGACCGACGACCGCGCCGCCCGGCAGCGCGCGCACGACGTCTCGCCAGAACAGCGTCAGCCGGGAATCCTCGGCACGTACGAAACGGCGCAGATGACGAATGCCGGCAGCCAGACCGGCCGGCAGGGAGATGATCGCCAGTCCGACCACCGTCACGAGCAGACCGACGAGAAGCACCTCGCCCAGCAGAGCGAACCAGTTCCGAGCCCCCACGGATTCGCCGTCAGGCGATTCCGCAGATGCCGGACCGCTGCCGTCGCGTTCGCGGCGCAGCCGCACCCGACGTTCTCGCGCTGATTCATCGCGTTCACTCATGGCTGCTCCTCGACTCCATTCTCTGCCCGAACGCCCGTCTCCGCCTCCGCAGACCACGGAGGCGCAGACGGCCGCTCGCTTTCGGCTAGTTCAGAACGAATGTCGTCGTCTGCGTGTTGCCCGCGATGTCGTACACGACCAGCGTGTTCTCGCCCCTCACGGCGCCGAACTTTCCGGGCTTGATGTGATTCACATCGGACCAGGTGTTGTCCGTGAGGTCCTTGACTGTCCCGTTGATCTCGACCCTGTCGATCTTCCCGGCATCGTAGAGCTTGAAACTGACCTGCTCGTAAGTTCCACCATCGCCCACCGTGAACTTGCGACCTTCCTTGAGCGTCACCTGGGGTGCGGTGGCGTCGATCGTGACACTGAACGTCTTCGTCTTCGAGATGTTCCCCGCGGCATCCTGCGCGTTGTACTTCACCGTGTACGCGCCGTCCGGCAGAGGGACGGAAGCCTCGTGCGCACCGGAGGTGCCGCTGACCCGGGTCTGCGTGCTCTTCACGAGTGTGTCTCCCTGATAGATGTTGGCCACGATGCGCTGAAGTCCACGATCGTCGGTCGCCGCGACGGCGAGGTCGAGGGTAGTGAACGGTCCACTGGACGAGGGCGTCGAGAGGTCGACCTGCGGCCGTTCAGTGTCCTGCTCCGGTGCGTTCACGTAGCGGATGTGGGCGGCAGGCGGCTCCTGCATGTCATGCCCGATGAAATAGCTCGGCCGCGGCGGCTGGTTGTATGCCGTGTTCTCCCACGCCACAGACTGCCGATACTGGGAGTCGTGCATCAGCGTGGGGATTCTCAGCTCGGTCGGATCGACCGTCGTGATGATCCGCAGCGCGGTGCCGTCCGCATGCCGGAGCACCAGCTCCTCGCGCCAGTCGCCGAACAGGTCGGCCTGGAGCAGGGGCTGCGCCTGGGTGCCGTTGGTCAGGGTGCCATCCGCCTGATAGATCACGGACTGCGTGCTGGTCCCCGGATCCCACTTGGAGATCTGTCCGACGCCGGCACGGAGCACGGGATCATACGGGTGGGTGACCAGTTCGCGCAGCGGATCGCCGTCCCAATACGCCGTGAACGTCGCATCCGGAATGACGTCGGAGAGCAATTCGCCCTCCGACGTCTTGAGCCACCCGTCGACGCTCTGGATCTGGGCCTTGTCCGGGTGCCACGCTTCCGCGCCGGGGTGGTTCGGATCGATGTCAGCGATGGAGCCGCGGCCGGTGTCGTACGGCCCCTCGGTCTTCCACAGAACCTCGCCGGTCTCGGCGTCACGCATCGCGGCCATGACATTGCCGTTCTTGGACTGGTTCTCGAATGTGCTGAAGATCTCGAGTCCTGGGCGATCGATCACGTGATCACCCACGTGCAGCACGTCACCGTGCCGAAGGTTCGAGTTGTACAGCGGGGTGCCGTCGTCGTCGATGGTCATCGCGCCGTAGACGACCTCGTCGACTCCGTCGCGGTCGACATCCGTGATGGTGAGGTTGTGATTGCCCTGCTCTTCGTACTGGTCGCCCCACTCATCGGAGTCGAAGACCCAGCGCTGCGTGAGCTCGCCGTCGCGGAAGTCCCATGCGCCGAGTACGGCGCGGGTGTAGTACCCGCGGCTGAACATCAGGCTCGGGTGCTCTCCGTCAAAGTAACCGACGCCTGCGAGGAAGCGGTCGACGCGGTTGCCGTAGGTGTCGCCCCACGCCGCCACCTCTCCACGTTCCGGCACGAAGTCGACCGTGTCCAGCGCGGCCCCAGACAGCCCGTCGAACACTGTCAGGAATTCGGGTCCTTCGAGTACGTAGCCGGTCGAGTTGCGGTGATCTGCGTGCGCGTCTCCGATGACCGTCCCCTGACCGTCGGTCGTACCGTCGGCCGTCTTGAAGGCGACTTCGGCGCGGCCATCACCGTCCAGATCGAACACCTGGAACTGCGTGTAGTGCGCGCCGGCACGGATGTTGACACCGAGATCCATGCGCCACAGCCGCGTGCCGTCGAGCTCGTAGGCATCGAGGTAGACGTTGCCGGTGTATCCCGCCTGCGAGTTGTCCTTGGAATTGCTCGGATTCCAGAGCAGGACGATCTCGTAATCGCCGTCCCCATCGAGGTCACCGACACTCGAATCTCCTGCATAGTACGAGTACGCCTCGCCCGCAGGCGTCACGCCGTCGGCCGGCTTCTGCAAGGGAACATCGAGATGCTGCTCCGACCAGACGCCGAACGTCTCGGTCACACGCTGCTCGCGACCGTCGATCATCGCCGTGATCTCGTACTGCGACTCCGGGGTGCCGGCGGTGTCGACGAAGTTCGTCGCGCCCGTTACGGGCGTCGTGTTGATCTTGCGGCCATCGCGGTAGACGTCGAAGGCGAGGTCGCGCGAATCCAGCCCGAGGAGTCTCCACCCGACGTAGACGCCCTGTTCCACCGCCACAGCCACCGGGGCGCGATCGAGGTACTCGACGTCGCGAACGAGCGTCGTCGTGACATCGGTCGTGAGCGTCTCGGACGGCGCGGAGTAGCCGCCGGCGTTTCCGGCGACGACCTGATACAGGTACGGGCGCGTGGTCAGGACGTCTTCGTCCGTCCACGCCGGTTCGGTGGTCGTGGCGACGAGGGAGAACGGAATGTCTGCACGCGTGGTGCGATACACCTTCCATTGCTGCACGTCCGCGTCGCTCCACTCCAGCGCGATTGCGCGCTCCTCCGTGGAGGTCGCCGTGAGTCCCGAGGGCGCCCCCGGTGCGGAGACATCGGAGTCGATGACCGCGACCTCGATCTTCGAGCTCAGCTCGGAGGTGCGGTCGCCCTGCACGGCACGGACGGCGTATCCGAATGTCTCGCTGAGGGCGACGTCCGAATCGATGAACTCCGCGGAATCGACCTCGGCGATGAGTTCGAGTTCCGTCGTCTCGCTGGAGCGGTACACCTCGTAGCCGGTCGCGTCGGCGACGGCATCCCAGGTGAGAGCTACGGTCGGATCGTCGGCGACCACCACTTCGGCCGCGAGCGCGGAGGGGATCGACAGCGGCGAGCGAACCACGATGCCATTGATGCGCCCGTCCCGCGCACCGCGCACGTTCAGTCGCCCGTCCGTGACCTCGACCACGGTGAGCCGCTCATCGGCGACACCGGCGGAGCCCCGACTGTTGTAGGTTGTACCCTCCACGGTGAGGTCCGTCGTGTTTCCGGCGGTGAGGTCGCCACTCCACGTCGTGACTTCGTACGTCCCATCCGGGAGGTCCACGACGAATTCCCACGCGCCATTGACGAAATCCCGGAGCATCAGGTCGCCGTCCCCGGCGCCGGTGCGGTCACGGAAGGTCGTCCCTCCGGAAACGAACCCGTACCCGAGGTCGGCCGAGTACGCACTCCCTGCGGCGATCCCGGTCCACCCGTCCGCCACCGGGGATGAGGGACCACCGAAGTCGAATCGGAACTCCGTCTCCGCTGCGACGGCGGCCGAGGAGGAAATCAGGCACCCTGCGACGAGCGCCAATCCCGTCACGGCCGCCCCTGTGGCTCGGCACAACGCCGACTGTCGTTTCCTGTTCATCTGATCTTCCTTGATCCTTCCGGGCAGGGGCTTCGATGCGCCTTCGGTGACTGCGAGAAGTGGGAAACCGTTGATCCCACGGGCAGGATAAGGCTTACCCTTCAGGCAGCTTGTCCTGCTCGAAGTCGACTGTCAATCACTCTTTTCAAGAGGACAGCGCTTGCAATCCGCTACGCTGGTCCTCCGAGTAGGTGACAGCGATCGTCACGCCAGCCCTCTGAAGCCGTTCCCGACGCGAAAGTCCCACCGATGTCGCATCCGCACACTGCCACCCCCTTCGACGGCACGCTCTACGTCGGCGCCAACTATCACCCTCACGATCTGTCCCGCGAGGAATGGGTCCGCGACCTCGACCTGATGGCCGCCGCGGGCTTTCGCGTGCTCCGAGCCGGACACCTCGCCTGGGACAGCTACGAGCCTCGCGACGGTGAGTTCGCCTTCGCCTGGTTCGACGACTTCATGGACCTGGCCGCAGACCGCGGCATCGGGGTCATCCTGGACGTCGCCGTCCGCCCCGCACCGCTCTGGCTGCATCGCAAGCACCCCACGATCGATATCGTGAACATTCACGGCACGCGCGAGCATGCCAACACCCGCTACATGGAGGACGTCGGGGACCCGGCATACCTTCAGTACGCCCTGCGCTTCGCCGATGCCCTGTCCGCGCACTATGCCGACCATTCCGCGCTTCTGGCATTCGGGATCGACAACGAACCGGGGTCGGGGCCGTACTCCTATTCGGAGACCGTGCGGGCCCGATTCATCGACTGGCTGCGGGCCAAGTACACGACGCCGGAAGGGCTGAGCGCCGCGTGGGCCGGTCAGCGATGGTCGCGCCGGATCAGCAACTTCGATGAGGTCGACCTGCCACGATCCGGATTCCACGACGCTCCTACCGAGCGCATGATCGACTTCCGCACCTTCGTCTCCGATGAGATCACCGCAAGCCACGCCGCGATCATCGATCAGGTGTCGGCGAACGCTCCGACCACGCTGCTCACGGGCAACCAGTGGTACTTCGTGGAGGGAGACGAGGGGCGGTACTTCGACTACGCTCCGATCGCTCACTCCGGACGCATCCACCGCGGCGGCGGCGGATTCTACCCGCACAACTCGCAGAGCGATCGGGGCACATTCTACAACGCGCTCGGGGTGATTCCGCGCATCCAATTCGAGAGTTCCACTCCTTACTGGGCGACGGAGTTCACGACGGAGACCGCTGTGGTCGGGGCCGTGCGCAAGGGCGCCTTCGCTTCCCTGCTCTACGGCAACCAGCTGGTGTGCGGGTGGACATGGCAATCGCATCACGCCGGTGAGGAGCGTTTCCTGCAGGGACAACTCGACTGGGACGGCGTGCCGAACCGGAAATACGACGAGTATCGTCAGGTGGCCTCCGAATTCGCCAGGATCGAGAAGTTCGGCTTCCCGTATCTGCCTCGGGCAGAGGTCGCTCTCGGTTTCTCGTTCCCCAGCGAGCTCGCCAGCGCCGCGTTCCCCGAGCCGCATGAACGACAGCTGGAGACGACGTTCGGGGCTCTCGTAGAGCAGAACATCGACGCGCGCGTCGTCGACCTGCGCTTCAGCGCTCTCGATTACAGAGTGCTCATCCTGGCGGGCGCCGCGGTCATCGACGCCGAGATGGCTGAGCGCATCCGTGCCTTCGTCGCCGACGGCGGCACGGTGATCCTCACGGCATACTCCTGCTGGTTCGACGAACACGGCCAGATCACCCGCGCGACGCGACCGAGCGGGCTCGATGATGTCTTCGGAATCCGCCTCGGATCCTTCCAGGAACCTCATATCCTCAACGAGGCGACAGACGGCGCTCGAGTCGGTGACGAGGTCAGGATCGACTTCGGTGACGAGGTCATCAGCGTCGCGGCCCCGCGTATCGATGAGGTCCACCTGCGCGGCGCGCGGGCCGTCGCGACGATCACCGGCGTCGATCAGCCGTACCCTGCCGTCACCGTCAACGAGTTCGGCCAGGGCCGTGCCGTGTACGTCGCGCTTCCCGCGCGCCACGCGCTCATCGATCGGGTGATCGCCGACGAACTCGCGCATCTCGGCATCCGACCCTCCATCGAGGTGCCGAGGGGCGTGCTCGCTCGCCGTACGGATTCTGCGCATGCTCTGCTGGTGAACGTGTCGGACGAGGTGCAGAGCATTGAACTCCCCTCGCCGGCGACCGGCATGCTCTCCGAACGCGAACTCGGCACCCGCTTCGAGTTGGCACCGTCCGAAGTCGAGTTCGTCGAGTTCTCCTAGGAGGAGTGCCGCCGCGGCATCCGGCTCTCACGCCGGGGAGTGGTGTCGCGTATGAGCACCGCTGGTCGGGCTCGTCGTTGATCGAGAGTGTAAGCGTTCTCTGTGACCTCGTGAAAGGCAGGCTGGTCGAGCTCGCGTGCTGGCACCCGCACCGTCGTGAGTCCGATCCTCGCCTCACGAACCGCAGGAATGTCACCGAATCCGCAGATCGCCACATCCGCGCCGACTTCGCGGCCGGCGCCGTTGATCACCGACATCGCCGCCAATGCGACGATGTCGTCGACGGCGACGACGACAGTGCCCGCTTCGATTCCTTCGGCCAGCGCCTGCCGCGCCATCTCGATCCCTGAGTCCCAGCTGATCTCTCCCCGATAACACCGGGCGATCTCACCACCGGCCCTCTCGAACGCATCACGGAAGCCCTCGATCCGGCGATCGAAGGGCGAGATACCACGGCGTGCGGCGAGCACGATCGATGTCCGGTAGCCGCGAAGGCCCAGGACCTCTCCGAGCATGCGAGCACCGGCGTGGTCGTCTGTCTCGATCGAGCTGGTGCTTGCGGCGCCAGCCGCGGTCGGGGCGGATCCGATTGCATCGGACCCGCCCCGACTCCGGGCCTCCATATGGCGAGCTACTCGGCCATCTTCAACACGGCCTGCGCACGTGCGGTGAGAACCGCCCGCGCCTCCGCCGTGACCGTATCCGGCCGCTTGGTCTGCTCCAGGAACTGGATGAACCGGCCCATCGTCTTCCTCACCGCGACGAAGTCCGACCGTTCGACGGCGGTCTGCGCCTGCCTGAGCGCCACCGTCAGCTGTTTCGCCACAGGCCCGGCAACCTCCCCACCGCTGATGAAGTCCTCGAGGCCGGCCTGCAGGTTCGCGACGACCCCCGGTGTCCACGCATCCGGCACGGGAACGTCGCGGAAGTCCATGTCCGAGGCCAGATAGTAACTCGTGTACGACGGCTGGTTGTACGTGGTGTTCTGACGCGCCACCTCCGCGCGGTACTGCGGGTCGTGCAGCAGCGTCGCGAGCTTGTGCTCGGTCACCTCCGTGCTGAAGTACGCGCGGATCGCCGAGCTGTCGACGGTGCGCACGAACAGTTCTTCGCGCCAGTCACCGAACACGTCGGCGACCAGGTTGGGGTTCTTGTGCCCTGTCGGGCGGAGAGTTCCCTCCGCGGTCAGCAATCGGCCGCGCTCCCAGTCGTCGATCGTCGGCGTCTCATTGCCGGAACCGTTGACGAGCTGCGTGGTCATGTCCGCAGCCCACTTGATGTTCATGTTCGTTCCCGGCATCTTCGCATCCACGATCTCACCCGTAGCGCTGAGCAGCCCCGAAGCGCTGGTGCCGACCGGCATGCTCGACCAGACCTCGATGCCCGGAACATCGGAACGAACGTCTCCGATGATGCCCCTGCCCGTGTCTCGGCCGGAGTAGGCACCGAACAGCACATCGCCGGTCTCAGCGTCACGCATCACCGCGCCATAGGGTGCGTTGCGCGCGGCCTCATGGACTGTGAAGATCTCTTGTCCCGGCCGACTCGGGTCGATATCGGTGACGTGCAGCTGGTCGCCGTGGCCGAGCTTGACGGTCGCTCCCGGGTTCGCGCTGCCGTCGGGTAGCGTTCCGACCGAGCTGTAGCGGAGCGAGCCGTCGTCGTCGATGGTCGCCGACCCGTAGACGATCTCGTGCCTGCCGTCGCCATCGACGTCAGCGGCGGTGAGGGAATGGAAGCCCTGGCCGGAGAAGGCGCCGAACTCCGCAGAAGTGCCATCCCCACCGTGCGGCGCATCGTTGAACGGGTTGCTCATGGGGACGTGCCCGCTGTCCACGTACCAGACCTTGGAAAGCTTCTCGCCGTCCCAGTTGTACGCAGCGATGGTCGAGCGGGTGTAGTAGCCGCGAGCGAAGATCGCCGAAGGACGCTGACCGTCCAGGTAGGCCACCCCGGCCAGGAATCGGTCCACCCGGTTTCCCGGCTCGATGCGCCCATAGGCGTAGTCGCCCCACATCAAGCCGTCGTCGCCGCGCGATGGCTCATACGCAACGGTCTGCAGTTCAGCGCCGGTGGCGCCATCGAAAACCGTGAGGTACTCGGGACCGTCGAGGATGAATCCTTCGAACTCCCGCAGCTTGTTGTTCACGCTTCTCGACGGCGCGTACTCATCCACGAAGTAGTCGGCCAGAGCACGTGCGTCCGAGTCCGACAGCGGGTATGCGTAGCGCTGATCGATGCCGAACGCTTCCTCCAATGTGGCTGGCCATCGACCAGCAACGACCTCCGGGTGCTCCTGCCAGGCGCGGAAGGTGTCCACGAGGTGCTCGTGGTATTCCTCAGCACTCAGGCGGTAGTCGTCATCGTTGGTGTAACCCGCCGCGACGTCCTCTTCCCGCAGGGAGATGAAGCGCTCGTCGACGACGCCACCGCCCTCGTCGTAAGAGATGGTCTTGGTGCCCGGGGCGGTCTTCATCATCATCTCCGAGCGACCGTCGCCGTCGAAGTCGTAGACCATGAATTGCGTGTAGTGCTCCCCGGAGCGGATGTTCACACCCAGGTCGATACGATGCAGCAGGCGTCCGCCCATCGTGTAGGTGTCGATGTACGTGTTGCCGGTGTAGCCGCGCTGCGAGACGTCCTTCGCGTTGGTCGGTTCCCACCGCACCACGTACTCGAACTCACCGTCTCCGTCCATGTCGCCGATGCTCATGTCGCCGGCGTCGTAGGAGTAGGGCTGTCCGGCCGGAGTCACCCCTGCAGCGGGTTTGGACAGCGGGATCTCGACATAGTTCTCCGTCCGCGGCCCCACCTCCTCGCTGCGGTCCGTCTCCTGCCCACCGACCAGCGCTGCGACAGCGTAGCGCGCACCGGCATCGCCGTCCTCGTCGAGGAAATTGGTGCTGTCCGTGACATCGGCGATCCTCTCGCCGTTCCGGTAGACCGCGAAGTCGGTCCCTGTCTGACCGCTCTGAGTGGCTCCCGTCACCTCGGTGGCCAGCAAGCGCCAGCTCAGGAAGACGCCCTCCGATGTCTCGGCGGCCACCAGTCCGCGGTCGAGGTGTTCGAGTTGGATGCCCGGTGGGTTGACCTGCGGGGCGGCTGCATGTGCAGGAACGCTGACACAGCAGGCCATAACCGCCGCACCCACCGCGAGAGCAGTAGTCCTCTTCTTCATATGTATCTCCTTTGATAACTGAGCCGACCGGAAGTCAGTCCCGGGTCATGCCTTCAATTCGTCGATGCGCCATTCGTCCCGCCATCCGAGATCGACGCGGTTCCCTTCGATTCGCAACGGGAGCATGACCGTCGGCGAGGACTCGAGGTCCTCCGGAGTCCACCGATCTCCCACGTACACATATCCCTCCCCCACCGGAACGACGACGCTCACCTGGGACTCGTACGTGTTCGTACCGGCCGGTGCGATGTTCTGCCAGGACGACCATGGGCCTGACAGAGAGTCCGCGACGGCGTACTTGTTGTCATTCATGAACCAGAACGTGAGGTCCGAGCCGAACAGGTAGTACCGTCCGGAGTGCTTCACGAGCGTGGGCGACTCGTAGCCGAACTCGGGGCGATCCTGCTGGCGAAGAGTGACGAGGAGCTCTTCCGCTGCGAGGTAGTCGTCCCGCAGCCGATAGATCTGCAGACCTTTCTGTCTGTCTTCGGACAGCAGGTAGGCGGACTCCCCCTCCTGGTACACCCCGATGTCGCGCGACTCGTTGCCGAGGGGACGCTCGCTGTGCAAGAAGCGGTAGGGTCCGACGGGGTTGTCCGCAATGGCGTAGCCTACCCGCGCGGTGTCGTACCCCGGTGTGTCCAGATGGACGAGCATGATCCAGGATCCGTCCGGCCGTGGCAGCACCTTCGGCCGCTCGACGATGCGGTCCGGGGCGAGTTCGCCGGTGCTTGCGACCAGGGAATCGCCTTCGTACCGCCAGGTCGCGAAGTCGCCGGTCGAATAGCACGCGATTGCCGTGAATCGGTCGCCCGCTGCTTTATCTTCCCCCCAGGCGTACCAGCGATCGCCGATCTGCTGCACACCGATGCCGTGCAGCTGGGCGATGCGCCCGCGGTCGTCGAGGACGACCTCTCCTGGCACGATAACCGAAGAGATGAGAGACGATGACATGGATCAGCCTTTCAGGCCCTGCGTGGCGACGCCGTTCACGAGGAAGCGCTGGAACACGAGGAAGAACAAGAGAACGGGAATAAGGGCGATGAAGGATGCGGTGACGGTGGCGCCGTAGTCGCTGGAGGAGGTCTGGTCGTTGTAGAGCCGGAGCGCGATGGGTAGCGGGTAGTTCTCGGGGCTGGTGAGGTACAGCAGCGGGCCGAGGAAGTCGTTCCACGCCCAGATGAACGCGAAGATCGAGCAGGTGATGAGTGCGGGCTTGATCAGCGGCAGGATGATCGCCCAGAAGATGCGGATGTGACCGGCGCCGTCGATGCGGGCGGCTTCGTCCATGTCGCGGGGCATCTGGCGCATGAACTGGACGAGCAGGAACACGAAGAAGGCCTCGGTGGCGAGGAACTTCGGCAGCAGCAGCGGCCAGAACGTGTCGACGAGGTCGAGCTCGTTGAAGATGATGTACTGCGGGATGATCACGACGTGGAACGGCAGCAGCAGGGTGCCGATCATCGCGGCGAACAGGATGCCGAGGCCCTTGAACTGGATGCGGGCGAACGCGTAGGCGGCGAGGGCGCTGGAGAGCACGGTGCCGATCACGGCGCCGGCGGCGAGGATGAACGAGTTCAGGAAGAACCGCCACATCGGAACGCCGGCGATGCCCTCCATGACCTTCGCATAGTTCTCGATCGTGGGCGCGTTCGGGAGCAGACCCATGTTGGAGCCGAACTCGCTGTTGGGCTTGAACGTCGAGAACAGCAGCCAGACCAGCGGGTAGAGCACGATCGCGGTGAGGGCGATCAGCACGACCAACCAGATGACCGTCTGCCACGTCTTGCGCGCGACCTTGCGGCGCGGGGGAGCCGCCGGGGCGGCCTGCTGCTGGGCGAACACGGGGGTCGAGGCGGCGCCCGACGTCGTTGCGGCGTTGGAAGTGCTCATCGGTTGTCTCCGGCGTAGTGGACCCAGCTGCGCTGAGTGCGGAAGAGGATGAAGGCGATGACGGCGACCACGATCAGCAGCACCCAGGCGATCGCTGCGGCGTAGCCCATCTGGCCATCGGAGAATCCGCGCTTGTACAGGTACAGGGTGATGAAGTTCGTCATGCCGGCGGGGCCGCCCGAGCCGTTGGAGATGATGTACGCCGACGCGAACACCTGGAACGCGCCGATCAGACCCAGCAGCAGGTTGAAGAACACCACCGGCGACAGCATCGGAACCGTCACCGCACGGAACCGGTGCCACGGACCGGCGCCGTCCATCTCTGCCGCCTCGTACAGCTCCTTCGGGATCTGCTTGAGTCCGGCGAGGAAGATGACCATCGTCGACCCGAACTGCCAGATAGCGAGAAGGATCATCGCGGGCAGGACCAGGCTCGGGTTTCCGATCCACCCGCCCAGATCGATGCCGAACAACGACAGCGAGTTGTCGACCGGCCCATCGTCAGCGAACATCGCCCGCCACACGATCGCGACCGACACCGACCCGCCGATCAGCGACGGCGCGTAGAACGCGGAGCGGAAGAACCCGGCACCCTTGTCGCGATAGTTCAGCAGCATCGCGACCGCCAGCGCCGCAGCCAACGTGATCGGCGTCCCGACGAGCACGTAGATCAGGGTGATCTGCGCCGACTGCATGAACGCGGGATCGCTGGTGAACATCCGCACGTAGTTGTCGAAGCCGATCCACTTCGGCGGGGAGAAGATGTTGTAACTCGTGAACGACAGGTACAGCGAGTACGCCATCGGGATCAGCGTCAGCCCGAAGAACCCGACCAGCCACGGCACGAGGAACCCGTACCCCGCGACCGTCTCCCGCCTGGCGGCCCGCCTGACTCCCGGGCGGACATCGGGTCTGCGCCTGCCGCTTCGAGAGGAGCGGGAGGAGGATCCCTCGGTGACGATGGCCCGTGTTGCGTTGCTGTTCATGTCGATGCACCTGCTGATCGCGTCGCGGGGAAGGGCCCGGCACGTGGCGCGGGCCCTTCCCGAGGATTGACTACTGGTTGAGGACGACGTCCATCTCGGCGAAGAACTGCGTGACAGCCTCGTCCACCGTGATCGTCCCGAACCCGAGTTCGACGCCGAGCTGGCGGAACTTCTCCTCGAGGCTTCCGGCACCGATGATCGGGACCGGCGGTGCGTCGCCGAGGCGGTCGGCGATCGAAGCTTCGTAGTCCTTGATCTGCTGGCTGATCGGGTCGAGGGCTGCGGCCTCGAGCGCCGTCTCCGACGCCGGCAGTCCGCGGTTTGTGCCGAAGATCTCACCCGACTGAGGAGAGTTGATCAGGAAGTCGACCAGTGTCGCCGCAGCCTCAGGGTGCTCGGTGTTCGCGGAGATCGCATGCAACATGGACGGCTTGAGGTACAGGTCCTTCGCACCGTCTTCCGTCACCGGCGGGGCGACCAGTCCGAGCTCCGTGTAGTCCGCGCCAAGGCCCGCCAGGTAGCCCGCGCCGAAGTTGTCCCAGGAGAGCTCGCTGGCCGTCTGGCCGGTCTCGAAGCCGCCCTTCGGGAAGACTTCTTCCAGTTGCTGCTGCGGAACGGTGACCCCGTCGCGCATCGCAGCGCCCGACTCCCAGAACTCGGTCAGGCGTTCCTCGTCGAAGCCTGGCTCACCATCCTCACTGAATAGATACGAGCCTTCGGCGCGCAGCTGGATCTCGAAGTTCTGAATGCGGCCGGTGTAGTCCGTACCGCCCCAGAATGCGCCACCGCCGGCTTGGGTGACGTCGCCCATCCAGTCGACGTAGTCTTCCCAATCGCCTCCCGCGAACTCCTCCACACCGGCCTTTTCGAGGAACACGGGGTTCGTGAACAGGCCCCAGGCGTTGGTCGAGGTGGGGATGGCTGTAGTGACACCACCGACGACACCGATGTCGAGAATGTTCTGCGGCAATGCCTCGGTGTCGATGACGCTGCCCAGGTAGGGCTCCAGGTCGAGGAGGAGGCCGTTCTCGGAATACTGGCGCAGATACGAGTAGTCGAACTGCATGACATCCGGCAGGTTCTTGCCTGCCGCCTCGGTCTGACGCTTCTCCCAGAAGCTCGGGAAGTCCAGGAACGAGGCGTTCACCGTGATGTTCGGATACTCCTCATTGAAGGCCGCGATCGCCTCGTTGTACAACTCGGCGCGCACGTCGTTGCCCCAGAACGCCAGGGTAAGCGTGACCTTCTCGTCGGGGTCGTAGGTGGCTCCGGCCTCGGGCTCGCTGCTGGAGCAGCCTGCCAGCGCTATGGCTGCACCGGTTGCCATCGCGACAGTCGCGATGACTCGCTTCTTGTTGAACATCGTTGTCCTCTCTGGGAACGTCGCCGCCCCACGCCTCTACTGCTGTGTATGCGATCACGCCAACTTCCTTGGAAGGCGGCTGCTCGAAAGGCTACTACGGAGATGTGCGAACTGCAAAGTTTTCTGAAACCGTTGTCCGGCACTAATACAGAGTTTCCATTAGGTTCCTCACACTCACTCGCGAACCCTCGGGAAGCCTTGTCCCCAACGCATGCGCGGCGATGCACAGCGATGCGATCAGGCTGCATCGCTCCGCAGAGTGGCGTCTCAGATGCTCGACGCAGCCCCTGTGCTGGCACGCACGATCAGTTTCGCGCCGCGTGAGTGCGACTCACCGGCGGCCATGTCCGCGGAGAGGAGACGCCACGCTGCCCTTGCGACTGCCGCGAGGTCCACGCTCACGGTGGTCAGGGCCGGGGCGGTGACCTCGCCGATCGGGCTACCGCCGAACCCGGCAATGCTCACGTCTTCCGGAACCCGCATCCCCGCGTCCAGGAGAGCCACAAGGGTGCGCGCGGCCGCCAAGTCGTCGTGACCGACCACCGCTGTGACCCGTTGCTCTCGCACTCTGTCGACCAGGTCGGGTCCAGACGGTTGGGCTCGATCGTCGACGAGCACGAGATCGACGTCGCCGTGCGTGGCCAGGAAGAGGTCGATCCCCCATCGTTTCTGCCGTTCGCTGGGGTCGGCCTCATCACCGACGACGTAGACGATTCGCGTATGTCCCTGGTCGTGCAGATGCTCCAGGAGGGACTGCATCCCTTCGGCCACTTCCAGCGAGAGCTGCGCGGGTCCGACGGAACGGGGTACGTCCACGGACACGCAGGGCACGCCCGTGGCCTCGATCCTGTCGATCAGAGCGGGAGGCACCGCACCCCAGACCAGCAGCGCCGCGTAACCGGCGAGCGCTGATACCTCGACACCGTCTCCGATCAGCGCACTCTCGCTCACGAACTCGCAGAGCTGGCCGTCGCGTCGTGCCTGATCCATTAGCTCGCGCACGACGAGCCCGGTGCCCTCGGGCGGGAGGGTACCGAGGACGACGCCGATCGGACGACGGTCGGGCGATGCGGTGCTCCCGCGTTCGGCCTCGCTGATGCGAGGAGGCTCCGTGCGCCACGGTGTACTCGCACGCATGCGGAGGTCGCAGGAGAGCGCGAGATGTGCCCCATCGGTGTCTGAGAGTGCGTGCTCGAGGGCGAGCTCGCCGGCCCGCCTCAGCGGGAACAGGACAGTGGTGAGGTGCGGGCGAAGCGCATCCGCGATCCCGTACTGCCCGAAGGCGGTCACCCCGACATCAGCGCCGACGCGGAGGCCGCGCGAGCGGATGTGCCGATAGACGGCGGGCAGGAGCGCGCCTTCCACGCACAGGACGACGTCTGACTGCCCCAGTTCGAGCAACTCCTCGTGCGGGAGCGCGGCCGACACACCCGTCGGGATCTCGCTGAGTGAGATCGCATCTCGCGGCAACCCTGCCCTGGCGAATGCGGAGATGATCGCCGTCGTGCGTGCAACGAGGTCCGGTCGCTCGGACGAGGAATTGAAGATCAGTGGGCGCCGATATCCCATCGCCACGAGCTGGGTGGCGAGGGCGTCCGCTGCCGTCTCCTCGTCGAACGCGCAGCTCGCGAACGGCAGGTCTATCCCGTCGACGATGGCGACGGACCCGCCGGCCTCGCGGTAGGCGTCGAGATCACGGACGAGACTCTCGCGGATTGCCGGGTCCTGCACGCGTCCCGTTGCGAGCACCAGCGATCGGGGGCGCAGCGCCCTCGCGCTCGCGATCATCTCGAGCAGGTCGCCGGGGTGGGTCTCGGTTCCTGTCACGTTGACGACGAGACCGTGTCTGGATGCTGCATCCACGACGCCCCTGGTGATCTCTACGCCGAACGGGCTTCGCAGATAGTCCACGATGAGCGCGACGGTCCGAGTCGTGCCGCGCGCCACGGCTTGAGCGGCGAGGTCCGGTAGGTAGCCGAGCAACTCGGCCGCCCGCTCGACCCGTTCCCGCAGGTGCGGTCGCACCGACGTGCCGCTGAGCGCGCGCGAGGCAGTGGCGAGCGACACGTCGGCCTCGCGTGCCACCGCTTCCAAGCTCACCCGCTGCGCCCGGGAGGCCGACGGCAGCGGCCCATCGGAGGGGGTCATTCCGTTATCCTGGCACACAGCCGTACCCACCCCGCGCAGGAGGCCGCCCTGAAGTCCCGAACGCCGCGCTCGACCGTGACCTTGAGCGACGTGGCCCGCGCCGCCGGGGTTTCCGCGTCGACGGCATCCCGCGTGCTGAACGGCGGTAAGCCGGTAAGCGAGGATCTGGATGCCAGAGTGCGCCAGGCCGCCGCGGACGTCGGCTATGTCTCGAACGCCGTGGCGAGTGCGATGCGGGGACGACGAGGATTGCTGGCGATTCTGACGGACGAACTCGGTGTCGAAGCATTGGCGGAGCTGTCGATCGCTGCGGGAGAAGCCGCGACTGCTGCTGGCTTGACGACGACGGTCTCATCGGCGGGCACGGAACCGCAGCAGCAGATCTTCGCACTCCAGGTGCTGCGCTCGTTGCGCCCACGCGCCATCGTGCTCACCGGGGCGTGGGTATCGGAGCCGTCGATCAGAGCCGAACTCGAGAGCGAACTGGATGCGTTCGTGCAGCACGAGAACGGCACCGTGGTCGTGCTGGGCCCCGCTGTGCTGCCCTATCCATCGGTGAGCTTCGACGACTACGAAGACGGGCGGATGGTCGCGCACCATGTCGCGACGGGCGGTGGGCGGTCCGCCCTGATCCTGGCGGGGCCTGCGACGAACGAGAGCGGCCGGTTACGCGCCGAGGGGATCGAAGCGGGGCTCCGTGAAGCGGGGATCAACGACATCCACACGCTGCACTCCCGGAACGAGAGCGGCGACGCAGAGGCCGTCGTCTCGTCCTATGTCCTGAGCGCTGCGCCAGACATGATCCTGTGCGTGAACGACCGTCTCGCCCTCGGCGCCTATGCCGCCATCGACGGACTGGGGCTGCAGCTCCCGCAGGACGTGTCGCTGAGCGGGATCGACGATCTCCCGGTCGCACACGACCTGGAGCCTCCACTGACGACAGTCGCGCATCCGCTGCGCGAAGCCGGCGAGCTCGTCGTTCAGCTCGCCCTTCAAGGAGGGACGGCGTCCGAGCACCGCGAACTCTTGCCCGGCCGACTCATCATCCGAGGGAGCACCCAACGCACTCCATTCCCCGCTGAGTCTTGAGCAAGTCTCACCAAAGTGGGCGCGCGACCTGGTTACTCGGTGGTCACACGAACCGTCACCGGCGCGCCGGCTGTCTCGCCCGCCGCGTTGATGAAGAAGACCTGCGCGACATGGTCGCCCTTCCGGATGCCCTGGAGGGCAACGGTCGCCCGCTGAGCACCGGGGCTGCGAGCGGTCAGGTCGCCCTGCCCGACGACCACGCCGTCGAGTTCGAAACGATACTGATTCGCGTTGGTCCCCCACCAGAGGTCCGCCGTCAGCGTGAAGGAACCATCGCCGTCCCAGTCATCGTGGCTGAGCACCGGCGCTCCTGGCTTCGCCGCGTTCACCGTCACCGTGATCGAACTCGTCTTCGTCGCTCCCTGCAGGTTGATGAGCTCGGCTGTATAGACATAGTCGCCGTCAGCACGGCCCACCACGGGAATGTTTGCGGACTGGGACCGCGTGGTCGGCTCGAGCGCCTGCGTGACGAGCAACTCACCGTTCTCGTACACTCTCAGAATGCTACCGGTCGTCCCCCACCAGAGGTTCATCTCGACCGTGAAGTTCCCGTCGTGAAGCCCCCACGCGCGGCCGCTGGTGCTGGATAGCACACCGACGCCGGGTGCTTGTGTGGCCCCGTCGTCGCGCACGACAAGGAAGCTGCTCTCCGCCGTCGCAGAAAGCCCGGCGGCGTTGACCGCAGTCACGACGATATGGTGCTCCCCCAGCAGGCCGTTGAGGATGATCGGCGCGCCGGACTCAATGGTCTCTCCATCCAGTTCGATTGTGACGCGCTGCACGTCCGACTCCTCATCCGCTGCGAAGTCAGCCGTGTCGAGGACAAGCGAGTCCGCCACCGTCCCGGACGGAAGTCCCGAGATGACGGGCGGAGTCTCATCGGCGTCGCCGTTCCAGGCGAGCTGGACGAAGTCGTACATGACGTTCGCGAACACGGATGTCCAGGTCCCCGATTCCGGTTCCGACACTGGTGTGAGCGTGACACTATTGCTCCCCTCGCGGAGGAGCTCCGCGGGGATCTCGACCTCGAGCTCTCGCGCCTGCCCGCGATCCGAATGGCGGTACAGCGCGTTGTCGCCCTCGGGACCGGGGATCGGATCCCACGCGGCGACACGCTCGCCATTGACCTGGACTGCAAGATTCGCGAAGACAGCACTCGCGATGCCCACGGTCAGCGTCGCATCCCGCGGCGGACCGTCCACGTCGAAGAGGATCTCCCTCTCCGTCAGCGTCGGATCGTACGGGACGAGTAGCTCCTCCGGGTTTCCCGGCGTCTTGATCATTGGTTGGAAGTACGGCCAGTCGATGGCCGGATCATCAACATCTACGTGGAAACTCACGTCCTCCGGAAAGTCCACGGCGTACTGCAGCCACGTGCCGTATTCACGCCATGGCGCCAGACCATTCACCGGCGAGGCCACGCCCTCAGGCACCACGAACTCCGCAGCCGATCGATCCGGAGTGCCAATACGCCATGCGATTCGCGTGGCAGGAGTCACTTCCCACACGAGATTGCCGACATCCCGCGCGCGATCTGACGACACAACGATCCCGTCCTGAGCGAACGCGCCGGTTTGGCCATCCGCGATTGCATGCAACGTGTACTCACCCGGGCGGACAGCTGGAATGGTGAATGTTCCGTCGCTCTCGGCCTGCGCAGTGTAAACATACGAACCGTTTCCGCCCTGCCAGTCGGCACCGGGGTCCGTCAGCAGGACCCAAGCACCCTTCGCGCTCGATCCGTCGGAGATCGTCAGTCGGCCTGTGACATCAGATCGCGTTTCAGCCGCGTACAGCGGATCCGAGATCCAGTTGTACGGCCATTTCTCCGCCTCTGCAGACAGGCGAGCTTTGGCGTCGTCCCACATAGCATCGAGCGAGTCGCCCTCCTGGATGTACAGGAAGAACGGACCGAAGACCTTCTCCCATCCTGGTTCCGGAACCAGGTCCGTCGCTCCGTAGTGTCGGGAGTTTTCGTGCCACAGCAGGATCTGTCCACCGGCTACAGTGTGCGTGGTCAGTTCCTGCCGCGTGGGTCCGCCCGGCATCCAGTCCTTGTTGGGTTGGACGAGCGACAGCCCCACCCCATCCCCATAGACTCCGAAGACGCTCTGAGAGCCCTCGTCGTCACTGATCTGCTGGTACTTGGAGTAAATCGAGCCGTCCGGCAGACGATAGGTCGCATCTTGGACTTCCTCGTCCAGGAACTCCGTCTCCAGCGGCGCGACTCCTCGTCGCTCATCGTCAATCGCATACTCGGTGAAGAGCGTCGCATCGGTCTTGAACGCGTAACGCAGCTGTTGGATCGTCAAGCCTGTCGGCATCCCCGCGGGGTAGCGGTAGATCGTGTAGTAATACAGGCCCTGCGAGTCGACGTCGAGGGCGATGTGGACTTCCAATTCGAAGGGCAGCACGGCTGGGTCGTTCTGAGTGAGCACGATCTCGATGCGCTCGTCGTCATCTTGGACCACCTCGTACGTCGCGGACTTGATCGTCTGCTGCTTAGCAACGCCATCAATGCTCCAGTTCGCGAGGTAGGCTCCACTGCCGTTACGCAGGTAGTTGAGGAGAGGGTTGCTCCGATTGAGATGGAGTGCCGTGATTTCGGCCGTCTTCGTCGTGACACGCAGTGATACGTGGGAGTTCTGGAGCACGATCGAGCCGCTGCCGTCATCGATGAGCTTCAGCCCGGGCTCCCATTCGAAGGGGGTGATGATCAGAGCATTCATGCGCGCTGGAGTGGATGCAAGCGTGATCGAGAGCTGTCCGTCCGCGACTCGCGTGTTGAACGAACGATCGACATACGCCCCTGCAGCAGCGCCCACTCCGGAGATCATGGTCTCCCCTTCGGCGGACGCCGTGATCCGGCCTTGCGTCGCCGTTGCGTCTCCGGCGATGACTCGGACCGTATAGTCTCCGTTCGGAAGATCGACGGCGAAATCCAACGCATTTCCGAAACAGAAGTCCGTGAGCAGTGGGTCCGCGATGCCCCTATCCTTCGCCTCGACACCGACGGTGGAGGTGAATCCAAAACCCGTTTCGGGCGAGTACCCGGCCGTGCACTCCACGGTCGTGTAGCCGTCGGCCGCCGCACCGGAGCCGAAATCGAACGAGAAGCTGGTCGTAGGCTTGTCCGCCGCCGCTGATGCAGTGGAAGGCGCCGTTCCCAGCAGCGCGGCAATCATGCACAGCGCGGCGCAGATCGCAACGGCTGTTCTGCGCTTGGCAGTGGAAACGAGTCCCGTCGACGTGCGGGAGATGACGCTCATCGTGCCTCCTTCGGCGCGATCGAAGTGAACCACCGCTCCGAATGCAGGATGGCGCGGAACTCGACACGCTCGATCAGATGGTTTGCGTCCCGCTTCAATGCGGGACGGTGTCTGGACACGATCGTATCCACCCTGCAGCACCAACGCAAGGCAAGACTGAAAGCGTCGTCCTCGTCCTTATCTATAGACTGCCTATCATCCAGTCATCGCTGAGCACCCATCAACCATTCAAACGAAAGCATTGTCCTGATCGATCGCATACCGTTCCGCTGAAGGCGATCGCTACCTGATTCGTGAGGAGATCATCCCGCCGCTGCGCCCCGTGCTCCCGGGGCGGCGAGCAGGAGCGTCGGCACGACCAGCAGACCGTTATCCGTCGGCCGATCTACTTCGGCAAGGTCCTGCATGTCGAACCGGGCACCGAACCGCTCTCGCGCGCGACGGAAGATCTCACTCCACTCCACGGAGCGCATCGCGGGGAGCGAGACTCCTCTTACGTGGATTTCGATCGAGTTCTCGCCTTCTCTCAGCAGCCCTTGCACCGGCAGGACATAGGGGTGGTCCCAGACGATCCCCGCGGAAACGCCGTTCACTCGCACCTCTGCAACCGCGCCGAGAGGCACAGCCGCGTGCGCTTGAAACGACTGCGGCTGCGTCGCGGTCCTGTGTGGAACCGCAAGCTGATGAGACGCCATGATCAACGTGGCGTCAGTATCAGCTTCGAGCACGACGGTCGTCGAGTAGACCGCCGCGGTGGTGCTCGTCGGTACTTGTGGGTCCTCGTCCCACTTGTGCGGAGCATGCACGCGACGAGTCGGCGAGTCCTTGACCGAGACATCCCAACCGATCAGACGCACCTCTGGCCCGAGATCCGCGACGCGGAGGTGAGTCGGCATGGCCGGGCTCTCGGATGGGAGGGGCTCTCCGTCGACCGCTCTGGTTACGATCACCGAGGAGCCGTACGGGGCGAGTTCGATGCGCATAGCGCCCGTGCGCAGCACCCGTGACCCGTCGTGGGCGTCCCATTCCTCCCACAGCGGAGATCCATCGCGAGGAAAGAGCGTCACCGAGCGCGGATCGGGGCCGGTATTGGCGATGAAATACAGCTCCGAGTCAGCAAGCCGACGGTGAACGAAGCCGACAGCAATATTCGCGCCCGTCTCAGTGGAGACGTCCTCGACAATCATGTCGGGGGCGACGACCTGGCCGACTGCGGAGATGAGGTCATCGGTCGTCACCTGCACCGCCCTTTCAAAACGGCCTTCTGTTTGAGCCCCCACTTGAATCAGGTGGATGCCGGCGTCCGCGAACTCGTGCAGCCGACCCTCGACCTCCGCCGTGAGCCGCTCGATATCCGGGAGCAGAACTACCCGATGCCGCGCCTTCACCGAAGCGGTCGGAACCAGTTCATCGATCAAGTCGTAGTCATAGCCGGCACGTCGGAGAGCGACCGGAACGGCGGCATCGATCAGATCGGTGCTGCGCTTCCAGAGGTTCAGCTCCTCTTCCGCGCGGAAGGATGCATACGCATCGTCGTACGGCAACCAAATCGCGACATCCGCAACATGGTCGCCGTGCCGCATCACCGCACAGAGTCTCTGCAGGTAACGGAACAGCTCCGGCGCCGCGATCCACCACGCGTTGCGATCATTGATCGCCCCCGAGGCATAGAAGGCCCACCCCGGGTCGGGTGCCGAGGCCGGCGAGTACGGCCAGCCGTGACCGATGAACTGGTTGACTCCGGCGAGAAGATGCTCGTGCGCCTCACCCTTAAGATCGATCGGCCGCGCCCGGAAGGAGGGAGAGTTGACCCATGTCCAGGTTTCGGACGAGACGACGCTCACGCCTAGATGGTGGGCGGCGGATGATGCCCACTTGGTCTGCGGGATGCCCAGCCACCCCCACCCCTCGCCTTCGATCAGGTCAGCGTGTCGGTAGCCGCTGACGCGCACGGGGGGCTGCCCGTAATTCTGCACACGGAAGAGGACGTCGTGTGATGACGCCCAGCGGTGCACCACGTCGAGGAAGTTCTCCTCCGCGAGCTCCGAGAGCGTGCGATGGTAGTCGGCCCTGAAAGTCGCACCTGCGGACCCCGACAGCCGCAGGTGGAACAGGCTCGAGCGTGGGTCATATCCTCGCCGCGCTTCGAACTCTTCCACCAGCGCAGGGGTCCAGTCGGCGTCATACACTTCGAGGCTGTCGCAGAAGACCGCATGGACGAAGTCCGCACCCCCCGCAGCCCGAAGGAGCGTTTCGCCCATCGTTCGCAGATGGTGTTCGACCGCCTCGCGGGAGTAGTGGTCCAGGACAGGACCTTCTGCTCCATCGGCGGCGCGCTTCACGAGCTGTCCAGTCGGTCCTGCCGTGGCAACGACCAGGGTACGTGGGCCCGCCCCTTTGGGGAGAAGCACCTCATTGCCGTCGATCGTCACCGGTAGGAAGTCCTCGTGTTTCTCTCCAATGACTCCGGTCCGTACGAACGCGGCGACGAGCTCATCACCGGGCCACCGCCCTGGCAAGGCGATGCGATGCGGGTGCTGGCCGACGGTTCGCTCTTCCCACCGGAGGCGCTGCGCCGCGAGGCGCGACGGAATATGGGAACCGCCGTAGGACCATCCGCTGCCGAGAGTCAAGTCGAACCTCATGCCCAGTTCGCGTGCGCTCCGCGCCGCGTGACCGAGCGCCGCGTGGAAGCCGTCGGATGCCGCACCGCCGACTCTGCCTTCCTCGAGCGGATACACGATGGACACCTCCACCCCGCCGATTCCTGCGGAGTGCATGGCTGCCAACTGCGTGTCCAGCTCGGCTTCAGATACGCCGCTGCCGAACCACCACCAGCGGACCATCGGACGCGCGTTGTCCGGAGGACTCTCGAAGTCTCTTGCGACGGCATCGTCCACGAGACACACGGTATTCATCCCTTCACCGACCCGATCAGCATCCCCTTCGCGAAGTGCTTCTGCAGGAACGGGTAGAACAGGATGATCGGCA
>NZ_JBSJZG010000002.1:625599-645486 GCF_054798195.1 Microbacterium sp. GXF0217 | reverse complement strand
CGCACCAACGAACCCTGGTGGGCCCCCTCCAAAGACACCACCGAAGCCTTCTACGCCACCAAAGGACAGTGATGACCAAGTTCGGGATCTCGCTGTCGCGTCTCAAGAAGTCCGTGAAGCCTCATGTCGTGACGGCCCGCCGCGCGCGCGCCGCGCACGTGTTGTTCCGCGATGAACTTTTTGACGCGTCATACTATGCAGCGGTGTCCGGTCTGAGCGGCAAGTCGCGTCATCAGCTCGCTCAGCACTACGTCGCTCACGGGGCTACGGCAGAGATCGCGCCGCATCCGTTGATCGACCTTGGATTCCTTCCTGCGTCAGTCCGCAAGACCCTTCGCGCCGACAACGGCGTGGAACGATTGCTCACCTACCTGCGCACTCCGAGCGCACGAACGCACGCGTGGGGCCCCGTATTCGATCCCCGCTTCGTCGAGGGCGATCCAGTAGCAGGCCTCATGGCGCTGCAACCCAACGACCCACTCCCGGTACCTGATGCTTTCCAGGGTCCAATCCCCACATTGGCCGAAGCGATGGTGGCTCTCCACGACTATGCAGAACTGTACCGAGTACAGAGTGCGTCTTCTTTGCCAGAACTGCGCAAGACATGGGATCGGCAAGCCACGAAGGAGTGGGTCGGACAGCTCACAGCGTCAAGCACCCCATCAAGTGCTCTCGTCTCAGTGATCATGCCGGTCCTGAACCGTGCCGAGATCGTGGGCAACGCGATCGAATCGGTGTTGACGCAGACGCATGAAGCACTCGAGTTGATCGTGATCGACGACGGTTCGACTGATGCAACGCGCGACGTCGTTGCAGAGTACGCGCGTTTAGACCGCCGGGTACACCTGGTGGCGGGCCCGCATGCAGGCGTCGGCGCCAGCCGAAACTCAGGTCTGCAACACGCCAGCGGAGAGTTCATTGCTTTTCTGGACAGCGACAACACCTGGACAAAGCGATTCGTTGAGCTTTCTGTGGCCGCACTCGACGCCTCCCCGAACGTCGTTGCGTCACACGCTGGTTTGCGATTGCACGGAGACGACGGCGAGGTCTCGTATCGCGGCGGGAATGCACAGCTTTCAGACTTGCAGCTCGGGAATTCGATTGATCTGAACGTGCTCGTGGCACGAGCGCGTTCGCTACACGAGGTCGGTTTTTTCGACGTCAGCTTGCGCCGCTGGGTGGACTACGATCTCGTTCTACGTCTTGCGAAGACAGGCCCGTTGGCGTATCTGCCCTTCATCGGCTGCGAGTACGACAACAAGAGCGCCGACGGACGCATCACGCAGAACGAATCGCTTCATTGGCAATGGGTAGTGCGGGAGAAGAACCTGGTCGACTGGGACGCCGTTCGTCGTTCCGCGGATGCCCGTGTAGCCATGCGCACGAGCGTGACGATCGTGGTCGCCGGATCAACGGGCAATGCAACACGGTCGATCGACCGGTTGCTCGAAACGTTCAATGGTGACCTCGAAATTATAATCGTCGACAACGGCTCGCGTGCTGCCGTTGGACGGCGCCTCATCCCGCGCTACGCGAACGAATCCCGCGTGCGATACGTTCGGCTGCCCACAAACAACAACTTTGCGTTGGCCGCGAACTACGGGTTCTCGCTGAGCACAGGTTCCCAGATCGCCTTCCTCGACACCGATGCAGATCCGCGCGATGGGTGGCTTGACGCGCTCTCGGAAACGCAACGCGCCAGCCAGTCCATTGGTGTGCAGTCGCTCCTCCTCAACCCCGACTACACAGTGCAGCACGCAGGCTACGCCTTCTACGACGGAGTACCTTTCCCTAGTGGATTTCTCGCGAATCTGACGATCGACGATGCCAGTCTCGTGCAACTCGATCAACTAACCGCGATCAGTGCGAGTGCAACGCTCTTCGACGCCGCCGCGTTCGCCATGCTTTCCGGATTCGATACTCTATATGCCAATGGACTCGAAGACGTGGATTTCTGCCACCGCGCAAGGAAAGAGCTGGGCTCGGTGAAGTTCGCGTGTTCACGCGATGCCGTGGTAATCCACGAGCCATCCACCACTCCGCATCGAGAACGCAGGCAGGTTGAGAACCGTCGCACATACCTGGAACGCTGGAGCAGCCTGAACACGCGCGATGATCGCGGCCGCTACCGCGCGTTGGGAATGACCGCGACGTACCTCGCGCCGACGTTCACTCCCGGGCAGCCTTCGGCACTACCAGTGCTCGTGAAGGACCGTGACATTGCCGACGCATCCGTCTATCCGGCATTGCGATGGGCAATCAAGACCGGAGTCCCGTGTACCCGAGGCGGGGATCGTTGGGGTGATATCCCGTTCGCGGCCGATCTCGCCAACGCACTACGTGCGCACGATCAGCAGGTGGTCACTGATCGGCATGAAGCGTGGACACGCTCCACCTCTTATCTCGACGATGTGGTGCTAACTCTGCGCGGACGACACGCGATCCCGCCACAGCCGGGCGCGGTGAACATACTTTGGGTAATAAGCAGACCAGAGCTTGTGACGGTCCAGGAAGTGCGGGCCTACGATGCCGTGTTCGCGGCATCGGAAAAGTGGGCTGCGTGGATGACAAGCCGTTCCGGGCGGAGAGTTGAGCCGTTGCTCCAAGCCACATCGCCGCGCCGCTTCCGACCTGATCTGGACCCCGTGCGTGAACCGGACGATCTCATCTTTGTTGGCGGAAGCCACGGCCACGAGTACGGACGCGCGATCGTCGGGCTCGCCGTACAAGCAGAAGCTCCTGTCGGTCTGTGGGGCCCCGGGTGGGACAAGTTCGCTCCCGAGCGCCACGTCCGTAGTGGGTACCTAGACACTGAGTTGCTGCCGCACGCATATCGCTCGGCGAACATCGTGCTCAACGATCACTTCCCCGATATGGCGGAATGGGGGTTCATTAACAACCGCACCTTTGACGCGCTTGCCTGCGGCACTCCCATGATCAGCGATGCGGTCGATGGCCTAGACCTCTTTGAAGGCGCCGTTGTGGTCGCGGACTCGGTTCAGCGAATGCGCGAGCTAGTCGCTGATCGCAGTTGGATGCCTTCGGGCGAGCAGATGGCACGCCTTTCGTCGAAAATCCGCACGGAACACTCATTCGAGGCACGCGCGCGCACGCTCCTCGAAGCCGCTGTGGCCCACCGCCGTCGATCACAGGATGCCTGAGGCGATTCATAGTCAGCCGCTAAAGCTCTGATACGTTGCCGAGCCGGCAACCAACCTCGGGCGAGGCTCCCGAAACGAAGTCGGAACGGTCGCTAGCAGGGCGTCCACCAAGACGCGCTCGTAGCTGCGAGATATCCGGCCCCGGGTGTGAGGAACGAATCGGTGTGAAGCGCCCTGAGTTTGTTGGAGGCTCCTGACTTTGGAAACGAGGATGGGGTTATGCCGAAGGAACCCCTGGCGGACAGCCGAGCAAGTCGAACTCGCGACCCAAACTCGCGGCCTAAACCGAACCTGTCACCGATTCGTTCCTCACGCCCTCCCGAGCGGAGCTTTCACGGATTCCTACAGGATGTCCGCCCAATCATGCCGTCATCGACGTTTCTTCGGTTCCTACGGCAGATACTGCCGATTCGACAAAAGCATCGAATCTCGCGCGTTGTCCGCTGAGAACGCGATTTTCGCGTATCCAGTCAAGCATGTCTATACGCGGCCCCTCTGCCACCACGCGTGACGTCATCCGACGTACTGCGCTAGTCCAGTCCTCGTCCGAGCCCGGAACAACCGTAACTCCGGGGATCGAATGCTCGCGGTGAGACGAACCATCACTTACCATGACCCGCAGCCCGAGTGCAAGATACTCGAGGACTTCGAGATCCGACGCAGTGGATCCCTCCTGAGACCCCGCCAGTGGGACTACGGCGAAATCTGCTGCTGCCGAGTACTCGCGCAACCATTCAACGTAACGGGGATACTGGGCGGCATTCGCCGGCACCACCACATGTGTGAGCCATGGCCGCCCTTGATGCAGGTGATCCGATTCCGGCTCCGATTCCGCTCCGATGATCACGAACTCGAACTCTGGCTGCGCAGCCGCCACGCGATCGAAGGCCTGGAGAATAGTCTCAAAGAATCTACCGTGCGCCCGGTGCCCCATGCAGACAGCTCGGATCTTCCCATCCGGCACCCGCGGTCGTGCCGGTGTTGACCACAAGCGGTCGCTAAGCGCATCGCGGAACACCTCAATCGGCCCAGCTGCAGGCGCCAACCGCTCTCGCAGAGCAACCGTGGGCACGGAGATCGCCGTCGCGCAGCTCACTAGCGCGGTGAGGTGTGCGGGAGAGTGCCCAGTCTCACCGCTATGCCCAGTTTCCGGATCCTCATCCACGTCGAGAATCAGGGCAATCCTTGCAGCCTTGAGCGTCCGTACGAGCTCAGCGGTTGCAGCTGGGGGAACCGCGGCGGGCTGCACCAGTAGGGCGTCGAGCAAACCCTGCTGCGCTGCTGCCAGTGCTCCGTCTAGCGTCACCCGAAGATAGTCAACCTTGCGATCCGCAGCATTGGATGTGCGTTCCCAGAAACGTGTGAACGTTGACTTCGGCCCGCGTGAGAGGTGCCGAGACGCCGAGGCGAGGACCCCCACTCGGAGAGAGTCTGCGACCCCGGGTTCTGTGCCGGCCAAGGCTCCCCGATATACACCGAGATACCGCATCGCCATCTGCTTCCGGGTCCAAGCGATACCCCAGCCTGTCTGCCAATCGCTAACCCCACGCAACGCCCTGAGGCGTTGCTCACGGTCGTAAAGTGTCTCGACGATCTGCGTGGCCAGAGATGGGCCCGCGTCTCCATCTAGGATCCAGCCCGCTTTGAACCGCCGCACTCGCTCCGCAACGTTCGGAAAATCAAGAACGAAAACTGGGAGACCAACGCTCCACATCTCCGTGATCGTATGGCAGTAGGTTTCGTCCCAGATCGAAAGAACGACGCCCGCGTGAGGCGCGATTTTCTCGACCAAACGGCCAAAGTTCTCACGTTTGTAGGCGCCGTGATACACAACGCTGGACCCCACCGATTCGAACGATTCTTTGATGGGACCGAGGATATGCCATTCGATCTGACGGTCAAGGTCGGAATCTGCCATGCTCCGAAGAATCTCCGCCCCCTTTGCGGCATTAATGCCGCCAGGAACGAGGATTCGAAGAGGACTGTCGTAGGAAGGCCGCGCAGCAACGGAACGGAACTCTTCAAAATCGCGGCCGTGTTCAATGACGTGGAATCGGGCAGGATCCATCTCCGAGAAATGAGAGAGAATCAACTTCCTGGCGCTTTCCGATGTGGTGATGAATGCGTCAGCCGTACGAATTGAGCGCCAGAAACGATCCTGCCACCACTGGAGCCATTCACCAGTTGGAAGCGGGTAGGCGCTCACGTCCCAGCCCGAGTCGCGGAAGACACTACCGGCAGCACGGAACTCATCGCCAAGATAAGCTCCCTGATCATCAATCAGCTTGAGGTTTGGAGACAGCGCATAGTAGTCATGGAAAGAGACGATCACCCGCGCGCCGATCGTCTTGGCAATGTTCGGCAACGAGAGCGAGTGCCACAACAAGTGGCGGATATGGACAACGTCGAAGTCGTAACGCGTTAGCCAAGAGGCGACGACGCCATCATACTCCGGCGAGAAATGCCCGATCGGCTCTAGCGCCGAACGCAGCTCATACGTGCACACGTCGTGAAGTTTGCCATCTATCACTCTGCTCAGGGTGATCTCGCGCGAATCGCACCGCAGAACCCAAGGATCCACAGCCTCGCCCAGCGCGTCCATCAGATCCGCATTCGTCTGCGGCGTCCCGCCGGTCGTCGTTGAAATTACGTATAGCACTCGTGCGGTCGGGGCCTGATCAAGCATTACATCGCTCGACGCCATGGACGCGCGATTTCGTGCAAGAGCAATCGCCGGACTCTCCCGAAATACGCGTGTCGCTTGCTTGTATTCGGGATACCTCGCGTCCACAATTGCGCGACCGGCCGCGAGCAGGTCGGCCTTGCTATCGCCGAAACTCTTCGACCGATCGTGGAAGACATAGGTACGATCATCGATCACATGGATCCACCCTGCACGCCCCGCGCGCATGCAGAAATCATTCTCTTCCCCATACCCTCGAGGAAACGCCTGTTCGTCGAGCCCTCCGACCTCATTGAGGCACTCGCGGCTAATCCACATACAGAAACCGTTGCCCGTGGGAACTCGAGGGTAAACACCGACCGACCTGCGTCGGAACGCACGCGCGTAGGTGATCTCGTCCACGCCGCTGGGGAGGGGGTTATCGTTTCCGCTAGTGGGAGCCGAAAAGGCGCCAGCACGATCCGACATGGCTGTGACAGTAGCAATGCGTAGGGAACTCGATGCGGCCAAGAGCATGCCATTGAGCCAACCCGGTGTAACTCTGGCATCTGAATTGAGCAATAGGACATCGTTATCGCCAGCTTCGGAGATTCCGCGATTAACCGTTCGCGTGAAACCCAGATTCTCGCTATTAGAGAGAATTCGGACACGAGGATGGCCCTGATAGCGACTCAGGATCTCGGAGATTTGCGGATCTGGAGAGCAGTCATCGATGAGAAGAATCTGAGCGGATTCGAACGTGTGTGTGAGGAGCCGTTCAATGCAGATCTCCACATCGTCCGGTGCGTTATAAATGGGAACGATCACAGTCACGCCTCGGGGACGCGGGTTCAGTACGTGGGTTACTCGGCCTCGATCAGAAACCACCTCTGAGGTGAATCGACGCTCGGCTGTCGCCGTCTGATCTGGAAAGCGTAGCGAAAGCGTGTGCTCTGCGCCATCGGCCAACCATTCGTGCATCGGATTAACGAACCGTACCCCGCCCTTGCCAAGCGACAGGCCCGCCTCGCGGAGATCGACTCGTGGCAGCGTGTTCTTAGCTGTCAGAAACGGATGCCCATCCACCAGGAGTTCGACGTCGAAGACCGCTCCGGGATTGTTCTCGTTTATCGCCCACCCGCGGATCACCGCGTCTCCGGAAAGCTCGAGGTTGCCCCGGTAAGAGTCCTTGAGCGCCGAGGTCGCGACTTCACGGGAGAGCATGACCGTGCCGTCCGCCGGGTCTCGGAGCGACACCATGGCCTTCTCCGAACGTGGAATGAAGCCATCAACCGCGACGTTGAATCCCCACGAGGCCTCGCTGCCGGAGCTTTCGTGAAGTTCTGAAACGACAATATCGCACCCCACCGCCGCACGGACGAGATGCTCATCGATATAGAAGTCGGCGATAACCGGCTGGTTAGACCCGTTCAGCTTTATCCAGCCCGCTATCGATTGATTCTTTGGCTCTCGGATACTGCCTCGCCAGGCCGAATCACCAAAAGGAGCCAGAAACTCACGCTCGCTTATGGTCTCGCCGGAATCACTAGAAGTGAGCTTCACTTTGACTCGATCGCCGAAGGTTGCTGTCAACGGGAGTTCCCATGCGAAGCCGTGCCGCCCATGGGACCTGTCGGCTCCAGCGAGATCCTTGCGGAATCGATCGGCTGGGATGCTCGTAGCCACTCGCACGCCGTCTAGCCAGATGTCGATGTGTAGAGACGACTCTTCGTCGCGACGCCGAACCCACCCGAAGACGCCGCGTCCGTTGAACCCGTCAATCTTGCCGACAAGTTGGGTCATATCCGGTGCACTATTCCTCTCACGATCGACGTACAGATTGATAGCCGAGCCGTCTACACGTCCACGCTATGCTAACGCATCGGGGTGCGCCTCCTGCGTACCCGCTGTCCGCTTGTTCGGCGCTTACCGCTACCGTTACCGTGGCTCGTGGCCAGCGCTCAGAGCGCTTCGAAGCGCGGTCCAGTGATCGTCGATACGTCCGAGTGCCGGACCAACGTCGACGGGCGCGATCAGGCGTGGCTGGCGCTCCGACGCGAGAGCCTCCGCTACTGATTCCCAGGTTTCGAAAAGTCGGTCGACTGCATCCAACTGAGAAAGAAGCCCAAGAAACTTATGCTGAGCCGTATGCTTCGCGACGATTAGCGCAGGAACTTTATACGAAGTTGCGGTGATGAACCCGTGCATTGATGATCCTACGTACGCACAAGCCTTTGATATTACGTAAGCGATATCTTCAATCGCTTTGGGCGTGTCGAACACGACCGGGTTGGATTCCATGTGCGCGGCGACGCGTAGCGCAAAGGCGTCGTCACCGTGGCACGGGCCAATGGCGACGAGCACGAGCACGGCCCGGAGTGATAGTGAGATCTCGTCGAGCTTGCGAGCCAGCGATGCAATATCCCCACCATAGCGGTCGTTCACGTGCACGACCGCGTAGCGCTCGTCCAGCAACTGGACTAGGCGTTCGGACACAGCCAGGTTGACCGGCGCGCTTGCGGGGAACACTTCGCGAATCTCTAGGGCCGTGTCGGGGACTACGCGTGTGCCATTGACTCCAATACTCCGGAGCAGATCCTGGCTGTATGCATCGCGCACCGCAAAATAATCCGTCGTGGACGCGAAATGCCGCATCAGCGGTGCGCCTGCTGTGCCCGGGAGTTTCGGGACTCCAGGCGCATTCACGACGAGCGGGATCCGTTGCCGTGTGGCAAGTTGCGCAGCACCGATCCACAGGCGCGAGTAGGCAACTTGTCCGACGTTCTTGTAGGCGGGTAGGGACGTCTCGTTATCGTGCAGGATGTTACCTCCGCCGACCACGACGGCACCAAACTCAAGGCCATCGTGCTGAACCTCGGCCATTGATCGGCTGACGGGGACATCCATGTAGATGCGCCGGCCTCCGACCGGAGAAATGTGCACGAACTCATCAGCAATGTCGCCAAGTCGCCACTCGAGAAGACGCGGGAACAACAGATCCCCGTAGTTCGCCACGTCAAAAGTTCCGAAGTGTGCGATTCGCATCTAGCCTCCTGGGCATTTGGTTCTGGCCGACTTGTGACGGGGGCACATCTGCCTCGCGGAGCACGGTGCTCTTAGGAGGCGATCAGGGAGATCGCGAGGCCGGGGTCCGTCCTGACATGCGGTTCTAAATGATGCAGTCGTTCCTCGTCCTGTGCATGGCTCACGCTATCGTCACAAAGCCCTCTGGCACTACCGTCCTTCCGCCTGACCGGGAACCGCGCTGTCGCTCCGTCTACGTAGAAACAGTCCTCCGCTATCGGTGCCGCCAGAATCCGTGTGCGGAAGCCAGGGGCCGCCGAGCAGCAAGCAACCGCTCAGCGCTGCCCCCCGGCAGCTGAGCCCGCTGACGTCTGGCCCTTTCGAAGCACCTCGACCTCGCGTCGCGCGACACGGAGGTCGCCCTCCAACTTGCGCTTCTCGCTCGAAACCGCGCGGAGCTCGCTATAGAGATCGTAGATGTCCATCTCGTCTGCGAACGACGCGCCGTCGTGGCCCACCGCATCAATCACGAGATCGGGAACATCAACTTCCGGAACAGCGTCAATCACCGATGAATCGAGACCATCAACCGACGATCCACTCTGACGCCCGTCATAAAGAAGCGTCGCTCCAGACCTGGCTCGAAGCAGGGTCCGCGCCTCGAGCGTTTCATGCCCGACCTCTGCGTTGAACTTCAACGGGAGCTCAAATCCGTGAGCGTAGCAGAGGGAAGTCAAGAGAGCGTAAATGCGGGTCATCTTGATCGAGGGGATCTCTGCTGACGCGTTGATGATCGCAGAACGCGTCGCCTCTTTGTCAAAGTATTCCCACAACGGACTGGATTCGGTCTGGTCGATAACAGCCAAGAACCGTCGCTGCAATGGTGACGAGAAGAATAGCGCAGATTGCCACCCTGAGGCCGATACCATCTGCCTCAGATTGGGCACCGGCGGAACATCCACTGAGCGACAGCCCGCGTTCGCCTCCAGCCCCCGATGCCAGCCGTGCCCAGCGAACGGCAAATCGGCGAGATTGAACTGGCTGCGACGCGTAATTTCATAGTGGATTCGCTCGTCGTCCCGCCACCCATCGGGAGCAAGGAACGAGAGGTCAATCATATCCGGGTCGTACAGTGGATGGACTGGGTGACTGGCCCAAAGCGCTCCCTGCGAAAACTGTGCACTTTCCCAGGATTGCATGCCCTCAATTCTGAACACACCTCCGAGTTGGCGAGCCTGGGCGCCGTTGTCCAGGTAGAACTGCGCTCGATCACGCAACTGAGCTTTGAATTCCGCTTCGGCTTCATCCCGCAGCAGATTGTTCGGATCCACTCCAGCGCCGGCAAACATTCGCTGAGCGAAATCGTCAGGAGACTCGTATGAGGTGTTGAACCATTTGTCGCGGTAAATCTCGCCGACGTGCCCTTGCAACAGAACTGAGGCGGAAATTCCAGAACTGCCGCCACCGTCCCAAATCGGAACCATGCCGTCGTAACGGAAAACTGCGCCGAGCCTCTGTCTGAATATGTCTCGAGAATTGAAGCTAGATCGTTTCGGCACGTTGTTCGTGAAATCAGCACCAATCGCCTCGGCTACGCTCTTCGCCACGATGACGTCTGGATGGTCTGGAACCCCGTTGGAGAACGCCGCCAGCGTCGGAGGAACGGGGCCGGCGATCGTTGCCAGCGCCGCGATCGCGCGAGAATCGCGACCGCCCGTCAGCGCAAGGTTGACCTTCCTGCCACTATCCAGCACCGCTCGAAGCGAGGCCGCCATCTGTCCGATCACGCGGTCGAGCACTTGTTGCGGATCTCTGGCGAGCTCGGCGCGCATCTCACCACCATCCTGGCGATTGAGATATGAGAGCGGTCGAGCATGAACAGTCGGCCCGGTTTCGGTGACGCGAAGCCAGCCTCCCTGGGGCACGCGCCGCACTCGTTCCACCAACGTGTCGTCCCCAAGCGGCCAGAACGCAGCAGCTTGCCAGGCAAGGCTTCGGTAGTCGAACCCAAGGTGCGGCAGCATCGCCTGAATCAGACGTGGCCTCGTCGCCACAATGCAGGTGCCGTCGCTAGCCTCGTGGAAGAACAGCGACACCATCGACAGAGGATCACATACGAACGCGGCTTCATCCCCGTCAAATCGACAGATGCCGTAATCCCCGGAGAAGCGCGCTCGAAGCCCTTGGGCGCTCTCGTTGGCCATCACTCTTGCCACCGCATCAGCCGTCAGCAAAGTGGCTTCGTCGCGGCCTTTGTCGATCACGTGGCCTTTAACAAAGGTGACCGTTCCCGACTCATCGCTGTGCCGCTGTGCATCAGCACTGTAAAGGCGTGTGGAGCGAGAAAATTGTATGGCCGCCATGCGCCGATTTCGAGAAACGAAGTGTTCAGCACCTTCTGCGCGGTAGCCGAGCGCAGCAATCAATTCCAAGGAACGGTCAGCTAGCATCCCGCTCGCGCGTCCGTTTCGATCGCTGACAAAGATGTAGTCGCTCATTCTTCGGTCTCTCCAGGTTGGTCGACGCAGGGTGAGTCGGATCTCAGTAAAGTACACCTCCGCCCACTTACCAAACCCGTCCACCGCGGCCACTGTTCGGGCGGGCTCCGCGCGTTCCATGTCGACGGGGAATCGCGTGCTTGCGGCGGTAGAGAGCAATGAGGGAATCGCAACTCCCGAGCAACGTCCCTGCCGCTGGAAACCCACCGTTGGACTGGCTGACCAACCTGGCCCCCAGATGTGTGCGTGGTTGCGCGACGAACCGCGTCGGAGTGACGTTCGTACCTGAACCTAGGTCTCGTTGAGTTCAGAGTTGCGCTTCCCGCCGCTGAGCGCGCGGATCGCACGCGAAGCCAGACGTCCGCGGTGAGCTTCGAATTCTGCGCTGGCAGGATGACTGGTTCGGCAACTACGTCCAGGACTCGCGATAGATACCCCTCACCACTGCGTGGGCACGCCGCGTCCCGTCCGTGCTCGTCCGGTTCAACCGCCAGGTTGGTTCCATACGAGCGGAAGTTGCCCTCGCACCCGAGGTCTGCAGCGCAGCCTTGACACCATCAGTTACCGGCACAACGAGCCCGCCCGCGATCCGATCAAGCAGGCGCGCACTGAATACGCACTTCGGCCAGCGAGATGCAGGTGCGCGTCGCGACCCGCGCGACCCGTAGCACTACACTGAGCCGGGTGCATGGGTACGCGGAACGTATCGATTTCGATAGGCAGACCATACGTGGTTGGGTTTTTAATGCGAAGGCCAAGGAGAATCGCGACGTTCGTGTCGTCGCCACTTTCGATGGAAGAGTTGTTGGGGAAGCGCGCCCCGCCGGTTCCCGCAACGACCTCCTCAAGATCACAAGCCAGGATGTGATCTTCTCGCTTCAGTGTTCTACGAGATTTTCGGCTCTCGACATCGTGTCCGGTCGGCTTTCTGTGAGAGCACATTACGGTGACGACGAGGCAGCGATGAGATTCGGGATCGAGGGCCTCGCTGCGCTCAAGCGTGCCGCAGTCGACGAGATCAATGAGGGAGCCAGCCTTGCCCTGTGGAGTCGCGCTGAGCGTGACGCGGTTGAACCACAGGTCAAAGCGGGCAATATGTCGCCGGTGCTTCTCCCAGCCGGCCTACCGTCGGGGGATCGGTCGGCAGCCATAGGACTGCGTGGGCACCTCTTCCTCACTGGCGGAACCAACTCCTTGCTCTCTCTGTACGAAAAACCCGGCGACGACGCGCTCGACGCACAAGCGGACCGCTGGGTGGAGCTGTTTGGTCAGCGACAAGAACGCTGTGCAACGCGCAGTATTGGCTACCAACAAACAATTATCCCGGAGAAGTTGACTGTTCTCCGTGCAGACGCGCCGCTACAAATCGATGGTCCAAGCCCGCTGTTCCAGGCGCTTGAGAACAGGCTGCAGAACGCGGAGTTCTATGTCAGCGGTCTGGACCCCTTTGAGCAATGGAACAGCGACGATGATCCATTCCTCATGACCGATACACATCTGTCCGCATCCGGCGCACAAGCGGTCTTCGCCAACTTGATGTCGCGGATTGAGCCAGGCCTAGTCCCCGTGATCGACGCAGTTCGCATGGACCGGGTCCGCTACGCCCCTGGTGATCTCACGGGGCGTTTCGGACTACCCGTCTATTCGCGGATCATTGAGCCAAGCGAAGCTCGAGTATCCGCGTACAGCAGGGGACTAACCATGGTAGAAAACTACTACCCGTCCACGAATAGGTTCCAAGGGCGCCGCTTCCGGTGGGTCAACAGCACGGCCCCGAGCGCGCTCAAAGTTCTCGCATTCGGCAATTCATTCTTCGGTACTGGCGATTTCGCCGGGTATCTTTCCTGGTGGGGGAAGCACTTTTTCCGCGAGTTCCACTTCCATTGGGGGGCAGATTTTGAATGGGATCTTGTGGATGAGCTAAGACCGGACATTGTGGTGGGCCAAACAGTGGAGAGATTTCTCACCAGAGTTCCGGATGCGTGATTTCTTCGCGCAACAGGACTTCGCCTGCCTCGGAGGTCAGGTGAGGCCTTTGCTCGTGATATTCCGCCTCGGGTGAACACTCGCCGACTGTCTAGACACGAGTTGCCCACGTCGACTCCGCGCGCGAGCATGCAGCAAAGTCATCCCGGTCTTCGTCATCACACGCGGGTTAGACGTTCGCCTGCCAAAGCTGCTGATCCTCGAACACGATGTACGCCTGCTGGGTGATGCGATTCGCGTACGCGGTTCGATTTCGACCATTGGCAGGTAGCACCGTAACTTCTCCAAAAACTGGGCCATCTACGCCGTTGAAGAGGTCCACCCGGCAGAACGCGCCGAGATCGCTCCCCAAACGCTCCGCAACGCGGACAATCTCGTCGAGGTTGTCTGGCCGTCGAATCGCTGGCCCCAGAGTGCTCTTGACTTCCAACGGCTCCGGCAGCGGATGCCAATCAACAGAATACGGGGTCCTCCCGGGCTGGGGGTTGTTCCGATCGAACACCTCAAGGAACCCCGCCACGCCACCAAATACGTAGACCTTGTAATCGAGCGGGATCGCGTTTGCTCCTGGTGCGAAGCGGTCCGCCACGAACTCTTCCACGATAAAGGAGACGGGCTTTTCCCGTTCTTCAATGATCGAGCTCCACGCGTTCACGATGTCTTTCGCAGTCGTCAGCTTCCCAGTGAAAGCGTCGTAGCCTTCGCTGACGGCAAAGACGCCTTTCGCGGAAGCAAGGCCATCAGGTTTCGCCACAAACCGACTGGGCAAATCAAGATCTAGAAGTTCTTCAGGTCGCGAAAAACTGGCGATGTGATGGGGTGTGCCGACTTGGTTTCGTCGCGCGAACCGTTGCATCTCCTGCTTGCTCGCGAGTCGCCGCTGCCATATCGAAGGATTTTTCGCACGGAACCAGTCGCGATGACGGTCTGACATCATCTGTTCGAAGGTCTTGACACCAACGTGTCGGGAGACTGCTTCGACGATGCCTGTGTCCACAGCAAAGAGACCGCGATCATCTCGGAACCTCGCTCGTGCAAGCCCAATCGCGTCGTCAATCCGTCCAGATTCAAACATTCCGACGATCTCGCGAAACGACTCGTCCACCAACGTACTCCGCGTTGAAGCGCGATCACCGCTAGCGAGCCACGGCTTCTCTTGCCCATGGCTGAACGACCATTTTGGCGTAGATAGGACGCGCGATAGCTCATCTATTCGCCCCGAAACACCCTTAGCTCGGGCAGAGAACACTACCGGCGTGCCTTCGAGCAATCGGGCGGGCAGGGGGAATCGGAAGCCGGAATACCCTTGATTCCAGCCTTTCGACGCAATGTCGTGGCGGAGGATCCTTGCGGTCACGCTACCCAGAATCATGCCATCCGCCAGCAGCTCGACCTCCACAGGAGTATCAGGCTCATCCCGGTCGATAGCCCACCCACGCAGATACTCCCCCGTGATGTTCTCGATGCGGATGTCTACAACCACTAGGAGATCCCTTTCCCGATAGACAAGCAGCGGTTGCGCTCGAGATGTTCAAACGCGCGCCTGTTCTGCCGACGTTTCCTAGACGCGGATATGCGCGTACCGCCCATGCTCCAGCATCCCAGGTAAACGATACTGGAGTGGAACTGGTGGTACTAATGCCGCCAACACCGCCTCAGCGAGCGACAGCACGGACGCGGTGTGACAAGCTCCGACCCGCCTAGGGTGCTTGTCACACCGAGATCCGCTGTGTCGGGGCATCCGGCGAAGCCCAGAAGTCGGCATCCAGCACCCTGGTGACGGGATCGGGCTCGACGTAGGCCGGCTCCGCCTCAGCAGCCCACGCCTGCGCAGGCTGGGGCTTCCGTGCCGCCGCCCTGGCCGCGTTCTGACGCTGCAGCTCAGCGGCCGCGCGACGGCGCTCCCAGAGCTCGCGCTCGATCATCGTGCGGTCGCGCACGTGGATCATCGCGCGGATGACCATGGCCAGTAGCAGTCCGAGGAACCCGCCGATCGAGTTCGCCATCACGTCGTAGAACGTCGAGACGCGGCTCTCCAGTGCGATACCCTGCGTGAACTCGATGCCGGCGGAGAACGCCGGCAGGAGGATCAGCGCGACCCACCAGGCCTTGCGCGCCAGGGCCAGGCCGAGCAGGAACCCGAGCGGGACGAACATGGCGATGTTCGCGGTGAACTCGAGCTTGTCGTAGCCGAACGTCTCGGGGACGCCGATGTTGTGCAGCGCCCGCAGCACGCGGGAGGCGATGCTGTCGAACTCGAGATCCTGCGGGCTCGGCCACATCGTCACGAGCAGCACGAACGCGGTGTACACGGCCAGCAGGAGGGTCGAGACCCAGAGGCGCGCGTAGCTGCGCGGCGGCGGTGGACCGACGTGGATCTCGCTCATGGGGCTCCTTCGATGACGGAGTTCCAGAGTAGCGACGGCATCCCGAGAATCCCCCGGGCATACGACAGCGGGGCCGGACCCGAAGGTCCGACCCCGCTGCGTCGTAAGACGAAAGTCTTACTTGATGATCTTCGTGACCGTACCGGCGCCGACGGTGCGTCCACCCTCACGGATGGCGAAGCCGAGGCCGTCCTCCATGGCGATCGGCTGGATCAGCGCGACCGTCATGTCGGTGGTGTCGCCGGGCATGACCATCTCGGTGCCCTCGGGCAGCGTGATGACGCCGGTGACGTCCGTGGTACGGAAGTAGAACTGGGGGCGGTAGTTCGTGTAGAACGGGTTGTGACGGCCACCCTCGTCCTTGGACAGGATGTACGCGGTGCCCTCGAAGTCGGTGTGCGGCGTGACCGAACCCGGCTTGACGACGACCTGACCGCGCTCGACGTCCTCACGCTTGAGGCCACGGAGCAGCAGACCACAGTTCTCGCCGGCCCATGCCTCGTCGAGCTGCTTGTGGAACATCTCGATACCCGTGACCGTGGTCTTCTGCGTCGGGCGGATGCCGACGATCTCGACCTCGGAGTTGATGGCGAGGGTGCCACGCTCGGCGCGACCCGTGACGACGGTGCCACGACCGGTGATCGTGAAGACGTCCTCGACGGGCATCAGGAACGGCTTGTCCTTGTCGCGCACCGGGTCGGGCACGTTCTCGTCGACGGCCTCCATGAGGTCGAGGATCGACTGGACCCACTTCTCGTCGCCCTCGAGCGCCTTCAGGCCCGAAACGCGGACGACAGGAGCGTCCTCAGCGAAGCCCTGCGAAGCGAGCAGCTCGGAGACCTCGAGCTCGACGAGCTCCAGGATCTCCTCGTCGTCGACCATGTCGCTCTTGTTCAGCGCGACGAGCAGGTACGGAACGCCGACCTGCTTGGCGAGCAGAACGTGCTCACGGGTCTGAGCCATCGGGCCGTCGGTGGCGGCGACGACGAGGATCGCACCGTCCATCTGAGCAGCACCGGTGATCATGTTCTTGATGTAGTCAGCGTGACCAGGAGCGTCGACGTGCGCGTAGTGGCGCTTCGGCGTCTCGTACTCGACGTGCGAGATGTTGATCGTGATACCGCGCTGACGCTCTTCGGGAGCGGAGTCGATCGACGCGAAGTCGCGCTGAACGTTGGTCGCCGACGGGTACTTGTCAGCAAGAACCTTCGAGATCGCTGCGGTGAGCGTGGTCTTGCCGTGGTCGACGTGACCGATCGTTCCGATGTTCACGTGCGGCTTGGTCCGCTCGAACTTGGCCTTGGCCACTGGGTCCTCCTCAGGACGTTCGTGTAGGGGTTGTCGGGCACTGGATTGTGACCGGGTCCCTACGGGGTTTGATTCTCAGTTTAGTAGAGAGAGCGTTATGAAGTTGTGTGTTGTCCGGGGCCGCCTGAGCGGCCCCGGACAAGGGCTTACTCGCCCTTGGTCTTCTGGACGATCTCGTCCGCCACGGCCCGCGGGACCTCGGCGTAGGAGTGGAACTCCATCGAGTAGACAGCGCGACCAGAGGTCTTCGAGCGCAGGTCGCCGATGTAGCCGAACATCTCGGACAGCGGAACCTGAGCACGCACGACCTTCACGCCCGCGGCATCCTCCATCGACTGGATCTGACCACGACGCGAGTTCAGGTCGCCGATGACGTCGCCCATGTACTCCTCAGGAGTACGCACCTCGACGGCCATCAGCGGCTCGAGCAGCACGGGGTTCGCGCGGCGCATGGCCTCCTTGAAGCCCATGGAACCGGCGATCTTGAACGCCATCTCCGAGGAGTCGACGTCGTGCGATGCACCATCGAGCAGGATCGCCTTCACGCCGACCATCGGGTAACCGGCCAGTGCACCGGCCGCCATGGCGTCCTGGAAGCCCTGGTCGGTCGGAGCGATGTACTCGCGCGGGATGCGACCACCCGTGACCTTGTTCTCGAACTCGTACGTCTTCTCCGAGTCCAGATCGAGGGGCTCGATCGTGAACTGGATCTTGGCGAACTGACCCGAACCACCGGTCTGCTTCTTGTGCGTGTAGTCGTACTTCTCGACGGCCTTCTTGATCGTCTCGCGGTACGCCACCTGGGGCTTTCCGACGTTCGCCTCGACGCGGAACTCGCGCTTCATGCGGTCGACCAGGATGTCGAGGTGCAGCTCGCCCATGCCCTTGATGGTCGTCTGACCGGTCTCGGGGTTGAGCTCCGTGCGGAAGGTCGGGTCCTCCTCAGCGAGCTTCTGGATGGCGACACCCAGCTTCTCCTGGTCGGCCTTCGTCTTCGGCTCGATCGCGACCTCGATCACCGGCTCCGGGAACGTCATCGACTCGAGGACGACCGGGGCGTTGATGTCGGCCAGGGTGTCACCGGTGGTGGTGTCCTTCAGACCGATGACGGCGTAGATGTTGCCGGCGGTGAGCGAGTCGACCGGGTTCTCCTTGTTGGCGTGCATCTGGAAGATCTTTCCGATGCGCTCCTTCTTGCCCTTGGTCGAGTTGATGACCGCGGAGCCGGAGTCCAGGTGACCCGAGTACACGCGCACGTAGGTCAGACGACCGAAGAACGGGTGAACGGCGACCTTGAACGCGAGGGCCGAGAACGGGTCCTTCGCGTCGGGGTGACGCTCGATGATCTTCTCTTCGTCCTTCGGGTCGTGCGCCTCGATGGCACCGACGTCGAGCGGGTTCGGGAGGTAGTCGACAACGGCGTCCAGCATCGGCTGCACACCGCGGTTCTTGAACGCGGAACCGCACAGAACCGGGTAGATCTCGCTGGCGACCACGAGCTTGCGGATCGCGCCCTTGATCTCGGCGACCGTGAGCTCCTCGCCACCGAAGAACTTCTCCAGCAGTGCGTCGTCGGTCTCGGCGACCGTCTCGAGCAGGGCCTGACGGTACTCGTCAGCCTTGTCCTTGAGGTCGGCCGGGATCTCCTGGATCTCGTACGACGCGCCCATGGTCACGTCACCCTTGGCATCGCCGGGCCACACCAGTGCGCGCATCTCGACGAGGTCGATGACACCGATGAAGTCGTTCTCGGCACCGATCGGCAGCTGGATGACCAGCGGCTTCGCACCGAGGCGGTTGACGATCGTGTCGACCGTGAAGTAGAAGTCCGCGCCCAGCTTGTCCATCTTGTTGACGAAGCAGATGCGGGGGACGTTGTACTTGTCGGCCTGACGCCACACGGTCTCGGACTGGGGCTCGACGCCCTCCTTGCCGTCGAAGACGGCGACAGCACCGTCGAGGACGCGGAGCGAGCGCTCCACCTCGACCGTGAAGTCCACGTGACCGGGGGTGTCGATGATGTTGATCTGGTTCTTGTTCCAGAAGCAGGTCACGGCGGCAGACGTGATCGTGATGCCGCGCTCCTTCTCCTGCTCCATCCAGTCGGTCGTCGAGGCGCCATCGTGCGTCTCGCCGAGCTTGTGGTTGACGCCCGTGTAGAACAGGATGCGCTCGGTCGTGGTGGTCTTGCCGGCATCGATGTGCGCCATGATGCCGATGTTGCGGACCTTGCTCAGGTCGGTGAGCACGTCTTGTGCCACAGGAGTGTCCTTATCTTTCTTGCAGGATTACTGCGAGGAGAGGGAGGGTGCCGGAGTCGGGCCCTTCGACGAGCTCAGGGCCCGACTCCGGCGAAGCTGATTACCAGCGGTAGTGAGCGAACGCGCGGTTCGACTCGGCCATCTTGTGAGTGTCCTCACGGCGCTTGACCGCGGCACCGAGACCGTTCGAGGCGTCCAGGATCTCGTTCTGCAGACGCTCGGTCATCGTCTTCTCACGACGACCCTTCGCATAGCTGACGAGCCAGCGCAGTGCGAGCGTGTTCGCACGGTGCGGCTTGACCTCGACCGGAACCTGGTAGGTCGAGCCACCGACGCGGCGGCTGCGGACCTCGAGGGTCGGGCGCACGTTGTCGAGCGCCTTCTTGAGGGTGGCGACAGCGTCCTCGCCGTTCTTGGCGTGGACACCGGCGAGTGCGCCGTACACGATCGACTCGGCGAGCGACTTCTTGCCGTCGACGAGGATCTTGTTCACGAGCGACGTGACGATCGGAGCGCCGTATACCGGGTCGTTGACGACGGGGCGCTTGGGGGCGGGACCCTTACGAGGCATCTAACTCAACCCTTCTTCGCGCCGTAGCG